>CABLZX010000001.1:0-183127 GCA_902383995.1 uncultured Brachyspira sp.
ATAAACCATATTTTTTGATAATCGCATAAACAAAAACATCTTTGCCTAACATATTCGGTTCTTTAAAACCGTTAATATCTATCATAATAACTCTACCGTTTGAAAAGCCCTGAAAAGATGAAACTATAAGTGACGATCCATCAGACAGAAATACAGTATAAGAATCTCTTACACAAAAACCCTCTTGGCAAGCTTCTCCGTTTAAGTATCTATATCTTATCCCAGTCTCAGTTACAGTTCTATTACTAATTGATATATAGTTAGTTAAGTACCTCTGCCAAAACTCTTGTCCGGGAATAGTATAATCCCAATCATCAAGACTTCCATTTGACACCTCTGACATTTTTATCGCTTGCGCAAGCACACTATAAGACTTTTTAAGCTTGGTTGCAGTTGTCAGCTTTTCATGTTTGCTTATTAATGCAGGTAAAGTCATTGCCGCGACAATACCAATTATCCCCAGAGTTATCAAAACTTCTGCAAGCGTAAAGCCTCTTTGCTGCTTCTTTTGTGTGGCGGCGCGAAATGGCTCGCGACCTGCGCCAATACCCGATAAGGAGCTTAAATTACCTTGCCCCCCCCCCGGAAAGTCTTACTATTACTGTGTTTTCCATAATTTTAATCTCCTTTGTTTATTCTTTCTTTTCTTTTTTTATTAGCTGTATTTTACTTTTAATGTTCTGATGATAGAAAAGCTATATATGTTTTCGAAACGATAGCGGGAACGGAGTGGAAGCGTGCTTGAGAAAACATATATAGCTTTTCTATCATGTTTTACTCTGCTTTTTTATTATAAACTATTTTTGAAATTTTTCAAATAGGTTTCAATAAAACCGTCCAAATCTCCATCCATCACTGCTTCAACATTTCCTGCTTCATAACCTGTGCGATGGTCTTTTACCATTTTATACGGATGGAAAACGTAAGAACGGATTTGTGAACCAAAGTTTATATCAACATTTTCACCTTTTAGTTCTGCAAGCTTTTTCTCATGTTCTGCCTGACGGATTGCAAGAAGTTTTGAGGCAAGAATTTGCATGGCATTTTCTTTATTTTGCAATTGTGAGCGCTCCTGCTGGCATTTAACAACAATTCCGGTAGGTTTATGCAAAATTCTCACAGCAGTTTCAACTTTGTTAACATTCTGCCCGCCGGCTCCGCCTGAACGCATAGTATCTATTTCCAAGTCCTCCGGAGGGATTGTTATTGTCTTTTCAAAATCAGCTATAATCGGTGAAACCTCCAGCGATGCAAAACTTGTCTGGCGTTTTCCGTTTGCATTGAAAGGTGAAATACGGACGAGCCTGTGAACACCCTTTTCAGCCTTTGCATAACCAAAAGCATATTTGCCGGTAATCTTTATTGTAGCAGACTTGATACCTGCCTCATCCCCGTCAAGCTTATCAAGCAAATCAACATGCCAGCCTCTGCTCTCAGCCCAGCGCATGTACATACGAAGAAGCATACTTGCCCAATCCTGGGCATCAGTTCCGCCGGCTCCTGCATTAATTGTCAAAATTGCATCTGCTTCATCGTACTCCCCGCTCAGCATAAGTTTAATTTCAAATTTATCAAGATCTTTTGAAACTTTTTTCAAAGCTTCATAACTTTCAGCAACTAAGTCCTCATCCTGAATTTCCAGTGCAACTCCTGCATCATCAATAGCAGAACTCCAACTGTCAAGAAATGAAATATTTTCTTTAATCTCTTTTATCTCTGTCCCAAGCTTTGAAACTTTGTTTTGGTCTGACCAGACATCCGGCGCTTGCATTTCAGCTTCCAGAGCCGAGAGTTTTCTGCCTAACCCGGCATAGTCAAAGACACTCCTTTATACTGTCAACACGAGGTTTCAAAGCATTCATCAATTGTTTTAGTTCTGTTTCCATATATCAATTATATTACAAAAATTCTAATCAACAATCTTTATTCTTCCGTCATCAACCATATCGACAGGATCACTTGTATTTCGTATTTTATATTCAATACACTCATTTAAATCAAAATCATACCTTTCAGTTGCCTGATCGATTTTATTAAGCATAGTTAAATCATCATTACCTGAAGAATAATAATCATTTATTGCAACTGAATACATTTTATCTTTACGCGGATTTGCAACATCAATCTCTTCTTCAGTACCATCTTTTCTTATGTATTTTAAGTTATAAATCTGACCATTTCTTGAGATAGTATATTGCAGACCGGAAACATACATTATGCCTGGTTTGTTATTACGGTTCACAAATGATTTTGCTCCGAATTTTAAAGCGTCAACCAGTTCTTTTTCACTATAGTTGATTTTCAAAATCTTATTTTTAAATGGAGAAATCTCTTCTATCGTTCTGGTATCGATTTTGCCTTTTTCCACATATCCGCGGATATTTGCCGCTCCGACTATTGCAATGTCTGCACCTGTACGTTCTTTTATTGCATCAAGTCCGTAATATGCAAGAGGGCTTGGTTCAATTAAATCATTAGTCAAAAGCGGCGGCGCAGTCCTTATGACACCAACAACTTCCGGCTTACCAAGGATTTTTTCAAACATATATCTGGCAGGAACATTTCTTGTGAATTTTCTTGTTGTGGCAACATTATTCTGGACTTTCTTAATAATTCCTTTATCGTCAAATTCAAGATTTAATACACCAAAATTCTTTCCATCACGTCCGGCTTGTGTTATTACGACAGGTTCTCCGCTTTTTGAATACAAGAGATTTTCACCTTCCTTAATTCCTTCGATTAAATTATGCGAATGACCGCCAAGTATAACATCTAATCCGTCAGTTTCGCGTGCAATCTTTCTATCATAGCCGTAGCCGCTGTGTGAAAGCAGAATAATCTTATTAATCCCTTGTGATTTTAGTTTATTAATCTCTATTTGAATATCGTCAATAGTTTCTTCGATACTTACAGGGTCTATCTGCTGGTCTTGCAACACTTTTCCATACTTAACCCTTGATAACAGATCTGTTGGAAGGACACCTATAATTCCGTATTTGTGCCCGTTATGCTCTTCAATAATTGATTTCTCCACTTTTTGTGAGAGCGGGTTTTTATTATTCACAGGTTTAAGATTACATGCCAGCAATTTAAAACTAATGTTCTGCATTATATCTTTAAAAAGAGAAGACTTCATATCACACTCATGGTTCCCGACAGCAGAAGCTGTAACTCCAATTAGTTTTAAAAAGTTTAATGCTACCTGATTAACTTTAGGATTTTCCCCTAACAAAATATCGCCTGATGAAAGTTTTAATTTATCAACTTTATCAGACGATATATATTGGTCAAATTCGTTGGATGCTGTAACTGTACGCTCCATATTCATTGCTTTTCCATGATAATCATTAACGTAAAATATACTTGTTTTAACATTTAATGATTGATTAGACTTATCCGGCGGCAATTTTTGTTTCTGCCTTCTGTATTTATCCAGTAAGTTTGTCGATTGTGATACATTCACAGCATTAATCATCTCTACGGATCCCTTTACATAAATATCCGTAAAAGTTTATTTTTGCTATTAAGCAAACAAATGTTTACATATCTTAACTATTCAAACTTCATTGTCTGAACTTCCCAGTGTTTTGAAAGTTCATCAATAAGCTCCTGACCATCATCTTTTAAATCCAGAAGAACAATTCCCCTGTTCAAACAAACATCCTGTTCAGAATGATGCAGTCCTATTCTGGTTCTAATTGAACATCCGTATTTTGTAAGGATTTGCTGAAACTCTGCCGAGCATTCTGCTCTGTTTGTTAAATTAACCCCGATAATTGTTGTCATATGAATTCTCCTTTCTTTTTCCAATTCACCCTGAAACAAATTATTCTTAAGTAAAAAAAAATAACACCCGCTACGGGGTATTATTTTCTTTTTCATAATTGGAGTTATTTTCTCCTTTTTCCAGACCTATTCAATATCAAGGTCTTCAGTGGCTTGAAGCTGTTTTTTCTTTAAGTTGTGCATTACTGCATCAACAAGAAGTTCATAGGATTTCATGTTCTCGATATTCGGGAACTCTTCCTTGAGTTGTTCTCTGACCATTGCTTCCAGCCTGCGTTCGTCAGAATTTGTTTGTATATCCTCAACTCCGCTAATCATTTTTATGTATTCAGGCGAAGATTTATCAATGTTTTGTTTTTCAAACATTAACCATCTTAATCTCGGGCTGATTTCGTTTTTCAGCTTTCTTACAATCTTTAGATTTTTAAATCGGTTTAACATAAGAACCTCTACCTTTGATTAGTTGAATTGGAATTCACTACCTTATTGTACTATTTTAAAGTAACCTGAAAAAAATAATTTACTCTTTTTGAATGATTATTTACAATTCTTTATAAAACAGCATAAAGCCGGCTATAACTTGCTAAAATCAGTCAAAACTTCATATTTTTTCTTTAGTAAAGTCAATAAAGCCAGCCTGTTTTCTTTAACTTTTTCGTCTTTATCCATGACAAGAACATCATCAAAGAATTTTTCAACAGCCGGATTAATTGAAATTAACTGTTCCAGATATGCTGCGTAATCTGCTTTTTCGTCTACAGATTGAATTTCTCTGTAGAGCATGCCTTCAGACGTCTCTTTGAACAAATCTTTGTTCACCTGTGATTTTGAATTTTCTTTCAAAATTCTAATAACCCTGTTTGCACTTTCAAGAAGAGCCTGATTATCAAGTGTCTGAACAACTTTTACGCGTGCAATATAATCTGCCAGATCTTCCATTGGATTTTTATTAGAAGCGCATGCCTCGAGGACATTTTTACTGTATTTATCACTCAGTAAGATTATTAACCTTTGAACAAAAAATTCGTTAATTTCAGCAAGACATTTGTCCGGAGCAATTCTTGCTACATTTTTCTTAACCGTATCTGCAATTTTTTGAAGCGCATTTTTTTCTGAAGAAGTTTCAATTGATACCGGTAAAAGAAGTAAATCTTTCTGTATCAAATTGCTAAGGTTAATTTTTAAATCATTATTCAGTACAGTTCTGATTATCCCCAGAGCAGCACGTCTTACACCCAGAGGATCCGATGAGCCTGTAGGTTTCTTGCCGTCTGCAAATACGGCACAAATCGTATCAAGTTTATCAGCAATCCCGACAACCTGACCTTCTATGCCTTCTGCGGTTTCACTCTCAGCATTGAGTGGGAAGTAGTGTTCTTTTATTCCTTCTACAACTTTTGCATCTTCTCCGGCAACTCTTGCATAATCTGAGCCGATATAGCCCTGAAGTTCAGTAAACTCAAATACAAGCTGGGTAACCAAATCAGCTTTACAAAGGAGTGCGGTTCTTTCAATATCTTTTGAAGGAACATTCAGTTCTTTTGCTATATCTTTTGAAAGAGTAATTAATCTCTGTGTTTTATCATAAACAGAGCCCATGCCTTTTTGGAAGGTTACGCCTTTTAAATCTTCAACGTAATCAGAAAGAGTTTTTTTAGTATCTTCATTAAAGAAGAATACAGCGTCATCAAGACGAGCTTTAATAACTCTTACATTACCGGCTTTGATATTAGCAAACTCATCGCCGATATAGTTTGTCATTGTAATAAATTTATTTATCAGTTTTCCATCTTTATATAAAGCAAAATATCTCTGGTGAACTGCCATTACGGTAACGACCAGTTCTTCCGGAAGCTTAAGGTATTCTTCGGAAAATTCACATACCGCAGGAACCGGATATTCTGTAATAAATGTTACTTCATCAAGCAAATCATCTGTATAATAAGGTTCAGCACCAAGCTTTTCAGCTTCGGCTTTAGCTTTATCAACAATAATTTGTTTACGTTCATTTTGGTCCACAATTACACAGCAGTTACGCATAATTTCAACGTAATCATCAGGATGACCAATAATAACATTCTGCTGGGCAAACCGGTGTCCGCGCGAAACATTTGAAGATTCTTTATCAATAATTTTTACTTTTACTTCTTCTTTATCAAGAAGGGACACTATCCACTTTATTGGACGGGAGAATTTCTGATCATTATATCCCCATCTCATAAAGTGTGACCCCTGGAGTTTTGAGAATATTACCGGAACATTTTCCTGTAAAAGTTCAACGATTGATTTTCCTTTAATAACTATTTTGGCATGCACGTAATCGTTTTCAACATATAAATCTTCAGGAGTTAGCCCGTTTTTTCTGGCAAAGCCTTCGCCGGCTCTTGTAAGATTTCCGCTTTCATCATATGCAACTTTCGCAATAGGACCTTTGACAATTTTTGTTTCATCAGAGGTATGAGTTTCAAGCCCGCTGATAATTACAGCCAGACGCCTCGGAGTTGCATAAACATCAACTTTTTCATATCCGACTTTATTATCTTTTAAAAATCCTTCAAAACCGTTTTTTAACTGTTCTATAGCCTGTGGAATAAATCTGTAAGGAAGTTCCTCTGTTCCTATTTCCAATAAATATTTACTCATTTTTCACCTTTTATAATTCTATAAATGTAAGAAAATTATAGATAAAGCAAGAAATATTGTAAAGCTTATATTACTTTTTATAATTTTTTAAACTCTATTTCGTATCCTAAAAGCTCGCAAATTTGAACCATCTCATTATATTTGAGAGTTCCGTTTATCAACTTAGCAGAAAGCGATTGCTGATATACTTTTTTATCTTCGGTTGATAACATTCTCGCCAGCTTACTCAGCGAAACTTTATTTTTCATTAATAAAATTTTTACGACTTCTCTGGCACTTTTAGCTTCCATTCTTTAATTATAAAAGTAATATGCCAAAAAACCTTATCTTTAGTCATTATAAATTTGACAATTTTTGTATTTACAATATAATTCATGTTATTACAATATAAATAATGTAATTTTTGTAAAGAAAGGTTAAATTATGAAGAAATATCTACATGCTTTCACTCTTGCAGAAGTCTTAATCACTCTTGGAATTATAGGTGTTGTTGCTGCATTTACATTGCCTGCTCTGATTCAGAAAAACAACAATAAGGTAGTTGAAACAAGATTAATGAAATTCTATTCGACAATAAATCAAGCTGTAAGATTTGCCGAAGTTGATTACGGCGATAAAAAATACTGGTTTGCCGATTTAACCGGAGCCGAAACCGACAAAGATGGAAATCCGGTACCCGGAAGTTCTGAAGCCGAAAAATGGTTTAATAAATATCTGACCCCTTATATGAAAATAATTAAAACAGAGTTATTATCAGACGGAAGCCTTATAGTATATTTCCCTGACGGAAGTGCTCTAAGAGTCATAGACCACACTACAAGAGATTGGTATTTCTACCCCGGGAAAGCTCAAAAATGTATTGATAGCGGCAATAAACTAGGAACTTGTGTATTCTCATTTAATTTTTATCCGACAGGTCCAGCCAAAGAAACTGAGGAGTGGAAATGGATTTATCTCGTTAATCGGGGGTTTGAACCTTGGAAATTTCGTTGGAACGGGACAAAAGAACAGCTTGAAGATTTATGCTACACAAATAAAATGGAAGGAAGCGTTAGTGGTAGAAATTACTGCACAGCTCTTATACAGCTAAATAACTGGAAAATTCCGGACGATTATCCTTATAAGGTTAGTTATTAATAACAATGAAAAATTTAGCTTTCTAATTTCCTTATGTTTTCCCTGCTTGATTATATATTCGTCTTAGTATATAATATTTTTAGATTTTGAATTAAGGAGAGATAAACAAATGGGATATAAGATTTTATCAAAAAAAGAAATTTGCCCGAATCAATATGAAATTACTATTGATGCACCTTATGTTGTAAGAAATGCACAAGCCGGTCAATTTATTATTTTTAGAGCTGATGAAAACGGAGAAAGAGTGCCTCTGACAATAGCAGATGTAAACAAAGAAACAGGAGCTTTAACTTTGGTATTTATGGCAGTAGGCTATTCAACTAAAAAACTTGCTGCACTCGGCGTAGGTGATGAAATTGCAGACATCGTCGGCCCTTTAGGAAAGCCAACTCATATCAAAAAATACGGAACAGTTGTTTGTCTTGCCGGAGGCTATGGTGCTGCACCTTGTTATCTAATTGCTAAAGCTTTTAAAGAAGCCGGCAACAAAGTTTACATGATTATGGGCGCAAGAAATAAAGACCTTATCTTCTGGGCTGATAAAATGAAAGATGCCTGCACAGAGTTATTTATAACAACTGATGATGGTTCTATGGGAGAAAAAGGATTTGTAACCCAGGTTATGGAAAGATTAATGAATCAGGAAAAAATTGATTACGCAATTGCTGTAGGACCTATGCCTATGATGAGAGCAGTTGCAAATCTTACAAGAGATAAAGGAATATACACTGAAGCAAGCATGAACCCTATTATGGTTGACGGAACAGGAATGTGTGGTGCTTGCAGAGTTACTGTAGGCGGCGAAGTTAAGTTTGCCTGTGTTGACGGTCCTGATTTTGATGCTCACAAAATAGATTTTGATGAAGTTATCAATAGAACAAAAATATATAAAGATCAGGAAAGAAAACGAGATGAAAACTGCAACTTGTTAAAACAAGCTGGAGCTAAAGCATAATAGAAAGTAGGAGAGTATAAGAAATGGCTGAGAAAAAAGATGGTATCCCTTTTTGCCCGCTGATGAGTGCAGGGTGTGACATAGATAAAGTTTGCACACAGGAAAGATGCGCCTGGTATGTTCCGAATATAAAGAAATGTGCATTATACATCATTGCTTATGATGCCCTGTTGGATGCGAATACCAGACAAGTGCCAAAGAAACGCATATAATTTATAATAGTTAATATTATAAGCTTGAGAGAATTTTTATATGAAAATTGTATTGTGCATAAAACAGGTTCCGGACACCTCTGATATAAAATGGACAGAAAATAATACTATCCAACGAGAAGGTCTGGAAAGCATTATAAATCCGTATGATGTTTATGCAATTGAAGCTGCACTAAAGTTAAAAAGGTCTTATGATAATATAAAAATAACGGCTCTTACAATGGGGCCGATTCAGGCTGCGGATATGCTGAAAAAAACTTTAGCTACAGGTGTTGATGAGGGTATATTACTTTCTGACAGAAAGTTCGCTGCTGCAGATACATACGCAACAGGTAAGACAATAGGTACAGCAATAAAAGAAAAACTGTCTGATTTTGATTTAATAATATGCGGGCAGTTTGCTATTGACGGTGACACAGCACAAACAGGTCCAAGTATTGCTAACACCTTAAGTATTCCACAGGTAACCTTTGTACAGGAAATTCTTTCATATGAAGAAGGAACTATTACGGTACGAAGAGAACTCGATGACGGAACCGAAATTATAAGAGTTAAACTTCCTGCATTAATATGTGTTTTAAAAGATTATTTTGAACCAACCAGAGCAAAAATTAACGGTATAAAAAAAGCTATAAATGCTGAAATTAAAACATACGGTTTTGAAGACTTAGGGCTAAGCGCAGAAGAAGTAGGGCTGAAAGGTTCTCCAACTTACGTCAGCAAAGCTTTCCGCCCGGCTCCGAAAGAAACTGCATGTGAATTTTGTAATACTACTGGAGAGCTTTCTAAAAAAATTCACAGCTGCTTAGGAGGTCAAAATGACTAAGCAAATTGTTATATACGCAGAAGTTACCAGAGAAAATTATATCCATACAGTATTTTTTGAACTTGCCAATAAGGCGCAGGAACTGGCTGAAAAACTTGATAATGCTGAAGTTAATGCTTTATTGATTTCAAAAAAAGGACTTGCGGATGAATACAAAGAAGCATTTGTTAACAGCGGAATAAATAAAATATATGCGATTGAAGATGACATGTTTGGAACCTACAATACGGATTATTATTCAAAAGCCGCAGTTGAAACAATAAAAGAAATTCAGCCGGAAATACTATTAATAGGTGCTACAAACCAGGGAAGAGATTTAGCGCCAAGACTATCAACTGCACTTCATACAGGTCTGACTGCGGATTGCACAGGGCTGGATATTAATGACAAAGGACAGCTGGCGGCAACCCGTCCAACATTTGGCGGTCAACTTATGGCAACGATTCTCTGTAAAAATTTGCCGCAGATGGCAACTGTACGTCCCAAAGTGTTTAAACCTGCTGAGAAAAATAATGTTAAACAAACTGAAATTATAAGCAAATCAGTAAATCTTGAGAGTATTCCAAAAAACATTGAAATACTGGAATTTCATAAAAAACTTACAGATAGTCTGAACGAACTGGATAGTGCTGAAATTATTGTTGCGGGCGGACGAGGAATGAAAAATGAAGAAGGTTTCAGGCTTTTGAAAGAATTTGCAGATAAAATCGGGGCAGCAGTCGGCGCAAGCAGAGTTGCAGTTGAAATGGGGCTGGCTTCTCATGAAATGCAAATAGGACAAACCGGAAAAACTGTCACTCCAAAATTGTATATTGCCTGTGGTATATCCGGCGCAATACAGCATACAATAGGCATGAAAAATTCAAATAAGATTATTGCTATTAATATTGATGCCAATGCGCCTATATTTGACATAGCGGATTACGGCATGGTTGGAGATGCTTTTGAAATTCTGCCTGAATTAATAATCTTATCAGAACAATTTAAATAATAAATTATTTCCACTCTTGATATTTATAAAAAATGGTTTATAATAAGAATAAAAGAATGGAGGTATAACGTGGAAACACAAGATATGACAGGTACTCAGATAGGGGGGGGGGGGCAACACTAAGCCGCAGCAACACTCCGGAACGATTTTAGAAACTTCACTTAGCACGAAATTTACAAAGCACACGATTTTCAACAAATCATTTTTCATTACGAATGCTTTTGGAAAAATTGAAAAATTTAGCGGATTTACTTTAGCAGAGGTATTAATAACACTTGGGATTATAGGAATTGTAGCAGCAATGACTATTCCAAACATAGTAGGGAATTATAAAAAGAAAGTTGTTGAAACCCGTTTACAGCGATTTTACTCCGTTGCGAATAATGCACTGCTGGCATCTCAAGCCGAAAATGAATCTTGGGATTTTTGGTATTTTGAAACAAATGATACAATAGAAAATACTAAAAAATGGTATGATATATATCTTGCAAAATATTGGAAAACGGTTAAAGTAGAAGTCTTAAACGATGGTTTTGTAGCTGCATATTTTCCTGACGGAAGCTTATGTGTTGTGAAATCAGGAATCAACTATTTTTATTACCCTGACGCAAAAAATTTTGATAAAAATACTTTTTCAACCCAAAGATTTTCAAAATACGGAAAGGATATTTTTGTATTTGAGTTCAGACCACAGCGTAAAGCTAATAAACAAAGTTATAGAAAAGGTATTCAGCCTTACTTAGCACAAAAAAGCGCTACAGATGAAGATGGCAATCTTACTTGGAATGGTGGATACGATTATACATTAGAAGACCTATACAATGACCCTGCATACGGCTGTAAAGAAGGAAGCGCTGGAGGAGCAGCCTACTGTACTCAGGTAATATCCCAGAATGGGTGGAAAATACCTGAAGATTACCCGTTCAAATTTTAGCTCAAAATCTATCAATATCTTTAACCAGAACTTCAAGTTTTACATTTAAAGCCTGCGCTATACGAAAAAGAGTAAATATAGTGGGGGATTTTTCTGCACGCTCAATACAGCCTATAAAATTTCTTGCAGAATCTATTTTAAATGCAAGCTCCTCTTGAGATATACCAAGCTGCATTCTTAATGTACGAATATTAGCACCAAGCTTTAATAATAATTCTTTTTTCAAAAATTCCGGTTGACTCATACCACCTATTGTGGTACATTAATTACAAGTTCACTACCACCTATAGGTGTCATGGAGGTATAAATGAAAAATTATGGGTTTACTCTTGCTGAAGTATTGATAACTCTGGGTATAATCGGGGTAGTAGCTGCCCTGACATTACCAGCACTAGTACAAAATAACCGCAATCAGGAAATGCAGACAAGGTTAAAAAGAGCTTATTCCGTTTTATCACAGGCTCTTGATATGTATCAGGCAGAAAACGGTGAAAGGATAACACCGCAAACAAAACTAGGATGGGATTTTAAACCGGTACTTATGAAATATCTAAAAACAGTTAAAGACTGCGGATATGGCTCATTAGATGATGATGCCTGTATACCTAACTATGGTCCTGATAATGAAAATAATTCCACAAAATACAAAACATATAACGGTAAAACTTTATATCTTAATTATTTTGATGACGGTCAGTTTGTATTAAATGACGGCAGCCTTGTTCTGTTAGAAAGTGCAAGTTCATCAATAAATTTATACATAAGTATTGATGTTAACGGATATAATAACAGACCAAATCGTCTGGGGCAGGATTTGTTTATGTTTCAAATTGATTCAAAAGGTGTACTCAGACCTATGGGAGCTGAGGGAACTGATTATTATGATAAAAACAATTCATATTGTTCTAATACTTCAACTAATAAATTAAATGGAGCAGGTTGCACTTACCAGGCACTAACAGATTCAGATTTTTGGAACAAAATGCCTAAATAAAGTTATTTCTCCAGAAGCATTTGATACAAATACAGGACAGTCTTTTTATCTTCAAGAGCATTAATAATTTCCTGCTTCATCTTTGTATACGGGATTTCTTCCTTGAACACAAACAATTCATAAATATCAACACCGAGCGCGTCTGCTATTGATGTAAGGGTTTCTGCCGAAGGATAATTATTGCCGTTTTCAATTTTACTTACATTTTTAGGATCAATACCTACAAGCTCAGAAAATTGCTCTTGAGTTAGTTTGAGTTTTTTTCTGAGCATTTGAATTTTTTGTCCTAGCTGCTTTTTCATTAACATACACTTCGATGCTCCATTAATATAATTACGATTTAAAATAATAAATATAACCATTCAGCAAATAGAAAAATAAATAAAATCTATTTAACGTATTGAATTAATTCTATCCATAAGATATAATAATAATATGGTTCTATTTAATAGATGGAGGTTTTGATGGGATTACAAAAGAAAGCATTCACTCTGGCTGAAGTACTGATAACATTAGGAATAATAGGGGTAGTTGCTGCAATGACACTGCCGACACTTGTGGGGGAATATCAGAAAAAACAAACTGCTACACAGCTAAAGAAATTTTACTCAATCATGCAGCAGGCAATCACCAGAGCAGAAGTTGACCATGGTCCTGTTTCTGATTGGAATTTCACAATTGGTGGAAATGAAAATACTGCAATGTTTACAGATAAATATATCAAACCTTATGTAAAAATTATAAAAGAATATTCCCCGGAAGATTTTCCTGAAGATATTCACTACACATGCCTGAAAGGCGGAAATTGTGATTCTTATGGAGAAGTAAAAAACAATAACCCTAAACTGGTTCTGGCTGACGGTACTATGATCCTTGCCGCTGATTATGTTGAAAGCCTCCCTGATCCTGAAACCGGCAAGTTGCATGGTGCAATGAATATAATTATAGATTTAAACGGATTTAAAAGACCAAATAAATATGGAAGAGATGTATTTGCTTTTTCAATTCAGCCTGAAAAAAGATTTGTTCCTGCAGGTGTAGGCTATACCTCTGCAGTAGAAGGTTCTACAGGTTTCGACAGAGATTGGTTTTTAAACGGTGGAAACGGAAGAGGATGCAATAAAAGCCAGTCTGGTTTCTATTGTGCAGCATTAATAATGATAGACGGCTGGGAAATAAAAGACGACTATCCTTGGAAATAAGATAATTTTTGTGATAGAATAAATCAGTAAATAGCCTGCTGTTGTAAAAGAATAATACAATAGCAAAAGGAAGAATTAAGAGAGGATATGTCATGAATAAAGTTGTTGTCGGAGCCCAGTGGGGCGATGAAGGAAAGGCCAAAATTACTGATTTATTAGCAGCTGATGCAGAATTAATTATACGTTATCAGGGCGGATGCAACGCCGGTCATACCGTTGTTGCCAATAATAAAACATATAAATTCCACCTGATACCCTCAGGGATTTTGTATGGCAGCAAAACCTGTTTTATTGGTGCGGGAACTGTTATTCTGCCAGAAGCTTTTGAAAAAGAAGTTAACGAACTTATTGAGCAGGGTATAGATGTTTCCGGCTTAAAAGTAAGCCCTCTTGCATCAATTACAATGCCTTACCACACAGAAGTGGACGGCTACAGCGAAGACAATGCAAAAAAAGGCAAAATCGGAACAACTAAAAAAGGCATTGGTCCTACATATACAGACAAAATGGCAAGGATTGGTCTAAAAATCGAAGACCTATATTCTGCTGAAGCATTAAATGAAAAACTGGATATTATACTTCCTCTGAAAAATAAAACTCTGGAAAAAGTTTACGGGCTTGAGCCATATTCAAAAGACTGCATACTTGCTCTTTGCGAGAAATATGCAGAAATCTTCCGACCATACGTATGCTTTGACTGGCAGGAAATGCTTAACGCTTCAAAGGAAAAACAAATTCTTTTTGAAGGTGCACAGGGTGTAATGCTTGATGTGGATTACGGCACATATCCGTTTGTAACCTCATCAAATCCTATTGGAGGAGGCGCCTGCACAGGTTCTGGATACGGTCCGAAAATGATTGATGAAGTAATAGGTGTGGCAAAAGCATATGTAACAAGAGTCGGGGAAGGTCCGTTTGTAACAGAACTAACTGATGAAACAGGTGATAAAATACGTGAAATAGGTCATGAATTTGGTGTTACGACCGGCCGCCCGAGAAGATGCGGATGGTTTGATGCTGTAACTATGAAATATGCTGTTCTTGTCGGAGGGTTAACTTGTGTAGCTTTAACTAAAATTGATGTATTCGACACCTTTGATAAAATTAAAGTATGTACAGCATACAAAGATACTCGTAACGGCAAAATTTACAAATCCTATCCGACAGATGTATTTATTCATAAATACCTTGAACCGGTTTATGAAACTTATGAAGGGTGGCGTCAAGATGTTTCTTCTGTTCGTGAATATGAAAAACTGCCTGAAAACTGCAAAAAATACCTTGCCCGCCTTGAAGAATTACTTGAAGTTCCTATTTCTATAGTAAGTGTAGGACCGGACAGAGAACAAACTATTTTTAAATAATATATTCACGAGGCAATTTTTTTATGCCTCGTGTTTTTATAAATACAGGTAGTTATGTTAAATTTTAATCCAATCAGCAACGTCAATAGAAATAGTGTTATCCCGCCGCCTGCTGCAAAAAAAAAGCAGGAAAATCAAACTTTGCAGACAAATACTATTTCTAATGTCACACCGGATTTCAGCGTGAAAACTCCGTTAAAATACAGAAAAACAGGAGAGATAAATCTGCCATTTGAGACAAAAGCCCATATGTATAAGCTTTCCAATGGTCAAAAGGTTATTATTGTACCGAACGACGGGGAAACTGTTGTAAAAACATATGTTAATACAGGGTCTATGAATGAGCCGGACAAACTTCGAGGAATAAGCCATTACATTGAGCATAACCTCTTTAACGGCTCTGAAGGACTTGAAGCCGGAGAGTTCTTCAAAACAACAGACAAAATGGGGGCGGAAACTAATGCCAGCACCGGACTTGCTGAAACAAACTACTACATAAGCTCCTATCTGCTTAACGATGGTGATTTAGAAAAGAAAATAAAAATTCACGCCTCAATGCTTGAAACTCCCCGTTTTGCGGCAGATATGCTTTTTAAAGAAAAGGGGATTGTAAATTCTGAAATAAACATGATTACCTCTAACCCTGAAAACATAGCATTTAACAGGACACTTAAAAATTTATTCAGTATAAAGACCAAATCCTCAGATATAATAGCAGGAACAACAGATAATATTACCAATTTATCCAGAGAAGATATTGTAGATTATTTTAACAGAAACTATTATCCTGCAAATATGGTAACCGTAATATCCGGCGAAGTTAAGCCGGAGGAGACAATGCAGCTTGTTTCAAAATATTTTACTTCAAACAAACCGCCGGTAAATGACCGTCATTATGAAGAGTTAACACCTCTAAATAAAACTGTAAGAGAAGATATTATCTCGGATAAAGCTGTTTCAACAATTGTAGCTGCGGGATTTAAAGGTCCTGAAAATAACAATGCAAAAGAAAGAATTTATATGAAGGCGCTCGGCATCCTGCTTACTTCTTCTCCGGCAACAATGAAATGGATAAAACCGTTAAATACACATATTTTCTATGAAGACGAAAAAATAAGCACAAAGCAGGATGCCCCTACAACAATAATGTTCAGCTCTGATACCAGCGAAGAAAATGCTGAAAAAATCCTGAAAATTCTATACCAGCAGATAACAAACCGCGCGAATACTCTTCCTACAGAAGATGAAATGCTGATTGTTAAAAAAAGACTGCTGAATAGTTTCTCTGAAAAATTTGAATACTCGGCTTTGATGAATAATCTGATAGGAGAATCTATCCTGGAAGACAACATGGATTACATTAACAATTTTGAAAAAATCGTTAATGAGATGAAGCCTGAAGATATTATGAATACTGCTAAAAAATATCTTGACCTTAATAAAACAGCCATAACCGTAGTACACCCTGCAGATTACAGCGAAAAAGATATTAAAGATAGCTACAATAATACACAAAAGCTTTCATTCACAGGCGCAAGCCACAAAAAGGCTATTAACCTTGATAACGTAAAACAGTATGATATGCCTGGCAATAATGTCAGAATAGTCACTAATAATACAAAAAACAGAAATGCCTCTGTTAAAATCTCGTTCCGCGACGATTTACCGAGAAAAACAGCAAAACCGGCAGCTGCTTTTATATTAAGCGAACTTTTAAATGAAGGTTCAATGTTAAGAAAACATGCCCAATTCTCAAATGATAACGAGAAAAAAGGGATAGAAATAGACTTTGCATCAGGTGTAAATATAATTGAATGCAATGCAAAATTTGATGCCGAGGATATGGGATATGCACTTAATTCTGCAAAAGAAGTTCTGTTAAATCCGAGATTTACCCAGGAATCTCTTGATAATGTAAAAGCTTATATAAAAGATTCAATATTACGTTCTGAAAAAAATCCTTACAAAAAACTTGATGTTGAACTATTTAAAGGAACGCTGCTGGGTTATTCTGAAAACGACATCCTTAACAGCCTTGATGATGTAACCCTGGATGATGTTAAGGCTCTCTACAGTTCTATGATGAATGATGCCAAAGCAACAATAACAGTTTCAGCACCGTTTGAAAAAAATCCGGAACTAAAAGAAATTTTGTTTAGCAGTGCTGCTCAAATGCCAAAGGTAAAGAAATTTTCACCATACATATACCAGAACTTTACACCGGTAGAGCAGACAAAAGTTCTGACTGATACTCATAATAAAAATCAGGCAAATATCGTTATGGCGTATAAATTCAATGTAAACGGCAACCTGAAAGACAGCACCTCAATAGAATTAATGAATATAATTCTTGGCGGCGGACCATCTTCAAGATTATTCAATGACCTAAGAGAACAGCAAAAACTTGCATATTCTGTACGCTCCGGACTTTCAGGAATTGATACAACCAAGGTGCTTAACCTGACAATAGGTACTACTACAGAAAACAAAGACACCGGTGAAATAAGTTATGACAATCTTAAAAAATCAATCGAAGGCTTTAAATATCACGTTAACAAATTAAAAACAGAAAAAGTTTCGCAGGAAGAACTTGATAATGCGAAGTTAGCCTTGAAAAACCGTATTCTTGCCCAGAATGAAAGCAATCTGGGCAAGACAGAAGGTCTTGATTATAATATTTACAGTATTTATGGTTTATCAAGAGAAAACCAGATTTTGGAAATGATAGATAAAATAACTGTTGATGATATTTATAATACAGCTAACTATATTTTCAAAGAAAAACCTATATATTCAATTGTTGCAACTGAAAATACATTAAAAGCCAACGAAGATTATTTAAAATCTCTTGCAGCATAGTTATTCGTAATCAGCAATATCTCTGTAACTGGTAATAACCGATATAATTGCAGAAATACCCACAAGAATATAAACAATTCTTGCAAGAATAGTCATTTCACCAAAAATAAGAGCTACAAGGTCTATATTAAATAACCCTACAAGTCCCCAGTTAAGAGCACCTATAATAACAAGAATATAAGAAATAATTTTTAAAGCACGCATAATACTTTCCTTTCTGAAATAAGTATTAATTATGTTTATCATAATTTAATCCTCCGAAAAGATAATACGAAAGTATAAAAAAAGACCTCTCATAAGAGAGATCTTTTTTGAATTAATTACCAGAACATTATACCTCTTTATACAAAGAATATAATCTTCCGGCAGTTTCTTCGGTGCTTTCTGACACAGGCTTTCTGAAAGATTCAATAAATTCTGCAATTTTTACACCTATTTTAAATTTATCAGTTTGAACTTCATCAGCTGCACCATTGTGAAAAATATCAAAAGTTGTCTTTTTCCCTTCGTGCTGAACAGGATATTTAACTGCCTTATCGGTGGTTACAGGCATTTCATTGAGTAACTTATACTTATCTTTAGTGTAACCATCAATAACAAAGACATCTGTTCCGTCAAAAAGTACATCACTTTTAACTTTTTCTAACGGCTTTACCACATCTTTAACAAAATATTTTTCAGCAACAGCAGGGTCACTAAAACTGTGGAATTTCTCAGCAAGCGCTTTAGCACCTTTGTAACCGTTAACACGAAAAGCCATACCAAAAGCAGGACTGCAGTTTGTTTTTTGAATACTCATATAAGACCTCCTAATTTCCTTACAAATATTGAAAACGACTAAAAATTTTCTGATAAAATGTTAAAATTTCTTAAATAAAAGACCTCTCAAAAGAGAGGTCTTTATTGGTTAATTATAATTTTTCAGCAACCATCAAAGTAGTTTCAGCTAATCTTGTAGAATAACCCATTTCGTTATCATACCAAGAAACAACTTTAACCATATTGTCACCCATTGTCATAGTCAATGCAGCGTCAACAGTTGAAGATTGGTGAGATCCGATGTAGTCAGAAGATACAAGCGGAGTTTCTTCATAGCATAAAATACCTTTCATTTCGCCTTCAGCAGCTTCTTTCAAAGCAGCATTAACAGCTTCTGCTGTAACAGGTTTTTCAGTTTCAAAAACAACGTCAACAACAGAAACGTCCGGAGTAGGAACTCTCATAGCGAAACCGTTCAATTTTCCTTTTAATTCAGGAATAACTAAAGCAACTGCACGAGCAGCACCGGTTGTTGTAGGAACGATGTTTAAAGCACCAGCTCTGGCACGGCGAGGATCTTTGTGACCAGCGTCTAAGATTCTCTGGTCGCCTGTGTAAGAGTGAACTGTAGTCATCAAACCTTTAACAATACCAAATTTTTCCATAACAACTTTAGCAACAGGTGCTAAGCAGTTTGTTGTACAAGAAGCCATAGAAATGATGTTGTGTTTAGCAGGATCGTAATCATTTCCGTTAACGCCAAGAACGATAGTTTTGTCTTCGTTTTTAGCAGGAGCAGAGATGATAACTTTTTTAGCGCCAGCATCTAAGTGAGCTTTAGCTTTAGTTGCATCTGTGAAGAAACCTGTTGATTCAACAACAACTTCTACACCAAGATCTTTCCAAGGCAATTGAGCCGGATCTTTTTCTGCAAAGAATTTAATTTTTTTACCGTTTACGATGATACCTTCATCATAAGCTTCTACAGTACCGCAGAATTTACCTTGAACAGAGTCATATTTGAAAACATGAGCAGCCTGAGCAGGTGTAAGACCAGGGTCATTGATTGCTACATAATTAATTTTGTCAAAAATACCTTCTTCGATAGCGGCTCTTAAAGTGTTACGACCGATTCTACCAAAACCGTTAATTGCTACATTTACCATAAGTTTTTACTCCTTCTTATTTTGTAAATCTATAACATGTAAGTTATATCATCAACAAAAAAACTAATCAATAGGTTTAGACCTTCTGAATTATTAAGAAAAAGTTAATTATTACAATTTATGAGGATAATCTTCTTTGATTTCCCAGCCATCGTACATTAAAAGACCTGAACAGTGTTCTGGTTTGGATTTGCATGCAGAAAGAAGCTGTTCTCTTGTACATCCGGTTCTTGCACAAGAATCAGGGAAATAGGCATCAAAAGGATTTTGACGGTTACGGCTTAAGCCTGCATTATAACCTTCTTCAGTACACAAAAGAAAATCAAATTGATCAATTCCAAGAGTATTGGGCGCTTTTTTGCCATTATAATCGAAATGAATATCAAGGCAATATCCTGTACCCATATGAATTGTTGAACCGTCAGCGAGAACAACAAACGTGCTTTCATTATCTTTTACGGCAGTTTTCTTTAGATATTTTGCAAGATAAGTATTATAAAAAGCAAGCGTTCCTGTAGGATTGTCGACAAGATTACCATTACCATCATCAATTCTGGCATCTTTTGACCAGTAAAACGCCGGACCGTTATCTATTTCAGACAGCTTCACCGCCTGTGCCATATTTGTATAAAACTTCTTAATCTTTGCTTCTATCTCCTGCTTCTTATAGTTATGAAGTAATGCAGGCAGTGTCATTGCTGCAACAATCCCTATTATGCCTAAAGTTATCAAAACTTCTGCCAGAGTAAACCCTTTTTTCATTTAACACCTCCGATTTTTAAACATTAGTAAAATAATATTATATACTTATATAATATTATTATATAAGTATATAATGAATTTTACAAGAGTTTGTTAAAAATGCAAAATAAAGATATGATAAAAAATAAACTCTCGGAAATAATGGGGCGCAGACGGCTAAATATGGCAGAAGTGGCAAGACTTGCCGGACTGACACATGTAACGGTTTTCAGAATATATCATGATAAAACAAAAACCATAGAACTTGAAACTTTGAACAAATTGTGTAATGCTTTAAATTGCAGAGTTCAGGATATATTTGAGCACATTCCTGACAAGATTAGGGAACCGGTATGAAAATACAACAACTCAGCAGCTACGGCTCTTTCAGAGCAAACAGAAACATAAAGGGAAGTTTTCTGGACAAAATCCATGAGAATACTAAAAATTCATCAGATATGACAGACACTATTGTGGTACCGCGTACGATTTTTAAAGGGTATCTCGGGATTATGACCGGCACAACACTTGTAACGCTCGGCGGGCTTGTAAACAGGAAAAAGCATCCAAAACTTTTTAAAGGCACAATGGCAGCAGGTCTATTAACTTCACTTTACGGAACATGGGCATTTGTAAGACCGTTCATAATAAAAGATGCAAAAGGTGTTGAAAAACAAAAAACTATAACACCAGCATCATCATAAGTTCTTCCTGCTGAAGCCCGTAGACCGTATCCATTAAAATAGGGATTAAATCCGGATCTTCGTTATAAGTTCCTTTTACATTAACATCATTTCCAAAAAGATTTTTGTTCTTAATTCTTAAATCAATGTTGTCGCCTTCAAGTGCGTAACCGATGAACTTGCTGTTAAGCTTTAGGTCAATATCTTTATCTTTAAAAGTTCCTTTAATTCTTTTGCCAGACCAGGTGTCAGTTACTTTCAGATTAACCGTTTTATCGCCGATTGTACCTTCAATAACAGAACCGGTAAGCTTTTCTTTAGATTTAAGATTTAATTCTTTATCCCCAACAAAGCCTGTAATAGTATCGGCTTTTAGAAATTTTCCCTGATGTCTTATATCAAATTCAACGCCGTCGATTTCGCCAGCCAGATCGCGGTGGGTTAAGCCTTCGGAAGCCTCGATTGTAAATTTTTTATCAGCAAAAGTTCCTGCGCTTTTTTTAACATTCTTTTTGCTGAGTTCAACAGTATCTGCCGGAAGACTTTGAGCTTTAGGTGCAGCCTGAACTGCCGCTGCTCCGCTAAAACGGCATGGAGTATTTGTAATCTGAGAAATATTTAAAGTCATATTATACCTTTTTATAACTACACTTATATTATTATAAAAACATAGACATAAAAAAATTTGCCCATAACCATAATCACTACATAAGCCGGAAGCGCGGGAGGAAACAGACTATTTGCCGGTAGAAACACAGGCTGCAATGGCATCAATAAGTCTTTTAACCTTAACTATTTCGATTTTTTTCAAATCTTTAGGGATGTTGTTTGCATCAGGAATAATAGCTTTTTTAAAGCCTGATGCAATAGCTTCGTTAAGCCGTCTTTCAATATTGTTAACAGGATGAATTTCTCCGGAAAGCCCTATTTCACCCATGATAACCGTCTGGCTGTCAACCACAACATCGCGGGCACATGTGGCAACGGCAAGAGCAATACCTAAATCCGCACTGGGTTCATCAACCTCAATTCCGCCCATAACATTGACATACACATCCTGTTTTGAAAGGTTAAGCCCTACTCGCTTCTCAAGAACAGCTAAAATCTGGTGTAGTCTGCTCAGGTCCACCCCGTTTGTAACCCTGCGCGGCGATGGGTAAGAAGTCATCCCGACAAGCGCCTGAATTTCAACCATTAAAGGTCTGGTGCCTTCGTTTGTAACAATAATAGCGCTTCCCGGCGCTGCAACCTGAGAACGTTCATTCAGGAAAAGTTCATTAGGATTGCTTACACACCTTAGCCCGTCCGCAGCCATTTCAAAAATACCAACTTCTGCGGTGTTGCCGAAACGGTTTTTCATAGAGCGTAAAATTCTGTAGGATTTATACTTATCGCCTTCAAAATAAATTACAGTATCAACCATATGTTCAAGAACTTTCGGACCTGCTATATTGCCGTCTTTTGTAACATGTCCTATAACAACGGTTGTAATATTTTTGCTTTTTGCAATGTGCATTAAGAGATTGCAGCACTCACGGATTTGGGAAACAGAACCGGCAGAACTCGGCACATTATTTGAGTAAATAGCCTGAATACTGTCAACCACAACAAAGTCGGGTGTAATTTCTTCAATCTGAGATTTAATATTCTCCATATTTGTCTGGGGGTATATGTAAAGGTTATCTTCTGCAATATTCAGGCGTTCAGCGCGGAGTTTAACCTGGCTGGCGCTTTCTTCGGCTGATATATAAAGAACCTTTTTACCGCTTTTGCAAAGTTCACCGCAGGTTTGGAGCGTAATGGTAGATTTACCGATGCCCGGATCTCCGGCAAGAAGAACAAGCGACCCCTGCACAAATCCGCCGCCGAGTATACGGTCAAATTCTGAAATATTTGTTGAAACACGAAGCTCTTCACCTATATGAATATCTTTTAAAAGTTCGGGTTTCTCGTTATTAATAAATTCGTTGGCAGCAGCATTTGGGAGTTTTTGCGAAAACTGGATTTCTTCAATAAAAGAGCCCCAGGAACCGCATTCCGGACATTTTCCAAGATAACCCGCTGTTTCATAGCCGCATTCTTTACAAACCCATTTTGACTTAGTTTTTGCCACTTGCCTCACCTGTCAAATCAATTAAATCTTCTAACCGGCAGTTAAGGGCGCGCAGAATTGAAAACAGAGTTGTTGCTCTTGTGTCAAGCTCTGCCCGTTCAATACGCCCTATATGCTGGTACTGTGAAACATTTGCTTTTTCTGCAAGTTTCTCCTGTGACCATTTGCGCCTCAAGCGTTCCAGCCGTATACCATCTCCCAGCTTTACCAAATCTTCATTTTTCTTCATAAAAAAATAATACACTATTGCAAATGATAATTCTACGCTTATAATTACGTATAATACATCATATATACATTAATATAAGTCAGAAAGGAGATAAAATGGAACGTAAAGAGCTTAAAAAACTGTTTGAAACCTGGGACGAACAAGTCGCAAATCAAGAGGAGATGATTGATTTTCTTGATAAAATTGCTAACCCTGAAGTCGGCGAGGATTGTACCGGTTACTTTTATCTGTTCACTAAAATCCTAAAAGAGAATGCCCTCAAAATCTCCGCGACAAAAACAAAAATCAGGATTGCCTGTATTGAGGAATAATAAAAAAGGGCGGCTGGTTTTGAAAACCAGCCGCCCGATCTGTATATTTTTTATTTTCTTCCGGTTTTGTTGATTGTCTCAACATCGTTTACTCTCATTGCAAAGTATGGTTTATCTTTACCGGCTTCCTGCAAGAAGATTACATATGTATCATCAAAATAGAATTTTCTAGGTTTTACTTTTGCCGGAGGAAGCATTGCAGACATTCTTGTTGCAATTACTGCTTCGCTTTTCAGCTTAACACCTTCGTTATCCATTTTGAAATCAACTGTTTCAAGAGCCTGGTCTATCATAAACTTTGTACCTTTAACTTCACGTCCGCAAAGTTCGCTGAATGACTGCTCTTTGTAAAGGTTAATATTTGGAACTTTCAGCTCATCTTTTTCTGTAAAGTCGGAATTACCTTTAAATTCTGCTCTCTTAATAAACATATCGGAATATAATTTATCAAAATTTTCATCATCAGCAGTTTTGTATAAATATACAACATCTGCTCCCTGGGTATTTATTGCCACAGCAAAATCTCTTGATGAGTTATAGAACATTACATGAACTGTTTCACGAAGGATTTTGTCGCTGTTTTTATCAATACCGAAGTAATCAACTTTATTTCTGTTAGAACCGAATTTTGCAGGTTTAAGTTTGTCAAAAGCTGTCAGGAATTTGAAATCCTTTTTCAGCATGGCATATACAAGGTATTTCTCCGGTGCCGGTGTCCAGTCAAGAGCATTCAGCACATCACTGGTTTCGTCAAATTTTTCTTTAATTGCTGTTTCAATCTTTGTTTTCAGCTCCGGCGAAATTTCTCCGTATGTTGTGTAATAAGAATCTTCTGAAATGTCATCGGTTGTAAAGCTCTTTTTATTTAAAAGCTTAGCTGTTCTTGATTTGTAACCTTTAAATTCCACCGGTCCTTTTACGATTCCATCCATCAAATCATTCCAGGCAAGCTGGAATGTGCCGACCCAAATTCGGTTTGTTGCTGCTGATTCAGATTTCATTGCCGGCAAAAGTGCAATACTTTCAGGCTTTTTGCCAAAAGCAAACGCAGCTGACATACCGCCCAGTACAAGCAATGCCGCCAGTGTTGATACCATAACTTTTTTCATTAAAATAACTCCTTTTAATTATTCCAATATGTTTTTAACAAGTCTTATCTTATCATCATCTGTAATTTTAATCAACAGCGTTTTATCTTTTGAAGTCTCGCCGCGCAAAATCACTATTGACGTTTTAGGAACTCTTAAAAGCTTGGAAAGATATTCAATCAGACATTTATTTGCCTTGCCGTCCACAGGCGGCGCGGTAATTTTAACCTTGACACTTTCAGAGGTTTTTATTACTTCATTTTTTGATGCGTTCGGTGAAATTCTAAGCTGAAATTCTATTCCGTCTTTTGTTTCTTTTATCATCTGTAATCCTTATGTATGATATTTACGGGTTTTCCTTGAAAATTTTAAATAAAATTCGTATTATTATTATATCATGTCAGAAACATCACTTTTTTCAGATATTAAACAGGAATTAATTTCACAGGAACGAAATCCTGATGATATAAACAAAATAGAACAGGCTTTCTTATTTGCCGAACGCCTGCATAGCGGGCAGTACAGGGTTTCGGAAGAACCGTACATAATTCATCCTGTTGAGGTTGCAAAAATCCTTGTTAACTTAAAAGCCGACACACATACGATTATCGCGGCATTTTTGCATGATATTCTTGAAGACACAGACACAAAACCCGAAGAGATTGAACAGCTTTTTGGCAAAGATGTTTTAACCCTTGTTCAGGGCGTTACAAAGCTTGGCAAACTCCAGTTCAAGTCAAAAGAAGAACGTCAGGCTGAAAACTTCCGCCGGCTGTTTATTGCAATGGCAAACGACATCAGAATTATTTTCCTGAAACTTGCAGACAGACTTCACAATATGCGCACCCTGAACTTTATGGCAGCACCAAAACAGCAGAAAATAGCACGTGAAACCCTTGATATTTTTGCACCGCTTGCTAACCGTTTAGGTATCGGAAAAATTAAGGCCGAACTTGAAGATTTATCGCTAAGGTATCTTGAACCGGATAAATACTTTGAAATTGCCCAGCTTGTTTCACAGACAAAAGCAGAACGCGAAATGACTGTTCAGCTCCTCATTGATAAAATTTCAAAAGATGTTAAAAAAAGCGGGATTAATGCTCAAATCACAGGACGCGCCAAGCATTATTACAGTATTTATTCAAAAATGAAACGTCTGAATATCGCCTTTCATGACCTTTACGACATTACAGCAGTGCGCGTTATAGTTGATACAGAGAAAGAATGTTATGAAGTTCTCGGGCTTATACACTCACAGTTTAAGCCGATACCGGGAAGATTTAAGGATTACATAGCCATGCCGAAAGGCAACATGTATCAGTCGCTCCATACATCTGTTATTGGTCCTCGCTCTAAGCCTCTTGAAGTTCAGATAAGAACATGGGAGATGCACGAAGTTGCAGAATACGGTGTTGCAGCACACTGGAGATACAAGGAAAAAGGCTCGCAAAAAGCCGACAACCCATCTGATATGCAGTTTTCATGGATGCGAAAGCTAGTTGAATATGATAAAGATATGGCAACCGCAGAAGATTATGTTAATTCAGTAAAACTCGATTTGTTTTCTGACCAGGTATTTGCATTTACTCCAAACGGAGATGTTTTTGACCTTCCGGTTAATGCAACTCCTGTAGATTTTGCATACAGAATTCACTCAGAAGTAGGAAACAAAACAGTCGGTGCGCTTATTAACGGACGAATTGCACAGCTTGATACAAAATTAAACAACGGAGACATCGTTGAAATTTTAACATCCAAAACCCCTGCCCCGCGCCTGGATTGGCTTAACTTTGTTGTTACAAAGCAGGCATCTTCAAAAATTAAGCAGTGGTTTAAGAAAAATAACCGAGAAAGCCATTTAGAAACCGGCAAAGCAAACCTTGAACACGAACTTACAAAAGCTGTATTTGATGATTACGTTAAGCAGGGCGAGTTTGACAGAGTTGCCAAACAAATGAACTATATAAGCGCAGATGATTTATTTGCGGCTCTCGGTTACGGTGAAACAACTGTAAATAAAATTATAAACAAACTAAAAAAGCCGCAGCAGAAATCGCCGGAAAGCAGTTTCCATACTTCTAACCGCAAAAAATCAGAAAAAGATATTGTCGGTCTTGAAGGTCTTATGTATTCATTTGCGCGCTGCTGTTCGCCAATTCCAGGTGAACCTATTGTAGGTGTGGTAACACGCTCAAAAGGAGTTTCAGTTCACAGAATTGACTGTAAAACACTTGAAAACGTACAGCCGGAAAGAATGATGGATATTCACTGGTCCGGTATGAATGTTAATAAAACCTATTCTACCACAATTAGAATTGAAACAGGCGAAAAAATGGGACTGCTCAAGGACATTATTGCAGCAGTTTCTGATAACAACATCAATATAAATTACGCAAATGTTAAGTCTAAAAGCAACAAAATAGGAATTATTGAACTTGGTATGGAGCTTGATAATATTGAAACCCTTAAAAAAGTTATCAATTGTGTTCAAGCTATTCCTGATGTTTACAGCGTGAAAAGGATTCAAACATCTTACGCTCCGCATCAAAATAACCAGCGCCAGAGCAAAAATTATCATAAAAACAACAATTCTAAACAGCAGAAAAAGAAAAATTAACAAACCTCGGTGCCAGAAGGCTGCCAATTTAAATTTCACAATGGTAAGGATAACACCGGTTTTATCATGCTCTTGCTTCTGCTTTTAATGTTGAGGATACAACTGCAACCATTGTCCAGAATACAAATTGTATCTGCGGTCTGAAAAATACGGTATCAACAAGACCATGAATCATCACAGCTATAATAGAAATTATTGCTGCTGAAATAAAAATTACATTTTGAATGTTTTCACAGGTCAATATAAATTTTACAGCATCCTTTATCATTACAGCTAAGAAACCTAAAAAGGCAATCAGTGCAAAAATTCCGCTTTCAACAGCAGTTTCAAGAAAAATATTATACGCACTCAGCGCATCAAAGCCTGTTTTCATATACAATCCGTATATTTCGCGGAAATTCTTGTTTCCTACTCCAATTCCAAGAAGCCAGTTATCCTTTGCCATTTGAAAAGAGGATTGGTAAACATTAAATCTGAATGAGTTTGAAGAATCATGCCTCATTGCAAAAATAGAAAGAACTCTCGCTCTCAATGAGCTTACAAATAATATTGCAGCAGTAACTAAGGCTATAACAGCTCCTACAACTGATAAATATATATTTTTATAATTCTTCCATAAATATTTAGCTGATACGGCAAAAATTCCGCAGAATATTACCATACAGCCAATATAAGACCCTCGGCATCCGGTTAAGAATAATGCTGTAACAGAAAGCAATGTCAATACTCCAGTAATTATTGCCGGAATATTCTTTTTATTAATCAGAAAATAACCAGCCATTCCAAATAATGCAGGAATAGACGCAACAAAATATCCACCGAGCAAATTCGGATTATAAGGTTTTAATGTTCCATAAACCCTTGTCATAACTTCCTCAGGATTGAGTGATGTTACATCCTGCCATGTTGAAATCTCCTGTACCTGTGCAAAATTCTGTAAAAATCCGATAATACTTTCAAATCCGGCACAAAGTCCTATTGTTCCCAGCAAATACGGGATTTTATCCCTGTTATCTTTTAGATAATGAACAACAGATATATAAAAACCAAGATAAGTGACCGTTTTCATAAAGCCTTTAAAACTCAGTGCAAACAATGTTGATCCGGCAAGACTTATCAGCACAATCATAAAATATACCAGAAGCCATATTTCAAAATGATTAGGTTCAAATTTTTCTCCGCGTTTGGTTAATACTTTCAGCAAGGTTAGAAATATTGTAATTAATGCAATAAATCCTATTCCATCCGAGCTTAAAACTGTTGAAGAAATAAATACTGCCAAAATTGATACGAAAATAAGTTTGTCTATGCTCTGCAAAAACAAACTATTTTCATATAAATAATTTAATTTATCCTGACTAAATTTTAAAATACTATTGAATATCATCGCTGTTATTAATTTGTGAGCTCAACTCGTCTTTTGAATTATAATTAGATACTTTTAAATCAGAAACAGTACCGTTAAATTTATAATTTTGACCTTCAAGAGTAATAGGCAGCCCTATTTTGATTTTATTACCGCCGACAACTGCGCCGTCTTTTGTGATTTTGGCTGTGTCGGTAAGAGTGACTAAAATATCATACAAATGAGCCTGAGCCACATCATCTACTACCAGTACATTCTTCTGAGCTTTCTTAGAAGGCATTAATAACGGCAGGACAGTCTTTTTTCTTTCCATTTTAACATCAACTATCTCTAAATCAGAGTAAGGAACGTTTCTGATACTTATAAAAGTTTTTTCACCGGGTTTAATCAGTGTGCCATCACCGGTGTATGTTATCCCTCTGATGAATACATCAAAAGAAATCTGCGATGTAGCCTCAATTTGCTTTGATGCAGTCTGTCTGAAATTTTTATAAGTTACAAAACCAACTGCTAAAGCTATCAAAACACCTGCTATGATAATTAAATCGACCGGTTTAAATTTTTTTAAAAAGTTTTCCATAAAATTTCTCCTATATTAGAGTCGTTCAACAGCTGCGAGGAGTTCCTCAACTGTTGTTGTTGCGCAGCCGTATTGTCTTACAACAATACTTGCCGCAATATTTCCGATTATAGCAGCATAAGCATAATCAGCACCTGCCGCAAGAGCCAGTGAATATACTGCTGTTACAGTATCACCGGCACCCGTTACATCAAACACTTCTGACTTATTGAAAACAGGAATTTTTGTATATTTTTTATTTGGTTCAGCCACAAACATACCATCTGCACCGCAAGTAATAAGTACAGCTTTTGCATTAGTTTCTTCCAAAAGTTTGTCGCCTGCGGTTTTTAAAGTTGCTTCATCCTTTATAAAGAAGCCTGCTGATTTTTGTGTATCAGGCAGATTCGGCGTCATTGATGTAATATTCTTATAGCTGCCTAAATCTTTTTGGGCATCAACCACTATAATTTTATTATACTTATTTGCAAGGTCGATTGCACATTTTATAACATCAGGAGTTAAAGTTCCTATATGATAATCTGATAAAATTACTGCATCATGCTGAGGAATTGCTTTTTCCATAGCAGCAATTACTTTTGCCTCAGTTTCTTTAGAAAGAAGCTCATTAGTCTGTCTGTCAATACGAACAATCTGCTGGGTTATTGAGGTTGTTATCGAGCCGGAAATTCTTGTTTTTGTTGTGGTTTTTCTTGTTTTATCCTTGATAAGATAATCACAGTTAACTCCGGCTTTTTTAAAAGTTTCAAGCAGCTGACCGGCCTGATAATCATCACCTAGCACACCAATAACACTGATTTTTCCGTCATTTAGTGTTGAAACGTTATGCGCGGCATTTGAAGCACCGCCCAGAATAAGTTTGGTGTATGTATGCTGCAAAATCAATACTGGAGCTTCCCTTGAAATTCTCTCAGCATCGCCGTAAATCATTTCATCCATAGCCAAATCACCTATAACAAGGATTTTCGGCCGGGTTAATTTTTTTATATAAGAAACAAGTTTTTCTTTATTAATATCCATAACTTCAAAAAATAAAAATAATCCTTACGGGCATAACCTTACCACAAACAGAAAAAAAATCAAAATTTCTGCAAATGGCCAACACACGCTCCAGCTTCAAGCCTCCTTTAGGTCTTTAAAAATTTTACAGGTGTCTTAAAACAGGAACAAGCAGCTGGTCTGCAATCTGCTCGCAGCCCTCAAACCCTCTGTCACGCATGATTTGTGCGGCAGTTTCACAGTCATATTCAATCTCTTTATGTTTAACAGTAAAAGAACCTCTGTCAAAGTCAATAACGGCATAATTTGCTTTTGGAATCCCGGTCATAGGACGTCCGACACTTCCTACATTAACAACCGTTTTCTTTGTAAGTGTCTGATAACCGCATGGGACATGTGTATGCCCGCAAAGAATTAAATCAGCCAACTCGCCTTCAATCATCTCTTCCACCTGAGAAAGCTTCATGTTAGGCAGAATATCTTCATTCATTCTTCTTGGTGACCCATGAACCATAAGAACAGAAACACCTTCTATCATAAGTTCTTTACGAGGAGGAAGGCTTCCCAGATATTCTTTCAATTCTCCATCCATAATATTTGCATCATCCAGCAGCGCATTTGCCATAACCGGATATACTTTCTGCATTTTATTATATATATCAAGAGAAAAATCAGCTATAAGTTTGTCGGTATTTCCCTGAATTATTACCCAGTCGCTGCAATTACGCATGATAAAATCAACTGTAGTTACAGGCAATGGTCCTGCCATAGCCAAATCGCCGAGACATAATACCTTCTCGCACTGTTCTGCCTTTATATCAGATATTACACTCTGAAGTGCCTGTAAATTTCCATGTATATCAGATAATACTGCAACTTTCATAAAAAACTCCTCTCTTTATTTTTTATGGTATCATAAAATTATGATAAAAAGAAGAGAAACCAAACAAATTTCAATTGGAAATATAAAAATAGGCGGCAATGCACCAATAAGCGTTCAGTCCATGTGTAATACAGATACCCGCGATGTTGAAAAAACACTTGCACAGATAAATGAACTGGCTGCTGCCGGATGCGATATAGTAAGGCTTGCGGTTTTGAATAAAGACGCGGCAGAAAGCATTAAAGAAATAGGTAAAAAATCGCCGGTGCCTCTTGTTGCCGATATACATTTTGATTACCGCCTTGCAATACAGTGTATTAATAATGGCATAAATGCCTTAAGACTTAACCCTGGAAATATCGGGAAAAGAGAGAATGTCGAAAAAGTTGTTTCACTCGCCAAGCAGCAAAAAATTCCTATAAGAATAGGTGTAAATGCCGGCTCTCTTGAAAAAGAATTACTGGATACGGATATGCCGCTTTCAGAAAAAATGGTGATCAGTGCAATGAAACATATCCAAATACTAGAAGATTTGAATTTTGATATGATTAAAGTTTCGCTGAAATCCTCTGATGTTTTAACAACAATAGAAGCTTACCGTTCTATAGCTGAAAAAATTCCATACCCGCTCCATTTAGGAGTAACCGAAGCAGGAACCCTCAGAGGCGGTTTAATAAAGTCATCAGTCGGGCTTGGAACACTACTGGCTGAAGGTATAGGCGATACAATACGTGTTTCTTTAACAGAAAACCCTGTTGAAGAAGTATACGCCGGTATAGATATTTTAAAAAGCTTATGCTTGAAAGAACAGGGCGTAAACTTTGTATCATGTCCAACATGCGGCAGAACTCAAATTGATTTAATAAGTCTTGCAAAAAAAGTTGAAGAAAAATTTAAAACACTCCCATATCCTATAACAATTGCAACAATGGGCTGCGCAGTTAACGGTCCAGGAGAAGCCAAACATGCAGATTTCGGTATTGCCGGAGGAATCGGGGAAGGCTATGTTTTTAAAAAAGGAGAAATTGTTGCCAGAGTTCCAGAAAATCAACTTTTGGAAAAACTAGAAGAAATCATAAGAAAATCATACGAATAATTCATTTTATTTTTATGTAAAGAAATTATAATACTGTTGTAAGCATAGCGAAAAAGTATTATAATTTTATATAAACGAGGTGAATTATGAAACGAAACTTATTACTGATTGGTTTACTTGCAATAGCAGCAGTTCCTGCATTTGCTACAATGGATGTACGGGAGTCTACAACTCCAGAAGTATTGAGAAATGGAAACTACTCCGAGGAATGCATCAGGATAATTCAGCTTAATAAAGCTTATGCAAATGCTGTTCCTTATAATGAACCGGATCCTAATCATATCAAGATCGGCAACAAATTCTTTGACACAACAAGTGATATTGTCCGAAATATATTTATATATTTAGATCCGTCATATGATGATAACAAGTTCTTCACTCGTGATATAAGAATGAAGACAGGTTTTGAGGATCTATAATCTGATACGGCATATTGCCATAATTTTAATATTCATAATCACCTCTTTTTTAAATACTCCGGCTCTCAGTATACAAAAGGGTTCTTTGGAGTACGATGATAATCGTGTGGATTATTCAGTAATGGATCCGGAACCTATACAAACAGAAGCGGATTATTATCTGGATACTGCACTTGTTACAGATGACGAACAAATGAGACAGGGGCTTTTGGAAGTTGCAGCAGGAAAATATTTTCTCTTATCAAAAATAAATCCTCAGGCTGTTACTCCATACGTGCAGCTTGCCAGAATTTATGATATAACTAAACATGACAGATATGCAAAAGAATATTTTTATAAAGCAACTAATCTGGAAAATTTAAGTCCGTTTGCAAATTTTTACTTCGGTGAGTATTATTTCAGACGTGATGATTTTAGAAGGGCATTAAAGTATTATCAGATTGCGTACCAAAACGGATATGATAATATTTATGAGTTAAATCTTAGGCTTGCAGTAATATATGAAAAATTAGGGGATTTAGAAAATGCTAAGAAATTTTATACATCAGCAAGTTCTATAGATGCAACCGAAACAAATATATTAAATAAAATTGAACAAATTAATCAACTAAATTACGACAAATCAGAATATTATCATAATTTCATCAGGGAGTAAAAAATGAAATTAAAGAATATATTAGCAACATTATTAATTTTATTAACCGGAGTAAATGCATCTGCATCGGAAACTATACAGCAGCCAGCACTGTATTCACCTTACACACTTAAAAAGGGGGAAATTCTTATAAACCAGTCAAAACGTCCTGTTGATAAAGTTAACCCTACTATATATTCAAATGCCTCAGGCAGCGTATTTCCCGGCGCAAGAGGGGCAAATCAGCTTGTGTTATACACCAGCGACTATGGGGACAGAACTAATACTAACGAATTTGGAACAGAAGCAATCATAGAAGGAAATGTTGTAACGGAATTAAGCGGAGCAGATTCATTTATCCCCAAAAACGGTGCAGTTATTAGCGGACATGGGATTGCAAAATCCTGGATTACTGCAAATATTTCTGTAGGAACAAGGGTCTATTATGACAAAACTACCAAGGTTATAACTACTTTTACAACTTCTGAAAGTCTTTTATTTGAAGCAGGAAGAAAAATTGATGAAGCCAGAAATATGGTTAATTATTATAAAAATACCAATCAGAATTATGACTGGAAAGAACCTAATAATTATATAAAAGAGGCGGATAATTATCTTAAAAAAGCAGCTAAAAATCCTGAAGAGGCAGAAAAATACTCTCACCTTGCAATTAAAGCAGCAAACTCTGCACTAAAAAGTGTTATTCCTTATAAAAATACAGAGTTTAAAGGGGTTTGGCTAAGACCCACAGAAACAACTGAAGAAGCAATTGTTCAGGCTATTCAAAAACTAAAAAAAGCCGGTATTGATAATATCATTCTTGAAACATATTTTCATGGACGTACAATTTTCCCTAGCAAAACTATGGAAAAATATGGTTTTATAGCGCAAAACGAAAAGTTTAACGGCATAGATCCTTTGAAAATATGGATTAGAGAAGCTCACAAAAATAATATTAAAATTCACATCTGGTTTGAAACCTTTTACGTAGGTAATCAGGCTCCAAATTCAAACCCGCGCAATATACTTGCAGTAAAACCCGGCTGGGGAAACAAAACCAGACAATTTTATGAATCAGGGAATGCAACGCCATCACCGTCAGAACATAACGGATATTTTCTTGATCCTGCAAACCCTGAAGTTCAGCAATTTTTATATGCTCTCATAACTGAAATAATTACAACATACAAACCGGACGGAATAAATCTGGATTATATCAGGTATCCGCAATCCGTTTCAACATCAGCAATAAGCAGCTGGGGCTTTACAGAATATGCAAGAACAGACTTTTATAAAAAATACGGCAAAGACCCTATTGCTCTTAGCAGCACAGATCCATTATGGGAATACTGGAATATTTACAGAAGAACACAGGTTACAAATTTTGTGGAAAAAATAGGCAAACTTGGGAAAGCTAATAATGTATATATAAGTGCAGCAATATTTCCTGATATAAAAAAAGCTCGCGCTTATAAGCAGCAGGATTGGCAGACCTGGTCTGCGAACAATTATGTCAACGGATTTACACCGTTGTTTTTAACCTGTAACGCCAAAACACTTAATTCAATGATATTAAGCATACTGGCGCATAAAGCACCATCAACCGACCTTTACGCTGGTCTGTTTGTAACATTTATGGGCGGCAGTGAAGAAGACTTGATTAGAGAAATTCATGAAACCAGAAAGCTTGATGTCGGCGGTGTAATCCTTTTTGATTTTGCTCATTTGGATAACAGATATATACATACTTTGGGTACTAGAGTGTTTAAGCCTAAAACCAACCAGAAATCAACCGTAATTACGCCGGCACAAAAAAGCGCTCAGCCTGCGCTTGCTGTTCCTAAAAAAAAGAAAAAGGGCTGGTTTAAGTAATTTATTTATGCTAACATCAGCCTATGATAAGGGAAGATTTAGCTGAAGTTTTTCAGAACAAAAATGCGATAATGTTCATTACCACAATTATTTTTATGGGAGGAATATTATCGTATTTTAATAATCTTGCAATTCCATCATCAATTATATTAACTATTTTAGCTCTTCTGATATTACTTAAGAAATATATACCGGTTAAGTATGTAATATTATGGGTTCTAGTATTTTATACCGGATTTTTTAACGCATATTTTAGAATAAAACAATCGGATGCGTTACTGGAAACGGCTCCGGTGAATGCAGTTATAAAAGGAAGAATTGTTTCTATTCCAAACAGCAGCAGCCAGGGTAAAACAAAATTTTTCTTTCAGGTAAAAGAATTAAACAACGAGAAAATAACAGGCAAAACTTTTGTGACTGTTACATCAGATGATAATGATTTTTCCGGACTGAATATAGGGGATGTCTATACAATACAGGGAAAACTAAGAGCCCCGTTTGATGCAGGTAATCCGTCACAATTCGACTATGGAAAATATTTAAGAAATTTTCAAACCTATACCGTATTTTATGCAGACAAATCCGGATGCACCGAGATTTATGAAAAACTTTCACCAAAATGGAAATTTTTGCAGGGATTAAATAATATAAGAAACAGAATTATAGACACCCATGCACTTTACCTGAAAAGTCCAAACCTTGAAATTCTTGGCGGTATAGTATTCGGAGATGATGCCGTAGCTCCGCCAGATTACATAAAAACCGCCTTTGTTAATTCAGGACTGCTGCATATTCTGGCGGCCTCCGGAATGAATGTGGCTTTTATTTACGGTTTCTGGTATTTTATTTTGCGGCGTTTAAGGGCGCCGTTTAAACTTACTGTAATAAGCGGGATTGGTGTAGTAATTCTTTATACGCTGATGACAGGGCTTGGTCCTTCTGTAATCAGGGCTGCACTTATGCTTATTTTTATACTTGCAGGAAAGCTGATAGACAGAGATGCCCACAGTGTTTCATTATTAGCGCTTGTCGGCGCGTTAATGCTTATATACAATCCTGCATACATTAATGATGTTGGTTTTCAGCTGTCATTTCTGGTAACCTTTGGGCTGCTGACAACTGCGGACGCGGTTATGAAAAAATGTAAATCTTCAAAGCTGCCGGACTGGCTTCTTGCAGGAACGTTAATTCCTATTATTGCTCAAATATGGGTTATACCGATTCAAATGTTTTATTTCAACACAATCAGTACATATTCAGTTTTTGCCAATATAGCAATTATGCCGTTTTTAAGCATAATAAGTTTCGGCGGATTTGTCAGCTCAGTGCTTGCAATTTTTCCGCCTATTGCAAAGTGGATCTGTATGGTATCCGATTTTGTATTAAAATATCTGCTTGATATACTTGTTGCAATTTCAAATTTCTTTTCGCATCTTCCTGCATCCACAATTGAAACACCGCATCCTTCATTAATTCAGATATTTTTATATTATTCTGTAGTTCTGCTGATAACATACGCGCTGCAAAAAGGGATTGGGAAAAAACGAATAATAATTTTGTGTATTTTAATTACTGTCCTGATGGGAACATTGATAAAAATTCCTGAAAAAACACTTGACATTATTGCGTTTGATGTAGAAAATGCTGATGCTTTTTTAATCAAAACACCTCAGAACAAATATTTCATTATTGATACAGGTAAAGCTCCGTATAAGAGCGGCTCTTCGCAGGCAAAGTTTATAATACTAAAATACTTAAAAGACAGGGGTATAAAGAACATTGAAGGGCTTATTATAACACACTTTGACAATGATCATTCCGGCGGAGCGTTTGATATTTTGGAAAGCAGACAGGTTGAAAATGTTTATATAAATACTTTCAGTAACAAATCTTACACATCTTATAAAATATACAATACGCTTAAAAAACACAGGATTAAGACAACTATCCCTAAAAATAATTCAATCATTTATAATGAAGATAATTTTGTAATAAAAACATTTATGGCAAATATCGGCAATGACAATGAAAATTCAATTATTACACTTGTTAAGTATAAAAACTTTGAAACACTGTTTATGGGAGATGCAGGAATAAAAGCGTTTGAAAAAATCAAGACTTATATGCCTGAAAATATTGAAGTATTAAAAGTAGGTCACCATGGTGCAAAAAATGTAGTAAGCGACGAGATGCTTAATACTTTAAAACCCGGGGTTTCGTTAATCTCAACAGGCATAAACTATTTCGGGCATCCGGCAAAAGGCACACTGGACACCTTGAGAAATACCAGTATTTACAGAACGGACAAAAACAATTCAATCAAAATCACTTCTGACGGTAATGTATACAAGGTGCATACGTATAACAGGACAAATCATAAATATGAGATTAACAAGGAATTTCATAGCCTAGCTCCTTAGCCTTTGCAAAAACGACTTCCGCTTCTTTTGTTTTTCCAAGATTGCTCAAAGCCACACTTTTCAGATAATAAGCACCGGCACATGCACTATCGACAAGAATAGCTTTATTGGCAAATTTTAATGCTGAAAGGTTTTCCTGTGTATTCAGAGATACACTTGCCATGCCCAGATAATTATATACATCCGCAGGATCAAGTTCAATTGCACTGCTGTAAAAATCCATTGCTTCGTTAAATTTGCCGAGTTCCTGAAGCGCCCATGCCTTTCTGTAATGCGCATAGGCATAATCTTTATTAACAAGCAGCGCCTTATTTGCCCATAGTACAGAGTGTTTGTAGTCCTTTATTTTTGAATAACAGTAAGAAATATTAGCATAAGCATCAAGATATTGGCTGTCATATTCCAGACATTTTTCGTAAACCTCGATTGCTGCATTGTACCTGGCAAGTTCCTGTAATGCCCAGGCTTTTCTAAAATAAGAATATGCGTTTTCTTTATCCAGCATTATTGCTCTGTTGGCAAATTCCAATGATTTTTCATGCTCTTCATTTTTAGAATATGCGTAAGAAATCCACTGGTAAAAGTCTACATCTTCAGGTTCAAGCTCCAACCCGCTCATAAAGGCATCTATAGCTTCTTTGTAACGTCCTGTATCAAGAAGAATTTTACCCTTTCTAAAATATACATACGGAGAAGCACTATCTAAAGCTATAGCCATATCTGCATATTTTTCTGCAATTGTATTTTCACCAATTCTTGAATAGCAGAATGACAAACTTAGAATTATATCTTCATCCCTTCGGTCAAACCTCAGCGACTTTTTATAGTAATATATTGCAAAATCATAGTCGCGCAGGTTTTCATAAGTTTCTGCAAGCTTATAATAAAGGAATAATGACGGTCTTGTCGTATACTCTGCAAATCTTAAATATTTAAGCGCTTTTTTATATTCCTGTCTGCAATTAAAGACTTTTGCAATAAATCCTAAAACAAGCTGTTTATCATCAGTTTGCCTGTATAATCTTCTCAAAAGTTCAAGTGCTGTGTCGTATTCCTCAGCATAAATGTAACACATTGCTTTACGCTGCTGTAAATCATTGCTGTCCTGAATTTCACAGCACTTATCAATATACAAAATTGTGTTATCAAGCTCCCCAAGCTCGCCAAAGCTCTCCATCATTTTATAATATAAATTATATTCATCCCGATAGCCATATTCTTCAGCAAGCTTGAAATACTCAATTGCCTTTTGATAATTTTCCGGAGCCACTGAATAATTTATAAACCCCATATTATAGAAATATGCAGGAGAAAATTCAATAATATTTTCAAGCTTATTATACAAAGTTTCAGCTCGCTGTGCCTCTCCGCAATATTTATAGAGATGAACAAGAAAAGCCTGTATAAGCCAGTTATCGGGCGCAAGTTCTTCAGCTATAAGCGCATTTTTCAAACATTCGGACTTATGAGCAAGTCTGCCTTCTGTGAAAGCCAGTCTTATATATCCGTAAGCGTAATTTTTATCAAGTTTTACTGCAAGTTTGGCATACTTAAGCGATTTCTTGTCATCGCCTGCAAAAATATATGCTTTTGACAGATAAGCACATTTTTCTGCGGTAACACACTTCTCTTTAATTTCTTGTTCAAGCTTTTGAATAACATCTTCTGCTGTGATACTGTTAATCATTTCTTGAGCATCTTCGTATTTAGTATATATATTATCGTACAAAATACACCTCTAACGCTACTCCGGTGCGGCTTCTTTGGTTTTCTCAACTGCTTTGGTTTGAACACAAACAGCCCGAAGTTCACCTTTTACAAATACAGTTACGGATTGCATTTGTAAAAACTTTAGAGATTTTGTAAAAAAATTTACATAATGTAAAAATACTCTAATTTGTTATAAAACAGCAGCTTCTTTATCTTCAAGAGCTGTAGTTACCTCATCAAGTATCAGCTTTGCTGCAGCAACTCTGTCATCAGCAGTAGTTATAGGTCTTCCTATAACCATATAATCCACGCCTGAAAGAATTGCATCACGAGGAGTATCAACTCTTACCTGATCATTTACAGATGCCCATGTAGGACGTGTGGCAGGGCAGACGATAATAAAGTCTTCATTATCAATTTGTTTTCTAATTCTTTTTGCCTCTTCAGCGCTTGCGACAACACCATCAAGACCGGCTTCATAAGCAACCTTGGCAAGCTGGAGGACATAATCTTCAATACTTTTTTCAACACATAATTCTTCTGTGAGAGTTCTCTGACCGAAACTTGAAAGAAGGGTTACGCCTAGAATAACCGGAGGCTCTTTTTCAAGACGTTTTGCAGCAGCTTTAACTGCCTTTACTGTTCCAGCAATCATTTTAGACCCGCCCTGAATATGTATATTGAAAAGATGAATATTATTTTTTACAAGATTGATACAAGCTTTTTGAACAGTATTTGGAATATCATGGAATTTACTGTCGTAATAGCATCTTCCGCCAAGTTCTTCAATAAGGCGCACTGCCTCAAAGCCGTAAGTTACAATCAAAGGGAGCCCTATTTTAAAATAGCCGACATAATCTTTCAACTCAATAACCAGCTCGCGGACTTCGTCTAGGGTATCAACATCCAGAGCCAAAATAATTCTATCTTTCGGACATTCAGGTTTAATCATCTTAATCCCACCTCACAATACATAAACAGAATAGCATACAAATAATTCAAAATCAATAAGCACAAAGTAAGCACCGGTATAGTTTCTGAGCAGAGCATAAAAAAAATGCTAAACCTTTGGAGAACTAAAATGATAAATAAACAAACAGGACTAAATATTAAAATAATCAAGTAAACTGGTTCTGATTGTAAAAAGAAAAGCGGAAACGAAAGGTTTCCGCAGATTATAACAAAAAGATTTATTTGGTTTTACTTCTTTTTAAGAAGTAACTTGTTTTATGAGCCTGCTGAGACAAATATCGGTCTTCAGCCAGCTCATTCTACTTACCGGCGCCATAAAGCACAGCTTCACCGGCTCTTGTTGCAGGCAGAATAGTCTGATCATACATAACTACAGGATAAATATCTGTTGGGTTTGTTACTACGCAGTCATCACCGCCAGCATTCCAATCTTTCTTGTCACAGTTAACGACTTTGTTAGGGTTCTTTTCACCGTTAACGTCAATTACACCATAACACTTATGCTCTGTAGTTGTTTTGTTACCTTCTGTACAATTCCCAGCATCTGCACCAGCTTTCGGAAATGTAAATGTTATGCCATCATTAAAATAAAGTGTAAAGTTACCAGAACCAGGACCAAATTTAACATTACTTACATTGGTTGTCCATGTTGCTGTCCCGGTACCGTCATCGTCCTTAACAACATTCATACGGTTGGTGAATAATGCATATAAAGATGTGACGTCAGTAGAAGTTGAACCTGTTGTATCAGTAGCCTGTGACAAGTCATAGTCATCAAGTGCTACGTTCAAAACTACAGCCTGCGACAATACTGATAATGCTTTTTTATAAGCTGTCTTATATTGCGCGCCGTTTGTTGAATTCATTAATGTCGGCATTGTCATAGCTGCCACAACACCAATAATACCAAGCGTAATCAACACTTCTGCCAAAGTAAACGCATTAAATTTTTTCATAATCTTTTCACCTTTCTCTAAATTAACTATGTACAATTTATAATTAACCCATCTTGTAATTTGAGCTTAGTTATATAATGCTGCCCGCTGGGACAGTTTTTCCGAATAAAAACTTATTATACACTTATTTTACCATATGAATATCAATTTGTCAAGATAATTGATATATATATCATATAGAATTGGGGGTATGGTTAATATACTTGATTAAGAGGTAGATACTTTGGATAAAAAAATATTAGGGAAACAGTTAAAACAAATACGTATTTCCAGAGGAATGTCGCAGGAAAAGCTTTCTGAATTGGTATTTCTCTCACCAAGACAGATGAGTATCATTGAAACCGGAAATTCTTATCCCTCACTTGATACGTTTATCAGAATAGCAGAAGTTCTTGAGTTTGATATTAATGAATTTTTTAATATTAGAATTAAAGAAAAAGATGAGTTGCGGCTGTGTATCATTGAATTAATCAAGGCCACCGACCGCAAACATCTTAATCTTATAAAAGACATAATAAATGCAATTGAAAATAATGCTTAGGCTTCATCTTCCAGCAAATCCGCAGGAAGTTCAGGAAGTTCCTTTGAAATTACCCCGCCGAGTTTTTCTATCTTTTTAATCTGATTAATTATATTACCTGTACCATTCAGTTTTTTTAGTGTTGTATCCAGATTAGAACGCACTTTCAGCAAGTCGGAAAGCAAGGCTGAAAACTTATCAAGCATTCCTGAACAAAGCCTTGAAATCTCTATTGCGTTTTTATTCTGCCTGTCTACAATATGGAAAGAATTAATTATCTTAAGAGCGGCAAGCAGTGTGGACGGAGATACCGGCATAACCTTATTCTTCCACGCCAGATCCCACAGCTGGCAGTCATCACAGAACATCATTGAATAACAGCTTTCTATAGGAATAAACATTAACACATAATCCGGAGAACTCTCTTCAACAGAATAATCCCTTTTTGCAAGCCCTGCAATATGAGCTTTTGTAGAATCCACAAACTGCCTTAGATGAATTTCTTTCTCTGCATCATCTTCGGCATTCACATAACCGTCCCAGGAGGCAAAAGAGGTTTTGGAATCAATATAAACACATTTTCCTTCAGGCAGGAAAACTGTAGCATCAGGTCTGCCTTCACCAGTACCCTTTTGTATTTTATACTCTTCATCTTTCCTCAAACCCGAAGCCTCCAGAACACGCTCAAGGACAATTTCGCCCCATCTGCCCTGTGTTCTGTTATCAGATTTCATTACATTCACAAGAGAGGTTGTGTCTTGTGAAATCTTATTTCCAGCTTCCAGAAAACTCTTGATATTCATATCAAAACGGGTGAATTTTTCAGCTTCAACTTTAAAATTCTCTTCTGTCCGCTTTTCAAAGTCCTCAATTTTCTCTTTAAAACGTTTGAAAAATTCATCCAGCTTTTCTTTGTTCTGTTCTGTGAGTTCGGTTGAACTGTCTTTTATAACTTTATTTGCAGTATTTTCAAAATAAAGCTTCATCTGTTCGAGCATAGCATCTTTTGCTCCAGCCTCATTTTTTCTGCTCATAAAAAACGGCACATAAACCGCAACTCCGCCAAGAATAAATCCTGTTATAAATATCAAAAATTCCATACCCTCTCCTTATCAACTAAACTAATTAAATATTACCACAACAAAATTAGACTAAAAAGATTAGCAATAAAAACTCATCCTGAAAAATCAACCATGCCGTAAAGCATGGTCTAGAGCATGGTTGAGGGATTTAATCAATCAATAGATTTAAATCAATAATTCATGCTTTACAACCCCTTATATCAATCAGGGCATGGATGAATTACCCCCTCTAAAAGTTGTAGTATGTATAGTGTAGAGGGAAGCAACTTATAAGTTTAAAAGGGGAAATAAGATGAGAGAGTTCAAAAGAAAAGCAAGAGTTTTATTAATTGATGATAATGCAGATCACTTAAGAGGGATTAAAGAGTTAATCAATCTTGAAACAAGTTATGATGTAGTAGGCACAACAACAAGCGCGAATATCGGCATCAATCTTGTAAAAAAATATCGCCCTGATCTTGTTTTGATGGACATCAATATGCCTGAAAAAGACGGCTTACAAGCTATTCAGGAAATTGAAAAACTTGAACTCGGAGTTAAAGTTATAGCCTTGAGCGGTTACGATGATGCTGATCTTATTTTCAGAGCGATGAAAATAGGCGCCAAGGGATATGTGTTAAAAACTATGGCATCAGCACAGCTTATCTTTGCAATTGACGAAGTATTAAACGGCAAAGTTTATCTGCCTTCTGCATTATCATCAAGATTCTTTGAATACTTCCAGCGCTCATTTAAAACCGAAACCCAGCCGGCAAATGAAGAAAATTTATTGAATTATTTAACTGCACGCGAAGAAGAAGTTTTGGATCTTCTTACACAGGGTAATAACTACAAGGGTATTGCAGGAAAATTATTTATTTCTGAAACTACAGTTAAGACACATGTAAACAACATTTTCCAAAAGTTACAGGTTAACGATAGAACTCAGGCTGTTCTTTATGCGCTAAATAACGGATTTGCAAACAAAGTCCGCGCAAAAATTTCAGCATAGGAGATTGGATAGTTATAAAAGGTTTAGCTTGTGTTATGAGCTAAACCTTTATTTTTTAAAAGGGGATATATGCAAACCGATACAGAGTTATTACAGCAGCAGGTCAGATGTATTGCTCACGAAATCAGAAACCAGGTTTCTGTATGTGATGTATACTGTGAAATTATAAAAAAACATCTTGAAAAAGAAAATATAGAAAATGAATCTATAAATAAAGCGCTCAATTGCATTCAAAAATCAGCAAAGATGATTAACAATTCTCTTATTGACCTGAAATCCGTTGACAATATTAAGCTGCAGGTATGTGATTTAAGGCGGATTATAGAAGAATGCAGCAGCCTTGCAAAAGTTTACATTCACGATAAAAAAATAAACATAATCTCAAATATAAAAGAGGATGCATCTATATATGTAGATGAAAACAAATTCATGGCTTGCATAATTAATCTTATAAAAAATGCTGTAGAAGCCATAGAAAACAAGGGGGAAATTATTATTTCCTCAGAAATTAAGGACGGAAACGTAATAATTTCTGTTGCAAACGATGGTAAAGCTATTACTCCGGCTGCACAGCGCGACCTTTTCAGTGAAGGATTTACAACAAAAAGAACAGGCAGCGGGCTTGGACTTTTTATATGCAAAAATAATCTTAAACAGCAAGATGCTGATTTATACCTGGTACAATCAACAGCAAAAAAAACAGAATTTCAAATTAAAGTTCCTGCTTTGAAATAAAAATAAAAACGGCTGTTATTGCAATAACAGCCGTTAGTGTCGAATTTACTTTTCAACAGGAGCCTGTTCCGGTGCCGGCGGAGGCGGCGGAACTGCCGGACCATGACCAAATTCTGCCGGAGGAGGTCCGAATGGAGGTCTTAGTGAATTGCCATGCTGTTTTTTGAATTCTTTTTCAAATCTTTTTCTGCCTTCTTCTTTCATTTTATTCAATTCTTTTAACTGTTTCTTAGTAAGAATTGCTTCAAACTCTTTCATATTTTTCATACGGAGTTCTCTTGCCTGCTTGTGAAGTTCACGAAGCTGTCCTCTTATTTCTTTTATTTTTTCTTCCTGCATTTGAGGCGCAATTCTTGAACGTCTTACTGCATCTTCTTCATCTTTCAAAGCCTTCATTTTTTCCATTACAGGCTTCATTTCTTCATGTCCTTTCATACGGATTTGTTTAGCCTGAGCCTTCTGTTCTTCTGTTAATTTAAGACGTTTTTCAAATTCTGATTTTTTCTTATTACACCCTGGTCTTTTAGGCGGTTTATGGCATTCCGGAGAAGCCTTTTCTACAGCCGGCTCAACTTTCTTAGCAGGAACAGCCTGCTGTGCATCTTCAGCATAAACCTGCGTTGATGCCGCAAATGCAAGAATACTTGCTAAAATTAATGTTTTTTTGATCATGTTTAATCCTTTCTTTTTTACAGTAGGTCTTTTAAATCTTCTGCCAGTTGCTTCTTGGCATTATATATGCGGGATTTTACAGTTCCCACAGGACATTTTATTCTTTTGGCACATTCTTCATATGTATAACCCTTTACCTCACAATACATTATTACCTCTTTGAATTTAGGTTTTAATTTATTTATCGCTTTGATAATCATTTTTTGTCTGTCATTTTGGATAAGCTTCAATTCCGGTGTTGATTTTTTGTCCTTAATATTAACCAAAGTACTGTCATCTTCTGCTGTAAGATGTTCGTGCTTTTTTACAGAAGATTTCAGGTAGTCCTTCGATACATTTTTAGCAATAGTACTTATCCAGCCAGTAAAAGCACCCTGCTCCTTGTATTTATGAGAATTTTTCCAGACCTTCACATACACTTCCTGCTCTAAGTCCTCATTCTCTTCTTTTGTAATCATCCGGATAATATTTTTTATATTTTCTCTATTTTTCTTTATTATATTGTTGAAATTCATTAATCCACCATAATTAAACCGTAAGAATCAACGGGAAACCCGTAATCTTCTATACTAAGGGTTTGACCGTATCTTAAGGTATCTGAAATATCCTGATTAAAATTAAGGATACCCAGAAGAGTTCCGCTCAAAAGTATAGCAAAAGCAGCACAGGCAATTTTCAGTTTGGCATGCTCTCTTTTTACTTTTAGCAGCTCCGGTTTCACTTCCTGAATTAATTCTGAAACTTTATTCATAACCTCATGCTCTTTTCTGCATTCTTCACAAGAATTTACATGTGAAAGCAGAGTTTCTTCATCAGCGAAAGTGAATAAGGCTTCATATTTATTGCATTTTTCTGTCATGTTTGTTAACCTCTATATCATTATAACGAATTTGAAAATAAAAAAGTTCATTTTTCTGATTTAAAATATTGCAACTTAAAATTTTTGTAATAATATTTAACAGGTTAGCAAAAAATTTTATTTACAGACTTTAAAAAACCGGTATGACACTAGCAGATAAATTTAAAAATATATGTCTTTCTCTTGGGAGGAACAATAAACCTACATATGCTGTAATGGCTATTGCTACAGTAAAAGGTATCTGTCGTCCTGCATTCACAATGATGGACAAGACAGAAAAACCAGAAACTAAAAAATATACTGCACTAAGGGAAGGTTTGACAGAACTTATAGCCATACCTGTTTACTGGGCAAGCGGAGAACTTGCCGGATGTTTTTCAAAATATCTTACAAGAAAAGTTGCAAAAGAAGACTTTATTCCTAAAAAAATTAAAGAGGATATAAAAAACGGAGTTAATAACGAGGCAGTTACAAAAGCATTAAAGCATGCCGCCGAAAGAGTTGAAGAAACAAAGTTAAAAGTAACAAATAACTTAAGGCTTGCCGGTGTATGTACCGCAGCATTATTTGTTATCCCTGCAGTCTGTTCTGTTGCGATAAAACCTGTTGTAGGCAAAATTATAAAACCGCCTAAAAAACCAGAAACTGTAAAAGAACCTGTAATACAACAGAACGAACTTTCATCACGTCCAAAAATTACTAATTTCGGCTCAAATCCTTATAAGACAAATTTAGCATTAACAAGACCGCAAACCGGGCTTAGAGTGGGAGGACTATGATAGGACCTCTTACAAAAGCATTAACAAACCCGACATTGACAACGCTGTCACAGAATACAAATGCTTCTGTGGCTACAGAAACTGTTTTAAAATCAATAGGCAGACCGGGATTTATCTTAATTGATAACGATATTGATCCAGATACTAAAAAATATGCAGCAGCAAAAGAGTTCTTATATCAGGCAACCTGTCTGCTGGTTTACGCAGCACTGGTTGTTCCGGTATTTAAACGCGGAGCATTCAAACTTGCTAAAAACAAAATTTTCAAAAACTCTCCTGAATTTCAAAAGTTCAAAAGCCTAAAGAACTATGAGTCATATAGAAAATATGCGTCAAAAAGCCTTGACAGCCGCAAGCTCCTTTTACAGCAGCATAAACTTCAAGATAAGTTTACACCTGAAATAGAACAGGAGTTAATAACCGCAGAAAAACCGGATAATTACGATTTAGTAAAAGGTGTAATAGAGTTCGGCTCAATTACCGGCTCTGTACTAGGTCTGGCAGTTCTTGCACCGCAGTTGAGCCATGCTGTAATTCACCCTGCACTAAGATTTATAGGAATGGAAGAAAAAGCTAAAAAGCATAACAATAACAAGACCCCGAAATCTATTAATACTAAGGCTTAATTGAATTTAAGTACTCTATAGAGCGGTTTTTAATATATTCAGCTTTCAGTTTTTTATTTTTACGTTCTTTTTTAGGCATATCAACAGGAGTTACAATCCCCCAGTTTGAGTTAATAGGCTGGAATTTATCATGGTTTTCGTCTGTTATATATTGTGTTAAAGCACCCAGCATAGTTTCTTTTGGAAGCACCAGAAGGTCTTGTCCGGTTAAGTATCTTGCCATATTAATACCGGCAAGAAGACCGGAAGCTATAGATTCAGTATAGCCCTCGGTTCCTGTTATTTGTCCTGCAAAAAATAAATCAGCCCGCTTTCTTGTCTGTAAAGACGGATTGAGTATTTTAGGCGAATTTATGAATGTATTGCGGTGCATAACACCGTACCTTACTATATTAACATTTTCCAGCCCCGGGATTGACTGCAAAAGTTCCTTTTGAGCCCCCCATTTAAGATTTGTCTGGAACCCTACCAGATTGTAAAGAGTTTTAGCCGAGTTATCCTGTCTTAGCTGGACAACCGCATAATTTTCAATTCCTGTACGTTTATCAATCAACCCGACCGGTTTCATAGGACCAAAACGCAAAGTATCAACGCCGCGAGAGGCTAAAACTTCAATTGGAAGGCAGCTTTCAAAAAATTTTGCATCTTTCTCAAACGATTTAAGTTCAATTTTCGGGGCATTAGTTAATATATTATAAAACTTTGCATACTCCTGTTCATTCATCGGACAATTAATATAAGATGCCTCGCCTTTGTCATAACGGCTTGCATAAAAGGCTTTATCAAAGTCTATACTATCTTTTTCTACTATAGGTGCAATAGCATCAAAGAAATGCAGATGTTCGCTTTTAGTAAATGATTTAATATCATCAGCAAGCGCATCACTGGTTAGAGGTCCTGAGGCAACAATAACAGGACCATCAGGAATTTTACCGACCTCATCCCTTATAATATTAATATTAGGTTCATTTTCAATTTTTGCAGTTACAGTCTTTGAAAAAAGTGTTCTGTCAATTGCAAGCGCGCCTCCTGCCGGCACCTTACAGTCATATGCAATATTAATAAGTTCACCGCCCAGCATTTGCATTTCTTTTTTTAAAAGCCCCGAAGCATTTGTGCAGTCCGCAGCACCAAGACTGTTTGAACATACAAATTCAGCAAAATCTTCACTAACATGTGCACCTGTTGTTTTGTTAGGACGCATTTCAAAAAGATTAACTTTTATTCCCCGTTTTGCCAGCTGTAAAGCAGCTTCACTGCCTGCCAAACCGGCTCCGATTACACTTACTTCCATAACAAAAAAGTGTAAAACAGAAATATACATATGTCAATTTTATATATGTTTTTTTATTAATAATAGAAATTATTGCAGTTTTTGTAAATTTATTATTATATGTGTAGCAAAAAACTTGAAAAATTTATTAAGATTAAGTATGATAATTACACTTATTCCTTTATACCTTTGTTAAATTATATTAAAGAAAGTTACCCAAAAAGGCAATAAGCATTATTTAAAATTTTTTTAATAATATGTGTAGATAGTAATGAAACAAAAAAAGTAGGGAAATGTCAGTAAAAGCAATCAACACAGCGTTAACAAGCAGCGCGAAAAACAGACTTGGGCAAAATGAAGAACAGAAAAAACAACAGTACAATCCATCATTTCAGGGTTTCAATCCAGTTGTAACTTTGATGGATGCTATTGACAGAGGCGGCTTTGCAGCATCATTCATCGCTCAGGATGGTATTGGTATGGTTGCTCCCAGAATTAAAGAAGGGCTTAACCGCGGTCGTGAAACAGATGAAAACGGAAAGAAAAAGGGACCTTTAAATTGGGAATTTGCCCGTAAAGAAGGTTTAAGGGAAATCTTAAGCGGTCCAAGCGCGTTCATTATTCCTGCCGGTATTCTTGCGCTGGTAAAAAAATACAGCGGAACATCAAATAACGTTTCAATGGACATGATTAAGGCTCTGGGCAAAAATTTTGAAGAATTTGCAGCTGAAAAAACTAACCTTGATGCAATAACTGATAAAGCAGCTACAAAACGTAATTTCTACGAAAAAATCTTACAAAATGTACTTGATACATCTACAGAAGGCAAAATTAAGCCGGAAGAGATTAAACAATTAGCAGCAGAATATACTAATAAAATCATCGAAATAGAAAATGCAAAACCTAAAAATGCCTTTAAACATCTTTTAGGACGACCTGTTGCTAATTCAAAACAGGATTTAACACAAGCTTTGACTGATAAGTTTATGCTTTTACGAAAACAGTATGTTTCTCCTTCTGCAAACGAAATTGTTGCAAGCCTTAAAGTTGAAGGAAAAGACGCTCCAATAAGTCTTTCATTTAAAAAGCTACTTGAAAATATGAAAGACTTTACTGACGATATTACTGATTCTGTAAAAACACGATTGAAAAATAATGCAGGCACTGATGTACAAGACTTTATTCAAAAATTTACTAAAAAACGTATTGGTTCAAGGTTTATTACCAATATGTCAATGTTCCTTGCTGTAGTAGGCTTCTACACAGTTATCCCGAAATTATATAATCTGGGCTTAAAAGGAAATCCTGCCCTAAAAGGAACTGCGGCAGAAGGCGAACAGCCTGCCGGCAGCACTAAAAAAGCTGAAGACAAAGCCGAACAGAAAAAACAACAACCTCAACAAACATCATTCCAGGGTAAAGAAAGATTTTTCTCTAAAACAGGAGATACTGTTATGAGTACAGGCTGGCTCAAAAAGATTTCTGATAAATTTGAGTTTAACGGCGCTTCAATGTCTGTTCCTGCAATGTTAACATTGTTATTCGGCTTCTGTCTGCCGCCTCGATATATTCAGGCGCAGGACAAATATGATAAAGAAGAAATTCTTGTTCGTGATATTTCAAGTTTTGCCGCGATTTTGTTTGCTGCAAAAGCACTTGCAAGAGGTTTTTCTGATGGTTTTGCAAAACTGTCAGGCTTGGCATTGACAACAAAACCGGAAGATCATAATAAATCATTCTGGCATAAACTTAAAAATTACTTTACTCCGGCTTCAGGCGTTAACGTATTAACAAGTGAAGAAATTATTTCAAAATATACTAATATTGATAAATATCCGGGCGGTATCAAAGGATTCTTTGAATTTCTTGAAAAGAACGGCGGTAATATCAAAAAAGTCTTAATGCTTGATAAAGATGTTAAGACTAATGCTCAAAAAATTGTAGGTAAAGACATTAAAAAGGCCTCTATTACAGATATTAAAAATGCATTTGAGAATATTCAAGATAAAAAAGCTAAAGATGCTCTTGAAGAAATTTATAAAGTATTTAGAAGCAAAAATAATAAGTTTATAAATTATGCAAAAACAATGAATAGTTCATTCGGAGCCCTTTCTACATTGGCATTAGTTCCATTATTTATGATGTGGCTTGCCAGAACGTGCGAAAGAATGACTAAAAAACGAATTGAGCAGGAAAAGGCAGTAACTGCTGCAAACGGCAGCCAGCCGGCACAACAAAGCTCTTTACAGCTGCAATCGCAGCCGGCTTTTGCTCCGGTCACCCAGCAGTTGTCAGCAGCACCTTCCATGGCTGGATTTTTAGCAAAGTAAACTATCACACATAAAATATAAAAGAAGAGGCGGTAAAGTTAAAAAACTTTTACCGCCTCTTCTAAATAAACTTGATTATTCTTCTATTAAAGCATTAATATCAGCTACCATTGCATCAGGATCAAATCCATGAACCTTAGCACCAGCTTCAAGATTTTCAAATCTTGCTGCTGCACAGCCGATACAGCCTAAACCATATCTTTGAAATACCTCAATACTCTGCGGGTAAGCCTGAACTATATCCATAATATTCATTTCTTTTGTCACTTTTCCTGCCATAATATTTCTCCTTATGTTGACTTTTAACAATATACCATTAAAAACATTATACACTAAAAAGATAAAAAGAAGGATGTGTATATGGAATTGTTAAAAAAACTTTTTAGAGATGATGACAAAATTGTAGGTTTATGCGCATTTAGAAAAAAAACTGAGGAGAAAATTTATTCCTTTGAACCTCAATTCAAAGCTACAAGATTAATCTATACTACAAATACAAAAAATAACTTCTTTTTACTTTAATCAAACCAGACCGCCGCACCCGTAGGTGCTCAGCTGTCAAATACTACAACAGCCGTTAAAAAACGGCTGTGTTTTAATTTATTCGAGATTGCTTTTTTTATTTTATCCAACTAAGTCCAAATGTTTTGCCAATACTTCTGAACCCGCGATTTTTGGATGCTCAAGATGATATGGCGAATTTGCCGCGCTAAAGGCCTGCGACATAAAAGGGTTTGCCTTTGCCTGTTCTGCTTTTTGCGCACCCAAAAAGTTTATCGGCTGGGTTCTTAAAAAATTAACTGCTTGTGCTGCTGAAATTACCATTATTTTATCCCCAATATAATTAATCCCTATACTATTATAAAGTAAAAAGGGATGAAATAATTGCCATAAACTTCAGCAATATTAAGAAATATTAAGCTAATAAATCTAAAGAACGTCCTACGGTAGGGCTTCCTTCAACTGACGGCCTGTTTAGGCTATAAGCGCCATTTGTAAAGAAGTTAACCTCGGAATTCTTTTGTTGTCTGCCGTTTGAGCCTTCATTAAAGCTTACCGGCTGGACGCGGTAAAGTTGTTGAGCTTGTACCGCCTTAATTGAATCCAACATATTGACCTCTTATTAAAATATTTGCTCTCAATTACATAAAAAATTTGAACCGGTCTAAAATTTCATTCAGATGATATTCTGTTACAATCTTTAATATCTAATGCCAAGGGTAATCTTTACCTATCTGCCAGCCGTCAGAAATAATCTTTGCCGCACAGTAGTTTCCTGCTCCTGACTTTGAACAATCTTCATTAATATCGTCATTTGACAATGTATAACCGCTCGGTAAAATTCCTTTACCATTAATTCTATAAAAACTAAAAACATCAATACCATATTTATTTGGTAGTTTGTTTCCATTTAAATCTACTAAAATCAATTTAGACTGAACTAGCTCATTTCCTCCAGCAATAGAAATAGAAACTAAAGTTCCATCACTTAATATAAATGGAACACGTCTATTATTTGCAGCAAATGTTGTCGATGAGGGACTGCCATCAAGACTAAGCCATGGAAAATTTGAAGTATAACCGCATTTTGAATATGTTTCACAGGATTTTAAAATTTTAAAATACGGATACCAGTATTTCTCATAATATTCATGTACATCACTTCCTATTGTTGGAATTTCCCAGTATTCATAAGGTCCATATTTCGCTTCGGCAAGCCTGAGGGCTTGATTTAAACTTGTATAAACCTTCTGCAAATGTGTAACTGTCTGCTGTTTTTTATAGGAATTTATTAGTGTTGGCAGTGTCATAGCTGCCACCACACCAATTATTCCCAGTGTTATTAATACTTCAGCCAGCGTAAACGCCTTAATAGTGTTCCTCATACATGTTACCTTTCTAATAAAAATTCTCCATTTGGTATTACCATTATGTATTATATATCACCTTTTGTCAATATATTCTATATTAATATAGTTATCTTAATAAATTTCTTTATTAAGATATAACTAGTTGGTGAAATTATGACAACAAAAAAAGAATTACTAGGTATGAGGATAAAAGAAATTCGGGAAAACCGCCGATTAACACAGGACAAACTTGCCGAAATGGTTGGGATTGACCCGAAACATCTCAGCAGAATTGAAAATGGCAGGAATTATCCGTCATTTGAAACTCTTGAAAAAATTCTCGATAAACTTAGTGTTTCTTATGAAGATATTTTTAACTACAGTCATTTCACTGATAAAGACGATATGATAAAAAAAATAAATGTTAAATTATCAAATTTAAATAATGAAAAATTAACATTTATTTTTAAAATGGTAAATGAAATTTAACCGTTACTGGTCACTTTCGTGATGGTCGTTATCTTTCATCAATTTAGCAAAGTCAGAAGGTTTAATACTCTGAACAAATTTCTTAAATTCTTGAGCTTCTTCTTCATCCTTTGCAGAATCTGTTGATACAGAGCCATTTGAAATTACATTTGCAGTTACAAATATAGGTGCATCAACCCTGATTGCAAGGGCAATTGCATCAGACGGTCTTGAGTCGATTTCAAGAAATTCATCTTTATCGTTTTTTAGAAAAAGAGTTGCATAATAAGTATCTTTTTCCACATCGTTAATTTCAATCCTGTCTAATTTATATCCGGTTTTTTCAATAATATTAATAATTAAATCATGAGTCATTGGTCTTGCAACAGAAAGATTTTCAATCTTTCTGATAATAGCACTTGCCTCGGCAGAACCTATCCAGATTGGAAGAGCTTTTCTGTTCTCTTTATCATGAAGAACAACAATCGGCGACCCTGTTCTTGTATCAAGAGCTATACCCATAACTTTCATTTCTATCATACAAAATTCCTTTATACTTAAGATTTACCTACTACGCCTGCCAGAGGAGAAGATGCGCTGGCAATTTCTTTCTTCGGCATTCTTCCTGCTTCAAAAGCCGCACGTCCTGCCATTACGCCATACTTAAATGCTTCAGCCATCTTAACAGGATCAGAAGCCTTAGCTATTGCAGTATTAATCAGACAGCAATCTGCACCATGCTCCATTACGGTTGCAGCATCAGAAGGAACTCCAATACCGGCATCGCAAATCACAGGAACATTAGCCTGTTCAATAATAATTTTAATATTTTCAAGAGTTTTCACACCCTGTCCTGAACCGATTGGAGATGCTAGAGGCATAACTGCTGCACATCCGATTTCTTCAAGTCTTTTTGCAAGGATAGGATCTGCATTTATATACGGCAGCACAGTAAAGCCTTCTGAAACAAGGATTTTAGCAGCCTCAAATGTTGCAATCGGATCCGGCATTAAGTATTTAGGGTCAGGTATAACCTCCAACTTAATCCAGTTATTTATACCCATAGCTTTGGATAGATGGGCAACACGAATAGCCTCTTCTGCAGTGGCACAGCCGGCAGTATTCGGCAAAAGCCAGTATTTATCCAGATCAATATAATCCATTAAACCAACATGTCCCGGGGCTTTCATATCAACCCTTCTAATAGCAACCGTAACAATTTCTGCGCCGGAAGCCTGATGAGCTTTCTGCATAGTATCAAAGTCATCAAATTTACCGGTACCTACCATTAATCTTGAATTAAAAACCTTATCGCCAATTTTAACAGTCATAATTTTTCTCCTATATATGTCAATATTATAGACTGGAAAAAAAATAAATAAAACCATTTACGAAAAAAAATATTTATGATATATTAAAAAGTAGTGTTGCATGAAAATACATGACAATTAAAAATTTTTATACGGAGTAATGGCCGAGTGGCTGAAGGCGGCACCCTGCTAAGGTGTTATGTGGGTCTAACCTGCATCTAGGGTTCAAATCCCTATTACTCCGTTTTTTAGTGCGTATTTAGAGAATCAGTGCAGATAGAATTTTGAAAAACCGCCCATTGTGGGCGGTTTTTGGTATGTGAATTTTAACAGAGAATTTTTAAGCCTGAATTTTTGCTAAATTTTATCAAAATTCCGCCGAAATTCTCTTTTTGAAATTTTGGCAGTGCAGATTGGGCAATTAAAATCAATAAAAATATAAAAAATAAAAACGAAAATATTATTAAGATATTATAAAAACTTTAGTTTATAATATAAATATGAATATAATTTATAAAGTCATTAATATAATATTTGCGATATTTTTCACTGTCCTTATTTTTTTAATATTTTTTAATGCTGAATATTTTATGATTAAAGATACTGCATTTTTTAGAATTTTAACAATAATAACATTGATATGTATGTGGTTACCAATTTTTATAAAATTCAATATTTTCGTAAACGCACTATTTGTTGTAATTTTTATCATTTATTTTTTACTTTATATTGCACACCCGCTATTATAGTACTTTCTATTTTTTGTAATCAGGCAATAAATCGTGCATAAGTATTGAACAATCACAATAAGGATATTTCCGGCCTCTTTCACGTCCTAACCTATTTGCAACTTGATCTCTTTCTGAATCAGCAATTGCTTCTTCTATACTAACTTTATGAGATTTTGCATATACGTTATTCCATTGATCAAATTTTTCTTTCTGATCGCTTAAAAACATTGCAGATTTTTCTCCTATAATACCCATTTGTTGTGTTGCCTCACAATTCGCTTTTGAATGATAATATTTATCCATTTCAAATTCCTTTAAATGATATGCATGATAAAGGAGTTCAATATAATTTGATACAAAAATTCTAAGCGTATTCAGAAACGCAATAGCCGGGTTTAACAAACCTAAAATATCGTGTAATAATGTCTGCCATTCAGCCCTTTTAGCATACATATATACATAATCCATATCAATATTATTTCCACATTCCGGCAAATGTTTCCCATATTCTTCACCTAAGATTCCTAATGTTGAATCTGCTTCTTGTAATAAATTATGGACTCTTAACACATCATTTTCTAAATCTTGAGTATATGTTTCAGCATCAGATAAAAGGGTTTCCGTTTCGTTTATATTTCCTTCAATTTCACTAATCATAATTTCTATTTCATCAATTGCATCACAAGGTTCTTCATCATCGTTTTTGTGTTTGAAGTTTTCATCACTATAATCTACAATTTCAACTCTACATCTGCAATTCGGATGTGGACGCTCGGGGACTTCATCATAAAAATCAAAGACTTTGCCGTCTAATGATTTACAAATATCACAGGTATGCTCGCCGTTTTCTGAATGCCAAACGTATTTATTATAACTTATACCGCCTTTCAAAACTGTATTTTCAATATCAGATTTTTCTTCCTCGGCGTCTTTTTGATAATCGTTTTCTCTTAATGTGTTATAGCGATACAAAGACTTGCCAATATTTTGTAAAATCGTATATTGTTTAAGAATTTTATTTTTATCTTTCTTCCTAAAAACAGGATTGGAATGATTTTTCAATAGATTTTTCTGACTAATTGATAAGCTTTCAATAGCATCTTCCGGATTATTGTCACCACGTATCGCCTGTAGAATTTTGTTTTTTAGATTTGCCATTTATATTTCTCCATTCTAATTTGTAAAAAAAGAGTAAGACCGCAATTTTAATCCTAAAATTATCTTACCTTACTCTTTTTTTAATATTTAATTGTATATTATAATTATACCATTTACTTGCGAAAGCCGTCAATATTAAATCGAATTTTCATTTCTTGATATTTTACATAAACTTTGTATTTTTAATATAATTGTGTCCTAATGATACAAGAGGTGTAAATACACTTGATATTATTGACATTCAGAGTAATACTTGATATAGGATGATAAAATAGAATAAATCTTTACTGCGGGTTTAAATTTCCTTTTCTCCGTTTTTTAGTCCGCAAACTGGGAATCAGTGCAGATACAAATGTATTTTAACGACCAGTTTGATTATTACAGCATAGTCCAATTCAAAAAAGGATGGAAAAAATTTTTTAAGGTCGGCAGCTAAAAATTTAAATTTTTAATTTAATACCCTCTACTTTTTGGATAATATACTGTATCATCTTCCAATCTAATATCATATAAAAATACAAATGATTAAAGTCGATACTATGTCGCATTTAAATTTATAGTTGTATTGTCCTCTGTTTGTTATAATCAGACAGAGTGTTTATTTACATTTAAAATGCCGAATTTCCGCATAAACACAAATCAATTACAAAGTCCATTTTGAGTCGGATTTCCAAATCTGACATATGAACTTTATTAGGAATAGGATTTTAGTCTGATTTAACAACGACTATTCCATTAATTATTGCAATTTCATTAGGCTTAAGGTAGTGTATTTTATTTTCTACAGCATAAATATTTGTAGTTTTATCATATTTTTCATTATCATTTATATTTTTCAAACAAACACCATTTAATTGTTTTAATTTCCAGGTAATTGGTGTTTTATTTTTATCATAGGGATCAAAAACTATTAATTGGTTGTGTTCTTCAATAGAAATTAAATTAACATAATGTCCCCATTGTCGAACATAATTGCCATTTGAGTTTTTAATATATATTCCTATATTTAATATTGACTGGGAATTATTTGATATTTCAGAAGCTAGTTCTTCTATGTTGATATTTGAAGATATTTTATATTTCCTAATTTTTTTTATACCATAATATTTTATTTGAACTGTTCTAGATTGTTTTTTGAAATATTTTTTTAGTCCTTGGCACAAATTATATATTGTTGTTCCTTTAAAATTAGTTTTTTCTAATTTGTATAAATTTTTAATATCTTTTTTACAATCAGGACAAAGTTTTGTTATAAGGTTATATGAACTAACTGGTGCACAACTATACTCATCTTGTTGCTTAACAAAAATTTCCGCCAAACAAGAACTTGATAATAATACTAATGAAAAAAATAAAATTAACCAAATTTTTGTCATAAAAAAATTATAACTAAAAAATATAATTATTAGTAATAGAACGAAGGGAAGATTGCTTATCAATATAAATATTTTTTTGCCTTAAAAAATAAAAAGGATTTACAATGTCCATTTTATACATTTTGTATTGTTGTACGGGAAAGCCAATACGAACAAATAGCTCAACGGTTAAAAAAAATTGAAAATAATCAAATTTCCCGTTCAAAATTATCAAATCAAATGTCTTTTTGCAACAAAATTTAAAAACCGCCCATAAAGGGGGCTTTTAACAAGAAAATATTTTTAGAGAATTTTTTAAGCAGTGTTTTAAGGAATTTTTATTGAATTATAGACGAAATTCTCTTTTTGAAAATTCAAAGGTACAGATTAGGGATATTTATGTTGGAGTAAAATAATTACAAGTTTGTAAAGTAAAGTTACCATTTTAGTAAAAACAAGCAATTTTTATTTTTACTTATCTTGTTAAAAGAGAAGGTAAAAATATGATAGTAAATCTATACAGTAATCAGCAGTCCTACAATAAATACAGAACAAATTTAAATTTTCAAGGTACTCCTGCAAAATTTTCTCAAGAATTAAAAACATACATCTCGGGTTCTGTTAAAACAAAACAAAACGAACAAAATCTATTAGAAATATTTAAAAATACTATAAGGCAATTTTTAAATCCTGAAAATAAAGTTGGGGCAGGCGAATTTGGAACAGTTTATAAAATTGATGATGAATTTGTTCTCAAAAAACCGAACAACCAAGAGCTAAATATAGACAGTCTTTCTATTAATGACAATCCGATTGTTCAAAAGCTTAAAACTTATTACGGGGAAGCTGTTGCTAAAATAGGAAATATAAAAATATTAAAAAATGCAGCAGAAACAGAAACGCCAATTCCAGCAGGTGTTAAAGAAGGGCTTACTGAGTATTGGCAAAAGCTGGGCTATTACAGAGATGTTTACCTGAAAAAGTTTACATCACTTCCTCAAAAGGCATTTGATGATGTTGCTGCTGACTTTAAAACTCTCAGCGCAGAAAAAAAAGCATTTGATACAATTAACCCAAACAACTTTCTGGCTGACGGCAATAAAATAAAAGTTATAGACGACATAGAGCTTCCTAACGACAAGTTCTTTAACAGCCTTGCAGGAATGATGAAAGTATTCCTGACATCCTTTGACAGAAATACAAAAGCAGAATTTGACGTTCTTGCTGTAGGAGCCAGAAGAAATCTGTTAAGGAAAATCGTATTAGCAGGGGAAAAACAGGAATTAAACTTTGGGTCATCAGTTGCAGAAAGAGAAGAATTAAATGAAGCTTTGAGGCTTTGTGACATTCAGACACCATGGCGTGAAGTCCAGGCTGATTTATGCAATCTCAGAAGACGTTACCCGAATATTGAAGAACGTCTGAAAAAAGTTAACGAATATATTGATGAACTTGAAGATAGCGGATACAACCCTTTTATGGACTAGCCCCGCAGAAACAGACCTTTTATTGCATCAACAAGTGTTGTATGTCTGCGAAAATCTTTTGTGCTGCGGATTTGATTCACAAAATTATCTGCCTGCTCTTTTGAATTAATATTAAAAGTATAGAATTCAACAGTTTTTTCAGGATCGTTTATATATAAAATAAGCTTATAGGAGCTGTTCAGACATAACTTATTTTTAACATCACTGCTGCTGCGCTTTTCAAGAGAATAATGTGAAATATTTTTAATATCAAAGGTATTTTCCACAATCTTTTCTGAGAAACGTTTTTTCTGAACATATACAGAACAAACTCCGAAATCACTATTACATGCAATAGATTGAAGAGGAGTTTCGTACATGCACACGCCGATAAGTCCTGCACAAATCGTCAAAAATGCTAATATTAATTTATATTTTTTTTGCATAATATTTTCTCCGATATTAATTTAAATTTTAATATAAACAGCTGTTAATTAAAATTTTATTACAAAAAATACATATACTTTTATTAAAAATTATCCCTTATCTGTGACATGAGTAACAATAATAATATTATTAAAGGAGGAGAAATATATGAAAGACAAGACTTTTTTGATGATTCCAGGACCTACACCTGTACCGGAATCTGTTATGCTGGACATAGCAAAGCACCCGATAGGACATAGAAGTTCGGAATTCTCCTCCATATTGGAAGAAGTTTATGAAAATCTGAAATACGTTTTCCAAACAGAAAATGATGTATTTATGTTTACATCAAGCGGTACAGGAGCAATGTGTGCAGCGTTGGAGAATCTTATAAATGAAGGTGACAAGGTTCTTTGTCTTGTTATAGGTAACTTTGGAAACCGCTGGGCAAAAATCGCAGAATCACGCGGAGCTGTTGTTGAAAAAATTGAAGTTGATGCAGGTGAAGTTATTAACCCTGAAACTTTGAGGAAACGCCTTGCTGAAGATACTAATAAAGAAATTAAAATAGTAACCCTGACTCACAGTGAAACTTCAACCGGAGCGGCAAATGATGTTAAAACATTATGTTCAATAATAAAAGAGCATGGTGCAGTTTCGGTTGTTGACGGGGTAACCAGTGTTTGTGCTATGCCTTGCAAACCCGATGAATGGGGGATTGATGTCCTTATTTCAGGTTCGCAGAAAGGCTTTATGATACCTCCGGGACTTGCCTTTTTAACTGCAAATGAAAAAGCCTGGAAGCTTTATGAACAATGCAAGCATCCGAGTTTTTATTTTGACTGGGCTGCTCATAGAAAATCTGTAAAAGCTAATTCAACTCCGTTTACGCCTGCCGTAAATTTAATTGTCGGGCTTAATACGGCTTTGAAAATGATTAAAGATGAAGGCATTGATAATGTTAATTCCCGTCATAGACGCCATGCGACGGCGCTTAGAAAAGCCTTACGCGCAATTAATTTAAAGCTTCTCGTTGAAAAAGATGAGAATGCAAGTTATGCAATAACATCAATTCTTCCGCCTGAGGGGATTTCTGTACCTGATATAAGAAAAACGCTGAAAGAAGATTATGACATAGTTGTAGCAAACGGTCAAAATCAGTTAAAGGACAAAATATTTAGAATGGGAACTCTAGGGTTTGTCTGCGATAGAGATTTAATTGCATCAGTTGGAGCTTTGGAAGCTTCTTTGAGCAAACTCGGCCACAAATTTACTCTTGGCAGCGGTGTAAAAACTCTTATTGAAGAATTAAATAAGTAAATGCAGATTTTAAGTAATGCCTGACTGCACACTGCCCGTTTGCAGACGGATTACGGCTACAGCATAGAAAGGATAAAATGAAAGTTTTAGTAACAGATAAAATAAACGAATCAGCAGGGAAAATTATTGAACAGGCTGCTCAAGTAGATATTCTGCCGACAATGCCAGAAGAAGAACTAATACAAATTATTCCTCAATATGATGCTTTAATGGTTAGAAGCCAAACAAAAGTTACGGCAAAAATAATTGAGGCTGGTAAAAATTTAAAAATAATAGGACGCGCGGGCGTAGGCGTTGATAATATTGATGTTGATGCTGCAACGCAAAAAGGGATTATTGTCGTAAATTCTCCTGATGGAAATACGATGGCAGCGGCAGAACATACTATTGCATTAATGCTTGCGATGGCAAGAAATATAGCGCCGGCAGCTGCATCTACAAAATCAGGGAAATGGGATAGGTCAAAGTTTACGGGCTGCGAGCTTTATAAAAAAACTCTCGGTATCATTGGACTTGGCAAAATTGGTTCTCATGTAGCAGAAGTTGCACTGGCTATGGGAATGAAGCTTGTTGTTTTTGATCCTTATACATCAAAAGAAGTTGTAGAAAAAACGGGCGGAGAGTATGTTCAATCTTTAGATGATTTTTGGGGAAAATGTGATTTCATAACAGTTCACGTCCCAAAGACCAAAGAAACAATTAATCTTATAAACAAAACAACAATATCAAAGATGAAAAAAGGAGTAAGACTCATAAACTGTGCAAGAGGCGGTATTATTAACGAACAGGATTTAAAAGAAGCAATTGAAGCAGGACAGGTTGCCGGTGCAGCAATTGATGTTTACGAGAACGAACCTGATATTATGAAATGTCCATTGATAAGTTGTGAAGGAAACATTGTTTTAACTCCTCACCTGGGCGCAAGTACTCAGGAAGCTCAGATAAATGTGGCTGTAGATGTTGCAGAGCAGATAAAAGAAGTTCTTTCCGGAGGCTCAGCTTCATCTGCTGTTAATATTCCCTCACTCCGACCGGATAAGCTGGAACCGGTCAAGGATTATATGCAGATTGCGGAGAATTCCGGAGAATTGGCTATGCAGCTATCTGGAGGAATGGTTAAGACCATTGAAATTACAGCACAGGGAGATTTGGCTGAATTAGATGTTCAACCGCTTGAAGTAGCTGTTTTAAAAGGCGTACTTTCCTCTATGCTTGAAGGTGTTAATTATGTCAATGCCCCTGTTCTTGCTAAAAAACGCGGTATTGATATAATTTCTTCACGCTCAAAGATTAAATGCAACTTTGCAGGACTTTTGACTATTAAGTTAACTACAGATAAAGGTGTAAGCATTGTTGCAGGAGCACTTGTGGCAAAAGATATTCCAAGAATTGTAAAAATTGACGATTATGAAACAAGTATCCGCCCTCAAAAACATATGCTTATTGTCCCTCATATCAATAAGCCGTCTATGATTGCAAAAGTTGCTAAAGTTATAGGCGAAAACAACATAAACATAGGCTCTATGAACGTTGTTCAAAAAAATGACAAACATGAAACAGAATCAATAATGGTTATAAATATTGATTCCGAGGTCGGGGAAAACGTTCTTGCTGAAATTGAAAAAATAGACGGGGTTCACAATCCTAAGTATATTAATCTGAGTGCACAATAATAAAAGGCAGGCAAATGAAATTAGCAGTTTTTGACTTTGATTCTACTTTAATGGACGGAGAAACATTAGAATTTCTTGCGCGTGAAACAGGAATTGAAAAACAAGTAAAAGAAATTACCGACAGTGCTATGCGCGGAGAAATTGACTTTTTTGAAAGTTTACAAAAAAGAGTTTCGCTTCTAAAAGGCTTAAAAGTCGAAACTGTTAATCAAATTTGCGCTAATCTTCCTGTTATGAACGGTGCTGTAGAAACTATCCGGGAATTGAAAAAAATGGGTTACAAAGTTGTATGTTTTTCCGGCGGATTTAAAAATGCTACAGTTCCTTTTAAAGAAAAACTCGGGCTTGACTGTGAATTTTCCAATACTCTTCATACAAAAGACGGTATTTTAACAGGATTTGCCGGAGGGGAGATGATGTTCAATGACAGCAAAGGGGAGATGCTAAAACGTTTGCAGGAAATTCTTGGTATTACGCCTGAGAATACTCTTGTTACCGGCGACGGGGCAAACGATTTAAGTATGTTTAAATATGCAGAAAAACGCGCGGCTTTTTGTGCGAAGCCGATTTTAAAAAAACATGCCAATATTATAATCGATAAAAAAGATTTAAAACTCTTGTTAAATAATATTTAAGTTTTAAAATAATAACGCGGATAAGAATTTCTGGTTTACACATGCGAAAGATTAAGGCTTTATTATTAATAGCAGTATTAATTTTTAATAGTGCCGCGGTTTCAGCGGTTCAGGATATACCGTTCCAACAAGGTGAGATGCTTACACTGGAAGACTGTGTTGGAATTGCTATAAATAAAAGCCCTCAAATCAGAAAATATGAATATAATCTTGAAGTTGCCAAAAGTAATGTAGGGATTGCAAAATCCGCATATTTCCCGACATTAGGTGCAGGAGTTGGAATTTATCAGGATTACAATTCAAATAAAAATTACGACGGCTCTTCAAACAGAAATCTGCCGTCTGTAGATGTTTATTTAAGCCAGCTTATATGGAATTTCGGCAAAACAAGCGCACTTATCAGGATGGAAAAATTCTATCAGCTTGCCGCAGAATATCAGTTTATGGATAGCATCTGCAATACAATTTTTGATGTTAAAACAAAATATTACAACGTACTGCGTGCTCAGGCAATACGGGATATTCAATACAACAATCTTTTAATATGCGAAAAAAATTACTGGCGCGCAAAAAAATTCTATGAAACGGGCAAAAAGCCAAAGATAGATTTTGTTAATGCTGAGTTTTTTTTAACTGAAGCAAAAATGAAATTAACCGATGCCCAAAATGATTATGATTTAGCACTGGCTGATCTGGGTAATTCTTTATATATAGCTTACGCACCTGATTTTAAGATAAAAAAGATTAAAACTTTCAACTTTTATGATATATATACCCCTAAAGTTCTCTATGACAAATCCGGTTATACAAAAGAAAATAAAATTCCTGAAACTCTTCAGGATAAAAATATCAAAAATATTGCATACAGAACAAAAATTGAAAAAAATACAATTTCAGAAATTGTAACCTCTGAATTGCTTGAACTTCCGTTTTCAATGAATCAGTCATTTAATCTTGCATACAAAAACAGTCCGGATTTGTGGGTGCTGGATGCTACACTGGATGCAATGAAACAATCAGTTCTGTATATAAAAAGAGAATATTATCCGGATATTACAGGTAGTGTCGGCTACGGTTATAACAATACAAGAACACTTTCAAACAATAACCTGAACATGGCTGTGAATATGACAACCGCGATTAACTTTAAACAGCTTAAACATGAGATTGATAAAGCTAATGCACAGGTAAACCTTGCAAGTAACGACATTGATTTATTCAAACAGGATTTATATTTCCAGGTAAAAAAATGCTATTACAATGTTAACAAAGGCGAACAGCAGGTTGTAAACGTTCAGGAAAAAGTTGAAGAAGCCCTTGAAAACTATGAGCTTGCTGACGAAAGATATGACAAAATGCAAAACAATTACGTTGCCTTACAGCAGGCCCGGAACAACTATAATGATGCAAAAATTTTATATGTGAATACCCTGTATGATTATAATATTGCACTTGCAAACCTTGAAATTGCAATGCACTACCACCTGGATGATCTGCACCACAAAGCCCAGCATGCTTTAAAATATCACTATCAGGAAATCTTTAACAAGCTTGAATCTGTTCTGCATTGTGAATATATTGATAAAGAGGAACAACCTGACCGCAAAAAGAAATAAGATTAAGAAATCTTTTTTACAATTTTGCAAGGATTACCCGCTGCCAGAACATTTGGAGGGATGTCTTTATTCACAAGACTTCCTGCGGCAATAACACTGTTATCGCCGATTGAAACCCCGGCAAGTACAGTAACATTTCCGCAAATCCAGACATTATCCCCTACTTTTATAGGCATTGAGCAATCAAGACCTTTATTACGCGTTGCCGCATCAAGAGGATGCTTTGGAGTATAAAAAGAACAGTTTGGTCCTATTAATACGTTGTCACCAAAAATAACCTCTCCGGCATCAAGTATAAGAAGATTATGATTTGAATAAAAGTTAGCACCTATTTTAATATTAGACCCGTAATCACACATAAACGGCTGTTCTATCAAAAATAATCCGCCTGTTTTACCGATAATTTTCTTTATTAATTGCTGCCTTGCGGACAGCATATCCGGTGAAAGCTGATTGTATTTATGGCAGAGTGTTTTACACTTAACCCGTTCAAAAAACATCGGCATTTCACTTGAGGAATTTATGAATAAATCTTTATCTTTATAATTTTCATTCCACATACCTGCAGGATATACCGGAAATAAAAATACATCTTCGACTATGTAGGTAAAAATATATAATAATTTTTTATTATAGTATTACTATTACAAAGATTGAATTTTCTTAGGCTCTTTTGGCACTTTTTCTTTCGGATGTCTAAGCTTCAGAAGTGCATCATAATCAGGTGTAAGGACTATATCAAAGTGAAATCTTCCTGCATGCTGAACAGCTTCATGAGAATTTCTAATCATAGGGAAGCCCCAATACAACCTAGCAGTTAAATCCTTCGGCAGCGTAACCCTTAACCCTAAACCTATACTTAAAAGTACATCATTAGCATCATATCCCGGAGCACCCGGACCGTCGCCTTTAAACGGGAATACCATCGCATGGTCAACAAACGCAACACCTTTGACATATCTGCCCAGGAAAGGAATTTCTTTTTTCTTGTCTTTTGATTTTACAGAAGCCGGCGCAATCGGGAACAAAAGTTCACCGCTTAATAAGTATCCGCTTCTTCCGATAAGAAGACCTTCTGAATAACCTCTTACTGAAGACAAACCGCCTGCCTGGAACTGATCGATATAAGGAACAACGTCTTTCGGAATAGCCTGATAAGCACCTCTGAATTGTCCAACAACACCATGCCCGAAATCATGTAATCTTATAAGCCCGCCTTCGAGTTTTACGTAATTTGAATTATCTCTGAAAATAGGCATTGCATATGATACGTACTGATTAGCATACCATATACCGCGCTTTGTATCGTAACGGAGGTTTAACCCTGTTCTGGCACTGGTAATTTTATCTGTATATAAGTCAAATCCGTCAAAAGAGGTTGTTGCCTGTTTGTAATCAACAGAGCTGAAGCTTGATAATTCCATATACGGTTTTCTAATCAACGGCTGGTTAAAGTATAATGAATAAACATAAGAGCGGCTTCGGATGTTAAACATTTTGTAATCACCCTGGGCAATATGAGCGTAGCTGGAGGAGAATGAAAACCCGACTCTTCCGTCTTTTTTGTTAACAGGAATATTATAATCTGCAAACGGAGTATTTGAGTGGCTGCTCACGTAAGCTCCCAAAGTAAGTTTGTCGCGGTATCCGAACAAACTATCATGAGTTAACGCAACACCGCCGCGCAGTTGTCCGATTGTAGAACGACCTGCGTTATCAAAGATAAAACTTGTATGGAACGGGAGTTTTTCTCTTGCAGCAAGTTCAATATCGGTTGTCCCCATTCGTTTTTCCCCGGGTTTTAAGTTTGCACTTAATTCTACACCGGGAGTATATTTATTAAAATTTAAGACATCCTGTTCAAGTTCAACTATATCAAAAAGCTTGTAAGGTTTGGCTGATATTCGTTTTTTAATATAAGAATCTTTAGTCCAGCGGTTATTTACTACAGAAACCTCGCCGACTTTACCTTCGTACAAATCAATATACAAAGACCCGTCAACTATATCCTGCTCAGGAACAAAAGCCCTTGCTGTTACAAAACCTTTCTCAAGGTAAAGTGTATTAATACGGTTAATAATTTCCTTAACTTTATCAAATGTAAGGTTTTCACCCTGATAATCACTAATAATATCTTCTATCTCTTTTGCGGTTAATACTTCGCTGGGGGCAACTCTTATTTTATCAATATAAACACCTTTTGTTGCATACTCTTCAGCCCTTGCTTTTATAACATCCTTTTTCTTTTCTTTTTTAAGTTTAATTTTTTCAGGATTATCTTTTTGTTCTTTCTGGCGTTTCTTTAAATCTTTCCAGTCCTTCTCCTGCTCCTGGCGTCTTTGCAAATCCTTTATTCTGTCCATATCATGAACATTAAGATTCTGCGCACTGCCGGCTGCATCCATCACTCCTGCCGGAATTTCTCCGATAGCAAACGCTGCATTATGAATGCAGGAACAGCATATAGTTAATAATAAAATCTTTTTCAAATCCATGACTTAATAATTCACCTTTTTTTCAGGGTACATCAAGATATAAAAATTATACACACATTGTAACATTATATTAAAAGTTTGAAACATAACTTTAGTATATGTAGAAAATTTTTCATATTTTGTATCATCATGAAAAAAAACTATCCAAATTTAAAAACTTGATTATTAAGGGAAAAAAGGAATAAATATGAAGAAGGTTAAATCGTTGAAAAGATTTGCTTTAAAAGCATTCTCGTTATTTTTGTGTTTGAGCTTTATCTTACAGCAGTCACTGCTTGTACCTGTGCTTGCAAGTGAGATAACTGTTGCTCCGGGCAGTGATATTGGAGCAAATATAACTCAAAATGACAATATATATAATATTACTCCGGGGCAAATTCATGGTAATACAGGTTTTGCACATTTTGGAGATTTTAACCTTTCAGAAGGCGATATTGCAAACTTAATATTTAAAATGGGATATGACAAGTTCGTTAACCTTGTAAATAACGGGGTAAACATAAACGGTATCCTTAATACAATGAAAGACAACAACTTCTTCAACGGGCATGCCATATTTGTTTCTCCCGGCGGAATTGTGATAGGTGCTTCCGGGGTTTTAAATGTCGGGGCTCTATCTTTAATCACACCTTCACAAAATTCCTATGACAAATTTGTGGGTAATGTACAGAATTTTAATAACAGCCAGGATATAGTAAATGAGAATTTAGTAGCACTAAAAAACGATACTAATACAGATAAGGCTATAACTATCAACGGTAAAATTATCTCACGCGGAGATGTTGAAATATACGGGAAAAATATTACTGTTGCAAAAGATAATAGTAAAAACAATACAGCCGGAATTGTCGCCGGAGTTCAAGGGCAGGATAATCTTGTCTTAAGCGGTTCAAAAGAACAGTCAGAAGCAGTTCTGAAACAGGCAGAAGATTTGTTTAATAAACTTGTTTCAAATGATATAAATTCAGGCAGCGGTTATGCCCTTAAAGATGGTAAGGTTACAATTGTTGCAAATGCTTCCAATACAAATGAAGCCGGGTTAGCTGATTCCAAAGTTGGAAAAACTGACCCTGTAAATGCAAGCATTAAGGTTGAAAACGCCAAAATCGCCGGTACTGAAATTGAAATGCTGGCGCAGGCTTCTGATAAACTTGATGCCTCCATAGGAAAAGTTGAAGGTGCAACTCTTGATGCTGTTCAAAATATTGACGATTATTTTGATATGTCTGAAGACGGGGCATATGATGATTTCACAGGAGCCAGAGCTCATGCAACTATAGATATAATTAATTCTGAATTAAATTCAACAGGAGATATTACGCTTGGAACAAATGCTATAGCTGATACTGAAATTAATTCAAATTATATTTCAGGCGGTAAAGCGCTTATCTATGCTCTCGGAAATGAAACCCAGTCCAAAATAAATATAACAGGTTCAAATATTAATGCAGGCGGGAATGTAACTACGGCGGCAATATCTCAGAATATTTCCAATATCAAAATCTCCAATAAAATTTTATCAAAATTAAAAGGGGAAGGGGCTAATGCCTATGAATTAATGGCATTAAACCATACTTCAAAATCTGATACACAGGTAATTATTGATAAAAATTCTACTATTAATGCAAATAATTTAGATGCCGGTGCCGTTAATAATACTCAAAATAATATAAAAATAGAAAATTCAATAAAATATCAGGATGAAGGTCAAAAAGCAGGCTCAACAGCAGGTATTTCAATATTAATCAAAAATGACAGAGTTAATACCCAAGCATCAATTAACGGTAAAGTTAATGCAAAAGGCGATGTCAATGTAAGTGCACAAAACCTTCATGTTTCAGATACAAAACTTTCAACATCAGGAAGTAAATATGATGCCTCAAAAGACAAAGATGCACAGCAAAGTGAAGGCACAACTGATGCGCAGTCAAACGGAATTATATCAAAAATTCAGGGAATAATGAATTCCCTGACTAACAGCAGTGATAATAAAAATAACCCGACCTCCGGTTCAGGTTCGTCTACTCCGGCTGTAGAAATGTCGGGTGTTGTTAATCTTAACAACAGTATAATCAACACAAAGGCAGAAATAGGAAATGACGCCAATGTTAAAGCAGGTGGCGGGGTCACAATAAACGCTAACACTGTGGATTATACAAAAAATAATGCGACTTCAGAGGCAACCGATGGCGCAAAATTTGCTCCGGGCGTTGCTGTGGTTGTAAATTCGGAAACCAATAATACAAACGCACTTATCGGTCAAAATGCGAAAGTTACAGCAAATAAAGATGTTAAACTAAATGCAACAACTGAACTCCCGCTGGATTTAGCAAGTATTAAACTTAATATCAAAATCGGTGACAAAGAAATAATTAATGACGGTTTTGCACTTACTCCGGGATCTGACGGCAGCTGGGATTTTAGCAGATTTGACGGTTCTGAAGGCGACGAAAACAGCTATTCAGGGATAGATTTATCTGATGCTGAATTTGAACTTTCCGGTACTGATGATAAATCTGTTGATTATGATTTATTATTTAATAATCACGCATCCTCTTCTGCTGCCGGCGAAAGTGTTGGTGCGTCCGGCGCAGTTGTCTACAATACAATTACAAATAATACAACTGCAAAAATTGCAGACGGAGCAGCCGTTACTTCAAACAACGGCAGCGTAATTCTTAATGCCGTAAATTCAGTAGTAAGCTATAACGGAGCAGGGGATTTGACAAAATTATTCGGGGGAAGCGCATCAGGCGGGAAAGTCGGACTTGGCGGTTCTGTTCTCGTAAACGAATTTAGCAACAATGCCTCTGCAATTATAGGTAATAATGCAACTGTTAATGCTGTTAACGGAGAGGTCGGATTGTATTCTGCAAACGAAGCTTCTTATCTTTCTGCCATTGCAACAGGAACAAAATCAGACAAATTTGCACTTGCAGGCTCTGTACTTGTTCAGGATATTAGCGGAAATACTGTTTCCCAGATAGGCAGCTCCAGCGTTAATGCTAAAACAGTTAATGTTAAGGCGGGCGAAGGAAAGATTTCAACAGTTAACGACAAATCAGGCTTGAATGATAAAAATTCAATTTCAATGAATGACGAACGTAATGTCTCAGATAAAACGTCAGTTATAAATATAGGAGGTTCATTTTCAAAACAAAGTGAAACCACCGAGGAAGGCTCAGGTTCCCAAAGTTCATCAGGAGCAGCTGTAGGTGCAACTGTTATCGTAAATAATATCAACAAAAATGTAAATGCTAAAGTTCTTGACGGCGCGGTTATAAATGCATCAGAAAAAGCTTCAATCACTGCCGGCACAAAAGCTGAAACAATGAATATAGGTTTTGCAGGAGCTTTTGCCGGAGGGGTAACTGTAGATAAATCTAAACAGACAGGAGAAAATCAGTCTACAAACAGCTTTGGAGGCTGGCAGGATAAAATTTCTTCTATAATTAATAAAATCAAAGGAAAAACTTCTGATACAGATACGACAGTTGCAGATGCCTCAGGAAGTTCCGTAACAGGACAATTGAAAGATGAAAATGTCCAGGGTTCTTTAAATAGTACAAACGACCAGAACCAGACTGATAATAAAGAAGGTGTTACAAACACAACCTCCCAAGGTCAGAACCTTGCTGATTCAGAAAGCCTTTCTAATACTGCAAACGGCTCAACTGCATCAAATAATTTCTCAGCAGCGGCAGCAGGTGTTGTAACGGTTGAATCAAATGATTCTACAGTAGAAGCTTCTACCGGTAAGGCGACAATTAATGTCGGGAAAAATCTTGAGGTTAAAGCTTCTCAAAATAATCAGGCCCTCAATATTGCAACCGGAGTAACAAAAGCTGGTAATGTCGGCGCAGGCGCAGCTATTAATGTGTCTTCACGCGGCGGTTCTACTCATGCACTTATGAACGGCACAAACGTTAACTTCACTTCTGACGGTGAAAAAAATCTGGTAGTTTCAGCAGATGAAGATAATAACAATATTGATGTTGCACTCGGAGTAGGTGCAGCTTCCAACGACCAGAGCGGGACAAAAGCTGCTATTGGAGGCTCTTTCAACACTACAGTTGTCGATAATGATGTTAAAGCTTCTGTTTCAAATACAACAATAAAAAATGCAGACGGCAAAACAGGCAATGCAGCTGTTAATATTTCAGCAAACAATTATTCAAAAGGCTATAAAGGTGCAGGCGGAGTATCTTACACAAAAGGTTCTAATACCAATATAGGCGCAGGTATGGCAGGGAACATCAATATCCTTGATAAGAATACAAGTGCTGAAATTTCTGGAAGCACTATATCAAATGCTTCCGATGTTAATGTTAAAACAAATAACAGAGGCGGAAAAACAGATGATATAATTTCCTTTGGTGCCGGCGGGTCTGTTATCTCCGGCGGGTCATCATCTTATACATTTGATGGTGCTATAGGTGTTGATGTTATTGGAAACACAATAACTGCATCAATTAAAAATTCAACAATTGATGCTTCAGGAGCTGTTAATGCCGGTGCATATTCAGAAATAAGAAATTCCAACATTGCAGGAGCAGCGCAATTCTCTACATCTTCAAAAGGTTTAGGTGTAGGACTTGGCACAGTTGTCAATGTTATTAATAACAGCGTAAAAGCTGAAATTGCTGATAGTACAATAGTAAATTCAGCATCAGTTTCAGTCACTGCAGATCAGATAGAAGTTTTAAAATTCTTAGCTGTAAATATGGGGCTAACAACAAGCGGAGCAAGCTCTGCTATGGCTAATGCTATTGTAAATGTTATGAACAGTGATATTTATTCATATATTACAGGCGGTTCAATTAATTCAGGCGGAACTGTAACAAATATTGCAAACTACAAAAATGATGTTCAGGGAATAACAGCGGTTGCCGGACTTGCTCTTGGAAATGGCAACACTTTGGGCGGAAACATAATTAGTAATATTTACACAAATGATACACAATCAAAAATTAATTCTACGGTAACAGCCGGCGGAAAAGTTAGTGCAAAAGCACAATCTTATGAAAATATTAATTTAATACCTGTTGCTGCAGCTATTTCAACAGGAAAATTTGCATCAGCAGCCAACATTGGAGCAAATGTAATCGTTAACAATACACTGGCAGAAGTCAGCGGAAATATTACATCAAACGGGCTTGATGTAATCGCATACGACAATACTGATATGGTAACAAGAGGCGGAACTCTTGCCGGAAGCGGTAAAGCTGCGGTTGGCGGATCTATAAATGTAGATGTCCTAAATAAAACAGTAAGTGCTAAAATATCTGATAATACTATTGTAAATTCCGAAAACGGAAAGGTTACCGTCAGTGCAACTGCACAGAACGCATCCGGCGGGAAAAAAGATGAAAATGGTAAATATATTGAAACTGATATAGCTGATATTGCAAAAATATTAGAAGGCAGTGATTACAGTTCACTGGAAGACTGGCAGATGAGCTACGACCTTGCAGGCGGAGGTTCTGCCGGCGTGAGCGGATCTATAATTACAAAAGTTGTAAATAATAATATTACAGCCTCTGTTGGCAATAATGCTGAAATAACAGCAAATGCAGTTGATGTAACAGCGGAAGATTATGTTCTTATTAATGCTATAGTAGGTAATCTGACAGCAGGCGGCAAAGCTGCGGTTGGTGGTTCTGCTTTTGTAAATGTAGTTACAGGCACAACAACAGCTACAATAGGTGACAATGCCGTCATTAAATCATCAGGAGATGTAAATGTAAAAGCTGAAAATAAAGAAGTTCTTAGAACTATTATGGTAATAGGAAGCGGAGCTGGTAATGTTGCAGTAAATGGTTCTGCTAATGTTAATACTGTTGTTAACACAACTTCCGCATCTATTGGTGACAATGTAAAAATCAGCGGTCTGGATGAAAATTCAAAAGCTGGAAAAGTAACAGTTAAAGCATCAGAAACAGTAGATGTACAATCAGATAATCTCGCAGCTACAGGAGCAGGTACAGCTTCTGTAGGCGGAGTTGCATTTGTAAACACATTTAAGAATAAAGTTAGTGCAACAGTCGGAAAAGAAAATTCAGCAAATAAAACAAATATAAAAGCAAGCAGTCTTGAGGTTAATGCGCGTTCAGAAGAATCTGTAGGAGCAATTACCGCACTGGTTTCAGGAGCAGGAACAGCAGGAGTTTCCGGTCTTGGAATTGTTAATGTAATCAATTCGCAGGTAACTGCATATGTAGATAGTGCAGTACTTGATATTACAGGAGATGTGGATGTTAAGGCCTCACAGGATTACAATAAAACAAAATACGGGGACAAAGCAGGACTTTATGAAACATTATTAGGTCTGGATCCGGGTAATTCGGACACAATTGATATTTCAGAATATACACCTATAATATCAGCAATAAATGTCACAGGAAGCGGCACTGCAGCAGTAAGCGGTTCTGCAGTTGTAAATACAATAATTAATAATGTAAATTCAGGTATTAGGAATTCTGAAATAGAAAATTCAAGCAATGTTAATATTTTAGCGGCATCAGACACTGTAACTTATGATGCCGTAGGAAATGCGGCGGTATCAGGAACAGCTTCCGTATCAGGAACAACAGTCGTTAACGTTGTAAGAGGTAATACTAATGCAGTTCTTGATGGAACTACAGTAAAAAAAGGTTCTGTTTCAGTAAAAGCAAACGATACAAACACATTAAACAGCATTCTTGGCGGAATTACAGCTTCAGGAGTTGCAGCTGTTTCAGGTTATGTAAATGAAAATAATGTCGTAAATACAACCAGTGCCAAAATCACAAATTCAACTATAGGCAGTGAAGAACAAAGAGCCGGAACGGTTGAAGTTAATGCTTCCGGCATAAATAATATTGCTGCAATGAGTGCATCTGTAGGCGTGGCTGGTTCCGGAGCTAATGTTCAAGGGCTTGCGGTACTAAACCAAAATTCAGCAGCGACTGATGCTAAAATTGAAAATTCTAATATTACAGCATCTTCTCTGGATATTGAAGCAAAAAATACATTTAATGTTTTTGATTTAATTGCCGCTGCCGGAGTTGCAGGAGAAGGTGCACAGATTGGCGGAAATGCAATATCTAATGTTGTAAATAATGATTTAACAGCAGCTATTACAGGTTCTAAAGATAATATTATTGATATATCCGGTAGGGCTAATGTCAATGCAGAATCAAGCATAACTATGGGAAATGCTCTGGCTTCTGCCGGTATATCAGGAATTGGTGCAGCTATAGGTTTAGCCGTTATCGCAAATGTCATGGATAATGATATACTTTCATACATTGACGGGGTAACAATAAACGGCGGCAGCTGGAAAGTAAGTGCAAAACAAACTGATACAATGAAAGGCGGACTTGTTGGTGCAAACTTTGGAGGACTTGCGGTTGGAGTAAATGCCAACGGAGTTACAAATATTATTCAGGACAGAACAAAAGCTTATATTTCTAATGCTGTTCTTAATGATGTGAATTCTCTTGATGTTAGTGCAAAATCAGATATGACACTTGACTTTAATGCACTATCAGTTGCTATTTCAGGACTTGCAGGGGTAAATGTGTCTGCTCTTGTAAATACAGTAAAAAATGAGCTTTACGCCGGTATTACAGATTCAACTGTATCAAGTAACGGAACAGTTAAAGTTACAACAGATCAGGATACAACTGTTAAGGCAGTATATGAAAATGTTTCAGGCGGAGCTTTCGCAGCCGGCACCGGCTCGATTGTAAATGTGTTAACAAACACAAATACCGCAGAAATTAAAAACACAGAAATTTCAAAAAGTTCCTCAATTGCAGTTGATGCCCGGAACAAAACAAATGTAACTTCTGATAATTATACCGCAGCTGCCGGAGGATTTGCCGGAGGACTTTCAGTTAACGTAAACGTAATAGAAAATGAAGTAAAAGCACAAATAAATAACAGCGGTAAAAATATTACAACAAACGGAGAATTAAAAGTTAATGCGTCTGAAGATTTTGATTTAACCGCAAAAGCTGGTGTTGCAGCAGGCGGCGGAGTTTCTGCGGCTGGTTCATCAAATGTTAATATTATAAATAACGCAGTATTAGCAGAAATAAATTCTGATAGTGCTGTAAATGTAGGTTCATTAGATGTAGATGCCAGCTCAGATTTAAATATTAATGTATTAACTGCGTCTGCTGCTGCCGGAATGGCAGGAATGGCAGGTTCGGTATCAGTCACATCAATCGGTTCAAAATTTGAGGATAGCGACACAAATGACTATCTTGTTATAGATGGTAAAAATTCAATAACAGAAACCCAGAACACAGCAAATTCAACAGTTCAGGGTAATGATTCCGTTCTAAATAATCTGGAAATAGTCGGTAAAGACGGTGAGAAAGTAAATACAAATTACAGTTCAGGTTCGGTTGAACTTGCAGGTACTTCATCAAAAGGCGGGACATCAGCTTCTGTAAATGCCAATATAACATCAAACGGTTCAGTTGATGTAAACGCATCAAATTCACTGGAATTTAATAAAACAAATGCTGGAGCAGCAATAGGAGCCGGCGCACTTTCAGCTAATGTACTTGTAACAGATATGAACTACAATACAAGTGCTATTCTCGGCGGAACGGTAAATGCCGGTTCTAATAACGTATCAGTAAATGCTCAAAACACAATCAACGCTTCTACTAATGCAGATCAGGCATCTTTAGGCGGAGTAACTCTCGGCGGAAACGTTGCATACTTTAAAAACAATGCAAAAACTACAGCGAAAATTGACGGAGCTTCCGTTAAAGCCGGGAATGTTAATGTAATTGCAGCCTCAAAAGATGATATTTCAACAAAAGCATTCGGTGCAGGAATCTCAGGTGCCAGCATTAATGCAGTAGTATCAAGCAGTAAAACATCTAATAAAACAGAAGCCTTAGTTTCAGGCAATGTAGATATTGATGCTGATAATATGAATGTAAAAGCAGAAAATTCAAGTAATTTGACATCTGAAATGCAGGCTTATCAGGCAAGCGGAATTTCAGTCGGTGTTCTTATAAATTCAGCAGTATCAAATGCTATAACAAATGCAATAATTAATGCCTCAGGCGACATAGCATTAAATAATAATTTAAATGTAATAGCAGCAACAAATGGTATTAACACAACATCAACAATGTATCTTGGCTCATTAACAGCTATAGGTATAGGTGTTAATGAACAAAAATCAGAAACTTCTGCCAGCTTTGAAGCGTCTATAACAGGTTCAGATTTAACAATTTCCAAAGCCGGTGATATACAGGTTCTTTCCGGAGTTAACGCGGATAACAACACTTTAGCCGGAGCAATAACAGCAACCGTTTTATCGAAAGCTGCCCAGGCCGGATTTGTTACCGTATCTGATACAACACAAACTGCTACAGTAAACGCAAATTCAACAGTAAATGTTAATGCTAAAAATATTAAAGCAAATAACTTAAAACTTGCTTCTAATTTGAATAAAACAGCAACTACCGGTTCTACAAGCAGTACAATCGGTGCGGTTAGTGTAAATTCACTTGACTTGAATTCAACCGTAGGCGGGAATTCATCAATCAATCTCGCCGGCAGCAGTGAAATTGCAAATGCAATTGATATTGATATGAATGACACATCTACAGCCCATAATGAAATTGTAGATGCAGCATTGACAATAGCAGAAGCATCTAAAAATGAATCTAATGCAAAAGTTAATTCAAATACAGAAGTAAATATCAGCGGAAAGGTTTCTGCAGGCAGTGTTGATGTGGATTCAACAGCAGCCCGCAATGCTTATTCTACTATGAATACAAAAAGCGGAGGGTTAGTTTCTTTAGGAACATATAACCTGTCGACAGAAACCAGCGGGACTTCTTTAGTAAACATAACAACGACTAAAGATAAAAATATTAATGTAAAGAATAACTTTGACGTTAACTCAACTACTACAAACAAAACAGAAACTTACTTAAGCGGCAGTGAGGTGGCACTTGTAGCTGTAGCTCAAGGTGAAGCAAAAAACAGCATTAGTACAACAAACAAAATCGTAGTAAATGGTGACAGCCCGGCTAATGAAGGAATTACCTCTGATAACGGCAATGTAAGTTTTAAAGCCGAAAACAGCAACGAAATTGCCATGACAAAAAATTCTAATACTACAGGATTTATAGCAATTAAAGGCGGAAAACTTATAAATGATATAAACTCCGGTGTAAATGTAGAAATTAATAATTCAAAAATTTCTGCAAATAATATTGCAGTAGAATCTAACGTTGATTTCAGTTCTATAGGAGACATCAAATATGATGATAGTATGGAAGGCTTTATTACTTCAAGCGGAGCAACCATTGATAATGAGATAACCCAAAAGAACAATATAAGTATAAAAAATTCTACACTGAGAGCCGCAAACAGGCTAAATATTGCACAAAAAACCAACAGTGATTTCCATCAGGAAGTTACAACCGAATATAGCGCATTTAGTGTGTATAATAAAGCTTATTCTTATCTGACAGTTAATAATATAAACAGTTTAGATATTGATGCTGCTTCAACAGTTTCAGGCGATTATGTAAATATATCTCAGGATTCTTCTAATAATCTGAGCTCTAAGACACATACAGAAGCACATCATTTTGCAGGAAGCCCGGCGTCAAAATCAGAACTTAGATTAACAATTGATAATACTATCAATAACAACGGCCGGATAGAAGGCGGAAATAATGTACAAATTGATTTTATGAAAAATTCTAAAAACACACTCGTTCAATATGCAAACCTTTATGCAGAAGCAGCAGTTGCAACAGGGGATTGCAGCGGACTTATCAATTATGTTACAAATAACAAATTAAATATAGGTAATGACGCTTTTATTTCTTCCGGAAAAGATGTTATAGTTAATTATTCCAACGGGAACAACAATTTGCAGTCTGATATTATTTCAAAGAAAGTCAGCCGCTTATTATTTGGTATACCTATTACAAAAACCAGCCACAGTTCAAACATAAATCAGTCAATCAATAATTCTTTGGTGTTAAACGGAGAAGTAACTGCCGGCGAAAATTATAACAAATATATGCTTATTGATGAAAACGGAAAGATTGATGAGGCAAAACTTGAGGGATTTATACAAGATAAAGACTATCATATCGTTGAAGGCGGAACCATCGATGGCACAGAATTAACCGAAGATGCAAAATCTGAAATTCAAAATCAGATTGATTATATTAAAAACCAGAAAGAAGAATTGGAAAAAACTGAAGCGTCAAATGAAGAGCAGCTTGCATTATATGAACAGCAGCTTGAACAGCTTCAGGGTATCTTAGATGATATAAACGCTTCTGATACAATTTCTTCTACAGAAGTCGCACAGCAATCTAAAAATAATATACAAAATGCGGTTGTTGGCGAGGGTGACAGCAAGATTTCACAAGAAAAATTTGATGAAATATACGGCAAATTATCTGACGGAAACCTTTCTGAGGAAGAAATACAAAATTATTTACAAAATGAATCCGGTTTATCAGCAGAACAGCTTGCAACATTAAACAATGCAATTAATGCTGAAAATGCCAAAATAACTACAACTACTATCGGTAATGTTGAAACATCTGTTTATGACGGCAAACTGGTATTTGACTCAGAAGAACAAAACTTTGTTAATCAGATTCAGTCAACAATTGACAGCATAGACAGCTCATATCAGGATCTTAAAACTATAAATGAGAGCATTTCTAAAAATGTTTCTGATTTAGGAGATACAATATCTTCATTACAGGATCAATATGATTATCTTTCACAAAATCCGCTGCCAAGCGTAACAACCGACAAATCTGCAATACAATTTGAAGAAATTGCAGCACTCCCGTCAAAAATTGAACTAAACGGTATTCTTAGAGAAGATATTAAAGGAAATGGACAATTCAAGATTTTCGGCTCAAGTGTATTTATTGAAAATTATTCTGATTATGATTTAATCTTCAATAATATTACACTTAATTACGGCAATACCGGTCTTATTATAAATGGCGCAAATTATGATTACCTTGCCTCTACAGGAGAAAAGGTTAATGATAATGTAAGCCTTGTAAAAGAATACGGTAACAGCAAAGTAAAAGATTCAATTACAATTAATAATTACTATGACCCGACAAATCCGCTGCTTTCAAATGCAATTAATTCAAACATTATATTCAACGGAATAATCACTAACGGCACCGGGGCATTAAATGTCTTAAATGAAAGCGGCGACATCACATTTAAAAACCTAATAAATACCCAGTCAAAAGATATTGTTGCATCTCAGGGTAATATAACTTATGATGCAGAAGCAACAGAATTAAACCTGAAAAATGGTGACAGGATGCTTGCCGGTAAAGATATAACAGTTAATGCGAAAAAAATTGTTAATAACGGTAAAGTTCAGGCGGGATACGGCGATAGAAATATTACAATAACAGATGAAATGCTAACACATTTCGTCAAAGATTCTGCCGGAAATGACACCGAGGTAATCGACCTTCAGGGTGCAGACGTTTCCGATTACCTGAGTGAAAACAATAATATCAAAATACTTTATACTGATATAGACGGAGACGGTAAAAAAGAAATTGTAGTATTCAATACTTCAACAGAAGGAGGAAACGTAACATTTAACGGTGAGGTTTCCGGTGAAGGCGAAGTAAAATATACAAACGGCTACAGTACCATAACTATTACAAATGAAACTGATGAAACTCTTGTTGTAAATAATGTATCTAATAACAGAATGGATGGACAATATACTATTAATGGCACAGTACAGCAGGAAAGCGCCAAGATTATTAACCAGGGCAGCAATTTTGCCAATACAACAATTGCATCTAACGGCACAGTTGATGTAAAAGGTCTTATTGAAAACTCAAAAGGCTGGAAAGAAGGCGATGAACTAGGACAGGTAAATATTACTTCACAAAACGGAGTGAATATTCTTAACAGAAGAGATGAAAAAGGCTCACAAATTGCAACAATTGATGCTGTAGGAAATACAAATATTAAAACAGAAAACAAAAAAGGTATAGTTGTGGAAGGTTTGATAAAAACCGAAGGAACAGCAAACCTTACAAATGATGCGGAAGACGGTATTACTATAGCAGATACCGGTGTTGTATCACACAAAAACGGAGAACTTAACATAACTAACAATAAAGGAGATTTAACAATCTCTGAAAAAGGACAGGTTATTGCCGAAGAAACCGGTAATATAAATGTGAAAAACACTGAAAATGCCGGCAAGTTTACTATTGCAGGGTTGATAAAACATTTCGGCAAAGGAAATGTAAATGTAACAGCCCAAAGCAACTCCGGACTGGATATTGTTTCAACCGGAAAAGTTGCAGCGACTGACGGCAATATCGTTATTACAAATGAAAAAGATGCTATGAGGGTTGCCGGTACAGTTGAAAATGAAAAAGGCACAAATGAACTTACCAATAACGGAGAAGGCGGTGCTATTATTTCCGGTACTATAACTAACAACAACGGTGCAAATAACATTACAAATAACGGTCAGGGCGGTTTAACAGTAACTGAAACCGGACTGGTAAATAATAATAACGGAACAACAACTGTTACAAATAATACCGGTAAGTTAAAGGTTGAAGAAGGCGGAAGAATTGTTAATAACAATGGACAAACCTCAATTACTAATAATGGTGACGGAGGAATGGAAATTGCCGGTCTTGTTAACAATAAGAGCGGAGCAACAAAACTTAATAACACTAATGCAGCCTTAACAGTAACAGAAACCGGTAAAGTTCAAAATGACAACGGAGAACTTGAACTTACAAATACAGGTAAAGCCGGTATGAAAATCGAAGGTAAGGTTACAACAACAAATGCCAGTGATATAAAACTTACCAGCAATGGTGCTGATATAATAATTGGTCACGATAACACAAACAATAACGTAGAATCAGGCAAAGACGTAATTGTAAACCAAACAAACGGAGATGTTCTGAATTACGGCGGGAAAAACAGCAAAGACAAAACAATGATTGCTGCAAAATCCAACCTTATCATGAATGTTATTGACGGTAATATCGGCAGAACAGATAACGAAAACCCTGGTTTCAGTGTAGATGCTTCAACAAGAGATTACACAGATACACTGAACATCAATATTGGCGGAACAATAACTGCAAATGCAATTAATAGTGAAGCAAATCAGGCTGGAGTAAGATTAATCAACCTGAGAAGCAAAGATTCTGATATGAAGGTTAACCATATCAAAGCTGACGGTAATGTAATACTTACTGCAGCAGACTGGAAACAGCCTGACCAAAATCCTACACCGGATGATGAGGAATACTTCAGAGGTTATTCAATAATTAATGCGGCAACAGACGGCGGGGCTAATATTGAAGGGCAAAATATCTCAGTAATCTCAAGCAACGAAATAGGTTCCGGCGATAAAGCTCTTACTTATAACCAGAGAACAGATGTAAATCCGGATTCCTGGGTAAGCTTTGAAGCAGAAAACGACATTAAACTCGAAAACGTAAAATCTAATAATCCTACTAATGTATGGCAGTTGATTTCTAAACGAGGTTCAATTGACTTTACACTGGGATCTTCAGGAAAAATTAATGAAATAACATCAAGCAGCCACCTGCATATATTAAGTAAAGCAAAAGATTTAACAATATATAATTTGGGCAAAACCTCAAGCTTTGAGGATCCGATGGATGATTTGTTATATCCTCACGATCTAATTTCGCTGGGCGGCAACAATGGTTTGGGAGTAGTACCTCAAACAGTTGCAATAGAAGTTCTTGATATTGACGGCGGTGCTGATGCAAATTCAACATTAAGAATATATAACGCTTATGTCCGCGGGGCAAATAACGGTCAAGGTGCGTATGAACAATATCTGGATCAAACATTCCAGTCCGCAGATGTTTCTTTAATGGCTGATAACATATATGCTAACGCTTATGATGCAGCAAGTTCAGATGTTGAAACAGTTCATCATCCTGATGGATTTGACGCGAAGAAAGACACTGTCTATGAACTTGATGGTGAAACACATTATGCAACAGGCTTCAATACAGTAGGTGAAGGTGCTAAATTATCATTTGACATCTCCGGAGTATCAAAAGACTATGTTGCAGAAGTAAACGGCGGAGACAGCTCAACAAGAACATACTTAGAAACACCTAAATATGAAACAATTGAAATATTTAATAACAAATATCAGATACCTGATGGAACAGCATACAGAGCCAAAGATGTTACCTTATCTGTAAACTCAGCTCCCGGCTCTGCTGATACAGGAAACAACCGCGGTATGAATATTAACAAAATCTATGCAGATGATGCATACATTGATACCAAAGATCTTAATTTAACTGTAAGAGATGCTATTATCAACAATTACGCTGAATTTAGAAACGGAAACCGCGACGGAGAAGGTAATTACGGCGGAGATTACGATTACCGGTGGCTCACTATTGTAGATAATGATTACAGAAGGTTAATTGATTCAACATTACAGTTGTATACACAAAAAACCGGCTCCTTCGGTTTGGATATGGGTAATCTTGTTATACTGAAATCACAGGCTCCGGCAGTTCATTACAATCCTTATGAAGTAGCTAACTTGTTCAGAAATGAAAACAGCTTCTACAGATTAACATATAAGGATGACAAAATTCAGTATAATACAACAACTCCGGACTTTAAGGATATAGACAAAGCTACATATAAAGCTACAAAACGTGTATCTATGAGATTCCCGACAAAAGGTCAGGATATACAATCAGATGTTCCAATTTATGATATTTCCAAAACCGGTGCATTAATCGACAATCAGAAAAAACTGAAAGTCGGTGACAAAGAACATGTAAAACTGGTTTATGAAGATATGACAATAGATGTGGATGTGGAAGTTGTTCGTTTGACTAATGACGGGCTTGCCGGTGTTAAATTCATCAACCTCAGCAAAGCTGCTGCAAACAAAATTCTATATTTGAATTTACGCAGAGCAAATTCAATGAAAACTAACTACACAAGCCAGCTTCAATAAATAAAAAAGAACCGCTATTAAAGCGGTTCTTTTTTAAAATGCAATATCAGCAAGTTCAAATGTTATAACTTTACGCAAATCGTCAAGGCTGACTTCAACCTGATACCCTATTTTACCGGCACTGAAAATAATTGTATCAAAATTTAGGGCGGAACAGTCTATGGTTGTAGTGAAAAACTTTTTCATTCCAATAGGAGAACAACCACCATGAATATAGCCGGTTACTGGCAAAAGTTCTCTTGATTTGAGCATTTCAACCGACTTTTCACCAACTGCGTGGGCTGCTTTTTTCAAATCAAGTTCTTTTTCTACAGGAAGCATAAAAACATAATACTTTTTTGATTTTGCAACAGTAACTAAGGTTTTAAATACCTGTAAAGGGTTTTGCCTGAGAACTGCCGCAACATCAACACCGCTCACAGCGTCAGTATCTGCATAAGTGTAATGTTTATATGAAATCTTATGTTTATCAAGCATTCTCATTACATTAGTTTTATATTCCATACAAACTCCTTACATTACCTGTCGTCTAATCCATTCCATAATAACATTAACAAGATACTCCTGCTGATCAGAAGTGAGCTGCACACCCTTTGGAAACTTATGCCATTTGCTTATACAGCCGCGGCAGCAGCAGGCCGTTGCGTGCTGTGCAGTAAATACAGGATGTCCTTTCGTCGGAGTTTGCTTACCGTCATTTGGAATTTCAGCAGGAGCGATACGTTTTGCAATAAAATCCCTTGCATGCAGCTTTATTGTTTCAAATCCTTTTTTTTCAAGATAAAGCCGGTCTTTTTCTTTCAGCTTAAAACGGCTTCTAAACTCAGATTTAGCCAGATGTTCAAAAAGTTCGTCAAACATTTGCACACACTTTCTTATTCAGCCAATCAAGGCAGACAGTCATAAATTTTTCTTTGTCATCAATAAACAAATCTTCTGCATGTCTGCCGCCTTCAAACAACTGGAACTTTTTATCACAAACAGCATTATCAAATAAGGATTTAGTATGCCATGCAAAAACAGTAGGATCTTTTTCTCCGGCAGCAAAAAGAACAGGGCAGGTAATTTTGCCTGCAAGTTCTAAAGGTTTTAACTTTTTTCGCAAAAATAATTCCGGTCTGATTGAAAGCCATCGTTTTGGTTCAAACTTTTTAAATAAAGTTGGTATCCAGGCATCAGGATGCCAAATATGATTTTCAATCTTATAAAAGTCAGCAGGAGCAGAAACTGCAATAACTTTATCAACGTTCCGTTCTACAGCGGAATGGATTATGACAATACCTCCGCCAAGAGAAAACCCCAAAAGATACACTTTTTTATATTTATCTCTGGCAAACTTAACAACAGCCTTCAAATCCAGAGTTTCTTTACTCATAAAAGTATATAACCCGGAACTTTTACCATGCCCGCGAAAATCCATTACCATAACATCCATATAATTAGAAAATTCTAAAGCCATATTCATAAAGGCTTTGCTGTCTTTTGTCATAAACCAGCCCGGACATATTACCAGAACCTCATCAAAATTATTGGAAAAATGATTAACAGCAATTTTAATATTATCTTCTGTTTTGATAATAAGTTCTTTCATACACAAGTCACATCCAATCTATAATTGTTTTTTCCTCGCCAAAATCCAAACCCATAGTTTCGACGCCTACTTTTGTGATAAGGAACTTTAAACTTACGTTAAAAGCAAGAGGTTCCTGTTCATAACCGGTCTTTTTATACATATCAACCGAGATAGCTTTTCTTTCCATATCATAAACCTGATTGTAATTAAGTCCGTCATAAACGCAGAAGGGAACTTTTATATTGTTATCCTCATCATAATACGGAAGTCCGAAAGTTCTGCAAATAAGCGGTCTGTAATTATATACAGAGCACCTGTCATTTATCAGAAAAGGGCATTCATAATTAAAGACGGTACCTTTATAATTTTGTTTCTCCTCATTTATTTTCAGAACCTTGGCAACAATTTGTTTTTGCGTCTGCAAGTCAAGTGCAGCATATCCTAACTTAAGGAATGCAAATTCCAGCTCGGAACAGGGATACTCACCCTTACGACAGCACCTGGAACAGCCTTCCTTACAGAATATATACGGAGTTTGCGATGCAAAATACTGATTTAATTTTCTGGTAATAAGATGTAAATATGTACAATAATCTTCCAGCTGATTTTCTTTCATTTTTAACCCTTTTCAAAATAATAATAGCATATCATAAGCCGATTGAAAAACTTTTTTCATCCGGTAAAATAAAAAAGAAAAAGGAGTTTTAATGGAATACATACTTGTGCTTTGTACAATAGATGATTTAGCTAAGGCAAAAGAAATATCACGTATTATAGTTGAAGATAAGCTTGCAGCTTGTGTTAATATAATACCTAAAATTTCTTCAATATATTTTTGGAATGACGAAGTTACAGAAGATGAAGAGTATTTAATGCTTATAAAAACAAGAAAAGAACTGTTTGAAGAATTAAAATTTAAAATACTGAAACTTCATCCGTATGATACACCTGAAGTAATTTCTGTAAAAATTGACGAAGGTTCAAAAAATTATCTGGACTGGATTTGCGCATCAACAAGAGAGGTTTTGTAAACTTTTCAGGGTGTAAAGATTTTTGAACATTTTTTAACATTTAAGACAAATTTTGTTATGTTTATGGTTTATTGTAGTAAAATTATAAAAAAGTTACGCAATAAATAAGGAATTATAAATTGCAAAATACTATTACAGACAGCTTAAAAACTACTCACAAAGCTTCGTTTCAGCCAAAAAGAAACAGCAATCTTATCTTTCTTCAATCAATTGAAAAAAGACTTAATGAAATTTTTGCAGATGAAATGAATTCATCTGATTCTATATTTAAATTTGTATCAAGCAGTGCCATTCATAAGATGGCATTGTTTTTATCCGGCTATAAAGGAAGAGCCTGCGCTATAGGAATTGCGGGAGAAACTGCAAGCGGCAAATCAACAATTACGCTTGATATTATTAACACTATTGAAGTTTTTGCAGAAGAATATTGTATTGAAAATGCAATAACACGAATTAATACTGATGATTACTACTATGACAGATCTGATATGGTTAAAGCAGCCGGCAGTTTTGCAGAATTTGCAAAGCATTATGACCTTGATGTTCCTGAAGCTTTAGAATTAGAATTGATGAAACAACATATCAAATCACTTTTGCTGGGAGAAATTGTTTACCTTCCAAAATATGATATGTCAGGTACTGCAATTAGAAAAGATAATGTTACAAAAGCTGTTCCTTCCAAAATCATTATTTCAGAAGGATTATTTACTTTAACCGAGAAAGTTGCAGATGCGTTTGATTTCAAGATATACGTAGATGTTTCACGTGAAGCGCAGAAAGAAAGATTCTACAGGAGAGCTGCGGAAAGAAGTCTTGGCTCTTCAGTAGACGAAGTTTACACTAATGCATCAAACAAAGCTAAAACCCATATTCACCCGACAATATCAAGAGCTGATATTATTCTTTCAGGAGAAGCCGATAGGGAAGCTTATAAGAAATTTATTAAAAAAGTCCTTTCTCTTGTCAAAGAATTACATTTCAATAATATATTGCTGTATTCATAAATCAGCGTAAATCGCAAAACATTTTCTCTTCATTCCAGCTCCAGCCGTATTTAATACAGGTTTGTGCATTTATAATAATTTTGCCATATTCAGTATTAACCTCAAGATTTTCTGCACAAATACCATTATCAAGACAGGTATCGAGGTCCATATTATATTTCACATCAGGCACATAATCCATCATAAACATATATATGACAATTATAAAGATAAAAATTACGGTATTGTGTAATTTTAAATCTAAAAACATATAGAAAAAAGCTGTTAGTGCAACAAATCCTGAATACAAAATAAAAATTTGCACCAGCAGACTGCTCTTTGGCATACTAGCCGCAAGTATACCGCCTAATGCACCAAGAATGATTATAATAAGTATTAATATTTTTAATAACTTCAATATAACTTTTAAAAAGGTGTTCATAGAAATTATTATAAAATATTTTTAATCAAATTTATTAATAATATTTCCGACATTTTCAACATTTACACCGCAGCTGCCATCATTAGTGCTCTGTTCAATACCGTAAAAATCAGCCTGCAAATCTTCCATAGAGTCTTTAATAGCCTCTATAAAGGTAAGCTTTTTAGATTTAGTTTTTGTATAAATATCAACAATTTCCTTACCTATACTTGCGAGATAAGCTACAGCTTCACCGCTCAGCCCTCTGCGTGAGGCTTCACAGTTAGCCTTTGCGTGGTAGTATTTATCAAAACCTTTCCAGGCAATCATCTCAGCCTTATTGCGCTGAAAATCGTGAAAAGCTTCTTCTGCTATGTTAATTTCGTCAAGTATCTGGTAGCCAATAGATGCTGCCGGCATATTTGCACATATTACGAGAATTTCATTTACGGTATTTTTTATATCTTCTAACTCAGGCATAACCGTTTCAACATTATCAGAGATATTATCAATTCGTTCATATAATGAATGACAATTACAAGGTTCACTTGAATCATCCTTAATCATTTCTACTGTGCATTTACAGTTTGGATGAGGTTTTTGGGGAATATCTTCCTTAAGAACATATTCAGTTCCATCCAGCGCCTTACAGGCGTCACAGCAGCCTTCTGAGGAATGCCAAACATACTTTGCGTTGCTCACAGCACCCTCAAGCAGCACAGGCTCTGATGAAAGTTTGCTACTGTAATTCAAAATCTTATCTGCTGAATTTAAAATTCTTCCCGTTTCAGGATTAATATTTTGGGCTAATCCGGCTTTTTTTAATGTTTCATATCTGTATACATAATTTTCAACATCAGAAATATTCTTTATTAATTCCTGGGATATAGTGTTTTTATCACGAGAAATACTGTCATATTTATCTATAAGATATTTTTTCAATTTTGAAAGTTTTTGAACGGTCTGATTTGTCAAATTACCGTTAACAGACTTTAACTTTAAAAGTTTTGCGGCTTTTTCCGCGTCTTCAAAAATATTGATTTGTGACATCAAAACTCCTTTTTATATTTATATCTAAACTTTCACAGTTTAAACGATGACGAAAAACCCTGCAAGACCGTATTTTCACCTAAACATTCCCAACGGATATAAAATAACTAATCAATTTCCCAATAGGAATTTATATACAGAAATTTTATCATTTATTAAAAAGAGGCTTTAAAATGGAACAAAAAGAGATTTACATAAAAGTAACAAAAGACGGACCCTATTTGGTTTACGGACTAAAAAAGATTTCAGAAAAAATTATACTTACAGATAAAAACGGAGTATGCAGCGGTTATGCAGACGGAAAAATTTTTGAAAGTGCCTCCGCCCCTGCGGCACTGTGCCGATGCGGAAAGTCTAAAAATGCACCATTTTGTGACGGCACTCACGCGAAGGTTAATTTTAATGGAACAGAAACCGCAACATTTGAACCTGTATCTAATACCTCAATGACGTTTGGCGGAGCTGATTTAATATTATCAGATAACACCGAATTGTGCGCGTTTGCAAGGTTTTGCGATGCGAAAGGAACCATATGGAACTTAATACGCTCCGGGGAAAAAGAAGACAATGAACAGGCAATAAAAGAAGCAGAACTATGCCCCTCAGGAAGACTTGTTATCCTTGATAAGGAAGGAAATCCAATTGAAAAAGAATATGAAAAAACAATATCACTTCTGGAAGATTCCGGGTTAAAAATCAGCGGGCCAATATGGCTGAAAGGCGGAATACGTATAGAAAACGAAGATGGAAAAAGTTACGAAATAAGAAACCGCCAGACATTATGCAGATGCGGCAAATCAGGAAACAAGCCCTTCTGCAACGGAGAACATGCAAAATCTAAATTTAAGGCTGAATATAAAAATACAGAGAATTAAAAATTCTCTGTATTTTAAAGTTTCTACTTCTGGTTAAAGCCTATAGGTTTACGTTTAATACGACCTTCGGCAAAAGCCTTTATTGCGCTGTCAAAATCTTCATCTAAAATTCTGAAATTATCAAGCTCTGCATCAGAGAGAGCATTTTTATCAAGCTTTTCCAAAATACCTGCACGTCTGTAGCCTTTCAGGTATGCGTCACTGATAAGACGTTTTATATCTGCGCCTGAAGCTTTAAGCTCGAACATTTTTTGAGTTATAGCATCCTTTGACAAATCTTCGCTTAAAGGTTTATTTCTTGAATGAATATCAAAAATCTTTCTGGTTGCATCCAAATCAGGTAATTTAAACTGAAGATGCTTGCCAAATCTGCCGGATCTTATAATAGCAGGATCCAGAGCATCAAAATGGTTTGTTGCAGCGAGGACAAATACATCATGTTTGTTGTCATCAATATCAGTCATTAAAGTTAAAATTTGGTTTACAACTTTATCTCCGAATTGGTCAGAGCCTCCTCTGGCACGTGCAACAGCATCAAACTCATCAATAAAAATCAGATACGGCTGGTTTGCTACAGCTTCATCAAACAAATCTCTCCAGCCTTTTTCAGATTCTCCAACCCACTTTGACTCAAGTTCAAGTCCGTTTAAGTATCTGCCCTTCATTCCTGCCTCGTTTCTTAAAGCATTAGCAATGTAAGTTTTTCCTGTTCCAGGAGGACCTGTCAGTATGAAGCCATGAGTTAAATCCATATTCTCGTATGCACGCGGCATTCTTAACGGATATAAGATGCTTTCCTTCAATTCATTTACAATCTCATCCTGTCCGGCAACATCACTAAACATTACTTTATGTACAGGCTTCTTCTCCTGAAATATCTGCATAAGAGATTTTTTATTCTGTTTTTCAATCATTTCATCAGCTTCTTTTTGAAAATCAAAAGCCTTTGCATAAATATGCCTGTGCATACTCAAATTAGTCTTAGGTTGCTGCTTTATATTTAGAATACTACCGTTATATTTCAAAGAATCCCCGTTTATAACATAATAACTGTCATGAGCGTCTAAATAATATTCTTTACCGTCTGTCGTAAGAAATAACCTCCCCGGATTAGCATTAATAACCTCTGTTTCATTGAGAGCATTTTTAGTAAATCCTAATGTGCCATTGAAGTTATCATCTTCAATAAAGAAGGCTCTTTTTATTACATTCTTTAGTTTTCCCAGAGATTCCATCATAGCTTTTTGGGAATCTTTTATATTTTTGCCTGTAATAATCAGGTCACCATGTTTCATAAAAGAAAAGGCATCAGCAAGCCTGTCCTCAAGCGGGATTTGTTTTGCAAGAGAAAGTGCTGATTTTTCAAGAGCTCCCTTAAATACCGGATTATTTTTATTGAGAAGTAAACTATTATACCCCGTATCCCTTAGAACCATCGTGTTATACATTAAGGGGGGGGGGGCAGATTTTTTAACATAACTTTTCTGAATATTAGCATTCTGCTGCTGACTGTTTTGGTGATACGGGTTAAACGTTTGTAACGGTAAAATTTTCATTCGGCCTCCTTTCCCTTGCCGGTAAGCAAAAAAGCCTGCATCTCTTTTTGTAATGATTTGCAGGCTTTAAAAATTAATAGTATGAACAACACTTATTATAAATTACACCTTGCAAACCGGAAACTAAACATCACTCGCAACACAAGCATCACAAACAGGTTAACCCTATTTAATGAAATGATAAAATGCTTCTTTTGAGTTTCTAATCTTTGCAAAATATAACCCTTTACAGACTAATTAATTTTAATTGTGTATAGACTACACTATTTTTTAAAATCCGTCAATCCCCTCACAATCTTTAGAAAAACTACCTTATTAGAGAATTTGCTACATTTATAGTATTTTTTACTCATAATTAGCTTGTTTATTTTTTAAATTTAGAGTTTTTAATCAATTTTGCACGAAATTTAAAGAAAAAATATATTTTTACCTAAAAACTACATAAGTAGCAATTGTTACATTTATTTACATATTGAGCAGTAAAAAGGGATAAATTATAATAAAAGAACTTTTATATAAGGAGAGTTTTCAAATGAATGAAAAAGAAAAAATGCTTGCAGGTTACCTTTATAATCCTTTTTTAGCACAGGACTTAGCAGAAGAGAGAATTAAAGTAAAAACACTCTGCCATGAATACAACCAGCTTTCACCGGCAGAAACAGATAAGAGAAAAAATCTGCTAAAAAAAATAATAGGTAAAACCGGTAAAAATTATTGGATAGAACAACCGTTTTACTGTGATTACGGCTATAATATCGAAATCGGCGAAAACTTTTATATGAACCATAATTCAGTAATTCTTGACTGTGCGAAAGTCAAATTTGGAGATAATGTGTTTATAGCTCCGTTTTGCGGATTTTATACAGCAGGACACGCTATAGACGTGGAAGACAGAATATCAGGTCTGGAATACGGTTTTCCTATAACAGTAGGCAACAATGTCTGGATTGGCGGGCACGTATGCGTTATGCCAGGAGTTACAATAGGGGATAACTCCATTATCGGTGCCGGCAGCGTTGTCACAAAAGATATTCCGTCAAATGTTATTGCCGCAGGAAATCCTTGCAAAGTAATCCGTCCAATTACACCGGAAGATAAATTCAAATACAAAAAATATTCAGAATAATTATTCACATATATGTTCAAGAGCCATCTGGAAAATAGTCTTTACATGGTTATCACTTAGTGAATAATAAACATTTTTGCCTTTCTTCTGGGCTTTAACAAGCTTGGCAACCCGTAAAACCTTAAGCTGGTGCGACACAGCAGATTTTGTCATATTTAAAAGTGAAGCTAAATCATTAACACACATTTCACTTTCCTCAAGAGCCCATAAAAGTTGTATTCTTGTACCATCGCCCATTATCTTGAAAAAATCTGATAATTCATATAACAGTGTAGTATCAGGAAGCAAAGGTTTTAATTTAGTAACAATTTCACTCATAACCTTATTATAGTTTAATAGTTGTTCAATTGTCAATATATTGTAAAGATTTTTATTATTAGACTTGACAATTGAATACTTATTCAATTATAATACTAATATACAGTTGAACAGTTATTCAATTATTTAAACAGAAAGGAGTTTTTATGGCTCACACACATCATCACAAGCATAGCGAAAGCTGTACTCACTGTGGACATGAACATCATCATACAGATAACAGAAATACTCTCATCAGGATAATTTTTGCTGTTATTATATTTATAGCAGGATTTTTAGCTCCGGAGAATTTGAGGTTTGAAGTATTTTTAACTGCTTATGCTATTTGCGGCTGGGATGTGCTGTATAGAGCAGTAAAAAATATATTTAAGGGTGAAGTATTTGATGAAAACTTCCTTATGGGACTTGCAACAATCGGGGCAATAGCAATAAAAGAATACCCCGAAGCCGTTATGGTAATGATATTATATCAAATCGGAGAGATGTTTCAGCATTATGCAGTGGATAAATCACGAAAATCAATTACCGAGCTTATGGACATCAGACCGGATTATGCAAACATAGAAAAGGACGGCAGACTTGTTAAAGTTTCTCCGGCAGATGTTCATCCAGGGAGCATTATAACAGTCAAAACAGGCGAGAAAATACCTCTTGACGGAACAGTGATTGAAGGAGAGGCTATTCTTGATACTTCAGCTTTGACAGGTGAATCAGTTCCTCGTAAAGTATATGCCGGAAGTTCTGCAATCAGCGGCTGTATTAATCTTGACGGGGTTTTAAAAATCAGAACAGAAAAAGAATTTGGAGAATCAACCGCAGCCAAAATACTTGAACTGGTTGAGAGTGCGTCTGGAAAAAAGGCAAAAACCGAAAATTTTATAACAAAATTTGCAAGATATTATACGCCTTTCGTAGTAATTGCGGCATTGATGCTTGCCATAATCCCGCCGTTGGTTATAAAAGGGGCGTTGTTTACAGACTGGCTTTCTAGAGCACTGACATTTCTGGTTATTTCCTGCCCTTGTGCACTTGTAATATCAGTTCCTTTAGGATTTTTTGCAGGAATTGGCGGAGCTTCAAAGAAAGGAATTTTAATAAAAGGGAGTTCTTTTATAGAAACAATGTCAAAGCCGGATACAATTGTTTTTGATAAAACAGGAACATTAACAAAAGGAGTCTTTAAGGTAACAGCAATACAACCGGAAGGGCTTGAAGAAAGTGAATTATTAAAAATCTGTGCTTACGCAGAAAATTATTCAACTCATCCGGTTGCACTTTCAATAAAAGAAGCTTACGGAAAGGAAATAGACCGAAGCATTATAAAAGATGTTAAAGAAACAGCCGGAAAAGGGGTTAAGGCAATTGTCGGAGAGGATGAAGTTCTTGCAGGAAACAGCAGATTTTTAAAAGATGCAGGAGTAGTTTTTGAGGCTCAGAACAACGCAGGAACAATCATTCATATAGCAATTAACAGTAAATATAAAGGCTGCATAATAATTTCCGATGAAATAAAAGAAGATGCCAAACAGGCTGTAAAACAGTTAAAAAAACTGGCAAAACAAGTTGTTATGCTTACAGGCGACAATACCACTGCCGCTGAAGATACAGGCAGACAGCTCGGGATTGACAGGATTTATTCACAGCTTTTGCCTGCCCAAAAAGTAGAAAAACTGGAAGAAATCATACAACATAAAACAAAAGACCGCAGTGTAATATTTGCCGGTGACGGCATAAACGATGCGCCGGTTTTAACCAGAGCTGATGCAGGTATAGCAATGGGTGCAATGGGTTCAGACGCAGCAATTGAAGCTGCAGACATCGTTATTATGGATGACAAACCGTCTAAAATAGCAGAGGCTGTAAAAATTTCACAAAAAACAATGTTTATAGTAAAAGAAAATATAACTTTTGCAATCGGGATAAAAGCATTATTTCTAATCCTGGGGGCATTTGGGGTTGTAACAATGTGGGGAGCAGTTTTTGCAGATGTAGGTGTTGCAGTCATTGCAATAGCAAACGCTCTGAGAGCCTTGAAAATATAGAGCTATCCTTACAAAAAACTTACTTAATTTTTTGTAACATTCATTCATATTATAGCAATTATTTTTATGTTTAAATGTTTTATAAGGATATGGGGCAAAATTATGAGGAAAGATAACATCATGAAACAAAACAGAATTAACAAAGGCAGATTGGCTGTATCGCTTTTAGCAGTATGCTTATTAGCTACACAATCCCTTCAGGCAAAAGCTACAGACATTACGGGTGTAACAGGGAACAACGGGATTTACAATATCAACCCTACAGATCAGCATAATGGTGTAGGTTTCAGACAATATGACAACTTTAACTTATCAGAAGGCGACATCGCTAACTTAATATTTAAATATGGTGCAGAAAACGTATCAAAATTTGTAAACTTAGTTGATAACCAGGTAAACATAAACGGTATTGTTAACTCAATGAGAGATGGCAAGTTCTACAACGGACAAGCAATTTTCATTTCTCCAAAAGGATTGGTAGTTGGCGCTTCAGGTGTAATCAATGTTGGTTCACTTTCAGTTTTAACACCTACACAGAATGATTATGACAAATTCAAAGAAGCACCAACCCTCGGCTATTATAAATTAGACCAAAACAATGCCGATGTAACTATTAACGGTAAAGTTATCACAAGAGAAGGCGCTGAGCTTTCAGGTAAAAATGTAATTATCGGTGCTAATGCAGGACTTATTGCAGGTATCCAAAATAATGATGTAATTAAAACAAACTCTCAGGCTGATGTATTATTCAACAACCTCGTAAATACTTCAGTATCAAGTGCAAGCTCACTTTCTGCAAAAGACGGAAAAATTGTTATCACTTCATATTCAGATAAAGGCGGAACCCAAATTAATGGTACTATCAAAAACTTTGCAGAAAACGGCAAAATTAATATCGGCAACAAAGGTGCTGATGGTTTAAAAATCGCAGGTACTGTTGAAAACAAAGGTGACACTTTACTCGTTAACAATAACGGAGCTTTAGAAATCAGCGGACAAATCAAAGGTGATAATAAAGTTACAGTTTCAAACTACGGTGAAAATCTTCACCTCACTACAACCGGTAAAATTGAAAACAAAGGCGACTTATCAATTGTAAACTCAGGCTCTAAAGGTCTTACTTTAGACGGTTCAATTAATACAGACAAAAACATTGTTATCACTAACAACAAAGGTAACGCCAATATTGCAGGTACAATCGCAAGCAAAAACGGCAAAACAAACATTACAAATAAAAGCGGTTCTTTAAACATCAGCGGTACTATCAATAACGATAATACTTTAAAAGTTTGGAACACAGGTGCTAACGGCACAAATATTACAGGCACAATCGCTAACAACGGTTCTGCTGTAATCCAAAACGATAAAGGCGAATTCAGAGTTAACGGAACAATTGCAAACGCTGAAAATGCTGACATTGATGTTATAAGCAACGGTACAGGTTTAAACCTTGATACAAACTCAAATATCAAAAACAATGGTTCTATGAGAATATGGAATAAAGGTGCCAACGGTATTAAAGTTGCAGGTAATGTTGAAAATAATTCAAAAGCAGTTATCCAAAACTATAATGGTAAAATGGAAATCAGCGGCGACATCGCTAACGTTGATACACTAAACCTCATCAACAACGGCACTTCTTTAAAAATTGCTGACGGCAGTGAATTAACAAATACAGGTTACCTCGGTATCCAAAATACAGGTGATGAAGGTTTAACCTTTGACGGTGAACTTGTTAATGCTGATGGCAACACAGTTATTACAAACACAAAAGGCAGCTTCTATGTTTCAGGTAATGTTAACAACCAAAAAGGTAAAGTTAACCTTACAAACAAAGGCGATGCTTTAAAAATCACTTCTGACGCAAGAATCAGCAACGCAGACTCTCTAAAAGTTTGGAGCACAGGTGAAGGCGGTACTGATGTTAAAGGTCAAATCGTTAACAACGGCAATGCTGTAATCCAGAACGATAAAGGCGATATGACAATTGATGCCCAGATTTACAACGGAGAAAATGAATTAAGACTTACAAATAAAGGTAACGCAATGAAAATTGCTGAAACAAATGAACTTGTTAACGGCGGTGAAAACTTCACTAAAGGCGGCAGCGTTATCATTTACAACACCGGTAAAGGCGGAATGCAGTTTGCAGGAAAAACCCACAATGACGGTGAAGTATTAATCTCTAACCAGAACGGTAAACTTGAATTTGGTACTTATACTAAAGAAGCTCCGGAATATACAAACAATGGTAAAACTACAATTACATCTAAATACGGACTTGAAACAAACGGAACAGTTAAAAACAACGGAGAATTCCAAATAGTTAATACCGGTAACGGCGACATAGCTTTAAACGGTACATTTGAAAACTCCAAGACATCATCAAGCTTAACTGTTAACAACCAGAAAGGTGCAGTTGAAGTTAACGGCATCATCGCTAACAATGGTAAAGCTGCAATTACAGCAAACAACGGCTTAACAGTTACAGAAAAAGGAACTATCGGCAACACAAACAGCCTTACAATGTTAAACAAAGGCGATAAGGGCTTAACAATAGCCGGTACTGTTGACAACAACGGCTCTGCAATAATTACAAACAAAGCCGGCGAATTAAAAATCAGCGGCACAGTAAATACAGAAAAACTTAATGATGATGTTGCTGCTAAAACAAGCATTACCAACCAGGGAACTAAATTAACTGTTACAGAAACAGGTGTTCTCAACAACAGTGAAACATTAAACCTCTGGAATAAAGGTTCTGAAGGTACCGAAATTGCAGGTACAGTTACAAACAAAGGCGATGCTTTAATCAAAAATGACAAAGGCTCACTTGATATGACAGGAAATGTTGAAAATGAAGGCAGCCTCAGAGTTCAAAACAACGGAACAAAGTTAAACGCTTCAGGCAGCATCAAAAATAACGGAACATTATCAATGTTAAACAACGGAACTGAAGGATTTGTTCTTGATGGTACAACTGAATCAACAGGTTCAACAACTATTACAAACAACAAAGGAAATCTTACAATTAAAGGAAAATACACCGGTACTGATAACAAATTAACTATCTCAAGCAAAGATGGTATTACAGTTGAAGAAACAGCAGACATTAATAATCAAGGCTCAATGTCAATGTTAAATACAGGAGCTAACGGCTTAACAATTGACGGTACAATAACTAACAACGGTAATGCAATCCTTACAAATATGACCGGCGATATGACAATCAACGGAACAGTTACAAACAACAACGGCAAACTGAATGTAACCAGCAGAGGTAATGCCCTCAATGTTAACGGTAAAATCGATGGCAACGGTATCTTAAAAATCTGGAGCACAGGTGAAGGCGGCACTAACATCGCAGGTGCTATCGAAAACGAAACCGGCAATGCAGTTATCCAGAATGACAATGGTGAAATGAACATCAGCGGTACAGTAACAAACAATGCTGACAAACTCTTCATTACAAACCACGGCACAGCACTCAATGTAACTGAAACCGGAAAAATCCAGAACAAAGGCAACGTTGCAATCTGGAATACAGCAGAACAAAATATGGACATCAAAGGTTCTGTAACATCAACTGAAGGCAAAGTAATCAAAACAAACAGCCACAAATAATAATTAGGCCCTAAATAAAAAAAGGAAGTAAATAAATAATTTACTTCCTTTTTTAATATTTAATTTATGAATTGATAATGGACTTCACCATTTTGTTTTGGCAGCGGATTTTTTGTTTGAGGTTCTGCTTGAAAAGTTTTATTCAAAGCATTGTTAAAATCAACAGAATTTAATGTATTATAATACTTACCCCCGGTTTCATCGGCAAGACAGCGGAGTTTATTAGACCCGTTTACCATAACAACATCAATAATAATATCTTTTCTGTATTTTACAAGGTTTCTGATAAATTCACATGGATTGCCGCCGCAGGTTTCCCCTCCATCGGTCACGAGCACTATCTTTTTACCCACACCGGCATTAAGAGAAGCAAAATCTTTATAAACAGTCTGCTGAAGAGCATAAGTAAGCGGGGTTGAACCGCCGATAACAGTACTGCTCAGCCCGCTGATAATCCCGTCTGTATTCATTGGTTTTGCCCGGCTTACAAGAGTAGTGGCCTTACATCCGTTAAAAAGTCCAAATGAATTCTGGTTTCCCTGCCCGAAAACCCTTAATGCAACATTTGTCTGTTCCGTAATCTTAGGAAGAATACTTACAAGCATAGATTTTGCAAGATTAATCCAAACCTCCATACTGCCTGAATAATCTACAAGAAGTTCAATAACATTTCCCTCTACTTTCAATGGCGCCTGAATAAGGTTTCCCTGCTTGTATACAGTCGGTGAATACACATTATAGCGTGAAGCGGCATAACTACACTGTAAAGCTCCAAAAACCAGTAATACAACTAAAATACTTTTAAATTTAATACTCATTTTAAATCATTATATATTTTTTCCTTTACAATTGCAAATCTGCATTTACAAATACATTTAGTACAGGTATAATTAAATTGTAATGAACCTGAGAAAATGGCTAATAGTGTTTTTATGTTTTACATTCAGCTGGAATTTTACTTTTGCGGCTGATAGCCTTCATATGTATGAAAAAAATGATACACCTCAGCAGGAAGAAGATATTATCTATGATTTCAGCGATGAAGCACAGGAAGAGTTTGACAGAAAAAATTTAATTCTGTCGCCACAGCAGGTTAAGCCTGTACAAAAAGAGTTTACATTCCCTGAAATAACACAGACCCCGCTAAACGGCGGAGTTGTATATATAGAAGCAGGAACCCAATTCTATGCAATGCTAAACTCTTCAATTAGTTCTGAAAGTATTTCAAATAACGATAATGTAAGTGCACAGCTTATTTCAGACTGGATTGTAAACGGAACAGTAATTGCGCCGGAAGGGAGTATTCTCAGCGGAAATGCAGTTGATTCTAACAAGGCATCTTTTGCAATGCGAAACGGTAAAATAGGAATAAATTTTAACAGACTGATGACACCTGACGGACGAATTATACCGCTTTCAACCAATAAGGTCTACATTGTAGGCGACAGCTCCAGACCTGCCAAAATAACAAAAAGAGTGCTTGGCGGAATCTTAAGCGGAGTTGCAATAGCAGCAGTATCAATGATATTTGGGGCAGATCCGAAAAACGCACTTATAAGAGGAGCAGCAATAGGAGGAACAGTCGGAGCAGTGTCAGCCGTTGCATCGAAAGGTGAAGAAATTATGGTACCTGAAGGCACAAGCCTTCAAATTATGCTATCAGAACCAATGACAGTCCAGCCGTATTAAAGGGAAGCAATTATGTATCTTATAATTACAACAAGCAAAGAAGAGAAAAAATTTACAAACAGAGATTTTATAACAATAGGCGGAAACGAAAAGTTTGATTTTCCTCTTGATTTGGGCTTTGAATATATGCTTACGGTCGAATATGATGCCGTCAGCGGCAAATTTACAGTTTTGAACAATTTTAATACCGGACAAATATTATTTAAGGGGAAGCCTTTGAACGGGAAACTCACATTTGACAAGCTTTGTAAACTTCTTATAAAAGACAGCAGTGAATTTATAAGCATAAAACTATCCGCAGAGAAAGAAGTTGAAAATACGGCACAAGAACAAACATCCCAGTTAAAGACAAAACTTGAAAATCAAAAAACAGACATAGAAAAAGAACGGGTTGCAATAATAAAACAGATTGCATTTGCAATTAGTGATATAACCAAACGCCTTTCATCAAATTTCAAATCATCGGTAATCATCAATACTGCACTTTTTATGTCCTCAATTATCACTGCCTTCGGGATAACAAACTATCTTATGGGGCTTACGGTAACAGAAAGCGGGAACTTTCTACATATGCCGACTAATATAAAGGTTTTAGGACTATTTTCAGTTGTTGTTTATGGAATAGCACTAACTCTCAAACAGGGAATATTTTTAATGCTTCAGAACAGAGAAACCGGTAAAGTTTCTAAATTAGCATATAATTTTATGATTTTTATCTCATGCATATTTCTTACAGCATTTTACGCAATAAATATGATTTATTATATGAACCCTAATGGCAGAATTATTTTTGCAATTTTAATTTCGTTGTTTTTTACACTTCTCACAGCAACACTTGCAGCCTCTGCCGGATATTTCAAATTCAGCGGGCATCAGCTTTCCGCAGAACTTGACAAATATGAATTCCGGGAAGATTTGGAGATTGTTCTTAATGATTACCAGTTATGGATTGAAAGATTTGTAAACAGCCTGAGCGATGTAAAAATAAACTACATAAAAGAAAAAGCGTTTATGCTTCAACTAAAAGGGGCGGGGGAAATAATCATAGGAATTTTGACCGCACCTTTTCTTGCATACGGGGTGTCAAATACTCTTGCTATGTGTTTTCCTGAAGCTGCCGGGTGGGTGCGGATTTCAGGTTTAAGATTTTCACCGGTTTTTCTTATTCTGGCAGCAATGCTTATAATATTTGCATTCTTTTCTTTTGTAAATGCCTTTGTCAGTGCAAAAAAAATTGCAGGCTCAGATGTCATAAAACTTGACGGTTACAGGGATTACCTCTCGCATGGAACTGATATTTACGGATTGGAAAATACAAGAAGGATTAAATCCGAACAAATCAGGTCTTTTATTATAGGTATAGCAATTATTTTTATCGAATTTTCTATGAATACTTCATACTTTATGACAGAAATAGGCGGCGACTTTAACGGGATATTCTTAAGCCTTATTGCCGCACTTGTTCCAACAGCACTACTTCTGGCAGAAACTTATATTCTCAGTGGAACAAGATACCAAATATATGTAACAGATTCACTTTTGTCAAAACTGGATAAATAATGAACAAAATATTATCAGTAATATTAATATTAGCATTTATAATTTCAACAATAACCGCGGCAATAATAAAGCCATCGCTGTATAAACAGGTCTTGTTTTCATCAAAGCCTGTTGAAATTACACAAAACACACCGGTAATTCAAGAGAAAGAAATCCACGTTAAAGAGATAAAACCTCTTGCACAAAAACAAGAAACTCTAAATTTGTCTGTAGAAAATAAGATTGAAAAGACCGAAAAAACGCTTAAAACTGTAAAAAAAGAAGAAGAAAAGACTAAAACAATAAAAAAGCCAAAACTTCCAAACTCCGTAAAAGAAATCATAACCCGGCAGCAAACCCCTGAAATAAAAACAGAGGTTGAAAAGCTTGAAGAACCTGCCTCAGAGGAAAAGACTGCAAACATACAGAAGGAATATAAAAATCCGTTACAGCAACAGCAGCGCGAACTTACCGAGCAGGAAGAACTAATTGTCTGGAATCGCTGGCGAAGTAATTTACAAAACAAAGTTATGCGGGATGTAAAAATTGATGCTCCGCTTGGAACACGCTTCAGATTTTCATTTACAGTTGACAGGTATGGTCAAATTTCAAATTTGAAAGTCTGGTCAGAAAACCCTGAATACACATCACTTGCAATAAGCAGAATTAAACCGCTGCTCCTAAGTTATCAGGGACAGCCTGTTTTAAACTTTCCGCAAGGAACAAAACGTATTGTTACAAACGTGACAGGAGGTTTTGTTCTTGCTACATTTGATAAGTACAGTAAGCCTTCAGATTATTCTGATGTAGAACGTGTAAAATATTTGAGGTAAAAATGTTCAGATGTACAGACTGTAATACAGAATATAAAATAAAGCCTGATTACTGTGACTGCGGGAATAATATGTTTGATGAAGTTCCTGATCAGATGCCGTTTCGTTCTTACACAACAGTGCCGGCAGGACAAATTATTTCAATAATAATCTTTATATTTTGTCTTATCCTGGCAGCTATACCATGGACAATTCCTGCACATAAGTCAAAACCGGCAGCTTCACCGGCAAAACGTGAAAAGCAGGAAGCTAATATCCCTGATATTGATAAAATATGGAATGATAAAACAGCAAAAACTGATGCTAAGCCAATAACAGCGCAAAAGACTGCTGCTGAGCCTGAAAATTTACCGGCATCAAGGATATTAACCCCTATTACGCAACAGCCGGTAAAAAACAATGAAACTGCGCCTAAAAAACAATCAAAACCAGAACCTCAGGCAAAACCACAGACCTCTCAACAGAAACCGAAACAGCAACAAACAGTAACCCCCAAGAAACAAACCACAGCCAAAACAGCGCCGGCAACCCAGAAGCCTCAAAGACCTGTTATGAGCAAAACAGAATTTGAAAACTATAAAAACGGAATACGACTTGCACTTCTATCAAAACTTGACCTTGTAAAGATTACAGGAGCCGGAGAGTGTGCTGTAAAATTCAGCCTTGCTCAAAACGGCAAACTCATTAACAGAGGATTTCTATATCAGTCAAATAACAAGAGCCTGAATGATCAGATATATTATATGCTTATGAGGCTGCCGGTTTATAAAACACCTCCGGCAGGATACAGCGGAGAAGTGATTAAGCTAAAATTCCATATCGACAACGGAGCATATGAGATAAGCTTTATTGACTAAGCAAATAGCCTTATAAGAGAATGTATTATTTTTCATATAATCATAAATTCTCTTTATGGAAAAAAATTTTTCACTCAAAAGCTTTATAATAACAGCACTCTTAATTATTCTTTTTCTTGGTATAGTAATCCCCGGAGGATATTATCTGTACAGATATATGTCATATACACGCGTAATTGCAGAATTTGACGATGCAGAGCCGCTTCCTCCAAAGATGAGTGTCTTTTATAAGGGATTTAATATAGGAAAGGTTACAAAAGTCCAGCCACACGATGATTATACAAAAACAGAAGTTCATCTTTTGTTTTTTCCGGCAGATTTACAGCTTCCCAAAAATGTATCCGCACGTGTTAAAAACTACAGAAAAAAATTTGATTACATTGATATTGTATACCCGCAGCTTCCATCTGAAACAATGCTGAAAAACGGTGACCGCATTAAAGGAAAAACTTCCGCAAGCGTAGAAGCATTTATAAACGAACAGGCAGAAAACGGCACCCTTGATATTATTGTGGATAACGTTTCAGCATTCATTGAAACTTTAAACAATACAACCCAGAATGTTGGAGAGCTGTTCAAAACACTAAATAATACAGTTAAAGAAAATCAGCGTAATATAAATCAAACAACAAGAAATCTTGAACTGACTACAAGAAACCTGAGGCTGACAACATTAAAGATTAATAAATCAGTAAAACAGGATATGACCGAAGAAAGCCTTCAGAATCTCAACGAAACTACAAAGAATATTAAAGAAATAACCAAAAGCATTGAATGTGCTACCGGCAATCTTACACAAACAATGAATCAGGTAAATTCAATCACAAACAATGTTGATGATATAACCTGCACTGTAGCAAAAACATTAAAGACCCGTATGGGCGGGATGAGGCTTTTGTTTGGCAAACCCGAAGCCTGCTGCAAGAAAAAAGCCTGTCCCTGCAAACGGTAATAATTAAACAACACCCTGTTCAATCATTGCTTCTGCGAGTTTTGTAAACGCGGCAATATTAGCTCCGGCAACATAATTATTACCAAGTTCATATTTTTCAGCCGCAGTCTTACAGGAATGGAAAATATTTTTCATAATATTCTCAAGTTTTTTATCAACTTCCTCAAAAGTATAATAAAATCTCATACTATTCTGGCTCATTTCAATTGCAGAAGTTGCAACACCCCCGGCATTTGCGGCTTTTGCCGGCGCAAGAAGAACGTTGTTAGCAAGGAAGTATTCAATAGCATCTTTGCTTGTCGGCATATTAGCACCTTCTCCGACTGCAATTACCCCGTTTTTCACAAGAAGTTTTGCATCTTCAAGAGTTAACTCATTTTGAGTTGCACAAGGCAGAGCAATATCAGTCTTTATAGACCAGATAGGAGAATTTTCACCTGTTCTTTCCATATATTCAGCAAACGGATTTGTATGCAGATAATCCTTTATTCTTCCTCGTTCAACTTCTTTAATCCTCTTAATAGTCGCCAAATCAATTCCGTCTTTATCATATATACAACCTGAGGAATCACTCATTGCAACAACTTTTGCTCCGAACTGCTGAGCTTTTTCACAGGCATATATCGCAACATTTCCGGATCCTGATATAGTAACTGTTTTACCAGCCATAGAATTAATACTGTTAGCTTTCAGCATTTCTCTCATAAAGTAAATCAATCCGTAACCAGTAGCTTCCTTTCGGGCAAGAGAGCCGCCGTAAACAATGCTTTTTCCGGTTAGAACGCCGCCTTCGTAAGCATCTTTTATCCTTTTATACTGTCCGAAAAGATACCCGATTTCACGAGCGCCAACACCAATGTCACCGGCAGGAACATCAACATCCTGCCCTATATGCCTTTGCAGTTCAGTCATAAAACTCTGACAAAAACGCATAACTTCATTATCAGATTTACCTTTAGGGTCAAAATCGCTTCCGCCCTTACCGCCTCCGATAGGAAGCCCTGTGAGCGCATTTTTAAATACCTGTTCAAAACCCAAAAACTTTATAATACTTTGATTAACGCTTGGATGAAATCTTAATCCGCCTTTATAAGGACCTATCAGACTGCTGAATTGAACTCTGTATCCCCGGTTTACCCTGATTTTTCCATTATCATCAACCCATGGAACTCTAAATGTTATCAAACGTTCAGGTTCTACCATTCTTTCAAGAATTGCAAATTTTTCATAATCCTCATTCTTTGCAACTACAGGTTCAAGAGCTGACAGCACCTCATCAACCGCCTGAATAAACTCCGGTTCGCAAGCATTTTTTAGTTTAACATCATCCAAAACATTTTCAACATAATTACTCATATTATTTCCTTTATAGTTTTTTATTAAATAATTATACCACTAATAAGGACTTTTGTAAAATTAAAATATATGTTATAATTATTAAAAAGGTTAGCAGGTATTTTTATAAGGAGAAGTATATGTTTGAAAAATTAGAAAAATTCCAGATTACTATATTGTCTGTTGTGTTAGCAGCCGGACTTATCTGCGCAACAAAAATTGCAACAACCCAAATTTCAAAAGATGTAATTGCAGTAACCGGGTCTTCTTATAAAACAGTGACCTCAGACAGCGGAAGGCTTGAATTTGAGATTTCAGCACGCTCTGCAACAAAAGCTTCTGCTTATGAAATTGTAAATAAACAGCTTCCGCAGGTTAAACAATATCTTCTGGACAAAGGCATAAAAGAAAACGAAATTGAAGTCAAAACATCAAGCGGTTATAATTCATACAAACAAACGCCTAACGGGAATACAACAAATGAAATTGCTTACTATAATCTTTCCCAGCCTTTAACAGTTTCATCAAACGATGTACAGAAAATAAAAGAAATTTCAATAGATATTACTAATCTGATTAATAAAGGCATTGATATAAATGTATATCAGCCGGCATACTTTTACTCAAAACTGTCTGATATGAAAGTTCAAATGCTTGAAGAAGCAACAAAAGATGCAAAACAGAGAGCAGATGCTATGTTAAAAGCAACACATAACAGAACAGGAAAAATTCAGTCTGTAAGAATGGGCGTATTCCAGATTACTCCGGTAGACTCGACAAATGTTTCCGATATGGGCATAAGCGACACCTCTACAATAGAAAAGAAAATTACTTCTGTTGCAAATGTAACATTCCAGATTAAATAAAGGAGAATGATGTATGAAAAATCTCGGCACCTTAATCCTTACAATGAGTATTTTTGCAGGCACAGCTTTAGCATACCCGGAGCTTCCGCCTTCTGCGATTAATGACATTCAGGGGCTTCAGGGTATTAATCGTCATGATATGCAGCTAATGCAGCAGCAGATATTCAGACAGCAGGAAATCGACGAAACAAAAGACCTTCAGGAACAGAAAGAAAAGAAAAAGAAAGAGCTGGAAAATGCAGAAATCCGCTCAGATGATCCTGCACTCAAAAGATTGCTGAATAAGCGTAAAACAACAAAAGAAGTAAACTTTGTCCAAAAAGACGGGCAAATTAAAATAGAACAATCAGAAACGCCGGCAAAACCGGTTGAAGATTAGTTACTTTCGCCGGCTCTGTAACCGCACCAGGCAAAAATTACAGGCAGAACTTTTTCTACATGAAGATGCTTAATCCCGGGGAATTTTGCAATTACTAGCGCGCCAAAAGCATCATCAATATTTGCAATAGCATCTTTCATTGTGACTTTGCGATCCGGAACTTTATCTTTCGGATCATTAATTTTATTGGAGATTTCAGCGCCAAGATACATCCCGCCTACCAATCCGGCGGCAGTACCAAACATTTTATAAGTACTGTGATTTAACTTTTTGAAGCGCTCGCAAAATTTAACAGCCCCGCATACAAGAGTTGCCGGAACAGCAGTATTCATAAACTGAAATACCGCCTCATTCTTTTTTCTTTTACGGTGTAAAGGATTTTTCTCTCCGGACATACCTGCCAAAACTCCGCCGATAATTGCAGAAAGGCTCACCGCCATCATTTCCTTATATCCATATTGCAGAGAAAAAAACTGTTTTATCCCTTTTAGTCTACCGTCACGTTTTTTCAAGAAGTACAACACAGGAAGAATTGTACCAATTGCCGCTCCTGCTGCAGTTTTTACTGACGTATACGTATCAACACTTTCAGTTCTATGGTTACGGTAACTTAAGTAACCTTTTCTAACCTTTTTCTCATTTGGAAAAGATCCGAATATATTTGATTTAGTTTCATTAGATACACGTTTTACCATATTTTTTCAGGTTATTTAAATTCCCAGATTAAGTATAACCTAAAAAAAATTTTTTTTGCCATTCTAAAGTTTAAAAAATGTTACTTTCTAAACTTAACCTGAACAGGCTGTCCTTTTGCAAGGGTATAACCATTTAAATCATCTTTAAAAGTTATCTGAACCGGAACCACAAGCGACTGTTTTTCTGTATCCATTTCAGGCTCGGTTCCGACAGCGTTAATTACTCCTGTAAACTTCTTTGCAGGATATTTTTTCATATGAATATCCACTTGCTGCCCAACTTTTAACTCATCAGCATATTTAGGATTAAAATAAGCGGTCACTTTTGGTTTGTTGGAATCCAAAAGCACAATAGGCTTATCTTTAACAGCAGTTTCACCTTTATTTAAATAACTCAGACTTACAACACCATCTTTGGGTGCATAAACTTTAGATGTGGTAACATTAGTCTTAACAACAGATTTCTGCTTTTGAGCAGCGCCGGATGTTTGCAATGCTTTTTCATAGTCATCCTGCGCTTTTGTAAGCTGGTTAAGCGAGCGGTCATATTCCTCCTGAGCAATAACACCGTCTTTATACATAAGAGCATAATGTTTATAGTTTTCCTCAGCATCATTTAATTTTGCTTTTGTCGAATTAACATCAAATCCGTTTTTAGATTGAGCAGGAATTACAACATTTTGTACAACCTCAATCTCAGCAAGAACCTGCCCTTTTGTCACATTTTGCTCCGGCTTAACAAAAATATTTTTAACCTTTCCGGAATTTTCAGCATCAACTGCAATAAAATCAGGTTCTATTACAGCATCATTTGAAGAAATAAATAATGAATTATAAAAATAAAAACCAGAAGCTGCAATGATGGCAGCAACTACCAGAAGAGATGAAATAACTATAACTTTTTTATCCATAATACCCTCAAAATTTTGCAAAGAAATATTTAGCTAACAACATAATTAGCATAAATTAATAAAAAAAACAAGAAACAATCCAAACTCTAGTCATATTCTTCTATTTTCACATAACAAGGAGAATTGGTTTCCATACAGCCTTCGGCAATATCGACAGAAGGTGCAGTAGGATAAGCTGAAGCCGGAAGCTTAAATGGAGACCCGTCCGGGAAATCCTCCTGGAAGTTAAATGACATAGCTTCTGACGAATCAATAGTATTTCCCCAGGCTCTATGCTTGGCTTCGTAATAAGAAGTTGCCTCGGAAAGGTTGTCGTCAACCTCATCTGAGCTTATAGGCGGATAAACAACTCTTGCATACATATAACGTGTATCAATTTCTGGGTATCCAACAGGAATAACCTCAGTTGAATCAGTTACAACGAATGCTACAATATCTGCCATTTGTTTTTCTGTCCAAATCGGTGTATTTGGTCTTTTTTCGGCATTTAAGTCGGCAATAACAACATAATATTTATAAGTAGTACTCATACCGTTTGATTCTGTTTCTGTATGTGTATAAGGAGTACCGTCAGTATTGGCAGAAATATAAATACGTACGCCGTTAGATGCAATTATCTGAATTTTATCCTCAGGATATTCGGTTGTAGTTAAACTTACAATTCTATTAATATCACAATGGTTTTCATTAGAATTAATAAATTCTAAAAGTGCATTACAAAAATCAACAGAGTTTGTGGGGAATTCTGCCCTGGTGAACATAGCATTATAAATGGCAGTATTAAATGTATGATACATACGATAATAAATCCACTTTACAGACTTTTCAAAAGGTTTTATTGTAACAACAGCAATAGAAGCAATTACACCTATTACAACAAAAACCATCATCAACTCCGCTAATGTTAATGCTGTTTTTTTCTTAAAAAACTTAAACATAATCCAACAACCCCCAGAGGTAATACTTTTATATTATATCATAAGAATAGTGGATGTGTCAAGATTGATAAAACCGTAGAATAAGTAGAGTTAAGTTTTATTTAAATTCAACAAAAAAATAGTTACATTTCGTAAAATATGTGGTATAATAGATATACGGGATTGATTATTTTTGGCTGAACAATGGAGATTTTGAGTATGAATAATATTCTTAACAGAGTTACTAAAAACTCTAAAAAGGCGTTTTCTTTAGCAGAAATGCTTTTGGTTCTTTTGATATTATCTTTTTTAATAGTTTCACTTGCTCCTATTGCATATAAGAAAATACCTAAAAAAACTGACAGACTTCCTCATGGTCGTTTTGAGTGCTACTATGATGGCAATAAACTTATGCAGTATACTGCAGACGAAATTTATGGAGAAACAACACCGCAAGAGGTTACAAAGTGTGAATTTAACCCGCCGGTAAAAGCATCATTCTTCATTATTCAAGCCATTGGCGGAGGTGCCGGCGGCACATATATCACAGAAGACCCAAATTCTACAACTCCGATATATGAATCCGGTACAATTAAATCACCAACAACAAGTAACTCTTTAAGTGGAACTTATACTCAAAGTAATTGTGTAATTTCAGACTCAGGTGATGCCGGTAACGGCGGTGCCGCAGCAGGTTCATGCCCTACCTGGCTAAAATCTATTTGGGATACGACTCCGCCTACCGTTACACTCAGTGCTTGTGCTGCGGGCGGTGATGGCGGCGTAGGTACTGCAAAAAAATATGAGGATGGCAGCATTAACCGCTCCCGAGGCGGTGATGGCGGTGCTGGCGATTGCACAGAGTTTACAACAAGAGCACCTATGGATATAACATTTGAATATGATGGTTCAAAATCTGGCGGTAATGTTACGTTAAAATATCCTGATGGAAGCTGCTTGTTAGGCGGTGGAACTAACGGTTCAGATTCTTCTGACCCTCTTGTTAATGGTACTTCTGGCTCAACCGGTCCTTCTACCTGTACGCCGATAACCGGCTCAACCTCCGGCGGTTCCGGTAGAGACGGCTGTTTTTCAAACGAATCTTGTCCTCGTTATAGCGGTAACTCAGGAAGCTTCAGCCTTCCGGATGTATCATATAAAAGACAAGGCACAAAAGCCTCTACCAGATACGGCTACATGGGTAATACAGGTGAGTACCAATCAATGTTCTTCCCTGGTATCAGTGAAGCTCTTGACATAACTGTAGGGAAAGGAGGAACTCCTGGCACCAGCATTGCAAGCCCTGCAGGAGGCGATGGCGGTGATACTTTAATTAAAATTAAAAATGCGTCAATGTCAGAAGCAATAAGAGCCAAAGGCGGCAAAGGCAACAGCCTTGGCGGAAGTTATAGCTTCTGGCTCAAAGGCGGTGCTCCAACCGATCAGGGAGCTGTAGATGCAGATGCAAGATTTGCAGTTGCTTCCGGCTTCTCTACATTTATTGAGTTAGATGAAGATAGTAAAATGCCTTCAAAAATTACAGGAACTATGACAGGAATGGGCGGTGACGGAGCTTATTCTATCGTAAGAAATACTGACTCAGTTGAACAAATCCATATCAATGGTGTATTTGTTACCAACGAAACATACACCTCAGTAAATAAAAGTCAGGCATACCAATGTATAGATAAACGAGGGAATGTTCTTAAAACAATAAGCGGAACTGAATCAGTATGCCCGGCACAACCGGGTAACAGCGGAGCCGTCGTTATAGTGTGGTAAGGAAAATAAATGATAAATATAGATAAAAATAATAAATTAGCATTTTCATTATTTGAAACACTGGTAGTTATGGGTATAGTTGCTATATTCGTAACTGCCTGTGCTAATGTTTTTACAAAGAAAAGAAACAGAGTAACCGAAAAAACACCTCATGGAAGATTTGAATGCTACTACTCAAACGGTTCATTAAAACAGCAGTATTTTGTTGAAAATATACCTAGGAGTTTAGATACTGTAAGTGTATGCAAGTTTAAACCAATAAAAAATGCACCGTATTATGTTATTAATCTTGTAGGAGGCGGCGGTGCCGGTTCAGCGTCAAGCAGCGGACACGGCGGAGGCGCCGGGGAATACAAAAGTTTCTTTGTAACAAGTATTGAAAAAGAACTCGAAATTACTCCGGGAAGAGGAGCTGCGGTTGGGGGTTCTGCAACACAGTCAATAGTTAACTCAATAGAATCAACCGGGACGAAAACAATTGCTTCTGTAAGCGGCGGAACATACGGATTTGATAAATCAACTATGAACGGCAATAACGTATCAGGCTGTAGTGTTATAAATGCAAAATATGCATGCGCAAGGCAGCCGGTTTGTAATGCTTATACAGAATATGTTCAAATTTCATACTGTAAAGAAGATGATATGGGCGGCACAAATGATGACGCATATATTACTGAACAGTTAAAGTATATTGACATTAACAGCCAAACTGTTCTTAACGGTAATATGGTTACATATGAAGAACCTGATGATAAAACTTTTAAGTTTGCACTTACAATACAATCAAATATGACAGATGGGGCTGATGTATCGCAATTTAATACATATCTAAATGCAATTGGTGTTGAAAGCGGTATAATTACAGCTGCTCCCGGTAACGGAGGCGCAAAAGGTCAGCCTGGAAACGATGGTGGTGCTGTTATAATCTGGTAATATCTATCAATAATAGGAGTCTGGTTAATTATGATTAATAATAATAAATCCATTTTAAAAGAAGGTTTTTCACTTGTTGAAATGCTGTTGTTACTTATGATAGCATCCCTTATTACAGCAGGTTCTATGTCTGTTATTACTAAAAAACATAGTCGCGTTCCTAAAAAAATAGTTCATGGTAAATATACCTGTTACAGAACCAGTGAAGGCAAACTAATGGAAGAAAGATATGTTGAAAAAGCCCGCTTGTATAAAAGAGAAGTAACAGAATGTAAGTTTGAACCGCCTGCAAAAGCTTCATATTTCTATATTCAGCTTGTTGGCGGCGGCGGCTCAGGCGGAGATGCCGGATATGACGGCAGTACACGAAACAGCGTTAATGAAAGCGGCACTAAAACAGCTTATGGTTGGACTGAAAGTGAAATCACCGGAAGCCCGTTTTATATGACACTTTCTGACTGGCAAGGATTTGTTGCCGGCGATGTGGTATATGCATGTGCAACTTCCGGAAGCGGCGGTGATGGTTCCGGCGCAGGTGAGAGTTACCTTGGAACTACCGGAAAGTGCAAATGCGGAAGCAGTGAAACTGCCGGAATGACTGAAGCAGACTGTACAGCAATGTCAACAGAGGCAGTCAGCTGCAGCTGGTCAGCTGAAGTTCTGGATAGAACAGTTCCAGGTGGCTCGGGAGGCTCCAGTGCAACCTGTAATACAGGTTCTGTAGCGGTAGGTCTTGGTTTAAAACATGAAGCAACTAACGACAGCGGAAGCAGTGGGAGTGATTACAGTTCAAGTATTTATATTAATGATGGTCTTTCCGGTGGAGACGGCGGAAATGCATCAGCTGCAATCAGTCAAAATGGAAGTATTGTAGCTTCTTGTACAGCCTATGGCGGAACAGGAGGCAGCCCGGCAACAAGAACACCTTGTTCTGATTATTCATACTGCTATAATGCCACAGCAGGTAGTGACGGTTCAGATGGTTATTGTAACGGAAGCTGCGACAATAGCTGTTCAGCAGGAGAACACTCTCCTAGTTACTCTTGGAGTCATGAGTATGATACAAAATATATGACAGCAGGAGAAGGCGGAACTGCTGGAGAATATCTTGCAATATTTGTACGTTCATTTAAATCAAATACTGTTGATCTTAAACCAGGAAGAGGTGGTGCAGCACCCGCTTTAGGTTCAGGAGATGATGGTAATCCGGGAGAAGAAACCAGTATGTCTAACGGAGCATTATCAGTTCCCGGTGGATTAGGAGGAAAAGGTAAGCAGCCGCTTCCTGTAAAAATACTGCCTCCGGCACCAGGGTATCCATCTGAAGCTGAAGATAGTGCAAATACCCATACAGGAATTTCACCTAACCATATAGGCTCAATATCAACTTATGAAAGAGCTGCAAATGTTACCAATATGAATGATGTTCCACCTACGGAAGGTGATGGAATTGACCTGAATACTTTCGGCAGAGGCGGTAATGGCGGTACTTCGCAAGATAACTGCTGGATTAGTACACATATCCGAAAATTTGCCGGTAATACGCTGAGCTCATCATACACAGGTCCAATAAGCTGCTCTGACACAAGCTATACAAATGTTGCAGCTACTGCAGGTGCACCTGGATCTATAGTTATAATTTGGTAGAAATAAAAATAAAAAAGGACAATGGCAAATGAAAATAACATTAAAAAGATATGGTTTTACTTTGGCGGAAATGATGGTATGTCTTGCAGTTCTGTCAATAATTGCAACAATGTTAATTCCGGCAATAATGCAGGTCAAACCGGCTAAAAATAAAATTTTGTTCAAAAAAGCATATTATCTTGCAGAAAGGATCGTTACAGAACTTGTAAACGATGAAGATATGTATGCTACCAAACTCGGTAAAGAAGGATTTGATGAAATCGAACCTGCAGCTATAGATTCATCTATTTCAGGCAATACAAAATTCTGCAAACTATTTGCAACAAAAGTAAACACTGTCGATGATGTTCCGAACTGTGTTGCCAACCAAATAGCATTTATTTCAAGTGATGGTATTGAATGGATAATGCCTATAACAGACTTTACCACAGATGCAAAAATTAAAGTCGATGTAAACGGCTCCGATAAAAAACCTAACTGTATGTATAACAAAACTGATCCTGAAAAATGCTCTGATCCGGATATATTTGAAATCTTTATCAAAAAAGACGGTAAAATGTATGTCACAGATGAAAAAGCTAAAGAATATTTGAAATCTAATGATACTATCAAAAGATAATATTGTTTTAGCTTGTTGAAAAATTTTCACTTTTTAAATAATATGTCAGTATCATGAAAAAATGTTTTATGATACTGACTTTTTTATTAATAGGTTTTGTGTTTGCGGGGCATAGAAGCACTGTGCCTTCAGTTCACAGCTTTACACAGACTGTAGTAAGTATCAATAAAACTCTTGAAATTAATAATAACGATACATTTAACCTCAAAAATATAACAACTGACATATCAAATTCCGATTATTCGCTTAGAAATCATAATAAAAAGATAATTCATATTCCGGAAGTCACACCTGATTTTGTAAGTTTGGAAAGTTTTTTCTTAAACAAAAAGCCTACATTAACCTTCAACCCGGATTTTTGTTCAAATCCTTATAATTTCAGGTATGAGATTAATCCGCGTGCTCCTTAATTTCGTTTAAAATATTAAAACAACAAATGTAATAAACGAAATCGGAGAGTACTTAAAATGGATATATTAAATTTTGTTCAGGCACACAGTGTCGGAGTTTCGGCGGCAATATTGATTATCGCCTACATATTTATTGCTCTGGAAAAAATTCCAAAAGCAACAGTGGCACTTCTTGGTGCTGTAGCAACAATTCTTTTAGGGCTTTTAAGCCAGCATAAAATGGCAGGCGATGCAATCAACAGCCTGTACTTTATTAATTATATTGATTTTAATGTAATATTTTTGCTCGTTGCAATGATGATTATTGTAAGTATTGCGACAAAAAGCGGAATGTTCAACTGGATTGCTAATGAACTTTTGAAGCATACAGGCGGAAAGCCTATACTTATATTGTTTGTTTTAGGCTTATTTACCGCAGTTACATCAGCATTTCTTGATAATGTTACAACAGTTATTTTGATTATGCCTGTAACATTCTTTATTGCTAAAAAGCTCGACATCAATCCTATTCCTTTTTTAATTACAGAAGTTTTTGCATCAAATATAGGAGGAACATCAACTCTTATCGGGGATCCTCCAAACATAATTATCGGCAGTGCTGCCGGACTTTCTTTTATGGATTTTGTAAAAGAATTAACACTGATTGTTTTCATTATTTTAGTTGTTGTTCTTGGCGTAATGGCATTATTTTTCCGTAAAAGCCTTGTAACTACAAAAGAAAAAATGGAACAGGTGGCTCTGCTTGATAACTCGCATACAATAACAGATAAAGCTCTTATGATTAGAAGTGTTATCATATTAGCCGGTGTAATATTAGGTTTTATAACACATGATATAACACATATTGAAACATCTGTTATGGCTATGCTTGGTGCAAGCATACTTCTGATATTTGAAAAACCTTCTGAAATATGCAAAGAAGTTGAATGGAATACAATATTCTTCTTTATCGGCTTATTTATAATTATCGGCGGACTTGAAGCTTCCGGCGGTATTGCATTAATGGCAAACTGGATTATCAAAATTACCGAGGGCTCTCAGGCTGCAACCTCACTGTTAATTCTCTGGGGCTCAGGCTTTATCTCCGGTATTATTGATAATATTCCATATACTGCAACTATGACACCTATGATTTTAGAAATTGAAAAAGTTATGGGCGCAAGCTATGCCGAACCGTTATGGTGGTGTTTGTCATTAGGTGCCTGCCTTGGCGGCAACATGACAATTATAGGTGCAGCTGCAAATGTTATAGTTTCTGAAACTGCGGCTTCCAAAAATTATCCGATTTCGTTTATGAGATTTATGAAGTACGGTATCATTGTTATGCTTATTTCTTTGATACTAAGCTCCATCTATATTTATTTACGATTTTTGAGATAAGGAGATTGCAAATATGGATAAGAAAACTAAACAGGAAACAGGGCATCCTGCCCAGTTTAATTACAATAGGAACGAAGTTTTCGGAGGTCTTTTGTTCTTTGTAATTGTTTTAATAGGAATGTATATTGCATCCAATTTTATAAAATAATAAATTTTGGCAGGTATTAAAAAAATACCTGCTTTTTTTATTAAACTTTCCGGTATTGAAATATTTTTTAACTGCTTTAAAATATAAAAAAATAAGGAGAAAATATGTTTTTAATGATATTAAAATGGATAGGCTTAGCATTTATAATTATGTTTGTCGGCTGGATAACCCCGGGTATATCAATCGAAAACTTCACAACCGCAATGATAGCAGCTGTTGTTATAGCATTAATTAATGCTTTTATAAAACCTGTGCTGCTTTTACTTACACTACCGATAAACATTTTGACACTTGGCATCTTCACTCTGGTAATAAACGCACTGCTGTTTATGTTTGTGGCATACCTTGTTCCTGGAATTGAAGTAAGCGGATTTTTAAGCGCTCTTATAGGTTCGCTTTTAATTTCAATTTTTTCTATCGGTCTTGCCTGGATATGATATTGAAGGAGGGAAACGCAGCTGCGAAAGCAGAATTGCACTAATCATAAATACGCATCCGATTGCTTCTCTGAAAATCATACTCTCCCCGAGCATAACCATACCGCCAAGTACGGCAAAAACAGATTCCAGACTAAGGATTAGAGAAGCAATCACCGGGCTTGTGCCTTTTTGCCCGAAAATCTGAAGAGTATATGCTACGCCGGTTGCAAGAATACCGGAAAAAAGAATAGGCTCAATTCCTGCTCTGAGAGCAGAAAGCTCCGGTTTTTCAAATATAAACATTAAAGGAAGAGAAAGTAAGCAGGCTGTAAAAAATTGCACACACGATAGTTTTGCAGAACTAACTTTATGTGAATAATAATTAACAACAATTATATGCAGACCAAACAGGAATGAGCTGACAAGCAGCAGCGCATCGCTTATTTCAACATGACCTGTATTTTTAAAACATAAAAGATACAAGCCGATTACAGCAAGTATGATACTAATTTTAACGTTAAACCGGAGTTTCTTCTTCAAAAAAACAGCAATAAGCGGAACAAAAATAACGTACAAAGAAGTAATAAACCCGGCTTTTCCTGCCGGAGCATAAACCATACAGTACTGATTTATAGTAAGGGCTGAAAACAATAGGAAACCGCATAAGATACCTCCTTTAGCAAGTATTTTATGCTGAGCTGCTTTTTCTTGAGGGGTTCTTGTATCATGTTTCATAGAAATCATTTTTAAAACACCTATAACCGGAAGCAGACTTAATCCTCCAAGAAAAGTTCTCGCAGCATTGAAGGTAAACGGACCGACAAAAGCCATACCTGATTTTTGAGCTACAAAAGACACGCCCCAGATAAATGCCGTAGTTAAAAGTGCAAAATTAGAATATATACTCTTTATATTATTCTTTTTATTCATAGGAATATTTTATACAAAAAAGAGGGATAATTAAATCCCTCTTATGGAAGCGTTACATTTCAAACTTTTGAGAACTCATCTTTTTAAACTCATCGGCACTGACTGTATCAGGAGCCTGTGCTTTAGGTTCAAGCCCGCGTTCAATCAATTTTGCCTGTTCTCTCTTCAATTTATCAGAAGCAATAACAAGATCGCGATCCTTTTGGGTTGCAATTACCTTAATTGTCATTTCGGTAGGCGACCCGTCTTCTCCGACTTTTTCCTGAACTTTGTAACTAGGCCAGTTATCCGGAAGCTTTTTAATTACTGTATAATCCTTATCAAGCCCTAAACGTTTGTCAATTTCATTTTCCAGAATGTTTGTAACATATTCTTTTTGTGATTTAAATCTGCAAGGATAAACTATGTCTGTACCGATAACTTCTTCCGGATCACGTCTTTCATGTTTCTTAAACAGTTCAGCAGCTGCCTGCAAATGTCCTAACTCATATGCAAGAAATTCTTCCCAGACAGGTTTTAGCATATCATCAACCTCATCAGCCATGCAGTTATGGTATGTACAAACTTCTGTAAATTCATGAAGCAGGAGTTTTTCATATAAAGATTCTGTAGGATCAATCAAAGATTCATACATCGTAACATGTTCTTCTTCAACGTCTTTAATCTCAGCATAAGTTTCTCTCAAACACTCATTTCCGTATTCCATACCATGTTCTGCATAATAGTTATGGGTCTGTTGTTCTCCGGATACAAGAGTAAGAATATTAACTTTTGTCTGCGGAGAAGCTGTGGCTTTGTCGTAGTGTTCTCTAAGTCTTAAAGTATTGTCATTATGGTGATTTTGTGTAGGACGGCTTATCATAATATCAGTCTGCGCCTGTACTATATCATCCGGATCAATACCATGCTCCATATATGCCCATTGGCTGTAGCGGTAAAGGTGGTCAAAATCTTCCAGCAAACCAAAGTTAAACGTTTCTCTAACATAATCATCCGGTTCATTCTGCGCAAGCCAGGCAGTTAAATCAACTGCAACCTGCTCATAGCCTAAAGTTGTTTCTAAAACCGACTGATCAGCCGGGGACATCCAGTTAACAGTTGTCTGCTGCATATCCTCTATTCTTTTTGTCATAGCCAGAAACAGTTTAGTTTCCTCATCATCTGTAATTCTTGCGAAATTATGTTTAAAATTCCACGCTTCAATTTCAATACCATTCATTAAAATTTGTCTGGTGCGTGTGTAACAATCTACTTCATATTTGTTAAAGTGCCTGTGGGCAATATTATGCCAGCTTCTAAGCTGTTTTTCAAGGGAAATTCCCTTTTCCTTCAACGGGTTAAAACTCATTTGATAATTCTCCTTTCCTTTTTTGGAACAATAGAATAATAATACCTGCTGTGAAAATTTTGATTACAGAACTGTTTAACCGTTAAGTCTGAATTTTTTATTTAAAATAAAAGCAAAATTCGTACTTTTTACTTAAACCGACCTATGAATTTTTTATTTTATCATCCCTGTTATACTACACAGCCAAAGGAGAAACATATGTATACAGTTAGAAAAAGCAGTGAACGCGGGAGTACAAAATTATACTGGCTGGACAGCAAACATACATTTTCATTTGCCAGCTATATTGATGTAAAACATATGGGGTTTGGTCCGCTCAGAGTAATCAATGATGATATTGTAGCTCCGTCAGAGGGCTTTGGTCTACACCCGCACGACAATATGGAAATAATAAGTATCGTCCTTTCAGGAGAACTTGAACACCGCGACAGTATGGGGAATACTTCGGTTATGAAAGCCGGCGATATACAAAAAATGAGTGCAGGCACAGGGATTTTCCACAGTGAATTTAATGCTTCTGACAAAGTACCTGTTCACTTTCTACAAATTTGGATTATTCCTAATGTTCAAAACATTTCACCAGGTTACGGCCAGAAAAATTTTCCGCGGGAGGCAATGCTGAACAAGTTATGCCTTATCGGTTCACTGGAAGGAGAAGATAATGCATTTAAGATTTACCAGGATGCAAACGTTTATGAAACGATAATAGAAAAAGAAAAAACTGTATCATATCAGTTGAGACCAACAAGAAAAATCTGGATACATATAGCAACAGGCTCGGTTATTATAAAAGATATGGAACTTTTTGCTGGTGATGGACTTGGAATTAGAGAAGAAGATGAACTAATTAATATAACAGGAATTGCAGATGAATCGATTATTATAATATTTGATATGAAGTAATTGTTAAAAATTTCCGCCGATGACATTTTCTGGTATACTGGAAAGACAGAGGCGGACTATGGATTTTGCAAAAGAAAATTTGAATAAAGCATTCTCTCTGCATTCTCAAGGTGATTATAAAAATGCAGAAAAATTCTATATTAAAGTTCTTAAAGAAAATCCGCATAACAGCGAAGCCTTAAATCTGCTCGGGCTTTTAAAATTTCAGACAAATAATCTTATTGATGCTGAAAAATTTATAAAACAGGCAATCAAATATGAAAAAAACATTTATTACTATGAAAATCTTGCAGGAATTTATATAAAGCAGGAAGAATGGGAAAAAGCAATCCTGCTGGTAAAAGAAGCATTATTAACGGATGACGGCAGCTTTACTTTATGGTTTAACCTGGGACTTGCTTATAAAAATCTTTCAAACTTTGAAGAGGCAGAAAAAGCTTACCTAAAAGCGCTCAGGCTAAAACCTCATTCGGAAAAGGCAAACTTTAATCTTGCTGCACTATATCTGTTATTAAACAATCCTCAGGGAGCAATTAATTATTACAACAGAGTTTTAAAAATTAATCCTGATGACAGGGAAAGCAAATATTTCTTGTCACTTGCCTATTTCAGAAAAAAAGATTACGAACATGGTTTCAAATATTTTGAGGAACGCCTTTGCAGAGAAACGGCAATTAAAACCCAGGAGGTTACCTATCCGAACTTAACACTAAAAGCTCCATTGTGGCAGGGCGAACAAATTTTTGACAAAACAATTTATGTATATTATGAAGCAGGTTTCGGGGATGTAATTATGTTCGCGCGCTATCTGACGGAATTACAGACAAGATGCAGAAAAATTATCTTTAAACCCCAGAAGGAACTTGCTGAATGGTTTCGGGAAAACTTTCCGGATATTGAGATTATGGATACATTTAAGGATGAGAAGAGTATATCTTTTGACGTTCATGCCCCAATTCTCAGCCTTCCTTACCTTTTGGGAAGGAACAACCAGAATATATTTAAACCGGTTTCAAAATATTTATCTGCGGACAAGACAAAAACTGATTATTATAAAACAACATTTTTCAACAATTCCAAAATAAAAATCGGTATTAAATGGCAGGGTAATACGTTTTATGAAACAGGCAGGGTAATCAACGTCGAAGCATTTAACAGGTTATTTGAGCTGCCTGATATACAGGTATATTCATGCCAGACATATGAAGGCTCTGAAGAATTGAAAAAGCTTCAGGATAAAAATATTATAGACATCAGCCATACTTTTAAAAATTTCTCAGACACAGCTGCAGCCGTAGAAAATATGGATCTGGTAATCTGTAATGACACTTCTCTTGCACATGTTGCAGGCGCTCTCGGTAAAAAATGCGTCATTCTCTTGCCTTATCAGTATAACTGGCGCTGGCATACGGATTTAAACCATTGTGACTGGTATGACAGTATAAAACTTTATAAAAAAGAAAGAAACGAAACCTGGCAGGAACTTATGGACAGAGTTATCAGTTTTGAATTTAAATAACTGTTTATTTATATTATTATTATTTTATGAAAAAGAAAATTGCTGTTTTATATATTGTTACCGGAAGATATGTGTGTTTTTGGGATGAATTCTACCCAAGCTGTGAAAAATATTTTTTACCTGAGGCTGAGAAAAAATATTTTGTATTTACTGATGCCGAACACCTGAATTTTGAAGAAAATGATAATATCTTAAAACTTCATCAGGAAAAATTGGGCTGGCCGTATGATACAATGCTGAGATTTGATATATTCTTAAAGCAAAAAGAATTGTTAAAAGAATATGATTACATATTCTTCTTCAATGCCAATACAAAATTCTTAAATTATGTAAGAGAAGAAATTTTGCCTACAGAAGCTAATGACTGGTTAATAACAGGTTCACACCCTGCTTTTTATAATAAACAGCCTGATGAATTTACCTACGACAGAAACCCTGAATCTCAGGCATATATTCCTTATGGAGCCGGAAAGCATTACGCAACCGGAGCTTTGAACGGGGGGGGGGGGGCTTCATTTCTTAAAATGTGCGAAGAACTGTCCCATTTAACTCATATTGACATGGATAACGGCATAGTTCCTCTCTGGCACGATGAGAGTATGCTTAATAAATATATGTTGGATAAAAATCCTCTTATAATGCCGGTAAATTATTTATACCCTGAAGGAAGATGGATGCCACGTAAATGGTACAGGAATAATCCTTTTAAAAAAGATATTAAAATTTTATCTACAGACAAAGCACATCCAAGATATGGAGGAAAAGAATATTTGAGAGGGCTTTCCAACAAAAAAGCTAAAATGCCGAATCCAATATTTTCTGTTTCATATGAAGATGCAAAAAAAATTTTAAGAATATTAGGTTTTAAAATCAGAATTGCATAATTATACAAATAATTCTTACTTTCATGTTTCAGAGTTAAAGCCAGGTGAAGAATTCTGACGTTTATGCCTCTCGGTTTAAGCATTTTTAACAAGTTATTATATTTACCTAAAACTTTTCATACAATTTTTCAAGAAATAACTTTGCCGTTTTGAAAACATCTGGTTTTTCTTCCAGGCAATGCTGATGCCGACTTCAAGTTTCGGTTCTAAAGACCGAAATCACAATGAACTGTCAATTGATACTGCAAATAATCTATCCAATCACAGAGCATCAATATTTTATCTCCTGTCATAATTGCGGCATTTTCAAGGTTATATTACAAATTCTATTATTTCCTCGGCACTTTTTCCTTGGAGTTATGAAAATACTGTAATTACCCTTTACAAACCGCTTTTGCTCTAAATCTTTTTCTAAGTCTTGCCGCTTACGGAATATAATGTAGGCTTGGTTAGTTGTATAAAATTGGCTTTCTTAGAGATATTTCCAACTTCCACTCCCATTAATTAAAAAATATTTTAGTATTCGAATTAGCATTTCTAAATATACGATATAAGTATTTGCTATTTCTAATGGAATCGTAGATAATAATTCTATGAATAATAAAGATTTTTTAAAATATATGGCTTCACAAAAAAACGTTGAAAAAGGCACCAAAGTGTTTGAAAAATTTCATACACAAAGCCAGGAAGCCTTGAAAATCACAATGGAACTTAACAATAAGTACCATACACCAGAAGAAATTGTCGAAATATTCTCTCACCTTACAGACAAAGAAGTTGATAAAAGTTTTAGAATGTTTCCGCCGTTTTATACGGATTGCGGAATAAATATAACAGTTGGGAAAAATGTCTTCATAAATGCCTGCTGTAAGTTTCAGGATCAGGGCGGAATTGAAATTGGAGATAATGTTTTAATCGGTCATTCTGTGGTGATTGCAACCTTAAACCATGATTTTAACATTGAAACAAGAGCTAATATGACACCTAAACGGGTAAAAATCGGTAATAATGTTTGGATTGGTTCAAATGTTACAATTTTACCAGGCGTAGAAATCGGCGAGGGAGCCGTTGTCGGAGCTGGAAGTGTAGTTACTAAAAATGTTCCGCAATATTCAATTGTAGCAGGTAATCCTGCCAAAATTATTAAAACATTAAACAAAGGTGAATAATAAATGTTTTATGATACATATTACAAGGAAGGTAAAAAATAAAAATATCCTGCTGTTGTCATAACACATCTTAGGAGGTATAAATAAACAGTGTTCCTCATTATATGGATGGCATTTAGCTCAAAACGGATATGTTAGCCATTGACGCAAGATCAGGGGGAAAGCGAATTTATTAATTGTTGGCTATAAGGCTTACTCTTTATATTACAGCGAAAACCGTTACCCAAAAGCATTTAAACCAAAGAAATATCTATAATTCAAGATGCAACACACGTTGATTTATATGACAAGCCACAATTTGTAGAAGAGGTCTTAGTAAAAATTGTTTTATACTATTATCAATATTTAAGATAAGGAGTATTCAATGCAGACACTAAAATCAAATAACGGTATAAATAATGCCTGGTTTAGGCTTTGGAGTTATCCAGGCTGAGAATGCAACTTGTCATCAGAATATTTGGAAGGTGAAATTCCTATGTATGTGAGAGTTTATGAATATTGAAATCTATATTAATTCTATCTGGTATAGAAAATTCAAAGTTTCTTTTTCTTGTATCAGGAACACTAAATACATTATATCTGTCAATTAAACTTAAATCCACATGATTAATACTGTTTTTATTAGCTGGGTTTTCTATATATTCTCTAAGTTTATCTAAATATTCTGGATTTTTAGCATCACGCATATCCATTATATCGACAACCTTAAACCTATTTTGACTCAACTTAGTTATACATGGTGAGGCATGCCCCAAATCAGACCCGAGCCAGGCAGCAAGTCGTGCGTGTTCCAGCAAAGGTAATATTGTAGTAGGATTATTGTTTCTAATGTGTTCATAAGCACGCTCACGCAATTCAGTACCATAAATAATCCCTCTTGCTACAACCAACAATTCCCAAATAGGCTTATCAAATTCGGGGCATACTTCCCCTTTCCAATAACTATGTATCCAATCATCTTGTTTATTCTCTTTTGAAAGATAAAATGTAATCCAGTTTGAATCCATTTTAGAATAAATTGAATTAGGGTCTATTCCGACTTCTGCTAAACAAAAAGGATTCATATGTTCAATATTCCATGAATCTGCGGCTAGTTTGGCAGTTTCCTGATTTTCAAAATAATAAAACCCTCTAAAGCGAGACACTTTATATGGATAAAACTTTTGTCTTATAATTTCTAATTTTAACTCATTTATTGATTGAATGGATTGCATATTTTTTAAAAATTTTATTTGCCAAAAACTAATAGCAGGGTTATTCTCTATCGGATAACAATCAGGTGATATTAATATCCCTCGATATGTTTCCCAAGCAACCAGAGGGTCAGTTATATTCAAATATGTCCATACAGTTTTTGCATTCATAAGGGAAATTCCTAGTTTTAAATTTTAAGTATATTAAAATTTTATATTTTTGCAACCTTTTTGCAACTTGTAAAATAACAGTTAGTTTGAGAATTTTTAACAGACAGAATTAAGCCTTTTGCTAACTTATGCGAACGTAACTTTTATTTATAGTATAATATACGAGTAAAGCATATATAAACAGGCAAAAATGGCAGGTGATTTAAATGGATTTTTATGAAGCAATCGAAAAACGCAGAACAGTGCGTGATTTTGAAGATAAACCTATCCCTATGGATATTATAAAAAGAATTCTTTCAGCAGGGTTAAAAGCACCAACCAATAATCATCTTCGAGAATGGGAATTTGTGATTGTCAACGACAAAAAAGAACGATTAAGCGTTCTTAACTTGGAAGATATGACAAGTTATGATGAATGCGAAAAAATGATGGACGGATTTGGGATGACAGATTCAGACCAAAGAGGAATGTATCACATTGCTATGCCAAAACAATTTTCTATGCTTTACAACTCGGGGTGTTTAATTTTACCATTTTTTAAATTGAGAGAACCTTTAATGAACCCTACATGTTTAAGCTCTCTAAACGAATTTGCTTCAATTTGGTGCTGTATTGAAAATATATTATTGGCAGCCGCTGCAGAAGGTATCTTTGGCGTAACACGCATTCCTATGACAGAGGAATTGGAACATATTAAAAACACTCTTAAACATCCTGATAATTATACAATGCCTTGTTATATTGCATTGGGATATCCTAAAAAAGATGCAAAATTGCCTGTACAAAAAGTGATTAATATTGATGACAGATTGCATATTAATCACTGGTAAGCATTGATAAAAATTTTTTATTATTTTTACTACCGACTTCAAAAATGAAATTTCCAACTAGAAATGAAAAAATAACATTGCCCGAAATTCTCAAACTGGTTGTTTTCTCAAACTAAACGTAAAAATATACAACTTTTACTGATTTTTGTATTAAAAAAGGGGTTCAGTTAAATACCTGAACCCCTTTATATAAATGGTTGCGGGAGCTGGATTTGAACCAACGACCTTCGGGTTATGAGCGATCACCTCAAACCTTTACACCGATGGTATTTTTCACGAACTGCCACGAAATTTAACTTATTATCTCAACATTTTCCAAATCGTTACGAAATGAATTAGCACTTTCCAACTTCGTGTGCATATGAATGTGTTGTTACTCCAATTATTAATTTTTAGTTAATTTTTTATTCAAATTAAAAAAGTTCATATAACATGAACATGACAATTTACTAGAGTAGGGGAAGGATTAATATGTCATATGAATTAGATTTTTTACCAGTTGGCGAAAATACTAAAAGTGGTGATGCTATACTTTTTCGCTTTTGGGACGATACTAAAGGAGAAACAGAAGCAGACCAAAAAATTTGTTTAATCGATGGTGGCTATGCCGAAACTGGAGAAAGTATCAAAAAGCATATTGAGAAATATTACAATACATCTACTATTGATTTAGTTATATCAACACATCCAGATTTAGACCATATAGGTGGTTTATCATATATATTAGAGAATTTTACAGTTAAAAAATTATGGTTACATCGACCTTGGCAAGAAAATTTAGTTGATGGACTTTCTGATTGTTTTAAAGATGGCAGAGTTACTGATAATAGTGTAAAAAATAAATTACAAGAAGGACTAAACAAAGCATATGAATTAGAACAACTTGCAATAGACAAAAATATAACCGTAGAAGATCCTTTTACTGATGTAACAGCATTTAATGGGGTAATAACCGTATTAAGTCCTACAGAAGAATACTATAGACAGTTATTAACGGAATTTCGTTGTACTCCAGACCCTATTGTACAAACGAATGAAAGTTATATAGCAAAAATGGCAAAAACAATTAAAAAAATTTTTGAAACTTGGCTAACTGATAAATTAGAAGAAGAACCTACTACAACAGCAGAAAATAATTCTAGTGCGGTCATTTTATTGAAAATTAGTTCTTCTCAATATATATTATTAACTTCAGATGCAGGTGTACCTCCATTATCTAAAGTTGCAGAAAAATTATCAGAAATGGGTATCAAAGATAAAATTGTATATTATCAAATTCCGCATCATGGCAGTAAGCATAATGTTAATACAAATTTATTGAATAATCTTATAGGTGATATACTTGACGAAGGTTCTACAATAAGCAAGGGAGCCTGTGTGTCAGTTGCAAAAAACAGTGATTATAAGCACCCTTCTCAAGCAGTTATAAATGCTTTTGTTCGTAGAGGGATTAAACCTGTTATGACTAAAGGTAAAAATTTATGTAAACATTCTGATGATATTCCAATAAGAAAAGGATATACTGCCGCTAAACAGCTTGAATTTTGTGCAAATTATGAAATAGAAGGGTAATTAAGTGGATAAAATTTTTAATAAGCTTCACTCATATGATATTATGGGGTATTTAATACCAGGTTTATTTACAATTTCATATGTTATTTATGGATTATCAATGTTACAATATTCTATAGATTTGTTTGATAAAAATATTTTTACAAATAGTATTGTATTTTTTGTATTTTGTTATATAGCAGGATTAATTATTCAAGAAATAGGTTCTATGATAGAACGATATGAGTTGAGAAAAATATTTAAAGATACATATTCTGAAAATATTTTAAAAAAAGACAGTCAAATAATAACCTTGACGGATAAAATAAAATGTTGGAATATTATGAAAAAGCACTTTAAAATACCTATTGATTTACATATAAAGGAAAAATATAAGCTATCAAAAAAAATGGGAGAATATGGGCATATTTGTTATATTCGTTGTCGCGAAACATTAAAATATGCATATCGTAATGCAAATATACTTAATCAATCAGAAGTTTTTAATATTCATTATTGTATGTCAAGAAATTTATTAGCATCAACATTGTTAGGCATAATATATTTTTCGTTTATTACTATGTTTATGACATTTAAAACAGGACAAGTTTACATTCTAGGCACGATATTATTTCTGATAATGTATTTTGGCTCAAAATTATTTTATAGAAGATCTCAAAGATATGCTAAATATCATGTTAATAACACTATTACACTTTATTTAGCAACATATGATAATTCCGATGCTCCACAAATAGTAACAGCAAGATAATTATTATTCTTTTGTATATTTAATAGTACAGTTATGTTTATTTATTCTAATAATCATTTCGGTAACATAATGTTCATTCATCTTTAATTCAATAATAGATTTTGAATAAATATCTTGTGCTATTAAAATATTATCATCAATATGCTTTAATTTAAGATGTATTTTATTTGGTTTTTTGTGTCTTATATTACATCTAATTATAAAATCATAAATTTTTTTTGCAGAGTTTAAAATGTGTTCTTGTAAAACTTCTAATACATGAAACTGTCTCATTGCAATATGAACATCATTTGAAGAATCTCCACTACTTGCAACTCCCATATTAGGTGACATAAAATATTCATCGTCAATATTTAATATGGTACATATTCCAGCTTCTCTTAGTTTCCGATATTCAGCATCGCTGAATTCTCTTTCCATTCCTAAAACACCATTAAGCTTATGGACATTATACTGTTCTATCCAATTATCACGAATTATCGTTAGGAGTTGCCGACATGCGAAACTACTATCTTCAGTATGGTCTAATATTTGTATTAAATATACATCTGTTTCTGTTATCTTACAAAAAAGTACATATTTTGTCCTATCGCAAAAATTTGCATTTGGTTTTAATTCTCCTAAATGAAGATGATATAAATCCCAATCATTTAATAAGAAATCTTTAGGACAATTCTTTTTGAATATATGTTTTACATCTCTGTTCAGATATGGTTTAATTGATTTACCACTTTTAAAAAGTTCTGCAATATTCTCAACTTTATCTTGATAAGTATTATATAAATCAGAATTTATTAATTCTTTTGACATATGAACATTTCGTGGTTTTGCTGGAGGAATTCTTTTTGAATTAGATAAATATTGGAAATATAAATCCTGTGGCTCTAAATCTTTTAGGTATGAATACCTATTGTCATCCAAATTGATATTAAAATATTTCTTTATAGCCAAAAGAACAAATTGTTTATAATCTTCTTCAAAATTAGATACAATATTTATTCCCATAAATATACAATAACATAAATAATGCTAAACATATATTCCTTCCAACTTCTCCAACTCTTGCTCTGCAAAATCGGGGATTACATGTCCGTAGACGTCCATAGTTATTTGAATACTTGCGTGTCCGAGAAGTCGTGATACTACTATTGGTTTTATGCCGTTTTCTAATGCTCTTGTTGCAAAAGTGTGTCGCATTGCGTGGACGTTGCGGTGCGGAATTTCTAATTTCTTTTGTATTTTAATAAAATTATCCAAAAAAGTTGCGGTATCAGTAAAATAACCGTCTTGTCGTGGAAATACAAGATTATATTTATAATAATCTTTACCGATACGATGTTTTAAAGCATCTTGCTCTTTTTTATATTCGACAAGGTCACTCATAATTTGCGGCAATACTTTTATTGTTCTTGTTGATGTTTCTGTTTTTGTATTATATACAAAGCCTAGTATCGTTTTATTTTTAGCATTAGTGTTAAAATTTTTATTCCTCTGAACTTGTTTATTAACTCTTATTGTATTATTGGTAAAATTTACACAATCCCAAGTTAAGCCTAACAACTCGCCTGCTCTTAAACCTGTATAAAAATCAAATTTGAATGCCATACCATAATAATAATTTTTACATTCTTCAATTATGCGTTGTTGTTCTTCTCTAGTAAAAACTTCTACTTCTTTCTTGCCTTCTCGTTTTAATCTCACGCTCAATAACGGATTCCGAATAATTTTCCCCTCTTTGAGAGCATAATTTATTCCGCTACTAATTAAAAGATGAATATTCTCAACTGTTTTTACTGCTAAACCGCCTTTGCCGTCTGTTCTTCCGTCTACATATAAGAAATTATAAAAAGATTGTAAATCTCTGCTTGATAGTTCTGATAATAAAATATTACCTAAATGTGGTTTAATATGCCGTCTGATAATCATTTCATAACTTTGGCTTGTTGAAGTTCTTAATCCGTGTATTATTGAATTATAAAACCAATCGTCGAAAAACTCGCCAACTTTTAAACCATTTGAACTTACATTTATACCTGCATTATGCAATTCTGTTAAGTCTTTTAATTTTGCAATAACTTCTTTTTCTGTTTTGCCTCTGCAAGTTTTGTATTTGCGTCCACCGTTTGTGTTATAGCCGATTACAAATTTACCAACCCAACGACCTGTACGATTTTCTTTATAAATACAGCCTTCGCCATTACTTCTTCTTTTTGCCATTATGCGACCTCTCTTTCTGCTTTCACAAAATTGTAAAAAGTATTTGTTTTCAACTTCAATAATTCACAAGCCTTTTTGGCTGTAATTTTGCGGCAAGACCAATCACTATAAACTTCTTGCCAGTTATCAGGCTTTTGAATTTTCTTTCTGCCCTTATATCTACCTTCTTTTTGGGCAACCGCTATACCGTCTTTTTGTCTTTCTAAAAGATTTGCTCGCTCAAATTCATAAATCGCTCCGAGCATTGTAACCATAAGTTTGCCAGCAGGTGTGCTTGTATCCAGTTTTTCTTTTATACTAATAAGTTTTACCTTTTTAGTTTCAAGAATATCAATGATATTGAGTAAATCTTTTGTACTTCTTGCAAGTCTTGAAAAATCTTTGACATAAACCGTGTCGCCCTCTCTAACATAATCAAGCATATTTTGAAGTTCGGGGCGGTTTGTGTCTTTTGCACTTCGTTTTTCTGTAAAAACTTTGGCGAATTTTAAATCTTTCATTGCTTCCATTTGGCTTTCGTAGTTTTGTTCTTCTGTACTAACTCTGATGTAAGCAAAGTTAAATCCTTTTGTAGTCATCGTTTCATCTCCTTTTATTGTGACTTTTGCATTATTGGATATTGATGTTTGATTGTAAAGACTTCCGCAAATATTTATTTGAAAATTCAAAAATTAACCCTAAACAAATACATTTCAAACGGTTTCACAATGTTGTTTTAGACCATAACCTATTTAAAGACATTTCTTAATCAAGTTCTGTGAAATTAGTTGATAAAAATAGACATATTCTCTGCGGTTTTATGAAAACTTAAGTTTCTTTAGTATAATCACTTACAATTTGGAATATTCTTTTCTTATCGCACCAAGCATTTACTTTATATGAAAAATTTTAAATAATTTTGTACTTGATAAGTCTGTTTTGTATGCAATTCTTTAAAAAGCGTTTGAAACTGTTATTATAACAGCATTTGAGGCTAAATTGTTTGACAAATTTGTTAATCGTGTCGAACACAACATGAGGGGTATTTTTTCTCTAATAAATAATCTTTATTATAATTACACTATAATTACGACATTATCTCATCTTGGTATTTTTCAATAGGTTCGAGGTAATTTTTACGCATTTTTTTGTGAAAATAAGTACGCTCGTTTACAAGTTTTAAATTAAGTCGAACTTGCCCCTTAAAATCAAAGTCAATTTCACCTGTATAATCTTCTACATATCTTATTGCACTTGATTGTCTGATTACATATTTTATGTAATACAATGGATCTGTAATCATATAATAATCCGCTGCGGCACCATATCCCCGAATATTATTATTCCTGTCCATATCATATTCTATAATATCTTGTCCCAACCAATTTGAATTACTGTCTGGATACCTTTGTATAATTCTCTCAATTAGATAATTTGCGAATGCGGTATAATCTGATTTACAAATCAATATGATATGTAAATGCGGTTCAACTTGTTCCGGAATACCATTTTTTTGTACTGTGGATAAAGTTTTTCGTTTTGGTCGGTGTTTTCCCTCTTTTATAAGGACAACTTCAGCATTTCTTAAATTTGTGGTACTAATACCTATCATTGCAGTACAGGGTATATTGTACTTTTTTGAATATCTAATAATATTCATTCTCAAAGTATCCGCTTCTCTTGTTGCTTCTTTCTCTGTGTTAAACTTAACAGCATGTTCAATTCTTACAAACGCAAGAGCCATAAATCTACCTCCTTCTTCTTTACATTGTCTAGTTTAAATAATTTTTTGTGACTAAATGCGTAGGCTTTATACTTCTCATATGAAATATAAGCTCTACCAAATTCATCGAGTTCAAATATATCCTCAAAATCACCTAATTTATAAATATAATCTATTATCTTCTGCCATAAATATTTGTTGGTAATTTCACTTAACGCATAAATTATTTGTAAAACAGAAATTTTATCTGTATTTTTTACAGTTTTTGCATATTTCCATGGTATTTCATTATATTGTCTTGCATAATCAAATAAGCAAGATGTTTTTTTAGTATGAAAACCTAAATTATGCCCGAAGTAATCATCATCAAATGTCATGTACTCATCTAAATTCATAATTAAACCACCTTCCCACGATTTTTGTTTACCCAAACAACAAATTCATCAGCGACAATATAAATTTTTCCGCCGATTTGAATAAATGGAAAGTCATTTAATTTGCATAACCTATAAACTGTATTTATACCGATTTTATAGACCTTTGAAAACTCTTTGACTGAATATAAGTTTGAGTACTGCCGCCCATTACTGTTTTGCTCAATAGCATTTTCTTCGCTCTCTAATCTGCCGTTCATAAAATTTCCTTTCCTTATTGCCCGAAAGTTATACACATAACTCCGTATAAGGAGAGGTTAAACAAACTAATCTCTATCAACTAAATATTAGCGGGCAATAATTTCTACTTGCTCAACCCCTCAATAACGGAGTAACCTCTGTTTGATAACCGAGCATGAGGTCAAGACTGCTGGGGAGTATTTAAGTAAGGGAAATACCCAAAATCTAATATTCAGTTTTCAATCTGCAATTTATAGTGGCATTCTAACAAGTTTCATGAAAACAGTCAAGGGGTATTGTCGTAATATAGCATACAATAAATATTGTGAAAATAATTTAAAAATTATCTTGTGGTGAAGTGTTCAATATAAATTTATATTGTTACAAAACTTTATATAGTATAAACAAATTTTGCTTCTCCCTCACCAATCGCCCCCTTAATCTCGGGCTAAAATTTTGGTTTGCATATACTTAAAACTTTGTCATGATAATAAAGTCAATGTAATCATCGGGAGTATCTGTATAACCTATTACGTCCTATACTTCTATATATAGGATATTTATAACAAACATCTTCAAACCGTCATATATTTTTGTATTAATATGGCAAATATTTATGCTTTAAATAATTTTCATAATCGTCTTGAAAATCCAAATAGCGTAAATAATTTTCTTTTTCTTGTTTTGTCATACCGGCAGTCATATCTTGCGTATATCCGCAACTTGTATAACCAGTTACTACATCATAAGAATATTTACCGCCTTTAGCTAAACACTCTTTTTTGCCAATTTCTGTGCTTTCTCTTGCTATTATGAATTCATTTTTATTTTTAACATTGGAAGCAGGGCTATTATGCCATAAAGCAAATTCGTTATATTTGGTAAATACAAGATTATCAAGATCTATCCAGAATTCTGTTGGTAGATTTAATGTGTTTTTTAGTCGTCGGCTATTCCAATCTGAACATCGCAGCTCTCTATTATATTGATTATTAATTTTTCTATAAACAACCTCACAGTTTAATTTTTGATTTTGATAATTCATTTTTATATTGTATTTATCGCCGTTTTTAAATACTCGTACAGGTAAATTACTGTCAAGCTCGTAATTCCTTATCAGAGTCATTTTCCATGGTACAAGTTGAGTTTTCTTTTTACCCCAAAAGTTCTCATATTCTTCTTCTCGTAAAATTTTTATTGTAACTCGACTACCTTTTGCCCCTTTAAGTTTTGCTTGTATTTCTTCTAATGATAAATTTTCGGTAGAAACTTCATCAATTTCCGTTATTATATCTCCAGGTATTAAACTATGTTCTCTTATATTGATATTAGGTAAAAACTTTTCAACAACAATTTTGTTATTGAATTCTTTTAATACAATTCCTAAATCAGCATTAGGGATATCATTAGCATAAACAAGTAGTGCTGTACTTAAAATAATCGATAAACTAACAAAGAACTTTTTCATAATATTTTTACCTTTTGTTGTTTTTGTAACATAACGAGAAATTATTACAAGACTTTTTTATTTTTCGGTTTATGTTCTATCTCACCATCGAATTGATAATTTTTACCCACATATTGATATATTCCCCGTTTTACATACATAAAATAATGCGGCTGAGAATCATAATTTATACCAAAATTTGTGCGGTTATAACAATAATCAGAAGGAATATAACAACTTTTGGGTCTGCCATATTGTTTACTTAACTGTGTTTTAAATTCTTTTGTAGATATTTCATCTTTAAATTTCAAAGATAAAACAAATTCTTCAATTTCAGATTTAATACTCATTATAACTCCTATTATAAATTCTATTATTCAATTTACAATAGAATTACCCTATTGTCAATGTGTGTAACTCCCATTCTAAATATATTAAGGTAATACTATGAGCATTAAGAAAAACTTAGGTAATCGTATCCGTGAAATCCGTGTTAGTCGGTCATTAACTCAAGAAATGTTGGCAGAAAAAATAAATATGTCTGCTAAAAGTTTAAGCCAAATTGAGTTAGGTAATAATTTTGTTTCTGCTGAAACACTGGAAGAGATATGTGTTGCTCTTGATATTACTCCCAGTGCATTATTTGATTTTAAATATGCTGATGTGGCGAATAAAAATTCATTAGATGAAATAACTAAAAGATTGGAAAATAACCCAAATTTACTAAAAACAGTTTATAAAATTGTAATGGCATTAGATTATTAGTTAAAAACTTTTCGGTAACTTTATACCTCGCAGCCTATAAAGTTTTCATCATTCGCCGAGAAATGTGCTCATCTGAAATTATTTTGGTTGGGGTTTTGCAGACCGAGAAAAATCTTACAACCAAAAACTTGTATCTGCGACCAAGAAACCACATCATACAATGAGAGGGGCTGTATGGGGTGGTTATTTTAAATTGTTACATTACTTATTCAATTTCACGAATTTTGTTATAACTTTTTAATTCAAATTATTCTATTGTGTTGTAAAATGTGTTGTATTTACTAAAAAAGTGACTTCTAGAAAACCTCTAAAAGTCACTTAAATCAAATGGTTGCGGGAGCTGGATTTGAACCAACGACCTTCGGGTTATGAGCCCGACGAGCTACCAGACTGCTCCATCCCGCGATAAATTCTCTTACACCCCATTATTAAACGCTGAATTTTAAATTGCAACCCCTTATTTTAGGGATTTATATAGAAGTTTCAAAAAATAGAAAGATGCCACTCTAATCCGTTTGCTGGTCTCAGTAATATAAAAGACTTAAAAAGTTGTGATATGGCTATTTTTGACGGAATTTGCTAGATCCCCTTTATTTTATCTTATGAAATGTTGGGGTCATTTTATCAAATGTACATATATATTTATAGCCCATATTAAGCAATTCTGCTTGAACATCATCTATATGACAGTTCACATGTTCAGGTCTATGAGAATCTGTTCCTATTGTAATAATCTCTCCCCCAAGATCTTTATATAATCTCAAAATTTCACGGGAAGGAGTTAAATTATTTAATCTATATCTATAACATGATGTATTTATTTCAATACCTTTTCCTTGTGAGATCACTCTTTTTAATATTTGCTCAACGATGGCTTCTATTTTTTCAAAGGGATAATCACCTTTTAAATCATATCTGCGGATTACATCCAAGTGACCCAATACCGAGTAATCATCAAAATTATTAACCAATCTTAAAATTTCTTCATAATACTGCTGGTTATACTCGTCTTGAGTTTTTCCAGACTGAAATTCCTGCGACCAAAACCATTTGTCATCTATCAAATGACAGGACATTAAAATAAAATCAAAATCAGCTTTTGAGAAAAACTCTTTAAAATACGGGATTGTTGACATTTGCACACCAAATTCCATACCAAGCTTTAGTGTAATTTCATCGGAATACTTAGCTTTACAATTCAAGAAGTCTGCTTCATATGATTTGTAAGGAAAACAGGGATCAATTCCGGTTTCACAATCTAAATGATCTGTTATACAAATTTCATCAAGTCCGCAGGAAATAGCTGTTTTTACAACATCTTCCATACCAAAACTTGAGTCGTCGCTATAATTTGTGTGCATATGATAATTTGCTAACATAACAACTGTTTACAATAAAAGTAAATAAAAATCAAATTATATATTGATAAAAACCACTAAATAATATATAATAAAACAAAAGGAGGATTGATACATGAAAATACTTGATATGACTGGATTTCTTACAGGGGGGGGGGGCAAGACCACTCTTAGCAACGGTTTTACCTTAGCGGAAGTTTTAATCACATTAGGGATTATCGGAATTGTGGCTGCTATGACTTTGCCGACGATAGTTCAAAAACAACAGGAGAAAGTTTTATTGACCAAGGTCAAAAAAGCATACTCGCTAATTTCTTCAGCAATTAATGCATACAAAGCTGAATATGAAGTTACTGATGTTTCAAACTTATTTGATACCGGCAATTCTTCTGCAGAAACTATGGAAAATTTTGCAAAATACTTTAAAGCCATTGAAAAATGCCAAACAACAAACAAAGGCTGTGGTGGTCAATATTCGGTAAAACCAATGAGAAAAAGTCCTAATGGAACTGGAGGAATAAAAATAACAGGGCTCTCTGGACGTCCAAGGTTTGTATTGCCAGACGGAACGGTTATTGCAATTGAACAATATCCAAACTGTGATGAAGCTTATGAAAATCCGGTTTATGATGAAAACGGATTTGCTACCGGTGCAGTTGAAATTAGATACAGAAGATATTGTGCATTATTATTCTTTGACGTTAATGGTCCGGCAAAACCCAATCAGGCAGGAAGAGATTATTTTTGTATCGCGGTTAAAGAAGACGGTACAATATATGATCCAAAATCTTCAAATTGCGGAAATATAAGTGCAGTATTTGCCGAGGATAAGTTAAACGATGTGGAAAATTACAACCTCAATGGCAGTTACAAATAATTTATATTTATTATACTATTATTTTTTTATAGCCCCCCAGGCTCTGATAGTACCACGTTCATACTTTATGACATAAAAGTTTCCTTTTTCATCATACTCAATTGAGGCTTCCATATTAACATAATCTTCTACAGGAGGCATACCTGCCTTTGCCCGCTGTGCATTTGTTTTTGCTTTTTCTTTAGCTTCTTTTTTCAGTCTGCGTTTATTTTTCCTGTCATTTAACCTATCTTGTTCACTATCATCTTCTTCTATTTTAAAAACAGGAATTATAGCTACAGGTTCTTTGCTCTGCAGAAGAATTAAAAAATTTCTTTCATCAGAAAGCGCTAATTCATAATGACCAGGTTTAATTACGTTACCCTCTCCGTCATAAATAGGTTCAACTAGTGACAGTGTAGGATAATCAGACTCTCTTAAAGCATATCTGTATATTGCCTGTGACCCAAGTTCAAGCCCGGAAGTTTCCTGGGGAGAAGGCGGATAAGGCCGAATATTCTGGTGCATCCAAGTATAATCAGTAAAAGCCCCCTCAAGCATCAGTCCAATTTCTCCAATAAATTTTTAATATTTTTTTTCATTATATCAAAACTTTTGCCAATAGCCTTTTCATGTCCTACAAATATTAATGACATATATGACTGTGAATTTCCAACACAATTTTCTTTTAGGAGAAGCCGGTAGCTTTCTCTCATAAGTCTTTTCAATCTGTTACGTTTTACTGCTCTTTTGTGAGTTTTTTTACTTACAACAAAACCGGCAAGAGTCGGGTTGTCATTCTTTTTTTTGAGACCGGCAAAAAGAGTAACCCCGCCGCAGTGGCAGGAATTTTTCACCCTGTAAGTTGCAGTAAATGCAGCTTTTTTCTTTAATCTTAGTTCTTTTTTTAACATAAACTTCCTACAACAATACAGCATGCCTCAAAAAGACCTGCTGTAAAGTTAAAATCTATCCTGCATATTTATCAACAAATCTTGAGATAAAGCCCCAAGCTGCTAATATTATGCACGTTTTTTAGCAGTAATAGCTAATTTATGACGACCACGCGCACGACGTCTGTTAAGAACTTCTCTTCCGCCGGGAGTTGCCATTCTTGCTCTGAAGCCGCTTACGTGTTGTCTTTTAATCTTTGTTCCTTCTAGTGTACGTCTCATTTCTTTATTCCTTTTTAATTATATTTGTCGTATAATTCTTATGTTAAATAAAAAATATTAATTAGTCAACACTAAAAGAGGGGCAGGTTACAGATTATGAACAAAAAAATCGGATTTATCGGATGCGGCAAAATGGCAAGTGCAATTATAAAAGGGGTTTTATCAGCCTGCTGCAAGCCGGATGTTGAAATTAAAGGTTCTGAGGTTAACTGCGAAATAGCAGAACTTGCACATAACAGGCTCGGGATTGAAGTACTTACTGATAACAGATTTTTAACAATGGACAGTGATGTGATTTTTATTGCAACCAAGCCTAATTATGTAGCACATGTTTTGGAGGAAATTAAAGACGAATTAACACCTGAAAAACTTGTTGTATCTATTGCTGCCGGCGTATCAACAAAAAAAATAGAAAATATTTTAGGTCATCAAAGAGTTATCAGAGTAATGCCTAATACACCTGCACTTGTTAAAGAAGGAATGAGCGGGGTTTGTAAAGGAGCTTATGCAACGGAAGATGATGCTGAATTTGTCATGAAACTTCTTTCAGGTATAGGTAAGTGTATTGAAGTTTCAGAAGACCAGATTGATATAGTGACAGCAATTTCAGGTTCAGGACCGGCATTTTTCTATCAGGTTATTGAGGATATGGCAAGAGCCGGGGAAAAACTCGGGCTTGATTATGAAAAATCGCTTATGCTTGCAACCCAGACAGCCCTCGGCTCTGCAAAGATGATTGAAAACCGCGGAGAGTTAACTGTACAAACCTTAATTGATAATGTTGCGACAAAAGGCGGATGTACTTTTGTGGGGATACAAACAATGAAAGAAGAAAATTCAGAAAAACTGTTCTTTGATGTAATTGAAAAAACAGCAGTAAAAGCAAATGAACTTGGTCAGTCATAATCTTGTATTGCAGCTGTACGGATGTTTGCCAACTCCGTACAGCGAGGAGCCTGCTAACAATCTAAAAGATTTATTTTTTCATTTATACAGACTTTCTGGTAAATAAAAGCAAAAAATATTTTTTACACATTTTACTAATATTATTCGAGGTCTAAATGAAAATAAATTCAATAACTTTTACGCATACAAACAGTAATCTTGCTCCTACAAAACAACAGGATAAAAAATTAAAATACTCAAACATTTCAACTGCCGAAAAAATATACGCAGGAGCTTCTGCCGCCGGGATTATAGGACTTACAATACTGGCAATTTCACAGGGAAAAAGGATTAAGAATTTAAAACTTCAAACAGCAGCACCGCAGCAGCCCGCAGTACAGAAACCAATACAACTCGCCGAAAACCTTTTGCCTTATAACATAGTAAACATTAAGGATAATCGACTTTACCAAAACTTTATAGAAGCTAAAACAACATTTATGAATTTCTTAAAAAATTCAAAGGAAGATGCTAAAGAGATAAAAGAATTTCTATTTTCTGTAACATCTGATGAAAAAACCTCACAGGAGTTTATAAACGAAATAATTTCAGAGCCGAGACAAACAATATCTGATTTAAAAATTTTAAAAGAAAAAATAGGCGGTGAAAAGAACCTGATAGAATGGCTTCAGGCGCCTGAAGGTTATCAGGAAGCCTACCATAAATACATTGATAAACTTGCTGGGAAACCAGAAACAACATTTCAGGATTTATTCAAAATTTCACCTGACTGGCATTTACACTCACTAAAAACTATGTTTAAAAATGAAAACTTCAGCTTTGGAAAACTGCCGGAAGAATTTCAACAACTGGGAGATTACAGTCATTTTGCAGGGTGGATAAATCAACAGAATTATAACGATAAAGAACGTCTCCTTCTTGAATACGGAGGGAAGTTTATGGCTGTAACAAGGATTAATGAGGGAAAATCCGGCAAAATTCCTTATCTAATTGAGTTTGGTACAGGTCCGGATACAAAAAGATATATTCTTAAGGTTCAGCAGAGCTGGGGATGCGACACGCCATATGCAAAGGAAAACCTGGCTTATAAATCAGACTCTGCATTTATGAACGCTCAGATGGATTACTATTTAACTCTGCATAATTGTAAAAACAGTCCGAAATTCTATTACTTTGACTATAAATCAAATTCCGGTCTGTATGAATTTCAGGAAGGGAATAACGTAAACGGTATTGAAAATGTTCTTGAGGCAAACAGGCGGCTAAAAGATCTCAATCAGTTAGGTATCTATTACAACGATGCCTGCAGCTGTAATTTTATAGAGCAAAACGGTGTGTTAAAAGTAATCGATATTGGAGATTCCAGTTTTATAGATCCTTTAAGACCCGGTGCAAAGGGGTATAATCTTCAAACTCCAAACTGGTGCGGCGCAGGACTGCCAAACCTTAGTATGACACTGACTTAGTGCAGAAGCTTTTTCGCCCGATTAACGAAGGCGCTGCGCTAATATATCTAATGCAGTTTTAAAATTCTGTTCGGTTGTTGCTTATGCCAGAATTTCTCATACAGTTAAAATACTGATATTTCTGCCTCAGATAAAAATTCTACAAGATTTTTAATTGGCGGGGCTTTTTTCCTGGAAAAAATAAACCCCTGATGAAGCCCCATTATACAGGCAGGGCAAAGTGTAAGCAGAACATCAGCACCGGTTAAAGCCGCATTTTCAGCTTTCTTTTTTGAAATTTCACGAGAAATTTTAGAATTTTTCAAAGCAAATTCGCCTGCAAAACCACAGCACTCATCATACCCGTTCATTTCTATATATTCGACATTTTCACATTTTTTCAGAAGCGGTCTTAAAAATTTATCGCTCTCAAGGTGGCAGGGTTTGTGGAAAGTAACCTTTTTATGGGATTTGAAGCTGAATTTTATATTCTGCTCTGCAATAAAGTCAAGCGCATTTCTAACATTTTTGCAGCCGTAACTTTTTAATGTATGTTCACAGCTTGCGCAATCAGTCAAAATATAATCATATTCACAGTTCATAAGTTCAAGATTACGATTTTTAACCTCCTCAAACCGCTTCATATTACCGCTGGAAAGAAAAGGCAGCCCGCAGCATTCAAAATTCCGTTCAATCAATTCAACATCAAGATGAGCTAAGATAGTCTTGAGCGCATTTTCAACTTTAGGATAAGCTTCATTCACACAGCCTTTAAAATAGAGGAGTTTAAGGCAGCCTTTGCCATTATGCGGATAACAAACAGAATTTGCGGAAAGAGATGCTTGCCTCTGTTTTGTACAGAAAGAGACCGAACGGCGAATAAGCGGGAATTTTCTAAAAAAGTTCAAAATATTTCCAAATACAAATTTTGACTCCAAAAATTCTTCAAACCTGCCGTGAAAAGTATTTTTAGCACATTCATATTTTGCAGTATTAAATATATCGCAAACATTAATACTGCTCGGACAAAAGTTTGTGCATTTACCGCATTTTAAACACAGATCCAAATACTTTTCGATATTACGGTTAAGCTTTAAATCACCTTTTAAAACGCCGTCCAGCATCACAAATTTGCCGCGAGAGACAGCACAGTCATTGCCGGTCAGTTTGTACACAGGACAAACCGACTGGCAAAGTCCGCATTTTGAACATTTATTTATATCTCCGGCAAAATCTTCCAGCTTTTTCATAATATAATCATAGCATAGAAATTACCAAGGGTAATCATCCTTAATCTGCCAGCCATCCATTATAATTAGTGCTGAACACCAAAATCCTCTCTTGCCTTTAGAACAAGCGTAAGTTGTATTAGAAGTTAGAACTTCTCTGTCATAATCTCCAAAAACCTGATTCACTCCACCACCAGCATCTGACAGCCCAAAATCTTTATAGCCAAACGGGGCAAGACCATAATTTTTTATAATAGCAAAAGCAAAAACATCTTTGCCGATTGTATTTGGTTTTTTATATCCGTTTATATCAACTATAATAACTCTGCCATCTGGAAGTGTTGCCCTTGAAACAGTTAGAGAACTTCCATCACTCAGAAATACGTTATAAGAATTACCGGTACATAAATTCTCTGTACAGGTAGAGCCATTTAAATAATTATAACTTTTAACTGAATCTGTTATAGTATTTTTATTAATAGATACATAATTAGACAAGTAAGTTTCAAAAAATTCTTTTGCAGGCAAAGTATAATCCCAGTAGGCAACACTTCCATTCTTTAACTCTGACATTTTAACAGCCTGACTAAGAACTGTATAAGATTTTTTGAGCTGCGTAACAGTCTGTTTTTTCTTATAATTTCCTACCAGTGATGGTAATGTCATTGCGACAACAACCCCTATTATACCAAGGGTTATCAATACCTCAGCCAATGTAAACCCCGGCCAATTATCGTTTGAGAAGCTTAAATTACCTTGCCCCCCCCCGAAAACACTTGATATTACTGCATTTTTCATAACTTAATCTCCTTTTCTATTAGTTGTTTTATTTCTCTTTGTTTTTTAAGTAAATATTTTTATTTTCTCTGACACGTTTCCACTCAGATATACCTGATAGGATTTTCTTTTCCTTGCTACGCTTGCGCTGGTATAAGAGCGGACGCGTACTTGAGATATATTTTTATTGCTTATACAGTTCCGGTATTAGAGCCGATATGTTGTTTTCATGGAGATAGCGAGAACAGCGCGGGAACTTATCCAAGAAAATAAATCTGCTCTATAGACAATCCTTTGTACCTTTTTTATTATAAAGTATTTTTAGATAAAATTCAAGATTACACAATCGCGCCATGGCTGGCGTCCTGAACATTCTTCGCGTATTTCGCGAGATAGCCCGATTTAACCTTTGGTTCAAACGGCTTTAATCTTTTATGGCGGGCTTCAAGTTCTTCATTAGAAACACAAAGTTCAATTGAACGGGTGTTAATATTGATTTTAATTTTATCCCCGTTTTCAACAAGTGCTATTGTGCCACCATTTGCAGCCTCCGGACAAATATGTCCAACACAAATACCTCTTGTAGCTCCCGAAAAACGTCCATCCGTTATGAGTGCGCATTTTTTACCTAAACCTTTTCCAACTAAAAGGGAAGTTGGAGCAAGCATTTCTCTCATGCCGGGTCCGCCTTTAGGTCCTTCATATCGGATTACAATGACATCTCCTTCTTTAATTTTATCCCCTTCCAGAGCCGCCATAGCTTCCTCTTCACTATCGAATATTTTTGCATAACCCTCAAACTCATAACATTCAGGTGCAACTCCGGAAGTTTTAATTACACACCCGTCTTTTGCCAGGTTTCCGAATAAAACAGCAAGTCCTGCCTGAGTATATTCTGATTTTTCATAAAGAGGAATTATCTCGGTATCAACCCATGCGCTATTGGCAATCTCTTTAATAGACAACTCTGAAACAGTCTGAGTATCGACAAGAAACCCTTCAAGTGATTTAATAACGGCAGGAACTCCGCCTGCATTGTGAAAATCAGTCATTGTCAAGGTTGATGACGGATTAATTTTAACTATCTGGTGAATTTTTGCACTTAAATCCTCGAAATCATTAAGTGTGATATTAATAGCGCCGGCATTTGCAATAGCAAGGATATGCAAAAATGTATTAGTAGAACCGCCAAGCGCTAAATCTGCGGTAATAGCATTTCTAAGACTTTCACGCGTTATAATATCAGAAGGCTTTAAATCTTTTTTTACAAGTTCAACAATCTGCATTCCGCTTTCAAAGGCAATTCTGCGTTTTTGTGCAGACACAGCAGAAGCAGAGGAACAATAAGGAAGGCTCATCCCAATAACTTCACTAAGACATGCCATAGTATTAGCCGTATACATACCCTGACAGGCACCGGCAGAAGGGCAGGAATTTTCTTCAAGAGCCAGAAGTTGTTCTTCTGAAATCTCACCATTTCTAAATCTTCCAACCGCCTCAAAAGAACCTGTAACCATAGTAAGCTTATTTTCGCCTCTGCACATCCCGTCAAGCATAGGTCCGGCAGTAACTATAATTGCCGGAATATTCAGCCTCAATGCACCAATAAGCATTCCCGGTGTAATCTTGTCGCAGTTTGAAAGAAGGACAATGCCGTCAAGTTGATGAGCGGCAGCTACACTTTCCACACAATCAGCAATCAAATCTCTTGAAGGCAGAGAGTATCTCATACCGCTGTGACCCATTGCTATCCCGTCACAAATTGCAGGCACGCCAAATATAAAAGATTGTCCTCCGGCTGTATGAATACCTTTTTCAATCTGGCGTTCCAAATCACGCATTCCAATATGTCCCGGTACTAAATCAGAAAAAGAACTTGCTATACCAATAAACGGGGCATCCATATTCTTACGGCTAACGCCTGTTGCCATTAACAATCCACGGTGCGGAGTTTTAGCTATACCTTTTTTTATATTATCACTCTTCATAGGAATAATTATACGCCAAATTGTTTTATAATTCTATAGATAATTTGTTTTTTCTCATATGGTAGTTGCCTAATTATATCAAACATTTCAGCTTCCAAATCCTTTTCGTTTTTCAAATATTCGTAATTAAAAAAATCCTCAGGAGAAGCACCAAGCTTTTCCATAATTCTTAATACGGTCAACATTGATGGAAAACTTTTCCCGTTTTCAATATTACTTAAAGAAGAAGGCTCAATCCCTATTTGTTCACAAAAATTTTCCTGAGTTAAGTTATTTTTCTTTCTGATTTCTTTTATTTTTTTGCCGATAAGAAGCTTCTTTATATCCATACAAATTTCCTTTTTATATAGCATAACTATATTTGCAGTCAATTTGTATAGTGTTTACACCATATTTAATATTGACATTTGGTGTAAACACGTTATAATAATAATGAGAACTACATATTTTATGGAGATTTATAATGTTTACAGCAAAAAGTAATAGTTTAGCGTGGCTGAGTATTTTTCAACAGCTTGTGCTGGTCAACACAGAAGCAAAAAATATTCAGGTCGCTGAAAAGCGAGGGGTACTAACACACACTATACGGTCTGGGTTCACTGCCACTCACACTGCGCCCTACCGAAAATTTGGTTTTACATTAGCGGAAGTTCTTATCACCCTCGGAATAATCGGAGTGGTTGCCGCAATGACTCTTCCGGCATTAATAAGCAACTATAAAAAAGCGCAGACTGTCAGCCAGCTTAAAGCATCTTATTCAATCTTATCGCAGGCAATTAAACTATCCGAGGTCACCAATGGAGAAGTAAAATACTGGAATTATAACCTCAGTTCAGAACAGTTTTTTAAAAAGTATTTGAAAGAATATTTAAAAATGCAAAAGACATCAACACTTGGAGAAGCAAAAAAACAAATAACCTACAAATGGATTAATAATGAACCGGTAGGCGGTGGCTATAAAGAAGAAGTTGCAAACAGTTACAGAGGAAATCTTGCAAATGGAAGCCTGCTATACGTTCATAGTGCAAGCGGCTACTCTACAACACTAATGGTAGATATTAACAGTTACAAAAATCCTAATAAAGTTGGGATAGATATGTTTCATTTTGTAATACTTCCGGAATATGGACTAGTACCATGGGGATTTGCAACAGAAAACATTGAGTCCAATGATCCTGATTTGCAAGGGCAGGCTTCTTTCGGAAAAACATATGATAGGGATAAGCTTACCGGAACCAGTTCTGCATATGCTTGTAATGCCGCAAAAAGAGGACGCTGGTGTACAGCATTAATTATGAGCGACGGATGGCAAATCAAACCTGATTATCCTTGGTCTAACTGACAAATATTAAAATCATCATCCCACTCAATTGAGCCATTAAGTTCAATGTTATGATAATGATAAGGATTTTCAATGTATTGCGGATTAAAAAGCCCGGCAGAATTAAGCCGTTTAATTATTTCGGGCAATAGTTTTGTACTTCCGGCAATAGTTCCGTCTTTTGATGCGGCTTTTTCCCCGTCATAATAGATTGTTTCTCCGGCAAATTCAAACTCTTTCAAATTACTATAAGCAACAGGCAAGCAATCGCTTACAAGCAGAATTTTATCATCAGGCTTGCATTTAAAAAGGAGTTTTAAAGCCTCATCTGAAACATGAACGCCGTCACCTATAATTTCAGTATAAATATTATCATTAATCAAGGCAGAAAGCGCAGTTGATTTTCCGCGGTGTGAGATACCTTCCATAGCATTAAAAGTGTGTGTCACGCCGCTGCATCCTGCCAACTCACCTCCAATACAGTGCCCTGCCTGAACCTTCACCTTCTTAGCAGCAAGATAATCAATAAGCCCGCCGTCAAACTCCGGAGCAAGTGTAACTATTTTAATGAAGTCATCTTCAATAAGTTTGTAATTTTCTACAGTCGGTTTCATAAAATAAACCGGGTTATGAATACCTTTTTTCTTCTCGTTTAAAAAAATACCTTCAAGATGAATACCCAAAATCTTTGCCATTCCGTCTGTTTGCCGGACTGAGGCTTCTTTTATAACGGATATTGCGCGTTTTGTATTTTCAACACTATCAGTAACTATTGTAGGAAAAATTCCTCCAATACCGTACTTTAAAATTTCTTTTGACAAATACAAAACATCATCAACTGAAGCTTTGTTAAAATCAACGCCAAATGCACCATGAAAATGCTGTTCAATTAAAAGTTTTGTTTTCAAAATATCTTCTCCAGGTTGCTCGTGTTTAACGGGTTTACACTCTCCTCGTCTTGGATATTGCTCCACTCGGACAAGCGCTCATTCGCTACCGCTGTCATTCGCATTGTCCTCATTACTTCGGCGTTCCGCTTCGCTTCAGCCTACGCAAAATCCACCTCTGCTCGCAATCCGCCTCTTGGTTGCTCGCGCTTAACGGGCCTGCACCGCCGTCACCTGCGTGCCGCCGGCTCGCCCTCAGCTCGCAATCCGCTATATGACACTACCCTCAAAAACTTTTCGGGCTTCTTCCCGGTCATCAAAATGTATTGTACGGTCTTTTAATATCTGATAATCCTCATGACCTTTGCCGGCAATAACAACAACATCATTATTTCCTGCAATAGATTTTAACAAGGCAATAGCATGTCCTCTGTCCGGTTCAACCGTAACTTTATCAGGATTAGTTGACTTAAGCCCTGCTATAATATCAGTTATAATAGCCTGCGGGTCTTCACTTCGCGGGTTATCGCTTGTGATAACTATTTTATCTGCAATTTTTTCGGCAATTGCACCCATTTTAGGACGTTTTGTAGCATCTCTGTCGCCGCCGCAGCCAAACAGACAGATAAGCTTGCCGTCTTTTGGCGTAATTTCTTTTGCAGAATTAAGTACATTTTCCAAACCGTCAGGAGTATGTGCGTAATCAACAATTACTAACGGTTTTTTAGCAACAACTTCAAATCTTCCTGCAACCCCTTTTACGTTTTCAAGAGCCTTTAGCGAAACTTTTAAGTCAATGCCCATTGCAATTGCAGCGGTTACTGCAGCAAGAACATTATAAACACTGAACATCCCGTTCATATGGAGATTAACAGGATATTCACCGTCTTTTGTTACAAGAGTAAACTCTGCACCGTTCAGTGAAAAATTAATATCTTTTGCTGTTATATCCGCCGGCTTTTTCACACCGTAAGTAAATGTCCTAACGCCTTCAGGTATAGATGAAAGAAACCTTTCTGCATAATCATCATCAGCATTAACTACAGCAAAAGGTATTTTAGGATTTTCATCACCTTCAAGCGGCATTGAATTTGCAAGACCTCTAAACAACAATGCTTTAGCATCAAAATAATTATCCATTGTAATATGGTAATCAAGGTGATCCTGGGTTAAATTTGTTAATACCGCACCATCAAATCGGCATCCGCCTACTCTGTTTTGCTCAAGAGCATGAGAACTTACTTCCATAACAACATTATCTATTTTTTCAACATCTTTAATCATCCTTAATGTTGCCTGTAATTCAGGAGCCTGAGGTGTTGTGTGTTTTGCATCACGGTACTCGCCGCCGGATGAAAGCTTATAGCCCAGTGTTCCTATTAAAGCACATTTTTCACCGTTTTCCTCAAAGATTTTTTGGATTAAATGTGTAACTGTTGTTTTTCCGTTTGTGCCGGTAATCCCTATTAAATTAATGCCTCGTGACGGGCTTGAATAAAATCGGTCTGCTATATCTGCTATTTTATGACGTGTTGAAGTAACGACAACCTGCGGAATTTTTCTATCAGCATCAACTTTTCTTTCTACGAGTAAAGCGGCTGCCCCGTTTTCAATTGCATCTTTTGCATATTCATGCCCGTCAGTGTATTCACCGGTCAAACATACAAAAATATCACCTTTTTTTGTTGTTTTTGAATTATAAGAAATTCCTGAAATCTCAACATTTTTAAAATTTACTAAATCTTTGTAGTCTAAATGCTCAATCAACTCGTCTAATTTCATTATTTATCTCCTTAACTAATTAACTTTTTTAGGTGCCGGAACTTTATCCGGTTTCAAATTCATAATTCTTGCAACCTGTGTTGTTACCTCATGGAAAACAGGTCCGGCAACAGTGTTTCCCCAAATTGCACCGACTTTTGCACTATCAACCATAACATATACAAGGATTTGCGGATCAGAGGCCGGCAGAAATCCTATTGTTGAGGTATAAGTAAACGGTGTGTAACCTGATGAATTTTCTTTAGGTTTCCTTGAGGTTCCTGTTTTTGCAGCAACATTATATTTATCCATTTTTATTACAGAGCGTCCATGGTTTACGCTCGCAGCAAGAAGCCTTGTAACCGAGTGCGCGGTTTCAGGAGAAAGAACCTGTGTACGCTGTACTTTTAAAGCTTCTTCTTCCGGTGAATATTTTATAACATGCGGAGTAACCCTAACGCCGTTATTTGCCAGCGCCTGCACTGCCGAAATCATTTGCATAGCAGTAACAGATGTTCCATATCCGTAAGACATTGTGGCAAGTATCCCCTGATCCCAGTTGCCGTAGTAAGGCAATAGTCCTGAAGATTCACCGGGCAAATCAATACCTGTTTTGGCGCCAAATCCGAACTTTTTAAGCATATCATAAAACTCTTTCGGGGTCATTGTCCGGGCAATATTTATAGCACCTATGTTGCTTGAATGTTCAAATAAATATTCAAGTGAAATATGTCCCGGATAAGGGTGCACATCATAGTCATAGTTTTTAATTTCCCAGTTGCCGATTGTGGTTTTTCCTGTATCAAGGACAGTTGAGTGCTCGTTTATCTTTCCAAGCTCCATTGCACTGGCGACTGTAATTATCTTAAAAGTAGACCCCGGAGGGAAAACATCTGTCAGAGTCCAGTTTTTAATTTGAGCCTGGGTTGCATTTTTATAATTATTAGGGTCATAAGCAGGGTAAACCGCATACGCCAGGATTTCCCCGTTCTTTGGATTCATAACAAGAACAGTTCCCCTTAAGGCTTCTTTTTCCTTAACCATTTTTTCTATTTCTTTTTCGCAAACGTGCTGGATTGCAGCATCTATTGTTAAGGTTACATCCTGTCCTTTCGGGTTTGTAGCTGTAGCTACAGGATCGGTTGTGAAATCATAAATAATTTTGCCTTTTTGTGTTCTTTGGAACTTAACTTCATTTTCAACATGTTCAAGTTTATCTTTTGCGGTATATTCAACCCCGTTTGCTATATCGGCATCAAAATTATAATACCCGAGAACATGTGCAGCTAAAGTACCCTGTGGATACTCTCTTGTATTTTTTTTATCAAGGCTTATAGCTCTCAGATGAAGCTTTGCAATAGCTTTAGCAGTATTTCTGTCAATATCTTTTTTTACAGCAATAATCTGATTTGAGCTGTTAAGTCTTTTCAAAAGAGCTTCTTTTGACATTTTCAGAATAGGTGCAAGTTTTTTTGCAATCACTTCAGGAGAAGATTCATCCTCATCGTAATCCGCACGACGCGCAAAAACATTATAAAAAACATTATCCGTTGCAAGTTTTATACCGTTACGGTCATATATATCACCGCGCACTGCAAAATTTTGTCCGGCACGCTGGTTTCTGGCTTTTACCCTGTATTTTTTAATATCAATTACCTGAATAAAAAACAGGTGAATAATCAAAGCAACTGCAAACAGGATAAAAAGAATATATAACCAGCCGAGAACTCCGTCAAATCTTTTTTGTCTTTTATCAACCGTACGCTGGTTTTCAGCACGTCTTTCTCTCACGTTGTCATCTCCCTAGTAAATAATATTTTAGCATAAGGAATATGATAAATAATTAAATATTAACTAATCTTAACGCACAATTATGCTATAATATTTTTATGAAAAAAATATTAATTATTTTGGGATGTTTAAGTATTGCTCAAACTGTTTACGGTCTTGACATTGTGTATCCGAATTACAATGCAGTAACAATTGCGGCGCCGTCATCATTCTTTGTCGGCTCAGCAGATACAGATAAACCTCTCACAATAAACGGGAACACTGTACCGGTGCACCCCTCCGGAGGATTTGCTTATGTTGTACCGCTCAGTACCGGTAAAAATACATTTAAAATAAAATCAGGAACAGAGGAACTAAATTATGTAATAATGAAACCGCCGGCACCGCCTGCCGGTACATATAAAGCGCCGGAATTTAAAGAATTTGAAAACCTGAAATATGCCATTGTCACCAATGATAAATCCCCTCTTCGTTCAACTCCTGTTGACAGCGGGATAAACAGGATTGCACACCTTCAGAAAAATATGCCGCTGATTATTGACGGGGAAAAGGGAAATTTTTACAGAGTTATTCTTGGCAGCCAAAAGAACGGATGGATTTGGAAAGGCAATATAAAACTTGAAGAAAGCGGAGAATCGCTAGCTGAATTAAAAGGTTACGATTATATAGATTCTGATGAATTTTTTATCTTTGTATTTCACCTCGATAAAATGACGCCGTTTGAACTTGTTGAAACCAGCCCGTTTCTGATAAAGTTCTATAATGTTAAAAACTATCCGGATAATACATATGTAATGGATTTTCCTGTAGAAAAATCAATGCAAAAAGGCAGACTTCTGGGCTACAGCGGGCAATTCAGCGGGACTGACTTTATTTTAAAAATAAGAAAACCTGTTATTACAGATGAAAAACAAACGCTAAAAAACATTAGAATTGCAGTAGATGCCGGTCATGGAGGATCTGAAAGGGGAACAACCGGCTGTCTTGGCGATAAGGAAAAAGATGTTATGCTTGAATATGCAAAACTTCTGGAGAATGAGCTTAAAAAACGCGGTGCAGATGTAATAATGACAAGAAAAGGAGATGACTATAAAGACTTAAACGAAAGAGTTGAGTTAGCAAACAGCGAGAACGCTCTTTTCTTCATAAGTCTTCATGGCAATGCGCTTCCGGACTGGAAAGATCCAAATGCAAACAGCGGTACAGGAATTTATTACTATTACAACCAGGCAAAACCTCTTGCAGATGACATAATTAAAGAAATGACTTCCCGGCTTGGAATGAAAAATGATAAAGTACGGCAGCAAAGTTTTGCAGTGGTAAGAAACACAAATGCACTTAGTATTTTAATTGAAATAGGCTATATGATTAACCCTTCAGACAATGCAAAAATGATAAACAAAGATTTCCAAAAGAAAACCGCAAAAGCTATAGCTGACGGTATAGAAAATTTCCTTAAAAATTAAAATCAAAAAGTTCTGCTATAGTCAAATTCAGGGCATTTGCAATTCTTGCAGCATTATCAATTGTCGGGAAAAATTTTTCCCGCTCAATTGCGCTTATAGTAGTCCTGTGTACTTCTGCAAGTTCTGCAAGCTGCTCCTGCGACATTCTTCGTTTAGCACGCTCTATCCTGATTTTCTTAGCAAAATTCTCTGCAAGTTTTTCTATATCTATAGCCATATGACTATAATAAAGACTTGACAGAATTTAAGCTACAGTGTATAATCTATATATGAGATTATACTATTCAAAAGTAGAATATAAAAATAAATTTGAATAATAAAAAAGCATTTGGACGGATGGAGGTTTAAACTTAATGGATAACGAAAGGTTTGAAAATATTAACCAGCAAATGATAAATGACTTAAAAGAAATTGATAAAAAAGAAGACTTTAAATTAAACAATAACAATCATCTAAATACTACCCAGAGTAACAAGACAGAAAAAACCGAATAAAAATCAAAGGCGGGATTTAAAATTTTAAATTCCGCCTTCTTTTTATAAAAACTTGATTAATTGTTTTTAATATAGTTTAGAAGAGTTCTCACACCGGCACCTGTTGCGCCTGCAATAAACTCTTTCTGCGGTTTTTCTAAAAATGCAGTTCCTGCAATATCAATATGAACCCACTTCGGTCCATCGACAAATTCCTGAAGGAATACACCGGCAGCAGAAGCTCCGCCCATTCTGGATCCGGTATTTTTCATATCGGCAATATCTGATTTCAAACTCGACATATAATCCTTGAACATAGGAAGCTGCCAGGCCGGTTCGCCTGAATCATTTCCTGTTTTTATGATTTTTGAAATCATCTCTTCATCATTACCCATAACTCCGGCAGCATAAGTTCCCAGAGCAACTACACAAGCTCCGGTCAGGGTTGCAATATCAATAACTTCATCAACTCCGAGTTCACATGCATAACAAAGCGCATCTGCAAGAGTTAACCTTCCTTCTGCATCGGTATTATCTATTTCAATTGTTTTGCCGTTTTTAGCTTTTAAAATATCCCCCGGTTTATATGAAGTTCCGGAAGGCATATTTTCACAAGCTGCAATAATACCATGGACTTCCATATCCGGTTCAAGCTCTTTCAATGCTCTCATAACCCCTAGGACACATGCAGCACCGGACATATCATCTCTCATTGTAAGCATTGAAGATGCAGGTTTTAAATCCAAACCGCCGCTGTCAAAACAGATACCTTTACCTATGATTGCAATTTTCTTTTTAGGATTTTTACCTGTATATTTCATATGTATAAACATAGGCGGCTGCACACTGCCTTTTGCAACAGCAAGATATGCCCCCATACCCATTCTTTCAACCGCGTCTCTGTCATAAACCTTTGTTTCAACCCCTTCAATATTTGAGGCAATCTGGGCAAGTTTAGACGGAGTAGCAAAATCAGCCGGCTCATTTGAAAGATTACGGGCAAACTCAAGAGCTTTACCAAATATAATACCTTCTTTAACCTCTTCTTGTGAGAATTTGGCAAAAGTAATTTCATCAACACGCGGAGCTTTTTCTGTTTTATATTTATCAAAAGCGTAATCAGCAATTAAAGCACCGATTGCGGCAGATTTACCGTAATCACAGTTTACATCAAAGTCAAAGCAGGCATTTTTTGCATGAATCTGCTGTAACTTTTTAACTGCTTTTGCAACAGCTTCTCTCATTTTGTTTGCATTAAATTCTTCTTTTTTACCAAACCCGACAATAAGAATTTTATCGGCAGCGATTTTTCCAAATGTATGCAAAAGATAAGTCTGACCAAATTTTCCTTCAAAATGATCCTTATCAACCGCGTAAGTATTTGCAATTTCCTGAGAAGTTTTTTCACCTTCAAACTGGTTGATTACCAGAACTTCACAAGGCTGATCTTTTACTTCTTCTAAAACTTTGATTTCCATAAGTATCTCTCCTTCTTCAAGTAAATTATAGCACTTTATTACAACTTTGTAAATTTATTTGAAGCTTTGGCAAAATTCATCCTTGACAAACATTAACAAGAATATGCAGATTACACCCCGAATTAACAGAACAGCACCCCCTCCGGCTGCACAACAAAAACCAATAAGCTTTAACGGGCTTATGCGAATAGATCCTAAAACTTATTCCCCCCTGGACAGCTGGTTTTTTAGAGATTATGATACATTGAAAACGGCATCGGATGAAATAAAAAGTTCATTTCCGCAAGGTGCTGAAATATTGGATTATGCCTGCTCAAACGGTGAAGAAACTATATCTTTAAAAGCTTTACTGCCGGATGAAAAATACAAAATCATAGGATTTGATACAAGCGAATCCGCATTGAAGCTTGCTAACCGCGGGGTTTATACTGTATTTTCACACTGGTATGACTCATTCCTTCTGCCTAATTCTTTTCCAAAAAAGAAAGAAGCACATATCAAAGACAGCTTTTATTATATTATGGAGGAAACTTTTCCTGAAGCGCAGGACAGATTGATTAATAACAAAAAATGCTACTTTGAAATAAAAAAAGCACTGCCTGATTTTATAGAAAAATTTTTCTGCATAATTCCCGAACAAAAAAATTCAATTGATATTAGAAGAGGAAATATTAATAATTTGGATAAATACAGATCAAGTAGCCCTGTAGGTGCTGTATTTTTCAGAAATGCTCTATACCAGATGGTTGGAAATGATTTGAATGAAACTATAGAACAAAGAAAAATATCTTCGTCTTCTTATGATAAAAAAGCTATAATAAATGATTTTGTTGATAGATTATATTCAAGACTTGAACGCGGCGGGGTTTTCGTAATAGGCGACCACATTAAAGATCATCTTTTTCTTGCAGATAAACAAACCCCTGATGAAGAAATAATCTTATTCAAAGACACTCCTTTTTTCAATCCTGAAGAAAAACTTCACAGACAGGCTTCTTTTTTAAGACTGTTTAAAGAATCTCCGCTAAAAACTGCACTTGAAAAGGATAAAAGATTTAAACCAATAGGTTTTTCAAAAACCAGCCTGCAAACCGGCGGGAAAAAGGTTAAAGTTGCAACTGTCTGGAAAATTTTAAAATAAAAATTTCTCAAAATATGTTTTAATTTCCTACTATACAAAATCCCCATGTCATGATAAAATATAAACAGATGTAGTAGGTAAATATTTTTTGGAAATATATGCAATGACGCAACTTTCAGCTAAATAGCAAGTTTCAGCCCGATAGGATATATGTATCGGGAATTGCATGTATTATAAAAAAATAGAAAAGGATAAGGTAAAACTTAATGGAATTTTTATTAATTCTTGCGGTTATTGCAGTAATAGCCTTAATCGCTGTGCTGATTATCCAGCAAAACAAGATGAAAAGCGTTGTAGTTAGCATCCAGAAGGACAAAGACGCTCTTGAAGAAAAAGAAAAAATCTTATTCAAAGAAGCTAAAATTAAAGCAATCGAAGAACTTCAAGACGACCGGGAAAAATTAAACGAAGAAGAAAGAGAAAGAAGACAAGAGTTAGCAAGATTAGAATCAAAACTCACAAAAAGAGAAGATATGCTTGAAGATAAAATTCAGGAATACACAGAAAAAGATCTTCAGGCTCAAAGAAAAATTGATGAATTATTAGAAAAAGAAGATTACCTTGCAGAAATCGTACAAAAACAAACAGCAGAACTCGAAAGAATTGCAGGAATGACTGCCGAAGAAGCAAAAAATATGCTTCTTGAACAGCTAAAACACGATTTAGCGCAGGAGCAGATGACATTAATTCGTGAAAACGAAGCAAAAATAAAAGAAACTTCACTGGAAAAAGCAAAAGAAATTCTCTCAACAACAATGCAGAGATGTATGATTGAACAGGTTGTAGAAACAACGGTTTCTGTAGTTGCATTGCCAAATGATGAGATGAAAGGTCGCATAATCGGACGTGAAGGCCGCAACATCAGAGCTCTTGAAACCTTAACCGGTGTCGACTTAATCATTGATGATACTCCGGAAGCAGTTGTATTATCAAGCTTTGATCCGGTACGAAGAGAAGTAGCAAAACTTGCGCTTGAAAAACTTATAGTGGACGGACGTATTCACCCTGTACGTATTGAAGAAATGGTTGAAAAAGCCAATGAAGAGATTGAAAAGAAAATCTGGACAGAAGGTGAAAACGCAGCACTTGATATGGGCGTTATGGGTTTAAACAAAGAACTCATAAAAACTCTGGGCAGACTTTATTACAGAACAAGTTACGGTCAGAATGTTTTAAAACATTCTCTTGAAGTCGGTCACATTGCAGGAATGCTTGCCGCTGAACTTGGAGCAAATGTAGCAATAGCCAAACGCGCCGGACTTTTGCACGATATAGGCAAAGCTGTTGACCAAACTCAGGAAGGTACACATATTCAGTTAGGCGTAGAACTTGCTGCAAGATACGGCGAAAAGCCTGAAGTTATACACGCGATTGAAGCACATCACGATGATGTTGTTGCAAATACAATAGAAGCAGTTCTGGTAAAAGTTGCCGATGCAATTTCAGCAGGCAGACCAGGAGCCAGACGAGATACACTCGAAATTTATATTAAACGTCTGCAAAAAATTGAAGAAATTGTTAACAGCTATAACGGTATTAAACAATCATTTGCAGTTCAGGCAGGTAGAGAAGTTAGAATAATCGTTCAGGCTGAAATGTTTGACGATTTAGCATCTCAAAGACTTGCAAGAGATGTTGCAAAACGGATTGAGGATGAACTTGATTATCCAGGACAAATCAGGGTAACTGTTGTCCGCGAATTTAGAACAACTGAAATTGCTAAATAGCCGGTTTCCGGCAGAACGTTGAGAAAGCCCGGCTTCCGTAATATACGGAACGGGCAGACAAAACGGAACTTATGGCAAAATAGTTTTGCCGCAGCTCAGACAAACAGGAAAAAATAATGGGTGATGAGAAGAAGACAATAAAAATTTTATTTTTTGGAGATCTGGTAGGCAAACCCGGAAGGTTCGGTTTAAGAGATTATCTTGCTGAACTTCAAGCTAAACCGGATTTTGTCATCGCCAATGTTGAAAACGCATCTCATGGTTTTGGTCTTACTGAAAAAAATTATAATGACATTTCCGGATATGGAGTTGATTGTATGACATCAGGAAATCATATTTGGGATAAGAGAGATATTTTTACCTACATCGAAAATGCGCCTAAGCTTCTGCGTCCTATAAATTATCCTGCGGGCACTCCCGGTAACGGCTCAGGAATTTTTGAAACAGAGAATGGTGTAAAAGTGGGAGTTATTAGTGTTCTTGGCAGAGTATTTATGAATCTTGTTGATTCCCAGTGGGAAATCGTTAAAGATGAGATAGAAAAGCTTAAAAAAATTACGCCGATAGTTATAATTGATTTTCATGCAGAAGCAACTGCTGAAAAAATTTGTTTTGCAAAATACTGTTCAGAACTTGGTGCAAGTGCATTTTTCGGTACGCATACACATGTTCAGACAGCTGATGAAAGTATTATTAACAATATGGGATACATTACAGACGCCGGTTTCTGCGGTGCGAAGGACGGGGTTATAGGAATGGAATACAGTACTTCCCTGAACAGATTTTTAACAGGTATCCCTGAACGTTACGAGGTAGCAGACAGCAATATTACCCAGATTAATGCGGTAGAAGTCGAAATTGACATCAATACAGGTTATGCTGTTGCTATAAAAAGAATTTTTTGTAGTAGAAATAATAAAGAAAAGGAAGAAAGTCAATGAAAACGGATTTGCACATTCACACCTATTACTCGGACGGTGTGTTTTCACCCGAAAAAATAGTTGATACAGCAATGGATGTCGGCTTGGAAGTAATCGCTCTTACTGATCATGACAATGTTTTATCCTATAAAGTTGCAACGGATTATCTTAAGAAAGAAGGCAAGGAAGATAAGTTAAAAATTATTCAGGGTGTTGAAATAAATACTCTTTATAAAAATTATGAAATCCATATTCTTGGATATTTTATGGATACATCTAACAGTGATTTTCAAAATCTTTTAAAAGTCCAGCAGCAGGCCAGGGTAAAACAGACAAAAGAAATTATTGCACTTCTGAATAAAAAAGAAGGAATTAAAATAAATTTTGAAGATATAAAAAAACAGGTAGCTGAAGGAGGAAGTATCGGGCGTCCGCACATTGCAAAAGCAATTACAAATGCTGGCGGAACTAGCAGTGTTATGGAAGCATATGCAAAATATATCCACGATGACTCCCCTGTGTATGTAGCGAGAAAAACAGTTACACCTCAGGATGCAGTGGAAATTATTTATGATGCCGGCGGTATTCCTGTAATAGCTCATCCGCATGATCTTGATATTGCAGAAAGTCTTATTAAAGAATTAATGACATACGGGCTTCGAGGAATTGAAGCTTACCACAGAAAACATTCTCCTGCCTGCGTTGAATATTTTTCATCAATGGCTGAAGAACTAGGGCTTATTGTTACAGGCGGCTCAGACTTTCATGCACCAAACATTATGAACGGGCAGATTATTCTCGGCAAAAACTTTGTTCCTGAATGGATATATGACAAACTTTTGCAGGAAAAGAAACTAATAGATATGGCATGATGAGGCATAACGATGAAACAATTTACCTGGAAAGCTGAATACTCTATTACGCTCATAATTATATTTGCAGTATTTTTGATGCTTGTTCCGACTTCTTTAGGGTCAACGGTTCAGGCTAATTTTATCACAAAATGGGACGATTGCTATTCAAAATTATTGTATGCAAAAGATGTAATCAGCAAACATGAACAGGAAGATATTTTAAAAAGTTTTAAAAGGGCTAAGACAAAAAATGAACGGGAAGATTTAATCCTTGAGCTTATAAAGCCATACTATAGATTAAATGAAAGTAAATATCCAAAGAGATATAAAACCCGATTTATGAACAAAATGGAAGTACCTGAAGATAGTTTATATTATTTTAAAGATATTTATTATGCGGATAATAATATTATAGTTGGATTGAAGGATATATCAGAAGATAAAAGTACTGAACCTATGTTTTTGATGATGTTTGATATGAACGGGAAAATGCCGCCTAATACGTGGGGAAAAGATATTTTTGGCGCTCAAATTTATGAAGATAAAGTGGAAGCTTTCGGACATAATTTAACACTTCAAGAGCTTCAGGATGACTGTTCAAGAATTGGAACGGGTGTTAACTGTTCATATTATTATCAAATTGGAGGCGACTTTGCAGACTAAAAAAAGAGTATGCGTATTTTGTTCATCCTGTAATTATTTAGATAAAAGCTATTACGATGCAGCTGAAAAATTTGGCAGACTTATTGCAAGAAACGGATTTGATATGGTTTACGGCGGAAGTTCACTTGGGATGATGTGGGCTTGTGCAAAAGAGGTAAAAGTTAACGGCGGACAAATAACCGGGGTGATGCCTAAAAAGCTTCATGATATGGGAGTATACACAGATGAATGTGTTGAACTCACTGTAACACCATGTATGCGTACGAGAAAAGCAAAAATGGATGAACTTTCAGATTGCGTTGTTGCACTTGCAGGCGGGTTCGGCACACTTGAAGAAATTTCCGAAATGATTGTGCAAAAACAGCTCGGTTATAATAATAAACCCGTCGTATTCTTAAATACAAACGGGTTTTATGATAAACTTATTGAATTTTTTGATAATATGATTTCTGAAAATTTTGCAAATGAATGTGCTTCAAATTTATATTACATTGCACAAACTCCAGAAGAAGCTGTAGATTATCTTTTAAAATACGACTATTCTGCTCCTTGTGTAACAAAAGAAGAAATTTATGCAAGAAAGCATCCTAAGCCAAAGGCTAGTATTTAAGCATTGAAACAATTCTGCCGGCAGAAGCGAGTTTTTCTCTCCCTTTTAGAGCTTCTAACTCAATTAGAAAAGCGATGCCGACAAGGTTTGCACCTGTTTTCTTAACAAGTTTGCAAGCTGCTTCAGCAGTTCCGCCTGTTGCAAGGAGGTCATCCACGATTAAAACATTTGCTCCCTGTGGGAAAGCATCTTTATGAACTTCAATTTTATCAGTGCCGTATTCAAGTTCATATTCCTGAGCATAAGTTTCTGCAGGAAGTTTATTCGGCTTTCTGATAGGAACAAAACCTGCATTAAGTTTATAAGCCATAGGCATACCAAATATGAAGCCGCGGCTTTCTATCCCTGCAATATAATCAATCTTTACATCTTTGAATTGTTCACAGAGATAATCAATCATTACCTTCAAAGTTTCTGCATCTTTCAAAGCTGTTGTTATATCTCTGAAAATGATACCGGGTTTTGGAAAATCAACTACATCTCTGATTTTATTTTTTACATCTAAAATAGTTTCAGTCATTACTTTTCTCCTTTTTCAACAATTTTTTGTTTAATTTTTTCAGTGTATTCTTTCGTGTATTGTTTTGTTTTTTCAAGTTCCTTCTTTAAAAAAGCTTTTATGCTTGCTTCTTCTTCCTGAACAAGTCCATGGGCTGTTTTACCCCATTTCATATCTTTTTTCATAAATAAAATTTTAAATCCGATAAAAAGCACAAGCGGAAACCAGATAATAAAAAGATAGATAGAAGTTTCCAATGCCTCAAAAATAGCATCAAGCCGGGGCATAAAGTCATAACGCCTCAAAGAATATCTTGCAGCTAAAAAGAAGCCTACCCCAATAGCTATACCTACAATTATTGAGGAATAAAGCATATGCGGAGGTGCATCTTTTGCAAGAACTTTAAATGTTCTTATTATAATTTCCATTAAAAGCCACAACGGCATTATAAATTGGGAAATATATGCAGTCATATCAAATCTGGCACGAAAAGACATTTTTTTAGATCTTAATGCAGCGCCGGAATACTCCAGATAACGCCTGATTGTACCTTCAAGCCATCTTCTCCTCTGACGGATAAGCGGGCGTATATATGCAATACCTTCTTCATAAACAATGGCATCTATACAAAATCTTACGTCCCAGCCTTTGATATGGAGCCTCGTTGACATATCAAGGTCATCAACAATTGTATAATTATTCCATCCGTTAATATCTTCAAGAGCCTCCCGTTTTATAAGCTCGCCGTTCCCGCGCAGTTCAACCGCACCTTTTACAGAATCCCTGCCTGCCTGAAAATAAGTATCCATAGTATATTCATTATTCTGGCATCTGGTGAGTAAATTCTGGTTTTTATTTCTAATAACTTTTCTTGCCTGAACTGCCCCGACGTCTTTTGGTTCGAGTTCGGGAACAAGTTTTGACAGAAAGTCCGGGTCAACTGTAGCATCAGCATCAAATACAAGAATAGCCTCGCCTCTTGCAATCTGAAATGCGTCATTTAACACAGCAGATTTTCCCGGGAAAGCTCCCTGCTGGCGTATAAGAGCTTTTACCCTGTCGTATTTTTTCTCCAAATCTTTAATAACAGAAGCTGTATTATCGGTACTTCTATCATCAATCACTATAATCTCAAAGTTTTCATAATCCATGCCGAGAATATTTTCAACAGTAGAAGCAATAACACTTTCTTCATTGTGAGCAGGAATCATAACCGTTACAAAAGGTTTATAATCCTCATTAATCACCTGAGGATACTTTTTCATAATACGTTTTTTCAAAGTATAAGCCAGGTTTGTAAAAACTGCATAAATAGTCATACAAAGGCATAAAAAAGCAAGTCCCCAGACTGTATTGAAGTAGCTCTGGAAAATATACAAAAATACTCCGAGCCCGAAAATAATTGTAAATAGAATTATCCTTTCCTTCATAGCTAAAAACTTAAATCCCCTTCGAAAATCTTCTTCAAGTTATATTGTACCAAAAATTTGAAAAAAAAGTAAGAAAATATAACGTTTCATTACTTTTCAAGCGGAAAGAAACGCCCAAATACACTAAACAGATGTTTTTTAAGGTTAAAAAGTGTTAAAATTCCTTAAAGTACTTGCGCAAAATAAAATATTCGCTATAATAAGGCATGTACATAAGAGAAGGAGTTTTATCATGAACAAAGAAGAATTAGTACAAGAAGTTGCAAAAAAAGCTAATGTTACACAAAAAGAAGCTGCTGAAGTTATCAGCGCTTGGGTAGAAACAGTTCAAAAAACTGTAGCTAAAGGTAAAAAAGTAACTTTAGTTGGCTTCGGTACTTTTGAAGCACGTAAAAGAGCAGCTAGAACTGGCAGAAACCCACAAACTGGTAAAGAAATTAAAATCCCTGCTAAAACAGTTCCTGCATTTTCTGCTGGTAAAAAATTCAAAACTGTTGTTAACGGCAAATAATTGAATTTTCATACTTGCAAGTTTGAAAGGACGTACTTTTCAGTACGTCCTTTTTTAATTTAACTAAATATCTTATTCCTGTTCTACCTTTTCAAATTTAATTCTGTATCCAAGAACCCCAGCCAGAAACTTTAATTCATCATACTTCATTGAACTTTTAACTAACTTTTGGGATAGGGTGTGAACTGTATATTTCTTCCCGGAAACACGCTGAGCCTCTATGGCTAGTTCGGTAAGTGTCATTTTTTCTTTTACTAGCAGTATTTTTAAATCTTCTCGAACACTCATATTAATATAATTATATATTTTTCAATAAATCTTGACATCTTTTGATAAATCCCCTATAATATTCAATAAAATTATTGAATATTATATAAAATTTGATAATATTTTGGAATAAAACTTAATGAGGAAAAAATGAAAAACGGAATTATAGTTTCAGAAGTCGATTTAATATTCAAAGAATGTTCCATAAGAAATGGATTCACACTGGCAGAAGTTCTTATAACTCTCGGTATTATAGGAATAGTTGCTTCAATGACGCTGCCATCGCTTGTTGCAAAACATAGGAAAAAAGTTCTGCATACACAGTTTTTAAAGGCATATAGCGACATTCAAAATGCAGCGAAACGCTTTGAAGCAGATAATGGCATTACTATTTATGAATACAGCCTTAACGAAAAGTCCCCTACCAGAACATTAAAAACATTAATGTCTTCCTTTATCGGAACAAAATACGGAAGTAAGGTTTCAACAGACTATGATGAAGAAATCGAAGGCAGTTTATCTTTTGAAAAAGCAATAGGATACACGCCCAAAAATCTTGCAGGCAAAAAACAAAAGGTACATCCTTGTGATCAGTCAATTATCACAGAGGAAGTAGGCGGAAGAATTTTTTCTATGGATGATGCAGTAAATACATATGATAAGCCTCAGCCTTACGGTCCTAAAATATGTATTGATATAAATGGAAGAAAAGGACCTAATATTTACGGGTATGACTGGTTTGTGTTTATTTTTACAAAAGAAGGAAGCGTAAAGCCATACATAGGAAGCAGCCTGGAAAATATATCGACAGAAATGGGAAATCCAGAAACAGCGTGTGATTATAAATTCAATCAGGCCACATATACGTGTGCGTACTTTGCTTTAACTGATACAAGCCCTGAAAATCCAAAAGAAAAATACTGGACTGATTTTTTGAAATAATTATAATTAAAGATCTATTTTTCTTTTGCAGCTTTTCTTGCTTCAACCTCAAGAAGATTATTTTTATATAGTTTTGATTTCGCCCTTTTGTGTTTTAGCATTTCTTTGAAGCCTTTTTCTGCACAGACGCTCAGATCATCAAGAAGATCTAAATCAGGATATTCTTTGAATGCTCTCACATATTCTTTTGCTTTTTCAAATTGAGGATGCCCATCTTTTATTATTCCACTATGTTCAATAGCTTTTTTATAAAAATCTTTATTGAATGTAAAAACGCCATCAAAATGAGGAAACTTTCTAATTATAAATTTTCTAAAATTATTAACACCTGCATCAATACTACCGACCATACCTGCAATATATCTTGCCATAATTTGAAATTGCTCCATATGCTTGGTTTCATGTTTGATAAGTTTTCGAAGCATAGGTCTGCATAACATGCAATTATAAATTTTATTCAAGGTTATCTCAGCAGTATAAGGATTTGAATCACCGCCAAAACCATTTATTATAAGTTCTGAACGCAATTTAGGAGTCACCGGTAAATTTTGCTTTTTCACTGCCTGATTTAATGTATTTAACAAAAATCTACTCTGTTTTATATTCACATCGAATCCTTCCTATATTTAGAAGGAAAAAAATTTATAAAATTGCTCTAATTTTACGATATTGTTACATTAATCGACAGAAAAGATTTCTTTAATATCATCCATTGTAAGAGATTTTACGATGTTTCTATCAACGGAAATTACGCTGTCAACAAGGTTCCGTTTAATGGTTTTAAGCTTCTGTATCTTTTCTTCAACTGTATTTTTGGTAATAAGTCTGTAAACAAATACTTTCTTTGTCTGACCGATACGATAAGCTCTGTCTGTTGCCTGATCTTCAACGGCAGGGTTCCACCAAGGGTCGTAATGGATTACATAATCAGCACCAGTGAGGTTCAAGCCTGTTCCGCCCGCTTTTAAGCTGATTAAGAATATAGGAATATTACTGTTATTAAAGTGTTCTACAGCTGCCTGACGGTCTTTTGTCTTGCCAGTAAGGTATTCGTATTCAATTCCTTCGCGCTCAAGCCAGCCTTTTACTATATCAAGCATATTTACAAACTGGCTGAATAGCAAAACTCTGTGCCCTTCTGAGATAATCTCTTCCAGCATAACTTTAAGTTTTTCAAATTTACCGGAAGACATAATATGTTTGACATTTTCCTTATCATAAAGTCTAGGGTGACAGCAAATTTGACGTAATCTGAGCAATGCAGAGAATATTGATAGTCTGCTCTTTTCAAGACCGTTCTGTTCAATACTCTTGAATAATTCTTCTTTTGTACTGTCAAGAACCTGCAGGTAGAAATCTTTTTGTTCATCTGTAAGTTCGCAGTAAGCAATGTTTTCGACTTTATCAGGCAAATCTTTTGCAACATCGCGTTTCATACGGCGTAAGATAAACGGATAAATCTGGAGTTTCAAACGTTTCTCAACAGTCTTATCCTGCCGTTCCATAATCGGATTGACATAACGTGAATTAAATTCAGCCATTGTAAGCAAAAATCCGGGCATCAAAAAGTCAAAGACAGACCAGAGTTCTTCCAGCTTGTTTTCTATAGGCGTACCGGACAGTGCAAGCTTATGAGTTGCTTGAAGCTGTTTTACGGCTTGTGCGGTCTGCGACATTGCATTTTTAATATTCTGGGATTCATCAAGAATAATATAACGGAAATTTATATCTTTGAAATGTTTAATGTCGCGTCTTATAAGTGCATAACTTGTAATAACAACATCGTAATTAGGAATTTCCTTAAACAGAGCTTTTCTATCAGCACCGGAAAGTTTTAAACATGACAGTTCCGGGGCAAATTTTTGTATTTCAGATTCCCAGTTAAAAACAACTGTTGTTGGGCAGATAACTAATGTCGGCATAGGCCCGTCAACTTCTTTTGCTTTCTGCAAAACAGTCAAAGCCTGCAAGGTTTTACCGAGCCCCATGTCATCTGCAAGAATTCCGTTGAGCCCGTATTTATACATAAACCAGAGCCATCCGTAACCTTTTAGCTGATATTCTCTAAATTCAGCAGTTGCATGTTCCGGCAGCTGAAGCCCGTCATGAGTTGAGAACGTAGACATCTGTTCCCAAAATTCTTTGAACTTATCGCTTAAAACCAGCTCAACCCCGAGATTTTTAAGTTCATTAATCAAACCGGCGCGGTATGTTTTTACGGTAAATTTATTTTCATCATTTCTATAAACATCAAACGAGTTAAAAGCTCTCATCATTGCATAGATATTCTGTGCAGGATATTCTACAAACCCGAGGCTTCTTATTCTGCTGTATTTTTCGCCGCTTTGAATTGTGTCATAAATATCGTCAAAGTTTATTATTTCTTCTCCAACCTGACCGTATAGCTGAATTTCAAAACTATCCTGAGTTTCCTCGGAAAAATCAATTTTAGCACAAAGTCTGAACGGCTCATCCATCAGTTTAAAGAAATTCATATCGTCTTTTTCTACAAACTTCCAGCCTTCTCCTGCCTGTTTGATATAGTAATTATAAAAATCAATAGCATTTTCTTTTTCCAATGCAAGGTTATTTGTCTGCATAGGAACAAATTTACATGCCAGAAGCATATTATACGAATCAATTTCGTGCTTAAAGTTTCTTTTTATCCAGTAAACAAAATCTTCTCCGGGCTTTTTAACAGTAATATAAGGCGCTTTATCGCTTGTTTTGGAAAAAGGAACTTTTACACCGTCATATTCAAATTCCAAAGCAGCTTTAAGCGACTGGTCATAGTCAATACCGAGAGTTACAATATTCAGAGGCGGACGCTCTTCAAGCATCAATTTTGATATACTCTCATCAATATTGACATCCATAATTTCTCTCAGCTTAGGAAGCTCTTCATAAATAAACTTTCCGCCATCTGAATCTTTTAAATCAGTGAATGAAGATTTTAAAAGATTTTGAGGTACTGACTGCATTGCAATGTTAGTCGGGAAAATAATATTTTTATAACGCCCCCATTTAAGATGGCGTGAAAAATATCTTACTTCTTCAAACGGATAAACATCATCTTTATCCGGCCGCTTCCACTCAAGAGATAAAAGAATTGTTCCAGCCTGAGAAATATTTACGTTTAAAACTAATTTCCACTCCTGGTCGGTAAATTTCAATCTTTGTTTTGTTTTTTCGTCTAAAACTTCATCTGCCTTGGAAAGCAGCGTAAACATCGGTCCGAATTTAGTAATAGGAATATCATACCAGCCGGCTTTTTTATCCTGTCTTGATATAGTCAAAAGCTGCTGGAAAATAGCAATCTCAACTTTTTGCGAGTTATTCAGCTCAAAATCAGGATTTTGTTTTTGCGCTTCAATTAAAGCTCTCAGAATATTTTCAATTTGTCTTACAACTTTGCCGGTTTCACGCGACATTACAAGAATTGAAAAGAAGTTTGCTTTCCTTTTTGGATTGAAATGGAATATATAGCTGCCTGGAGGGGTATCTTCAAGTGCAGTATTCTCATCAGGAAAATCAAATTCCATGCCGAACTTCGTTTCAAGCCAGTCTTCGTAAGCATGCTCATCTATTGCCTTTAATCCTACTGCAACGGCATGCTTGCACCATTCTTCTTTGAGCGGGCAGTTGCAGCGTGCTTCAACTTTATTCTTTTTAAAGATTAAGTCTGTGTTATAGTGATCCTGAAAGTTTCCTTTTACTTTACCCATATAGAAGTTTTTTTCAGGATAAGTATCGAACACCATATCTTTTAAATGGTATTCGTAGCCTCTGCGCCAGCTTCCTGCACCGGCTCTGTCTTTTATATACTTGTAATTAAATTCCTCAGTACCCATCTACGGGAGTATCTCTTTCTTTCCTTAAGGGTTAATTCCTGATATAGATTTTACTCTATAAACCCTTAATGCTTACATTATTACATGAATTACAAAAAAAGGCAATAGCCTTAAATCATACCAAGTAAAAATGAGTGATAGCAAAAAGCAAATGCACATCCGAATAGTGCACCCATAATAACTTCAAAAGGAGTATGTCCTAACAGTTCTTTTAATTTTCCCCCGAGAGCCTGCACGTCATGCTTATAAAAGTCATCCATCATTCTGTTAAGGCAAGCTGCGGTTTTTCCGGCAGCACGTCTTACTCCGGCAGCATCATACATTGTAATCAGAGCAAATCCAAGTGCTACAGCAAAAATAATTGAATCAAATCCGTCAATTATTCCGACTGATGTCGAAAGCCCCATTACTCCGGCAGAGTGAGAGCTTGGCATCCCGCCTGTTGTTGTAAATATTTTAAAATTAACTTTCTTTGACTTTATTGTAAATATAACAAATTTAATCAATTGCGCTAAAAAAGCACTTAGTATTCCAGCTGATAAGACTTCAAATCCATTATTAACAATATCTAACATTTCTTTACTCTCTTGTTTTGCTTAATTCTAAATTTCTTAAAAAATAAAAAGAAACACTTATTTATTTTACCATAAGCAAAACTTCACGTAAATCTTATTACAAAAAGTAAAGATTTATCTTTTATTTTACTAACAAAAATTTATATTCAGACTTTTTAGAACAACTGTTAGTTAAAGGAGAATTTTTATGAATTTTGACATTGTAAAAACATTTTATAGTTCTAAAAACAAGTGCGCATATCAACTGCTAAAAGTGGAAATAGATAATTCATCTATGTTGCGTTTATACAAAAAAGCTCCTCAAAACTCAAAATACAAGCCTGTATTAGACAAATTTTACATGAATACAGGTGAAGATGACATTACTGCAATTGAAAGAGCCAGAGTAACATCAATATTTCAAAATCATATTAAAACCTCTATAATATTCAAACAAGGAAAAGATATAATAGGATATGGAATTGCTAATAACAGGGGAAAGATTATTGCATCAAGCCTGAAAAATGAAAAAGGGATACCTTATGTCTTCCAAAAAACAAAAAATATTAAAACTAAAAATAATGCTCCTATGGCTGTAAAATTAATTCAAAAAGCACTGGACACAATAGCTAATAACAAACAACCATATATCAACTATTGATCCTAATTACAAACCGGATAAGAAAATTTATCCAGCCTTTTTTATTTTATCAAGAATTTGTTCAAATATTTCTGAATAAATGTTTTTATTTATTAATATATTTTTGCAATCATCTATTAATAAATTTAAGTCCTGTTTTGATTTTTCCAAACCATATAGACTTATATAAGTCAGCTTGCCTGCAGCTTTATCTTTTCCTAGAGTTTTCCCCATTTCTTCAAAAGTAGAAGTTTCATCTAAAATATCATCTGCAATCTGGAATGCAACACCCAGTTTCTGACCAAATTCAGTTATAGCATTTATTTGTTCTTCAGATGCACCTGCAATAACAGCACCGGTTCTTAGTGCAAGCTTAAACAAATCAGCGGTTTTATGGGTGTGAATATATTCAAGAGTATAAGCTTTATCTCCGGTAACATTGCCTTTTTCACTTTCAATATCAACTACCTGACCTGCAATAACGCCATATGCACCTCCCGCCTGAAAGTATTCTGCAAAGACTTTTACAAGAGTTTCCGGGGGCAGATTTGAATATTTAAGTATAGTCTGAGGAGCAAAAGTAAGCAGCGCATCTCCGGCAAGAACAGCATTTGCTTCGCCGAAAACTTTATGATTTGTAGGTTTTCCGCGTCTGAAGTCATCATTATCCATACATGGTAAATCATCATGGATTAAAGTTTGTGCATGAAGCATTTCAATTGCACAGGCAGCCGGGATTGCGTCCTCATAATTCCCGCCGAAAACCCGGCAGCTTTCAAGACACATTACAGGACGAAGCCTTTTGCCCGGAAGAGTTACCGTATATTTCATAGCTTTGAAAATATCTTCCGGATAGGATATTGGCATAAATTCTTCAAGTTTTTTGTTTACCAGTTCAATATAATCATTCATCTTCATAATCAAATTCCTTATAAATTTTCTGTTTTAAAGTATTACGCGAACTCTGTCTTTTCTTACCGCTGATTTTTGCAACTTCTTTATTATTAATTAACTTTTTTGAATGTTCTGTTTTAGTACCTTCATATTTAATTTTTTCTTTGTATTCTCCGGCTTCCTCTACAAAAGCAAGATAACTTTCATACCTGCTGTTATCAATCTCATCAATATGAGCAAGCACATTGCATCCGTCTTCATTAATATGAAGGCAGTCACTGTATTTGCATGTTCCGCAATAAGGAAGCATTTCGTCAAACAATTTGTCAACTTCGGCAGGGAGGATAAAATCAAACCTGACGTTACTAAACCCCGGAGTATCAACTATTCTGGAACTATCATTGATTTTTATAATTTCACAGTGACGGGTAGTATGAGTTCCTCTCTGAAGCTTTTCGCTGACGGCTTTAGTCTTCAAATTCAAATCAGGATTTATTGCGTTAATCAGGCTTGATTTACCAACACCGGAATTCCCGCAAAGAACGCTTATTTTACCTTTGAGAAGCCTTTCAAATGCTTTTATGCCTTTATGTTCCATCGCCGAGGTAAAAACAATATCAAATCCGAGTTTTTTATAAACATCTATGATTTTGTTCTTTAAGTTTTTTTCCCACTTTAAATCTTCTTTGTTGAAGCATAAAACTGTTTTTATTCCGTAATATCTTGCAAGAGCAATATAGCGGTTAAGCTGAAGTAAATCCAGATCCGGTTCTTTTAAGGCAGAAACAATTACAATCTGATCTATATTAGAAACACTCGGGCGTTTTATAAAATTTTTACGTGGCAGCACTTTTGTAATATGCCCGTTTTCAAACTCTACAAAATCGCCCACAAGAATTTTTTCGCGCTGTTTTTTTAACACCTCCCGGGCTTTGCACTCAAAAGTTTCGACACCGGTGTCGACATAATAAAAATCAGAATGGATTTTATAAATCTGTCCCTCTGCCATAACAGAATTATTTTAGCATAAAAAGAATTACTCAATACCTTCCTGATAATCTTCATACTTCAAAGTATCATCATATAAAAAGGTATAATAGTACAAGGTAACTTTCTGAGCTCTTATATCCACGTCAAAAGTATCTGCGCCGAGCTGATTTGGACCTTTTTCTCCATTTACATCAATCTTAATTGAGCCGCATCTTGTTTCATTACTTCGGACTTTTACAGGGTTTCCGTCTTCATCTTTAACAACAAACCCCTTATCATCGGTCTTATCATATTCATGTACCCAGCCGCAGTCACCTTGGTGATTATATCTGTGTACATACAACACACTGCCATCATTTAAAATCATACCGGCATATTTACTAAAATCATGGTATTTAGTTTTACCATTTGAATAAAGAGCTTTAGCCGCCTTAGTTTTCCAGGTCCAGCATCCGCCCTTGCCCTCTTTACAAATTTTCAACGGCTTAAATTCTTTTGATAGTATTTCTATAATTTCATCATTAGTTCTGTTTATATTAAATAAATCACCGTAAGAATCAAAATTGTTATCAACTTTTGTTCTGAGCATTGCATTAGAAATAAGTGAGTAAGAACGTTTTGCCTGACTTAAAAGGACTTTATCCTTATACTTCGCAACAAGTGTTGGTAATGTCATAGCAGCTACCACTCCGATTATACCGAGTGTTATCAATACCTCTGCTAAGGTAAAACCTAATCTTAACTTGTTTTGACCGGCGGCGCTACATGGCTCGTTGCCTGCACCAATACCAGATAAGGAGCTTAAATTACCTTGCCCCCCCCCCGGAAATCATTACTATCACTGTGTTTTCCATAACTTAATCTCCTTTTTTACTTGTACTTTTATTTCTTTCTTTACTTATCTAAGTAAAAATATTTATTTTCTCAAACACGCTCACACTCCGTTCCCGCTATCGTTTCGAAAACAAATATTTTTACTTTGGTTATTTATTTGTTTTTCTTTGCTTTTGTTTTTCGCTTTTTTAAAGTATCTAAAAAACTTTTTTCGGACACGCTCTCGCTCATTAACCCGATAGGATTTTAGTTAACCCGAGTAGTGTCGTGCCTCCGGCGCCGCTATCGCCTCGAAAAGTTTTATAGTTAATCTAAAGGTGTTCCTGCTTTGCGTTATCTGTATTTTTTTGCTCATGATTGCTTACGCTGGTATGAGCGCGGAAGCGTGATTAAGAAATATTTTTAGTTTAATGTCCGGTCTTTGAGTAAGATATATTGTTTTCGAGGCGAGAGTGTGTCCGGGAAAACAATATATCTTACTCTTGAAACATTCCGTTGTTCTGTTTTTATTATAAATTATTTTAGCTTTTATTTCAAGACTTTTTTTCGTCTTTTATAAATGCAGGAAGTTGATTTTTAACCGTCTTAAGCTGCATATACTGCTCTTTAAGCTTGTGCTTTTCTGCTTCATCTGCATTTTTGGCTTTCTCGTTCATCTGGGTTAAAAGCTGCTCTTCAATATTATTTCCTTTTATATAAACATCCATATCCCTGCTTTTTGTGTAAGCATTCAATTTCCCTTCGTAAAGTATTTTAGGAGTTTTAAAAAGAGTATATAAAAAACCGCACCCGCCGACAAACATGGCAAGCAGTCCGAAAGCCGAAACAACAGCCATCATTTCCTTCTTATTTCTTGCCGCATTTTTATAATTTTTCTCTGCAAGCTTGCGTCCGGCTTTTTCTATATGTTCAAAAGAAAAACCTCCATCAAATATTTCCGCAAGCATAGTTAATCCAAAGCCAAGACCTGCAATAAATGTAGATCTGGCAAGTTTCAGCCGTTCCCCTTTTTTAGAAATTGGATTTTTATCAGATGAATTTAAGTCCTCATTAAGTTTAGGAACAGTTTTATTCTGCCCGGCAGCATTGAAATTTATATTATTTAACGGCAAGATTTTCAGCATTACGCTCCTTTAATAAGCATTCCTTTTCCGTTATTTGCCATTTGGAGAGAGGTATAGTGATTAAGCTTCTGGTCAAGCGAAACATCCTCATCTTTTACTTCTTTGTCAACTTCAGTGAGAATATTTGATTTTAATTCCCTGTCTCGTGTAAAAACGTCCATCTCTTTTTCCCTTACAAAAGATTTTACACTTCTGTCATAAAGCTTTGCAGGAAGTGTAAGCACAGCAGTAAGAATTCCAACAGCAGCACCGGCAGCAACAGAAAGAGGTACTTTATGTTTTGCACCTTCTTTGATAAGACAGCTTGCAATCCCGCCTGCTGTTACACCGGCAATAAGACTTACTCCTGAAGCCTGCAATACTGTCAAATTTCGCTCCGTTTTACGATTTACAGGATTTTCATACTCCTGTTTCTCTGAGGTAAAACAAGGCTTCGGACATCTGTTTGTAATAGCTGAAACTTTCATATAATACTCCTTCTCATGTTTATTATGCTGTTATAATAACTCTGAAAAAAATTTTTTGCTGTAATATTCTGTAAAATTTACAAAAGTAAGTTAAATTGTAAAATTTCTTGGTGATTTTATATGTTTATGGTAAACTCAATTTACAATAGAAATGTTATATTATAGATAAAGGGGAAAAAGATGATTTCAGTAAACGACTTAAAAACAGGCTTAACGCTTCAACTAGACAATGGTTTATGGTCTGTTGTTGAATTTTTACACGTTAAACCGGGTAAAGGCGCTGCATTCGTAAGATCTAAACTTAAAAACGTAGAAACAGGTCAGGTTGTTGAAAAAACTTTCCGCGCCGGTGAAAAAGTTGCAAAAGCAATGTTAGACAGACGCGAAATGCAATACCTGTATAAAGAAGGTAAAGAATACGTTATGATGGATAACGAATCTTATGAACAAATGCAAATCACTGAAGACCAAATCGGCGATGGTATTAAATATTTAAAAGAAAATATGATTGTTCAGGTTCTTATGCACGATGGCAGAATTATCGGTATTGATATTCCGGCTCACGTTGAACTTGAAGTTGTTGACACTCCTCCGGCAGAAAAAGGAAATACTGCACAGGGCGGTACTAAACCGGCTAAACTTGAAACAGGCGCGGTTGTTAACGTTCCGTTCTTTGTTCAAAACGGAGATGTTATAAGAGTTGACACAAGATCTAATGAATACTTAGACCGCTGCTAGTATTGGAATTAATAGAAAGGCAAAATATGAAATTTGATATTGAATATATTGAAAAATTAGCAAAAGTTCTTGCTGACAATTCTTTAACAGAAATTTCTCTTGAAGACAGCGAACAGGCTATTACATTAAGAAAAGAAACTATCATCGCTCCTGCGGCTGTAAGTACAGCTCCTGTTGCTGCTCCGGTTCAAACACCTGCGGCTGCACCTGCGAAGGAAGCTGAAGCGAAAAAAGGTACTCCAATCACTTCTCCAATGGTAGGAACTTTCTACAAATCACCGTCACCTGACGCTTCTCCGTTTGTAGAAGTGGGGCAGACAATTTCAAAAGGTGATGTTGTTTGTATTGTGGAAGCAATGAAATTAATGAACGAAATCGAATCAGAAGTTTCAGGCAAGATTACGGAAATTTGTGTTTCTGATGGTCAGCCTGTTGAATTTGGTCAGGTTTTAATGTACGTAGAATAACAGTTTAAGATATTTAAGGGCGATAAAATCGCCCTTATTATATTTTTAGGGAATAGGGTATGTTTAGAAAAGTATTAATAGCAAACCGCGGAGAAATTGCGGTTAGAATTATAAGAGCTTGCAGAGAAATAGGTATTCCAACAGTTGCAATTTACTCTCAGGCTGATGCAAATTCATTACATGTAAGACTCGCAACAGAAGCTTACTGTATAGGACCGGCTCAAAGTTCAAAAAGCTATTTGAGTATTCCTGCAATTATATCTGCCGCACTTGCAAGCGGAGCAGATGCAATCCATCCGGGATATGGATTTATGTCGGAAAGGGCAGACTTTGCAGAAATCTGCGAAAAACATGGAATTAAATTCATCGGTCCGACAGCAGAGGCTATGCGTAAAATGGGCGATAAAGCCACTGCAAGAAAAACAATGATTGAAAACAACGTTCCGGTTACTCCTGGAACAGGGATTTTGAAAACCCCGCAGGAAGTAAAAGAGTTTGCTAAAAAAGCCGGATATCCGATTATTCTGAAAGCTACTGCCGGCGGCGGCGGAAAAGGGATGAGAATCGTCAGATCTGATGATGAAGTCGAAACAAATATGAGCCTTTGCCAGTCAGAAGCTCAAAACTTCTTTGGAAATCCTGATGTTTATGCTGAAAAATTCCTTGAAAACCCAAGACATATTGAAGTGCAAATTCTTGGCGATCAGTATGGAAATGTTGTCCATTTAGGAGAAAGAGATTGCTCTATCCAGCGCAGACATCAAAAACTTCTTGAAGAAGCGCCATCTCCTGCAATTGATGAAGCTACACGTAAAGAGATGGGGGCAGCAGCAGTTCGTGCAGCAAAAGCTATCAACTATGAAGGTGCCGGAACCTGCGAATTTTTGCTTGACCATGACGGTAAATGGTATTTTATGGAAATGAATACACGTATTCAGGTTGAGCACTGTGTTACAGAGATGATTTCCAATGTTGACCTTGTAAGGGAGCAAATTATGGTTGCTGCCGGCGAAAAGCTTGACTTTACCCAGGAAGAAATTGTTCTCAGAGGTCATGCTATTGAATGCCGTATTAATGCTGAAAATCCGGAAAAAGATTTTATGCCTAACCCGGGACAGATAACAGGTTATGTTACTCCGGGCGGATTTGGAGTAAGAGTAGATTCTCACGCTTATCAGGATTATTCAATTCCGCCTTATTACGATTCAATGATAGGTAAATTAATATGCTGGGGCAGAACCCGTAACGAAGCAAGACGGAGAATGTACAGGGCTTTAAAAGAATATGTTATAACAGGTATTGAAACAACTATACCATTCCACCAGGAAATAATAGAGGATCCTGTATTTATCAGCGGAAAATTCAACACCGGTTTTATTGAAGATTTCTACAAAAGAACCGAAAAAGATAAAAAATAATTTGAGCTTAGAGTTGGAAAACAGTAAACCCTGTAAGGGTTTACTGTTTTTTTAAAAAAACAGGTTTTCATGATTATGGATAAAAAATTAACCAATTCAATTTACAAAATACTAACTTTTATAATTATTTTTATATTTTGTACAATTATTGCCAAATCAATTATTTTAACCGGAACAAATTCGGATATGGCGAATATGGTTTTGCGGTCATATGATATACTTAACGGTGATATTTTTTGCAGGAATTGGCACGAGCTCGTATTTTATTCGACAGATTTACTTTTTTATACCATTGTTACTGCAATTACAGGGATTGCGCCAAAAACTGTTTTTATCACAACTTTTTTAATGATTATTTTTATTTATTTTTCATCTGTTCTCTTGATTAAAGACAAGGACAAGCAGGTTAATTATAAATTTATTCTCTTATTATTGCTTCTTCTTGGAATAAATATCAATCTATATATTCATACACCTGCATTTGCTTACTCATTTATATGCTTATTCTTTCTTGACAGGTATTTTAAAAACAAGCTTAAAAAAGATTTTTCATTGATGCTTCTGTTTATGTTTCTTGCTTTATTAGGCGACAAGCTGGTTATACCAATCTTAATTTTGCCTGTTCTGATTTACTGCACAACCCAAACAGCCTATACAAACGAAAAAAGTGATAAAACATACCTTAACGTTATTTATTCGATATTAGGACTCTTTGTTTTATTTTACCTGCTCTCAAAGATTTTCGCATTACTTGGAATTAACATATATGATAGAGATGCGGGTCAGTTTGCATTTGTTGCACTATTTACTACGATTGAAAATTTCAAAATATTTCTATTACAGCTGCTTGTCCTTTTCAGAGCAGACTTTTTCAGCCTTCCAGTCGGATTTAAAGCAGCTGGAGCTCTAGTTAGATTTGGCATAATAATTGCAGGTTATGTTATAAGTTATAATGAAATTAAATCTATGTTAACCAATAAAAAAACTACAGATTTAATTTCAGCAATTCTTTCTTTAGGCATAATACTTTTAAGCTTTATAATGCTTACAACAAATATTAATAATGACATTTATCACTTTAGATACATTGCTTATTTTCCATTTGCATTTTCGGTTCTGATATGCCGGAAAATGTTTAATGCCAATGATAAGTTTTTCATTTTAACATTATTGGTTCTTTTAATAACTTCGGGGCAGCAATTACAGGTAATAAAAGCTCCGTTAATCACAAGTATAGACACAAGAAATATCATAGCATACTTACAGAATAACAATTTAACCAATGGTTTGGCTACATTCTGGAATGCTTCTGATATTGTATTAAAATCCAAAAATACCATAAAATTAAGAAGCTTTGAAATAATAAACGGCGAGATAGTTCAAAGAGCAACATCAACAAATTACAAATGGTATGATGAAGAGTTTAACTATATATTATTAAGACAAAAAGACGAAGTATCCCTGAATGAGCTACCGAAACCCGATGAAACAATATATTTCGACAATTATATCATATGCAAATATGCACAGCCTGTAAAAATAAAAAAATTAAGAAAATAAATCAGGAAGGGGTACCTCTAAAGCCTTAGCAAGACGCTTTGCTGTTGAAATAGTAGTGTCTGTTATCCCTCTTTCGATAGCGCTCATATAACTCGGGGAAATATTTGCCCTGAAGGCAAGTTCTTCCTGAGAAATCTCATTTGCAAGACGCAAATCCTTTATCCGCTTGCCAAACTTTCTCGCGAGAATAATATCAAATCTGAATGTTTTTTTACCCATAGCATATAGTGTAAAGTAAATTTTTGTAAAATATAAACTATACGATAGTATTATTATTCTAAAAAGCAGTTATAATCATGATTACATAACATTTAAAACTATTGTATAGTTGAAAAATTACAGGAGGATATTTTCAATGAAAAAAGGTTTTACACTTGCAGAAGTTCTAATAACACTTGGGATAATTGGAGTGGTCGCTGCAATGACACTGCCTGCTCTGACAGGGAAATATAAAAGAATTCAGACTGTTGCACAACTAAAAAAGGTTTATTCCTCCTTGCTGCAATCAGTAGAAGTTTCTAAATCAGAGTACGGCGATATAATAAACTGGGACTGGTCATTAAACGGAACAGAATTTTTTAAAAAATATCTGAGCAAAAATTTAAAAACTGCTAAAATTTGCGGACAAGAAGAAGGATGCTGGGATCTAAACACTCCTTATACATTATCAGGTGGAAAATACTCTGATCAGCCTAAGATAAATAACGATAGCTGGTCTATGATTAAACTTGCAGACGGAACTCTTATAGCAATGGAAAAACAGAGGAGTGCTGCAGGACACATACACCTGTTCGTTGATATAAACGGATTTCAAAAACCCGGCATCTTTGGCATAGATATTTTTACCTTTACTATGACTGCCGAACCATTTTCAGATGAATATCATATGATTTCTAAAGCCGGATTATATATGTATGGGCAGGGGCTTGACAGGGAAGAACTCAAGAATGGAGCAGCGACAAAAAGAGGCTGTACAAAATCAAACAGCGAAGGCGGTTTATTATGCGGAGCTCTTATACTAATGGACGGCTGGCAAATAAAAGATGATTATCCATGGTAAATTTTTTATGTTAAAATTTAAACATAATGAGATTAGAATTCAGACACTATGCTAAAGAACTTTTAAACATTGCCCTGCCGATTATTATGGGAAACCTCGGCTTTATTCTTATCGGAGCCGGAGATGTTTTGATTGCGGCAAAACATTCAACAGATACCCTGGCGTCTATTAGCATTGCCACAGCTATTACTAACTGTATCATGACTTTTGGTATTGGTTTGATTGCAAGCGTATCGCCTATACTTTCAAACATCCGAGGAGAGAAAAAATCTGCAAAAAAATATTTCTTCCCGACAATCCGATTTTCCATGCTGTTAGCTTTATTTACAATGGTTACGGTTCTGGCATTTATTCCTGTAATTGATTATATGCACTTTGAACAAAAACTGGTTCCGGATATTAAAGAATATATGCTTATTACCGCATTTTCAACTTTCGGAGCTTACCTCCATGCAGCCCTTAAGGAATACCTTCAGGCATTTGAAATAGTATTTTTCCCAAATCTAGTAACAGTAATATGTGTATTTTTAAACCTTATTTTAAACACAGTCCTGGTATTCGGACTAGGCCCGATACCATCTTTGGGTGTAGTAGGTCTGGCTATTGCAAGTTTTACAGTAAGGTATTTTATGGGGCTTGCATTGTTGTTCTATTGTCTGGGATTAATGAAGTTCCGAAACTACCATGACAAAAAATATTATAAAAATCTTATGAAAATTGGTCTGCCAATTTCACTTGCTGTTCTTGTTGAATTTATTGCATTTAACTCTATTGCAATTATTATGGGCAGAGTTTCCGGAGTATATGCAGCTGCGCAAAACCTGGTTTGTACTCTGACAACAGTTTCCTTTATGGTTCCATTGGCTATTTCAAATGCAATTGCAGTTAAAGTCGGATTTGCTAACGGTGCAGAAAACTTGAAAGACCTGAAGAGATATTCTTTTGTCGGTATTGTAATGGCTGTCGGCTTTATGATATGCAGTTCAGTTATATTTTCATCATTCCCGCACTTCCTTGTAGGGTTATTTACAAAAGATTTATCACTAATAAAAATAAGCGTCCCTGTACTTTATATTTTATCTGTATTCCAAATCTTTGACGGATTGCAGGTTGCCCTTGCAGGGATTTTTAAAGGTATCAAGCGTACAAATATAGTACTAATTGCAAACTTTATTGCTTACTGGCTGATTTCAATACCACTTGGTTATACAATGGCATTTCATTATGGTTTGAACCTGAAAGGTTTCTGGCTCGGGCTTGTCACTGCGGCAATAATCCTTTGCATAATAATGGTATCAATTTTACTTAAATATTTTGTTGAAATGCAGCAAAAAAAATGATATAATTCTTCCAAAATAAGAAGAGGTTAGTTTTATGGAAGATTTAAAAGAGAACATCAATCCTGCCAGTATAAATGGTATTATTGGCAGAAAATGGTATTTTATCATTGGCGCAGCTTTAGGAACAATAATTGTTATATTAACATGGTTTCTTGCTCCTAATATTATGACAGGAATAGGCGAGGCTGCAAAAAATAACGATTCTGTAAATGTATATTCAATATTTAACAGCGGTCTTATACCTGACAGGCAAATGTACTCTTTTCTATTCTTAGTCCTTGCGGGGCTTTTCTTCGGGTTTGTAAATAATACCAAAAGGCTGCGTGATATTACCGGAAGTAAAAAACAAAGTATTATTTATGCAATATGCCTTTTATTAATTGCTTTGAGTCTATACTTTTTTAATATTAACTCTTTTATGTATATGCTTGTATATTCCATAAATATGCTTACAGGTCTTATCTTGATATTCAAGGAAGGCAAGTATATAAAACAGAAAGTTACGCAGATTGATGCTATTAAACGAAGTGAAATGGTTGATACAAAAAAGTCAGTATCATTCTGGCGTAGAATATTTGCACATTTTATTGATTCTATTATTATTTTAAACATAGTGTTATATCTTATCCTGTTTATGGGGGCAACTTTGTGGTACAAAGCAGGAGCCTATGGCATCCTGGTAAGCCTTGGAATTTCATTCATATATTACGCAATCATGAATAGCAAGATTTCAAACGGACAAACTTTAGGGAAAAAAGCATTAGGAATTAAAGTCGTTGATGCAGAAGGAGATTTCCTTACGCTCGACAAATCCGCAGTAAGAAGCTTAATCTATACACTCTGCGGTTCTGCCGGAATATGTTTCTACTATGCTGCCTCAACAGTTATGCCAGATTATTTAACAATGAAGCCTGATTTTATATATACAATGACGATACTGGCAATCCTCACAATTGCATTATATGGGACCTTTCTATTTAATATCAAAACAAGACAGACATTCCATGACTTTGCCGCAGGAAGTTATGTTGTACTAAAAACAAACTACAGCAAACTTTACAATCCCAATTCAAATCCGGCACCGGCTATAATTGTATCTATAGCTGCATTTATACTATGCTGGTCCGTATCATCATCTATTACCGAACACATAAAACTTTTGCCAACAAATCCTGATTTTACAAAGCAAATAAGCAGTGATTTAAAAATAAATGCGCTTCAGACAGAATTTAATCCTGATACAGGCATATTAGCATTAACAGTCCGTACTCCTAATATTGAGGATAAAATGCTGGCTGAAAAAATTTATACATATATATCTGAAAACTTTATACAGATTGATAAAGTCATAAGTACAAAAATTATTCTACAGAACAGTTATGTTGTTGGTGCAATAGGAAACGTAAAACGCCATACTTACACTGTAAAATAATTGGCAAAACAGCCTGTTTGTGTTATCATCAGACATGAATGGAGGAAATAACACATGCATACAGAAGAGAGAACCTTTGTGGCAATCAAACCTGACGGAGTAAAAAGAGGTTTGGTCGGTGAAATTATCAGCCGCTTTGAGAAAAAAGGCTACAAGCTGATCGGAATGAAAATGCTTCAGGTCACAGAAGACATTGCGGCAAAACACTATGAAGAACACATCGGCAAGCCGTTTTATCCTAATCTTGTTAAATATATTACAAGCGGACCTATCGTTGCAATGGTATTCCAGGGTTACAAAGCTGTCCAGGGAATCCGCCACGTGCTTGGCTTGACTGATCCTTGTGAAGCTGATGTTGGTTCTATCAGAGCTGACTATGCCCAATTAAAAGAATATAATACTGTACATGGTTCTGACAGTATAGAAAGTGCTGAACGCGAAATTAATATATACTTTAAACCTGATGAACTCTGTACAAATTACAAAAATATGCTGGAACTTGTTACAGAGGATGTTGATGAATAATGCGTGATAATGCTCACGAAAATTTCAAATACGAACTTGTTCATACCTGTAAGCAAACAGGGGCTAGAGCCGGCGTTTTCACAACTCCACATGGAGTGATAAAAACGCCTATCTTTATGCCAGTAGGAACAAATTCCGCAGTAAAAACCCTTACCTCAGACCAGATAGCTGATACTGAAGCTCAAATTATTCTGTCAAATTCATACCATTTGTATCTGAGAGCAGGAACAAAGAGGATAAAACAATTCGGAGGTATTCACAGCTGGATGAACTGGCATAAACCTGTTCTGACTGATTCCGGAGGATTTCAGGTTTTTTCTCTTGCTCACCTAAATAAAATAACTGAAGATGGTGTCGAATTTCGAGATCCAAAAGACGGTAAAAAACATTTTATTTCGCCTGAGGTATCAATGGAAATCCAGCAGGACATCGGGGCTGATATTATTATGGCATTTGACCAGTGCGCCCCTTATCCTTGCGATTATGACACTGCCAAAAAAGCAATGGAAAGAACCCACCGCTGGCTTGAGAGATGTTTTAAAGCAAAGACAAATCCAAAACAGGCATTATTTCCTATTGTGCAGGGAGCATTTTTTGACGACTTGAGAAAAGAGAGTGCATCGGTAATTTCATCTTATGATGCAGTAGGTTATGCAATAGGCGGTTTAAGTGTAGGTGAAACAAAGGATTTAATGAACCATTTTGTTGAGTTTACAGCTCCGCTGCTTCCGGCTGGAAAACCAAGGTATCTGATGGGGGTAGGAACTCCTGAGGATCTTCTTGACGGAATCAAACGAGGTATAGATATGTTTGACTGTGTACTTCCTACAAGAAATGCGCGTCATGGGTCGTTCTTCACCTGGGATGGTAAACGTAACATTAAAAACAAACAATACAGTGATGATGCGCTTCCGCTTGTTGAAGGATGTAATTGTTATGCGTGTAAAAATCATTCAAGGGCTTATATAAGACACCTGTGGAGATGTCAGGAAGCGACAGCTTCAACTCTTTTATCAATTCATAATATCAAATTTCTTGTTGACTTCTCACAAAAATGCCGTCAGGCTATCCTGGACGACAAATTTGGAGATTTCTATAATGAACATTACAGCCGGTTGTTTTAAATTTACCAAGGGTAATCTTTTTTAAACTCCCAGCCGTCATACATTAAAAGACAGGTACAGGTCTGCGGATCAGTCTTACAGGCAGAAAGTAAATCTTCCCTTTTACCTTTTAGAGAAACAGCACCGCCAGTAAGAGATTTGTGGTCGTCGCAAGTAGTGTAATGGAAATCTTTATTTATACTTATTCTAAACGAAAAAACATCCTGTCCTAAGGTATTAGGCTTTTTATAACCATTTGTATCCATACGGACATGTATAGTCAAACCCTTAACAATATTTGTTTCAGAATCATAACCGCCTCCAGTAATTGCCGTTATCATACTTCCATCGCCAAAAACATAAAGAACCTCGCTTGATGCACTTGTGGCTCCACACTTACCTGGATAGAGGCAGAATTTATAATTTCCTGTGCAGTTACTTTTACCATCCTTGCATTTTTTAACAACTACCATGTACTGCATTATATATTTATCAAACCAATTATATAACTCATCCGCATCATGATATGTCAAATCATCACTCCAGCTGCTCGGTGGTCCGTTATCAACTGTTGAAAGATTTATTGCCTGGTTAATTGCACTGTAAAATTTCTTTAATCTCGCAGAAGCATCCTTCTTCTGGATTTTATTTATTACAGATGGCAATGTCATTGCAGCGACAATCCCGATAATTCCAAGTGTAATAAGAACTTCAGCTAACGTAAATCCGAAGTTCAGACAGGGTTTTTCACCAGATGAGGAGCTTAGATTCTGTCTCTTATACACATCTCCGAGCCCA
>CABLZX010000002.1:0-163508 GCA_902383995.1 uncultured Brachyspira sp.
TGTACTTTGACACTTACTGGAAACCTTATTTAAAGATATTAAGAACTTGTTCCGGCTCTTCAGGCTATAAGGATTGTAATTATACCTCTGTTTCTCCTTGGTACCGTTCTAACGGAACAAAGGATAGTTATATGGTTGTTAAAGGTGATGAAAGGGTTACCTCGATTCTTCCTGATGGGACTCTAGTCAGTATATTAACTGCATCCGGTTTTGGCTCTGGTAGCGGTGAAGAAGTTGACGAAGATGGCAATCTTATATTTGGAGGCGGAGAAGACACCCGTATAATTGTTGATTTGAATGCTTCAAAAGCTCCAAACCAATTAGGAAAAGATACTTTTTTGCTGCAAAGAGTTGCCGGAAAAGGTATAATGCCATATGGATATGAGAAAGATGATGATACTGTAAATAACAATTGTTCTAAAAATGGTACCGGTTATATGTGCGCGGCAAAACTTATGCGTGACGGTTGGCAGATAAAAGATAATTATCCATGGTAAAATAAAAGCCTCAACAGAGGCTTTTGAACATTATGAAATTTTTTTCGTTATAATAATAACGGAAGGCGGTGAATTATGAAAATTTTTACCTGTTTATTAAGCCTAATAATACTTGCGATTAGTGGAATTTGCTCATCTTATGCAGAAACTAATTATAATACAAGTATGCCTCTTCAGCTAACACCTGACTTATTTCGCTTTTCTGACAGTAATCCTTTTTGGATTAAGATTGGCAGTACAAGGTATTATCTCATGAGAGAACGGCAGGACGGAAAATATACTTACAAAGATTTTCTTGGTTATGATGTAACTAAAAAACGACTTTTTGAACCGCTTTTTGAACTTGAAAGTGATGGCGACCATTCACAAATAACTGCCGAAGAGCTTGCTAAAGCCGGTATTAGGTTTGTGGCGCTTGGCAATGGAGGATCACTGCAGCTTAATGATAAATCTCAAGATTTTCCGCTTGAAAAAATTGCATACATTGATATGAATAAACTAACAGTATCATCCCGTTCGTCTCTCCGTCCGTATGGCAGTTTTGCTATGTATGTCAAAACCGAGCGCGGAAGCTTAAAAAAATATATCGGTCATGTTGATTATCAGCGTCCAATAGATTTAGAAAGATTATTTTAACTGATTTTTTACCCAGTCTGACAGAACTTTCATTGGAGAACGGGTTATTGCCAGAGCCCACGCTGGGACATTTTTGGTAATAACGCTTAAAGCTCCTATATTAGCTCCTTCTTCAATGGTTACAGGGGCAACCAAAACCGTGTTTGAACCTATTTTGACGCTGTCTTTTAAAACAGTTTTACTTTTTTCTTTTGTCAGCGGATTGTAGTTTGCAGTGATTGTTCCTGCGCCGATATTTACATTGGAACCTACTTCGCTGTCCCCTATATACGAAAGATGACCTGCATTTGTGTTTGATGCAATTTTTGATTTTTTAACTTCTACAAAGTTTCCTATTTTTACATTATCTGCAATTTCGACGCCGCCTCTAAGGTGGGCACAAGGACCTATTTTACAGTTTTTTCCTATCTTGTTTTTCCCTTCGATGTATGTTGCAGGAAATATAACAGTGTCCTGTCCGATTTCAGTATCTGCACTTATGTAAGTTGTGTCAGGATCCACAATTGTAACTCCGTTTATCATATGCTTTTCATTAATTCTTTTCTGCATAATCTTTATTGCTTCTGCAAGATGAAGACGGGAATTTATGCCGAAAATTTCTTTATTATTTTTCATAATATAAGCATTTACATTCAGACAATTTTTCTTACCCCATTCAATAATATCTGTAAGATAGTATTCACCCTGGGCGTTATTGCTTGTTAACTGTGAAAAGGCAGGCTGTACTTTTGCCCAGTCAATACAATATATTCCGGCATTGACTTCTTTAACTGCTTTTTGCTCCGGTGTCGCATCTTTTTCCTCAACAATACATTTTAATGTATTATCAGGTTCTCTTATTATCCTTCCGTAGTTTGCAGGATTTTCAAATATGGTACTCATTACGGTTAAATCTGAATTCTGTGATTTATGGAATTCAATAAAATCTTTTAATGTTTCTTCTGTGATTAAAGGCGTATCTCCGCAAAGTATTAATACAAGCCCCTTATAATCTTTAAGCATAGGACAGACCATGGATACTGCATGCCCTGTGCCGAGCTGTGGAGTTTGAAGAACTGTTTTTGCATTTTCATAATTTGTTTTTACAAAATTTTCAACTTCACCTGCATGGTGCCCAATAATAACAAAATTTTCACTTGTAATATTCTTTACGTTATCTAAAACATACCCGACAAGAGTTTTTCCAAAAATTTCATGTAAAACTTTAGGCGTTTCTGATTTCATTCTGGTTCCTTTGCCGGCAGCAAGAATGACTGACTTTATATCCATATCTGTTCTCCTCTTTATTAATAATAATATTATCATAAAATTTTGAATAATTAATTATTCATTAAGTATTTATAAAACTCACCTTGTTTGAGCTAAAATGTAATTATGGAAAGTAGATAATGAAAAGGGAAATAAATTATGTGGGATTATTCTGAAAAAGTTATGGACCACTACAGAAACCCTCGCAACGTAGGGAAAATTGATGATGCCGATGCAGTAGGTTCTGCCGGTTCATTAACCTGTGGAGACCAGTTAAAAATATATTTAAAAATTAAAGATGGTATTGTAACAGATGCAAAATTCCAAACCTTTGGGTGCGGTTCTGCTGTTGCCAGTTCAAGTATTCTGACTGAAATGATTATAGGAAAACCTATAGAAGAGGTCAGAAAAATTACAAACAAGGACATTGCTGATCAGCTTGAAGGCTTGCCGCCGGAAAAAATGCACTGCTCTGTTATGGGTTATGAAGCTCTTGAAGATGCTCTCAAAGACTGGGGAAAAGATGATGAATACCAGGATTTGGAAGATTTCAGGGCTGAGCAGGAAAAGAAAGAAAAGATTGTTTGTACCTGTTTTGGAATAACCGAAAATGTAATCTGGGATGCTATTAAGCAGAACGGACTTACAACTGTGGAAGAAATTACAAACTATACAAAAGCAGGCGGAGCTTGCGGCAAGTGTAAAGGTTTGATAAAAGATATTATTGATACTTATTATCATAAAGAAAAAGAAGAAAAGAAAAAGGAACTTTCTCCGGCACAAAAAATCTTAAAGATTAACAGTATTATTGAAAACCAGATTTCCCCTGAATTGCAGAAAGACGGCGGAGATATTACTCTGGTTGATATTGATAATAATAAAGTTTATGTAAGACTGCGAGGAAAATGTTCCGGCTGTAAAAACTCTACTCTTACATTAAAATCTTTTGTTGAAACAACTCTCAGGGATGCTATCAGCAAAGATATTGAAGTTATCGAGGTGAACTAGTATGGAAAAGAAATTGATATATTTAGACAATAATGCTACCACCCGGGTGGATGATCAGGTACTTGAGGCGATGCTGCCATACCTTAAGGAAGAATACGCAAATCCGTCCAGTATGTATGAATTTGCCAAAAATCCGGCACATGCAATGAAAGAAGCCCGAGGTAAAATAAAAGATTTCTTTAATGCCGCAAATGAAAAAGAAATTATATTTACCTCATGCGGTTCTGAAAGTGCCAATATGGCAATCCGCGGTGTGCTTAACATGAATAAGAACAAAAAGCACATTATAACAACAAAAGTTGAACATCCTTGTGTTTTGAATTTGTATCAAACTCTGGAAAAACAAGGCTATTCAGTTGATTATATAGGTGTAAATTCAAACGGTGAACTGGACTTAGCTCAGCTTGATGAAGCTATAAATGATGATACAGCCCTTGTTTCTATAATGTATGCAAATAACGAAACAGGTGTTATCTATCCAATCCAGAAAATTTCCGAGATGATAAAACGCAAAAATCCTCATACCAAGTTCTTTGTAGATGCTGTTCAGGTTGCAGGTAAAATTCCAATTGATGTACAGGAGCTCGGAGTTGATCTGCTGGGAATTTCAGGGCATAAATTCCATGCACCTAAAGGGGTTGGAGCTTTGTACTGTAATTCAAAAACAATTATTACCCCTCTGATTATCGGAGGACACCAGGAACGCGGCAAACGTGCAGGTACAGAAAATGTTCCTTATATAGTAGGGCTTGGCAAAGCTGCTGAAGTTGCAACAGACTTTTTGAAATATGAAGCAACCGAAGTAAAACGTTTACGCGATAAGCTTGAAGCAGGTATATTAAAAAATGTTTATAATGCAAGACTTAATACCGGTGCGGCTTTAAGAGTTCCTAATACGACTAATATTGGTTTTGAATATATTGAAGGCGAGTTAATTCTTCTTCACCTGAGCGACCTTGGTATTTGCGCAAGTTCCGGAAGCGCTTGTACATCCGGCTCATTAGAACCAAGCCACGTCTTAAGAGCAATGAATGTACCGTTTACTGCAATACATGGAAGTATTCGTCTTTCATTAAGCAAATACACTACGGAACAGGAAATTGATTACGTAAATGAAGTATTACCTGGTATAATTGAAAAAATCAGAAATATTTCTCCGTATCAGGATGAGCTTGCCGAGTTAAAAAAACTTAAAACTCATTAACAAAGTAACAAAATTTTTTATTTATAACTTTTAAAACCTCTATGAAAATGGAGGTTTTATTTTGCAAATTTTACCATTAAGAAATTACAATACAACTTTTGGATATAACAAAGAGGCTAATGATCAGGTAAATTCTTTCCTTGAAAAATCAAAAAAGCACAAGCATATTGCAAAAACCTATCTGGAAGCTAATGAGTTATGTATGAAAACCGAGGACATGATGCGTAACTGTGAAGTCAGAGGGGATCTTAGAACGGCAGATACACTGAAAGAAGTCTATGTTCCAATGAAAGTCGCCTTGACAGAAGCATTAGACAAAATGTTTCCAAAACTCAATTATAAACTCAAAGAATATACTACTTACAAAATTGAAGCTGATAAGTATTTAAAAAGCTGCCCTGACGATGAGGATAACTGGCTTGTGTGGATGAGGGATTCTCTTGAACCTGAGGACGCAGAAGAAGAAGAGAGTGCAGATACTTCTAATTCTGTAAATAACTCTTTTAACACAAATAAATCAACAAATGATACTGCCATAAATAAACTTGTAGAAATATATTCGCCTAACCGCTGGTCGCCGGTTGGACTTAACAGTTTGGGCGGAATGGATGAATTAAAAAAAGAAATTACAGATAAATTGATTTTCCCGATAAGAAACCCTGACATAGCCAAAATTGATGAAGTTGAATATGGAAAACGCTACCCGCGCGGAATTTTACTATATGGACCTCCAGGCTGCGGTAAAACTTTTACTGTTGAAGCTCTTGCTCAGGAGCTAAAACTACCGCTGCTTAAACTTAAAGTCGGAAAAGCCGGTTCTTGTTTTATAAATCAAACTTCCAATAACTATGAAAAAGCTTTTGAGTATGCTGCGGATTTATCCAAAAAGAATAAATCTCCGGTTCTGTTCTTTATAGATGAAATGGATGGATTAACTCCAAGCAGAGACAGAGAATCTTCCACTGAGGATTTGAAACAGATTGGTACACTTTTAAATTTGATTGAAACTGCAAGAGATAAAGGTATCATCGTTATAGGGGCAACAAACAAGTATGATATAGTTGATGATGCAATAAAAGCAAGGTTTGACTCTCAGATATACGTGGGGCTTCCTGATGAGAAAACAAGAGCAGGAGTTTTGAAAGTAAGTTTGAGTTCCAGAACAAAAGGGCAGCAGCTTGCAAACTCTCCAGAACAGCTTCAGGAAGTTGCCAGTATAACGCAGGGATTTCCTAACCGGGCACTTTGCATTTTAACTGATAAGGCAGCGCTTCTTGCAAGAGATGACGGGAGAAGAGAAATAAAAGTCGAAGATTATATAAATGTTGTTGCAGATAACCAGAACTTAAAAATTAAAGATGCTAAATATAAAGCAAACAGCGCACGCCCTGTGATAGGCTATAGAAAATAGTTCTTGTCTTAATTGATTGTGCTAAAGTAGTATTATTTTAAAAATATACTACTTTAGTCCTGCGATTTTATGCTTAATTTTAGCTTTTTATAAATCACGAGTACGTTCAATAGTTTTTCTTCATACCGGAGCTTATTCTATGCTTAAGGAGTTATGCTATGAAGAAAATAACTTTGTTAATTGCTTTGATACTTCTCGTAAATATAAGCGGATTATCCGGTTTTGCGGCCTCTTCTGCACAAAATGTGCTTGGTAAAATTGAAAATTCTTTGTATGGCTTTCAATATACAGGCGAAAGCGACTCTGCAAGACTGGATAGAATTGAAAAATCAGTTTATGGAACTCCGTTTTCTTCAAAGTCTTCCGCGCAGAGAATTGAGAAATTAAGAAAAGACTTATCTGCCGATTTAATAGGGCAGGAAATAACTCCTGTTGAAGATACTTTTGCAGAACCTGATGATGTTGTTGCTTATGACCCTCCTCAAAAAGAGGCTTCTAATATAACATATCCTGCTGTTGATGAGCTTGAAAAAGAGGTTTTCAAAAAAACATTCGGCTCACAAGATATTACTGTAAGATTATCAAATTTGGAAAAGAAAACTTTTAATAAAACTTACAGTGATGATTTAAATTCGCGCGTAGAACGTTTGAAAGCTCAGATTGCCCCGGCATCTTTAATTGATAATCGGATTGCTGATGCTTCAGATGCTTTCTATGATGATGACTATGTTGTTCCAAAGGGCGGAACTTTCCATATGAACAGATATGAATCTCCGGACAGGTTTGATTATGATGCTTTTAATGCCCGCAGCAACTCTATGTTTGAAGATTACGATTATTCCTCAAGACCTGCTAAAAAAGCATCCTTATCTACAGTAGAGAAAAAGCTGATGAAGCAGAATTATTCAAACGACACAATGGAAAACCGTCTTGCAAGAGTAGAATCTTACATGTTCGGTACAGTATTTTCAAGTGACGATACACAGACAAGAATAGACCGTATTTCAAGTGCATATAACGCTCAAAAGTCATCCGGCAAATACGATTCTAATAAATTCGCACAGAATATGACTACCGGTGTTCAAATTGGTATGCTTATTCTTATGGTTCTTGCGTGTATTCTCTAGTTCTGAACTTCGGTTTCTTCTGCCGGAGTTTTGAACAGGTTTTTAAGTCCGTTAATACTCTCTTTGGTATTTTGCAGCTGATTTTTTAATTCTTCTGCTGTTTGTTTTGCAGAGTTTTTAACATCTTCTACGCTCTGCTTAACATCTTCAAGCTGTTCTTTTCTAAGCTGCTGCATGTTCTGCCTGCTCGCTTCAAGTTGTTCTTTCAGACTGCCGTTTTCAATCTCTGAAGTATCACAGACAGAAAGCCATTTAAACGATTTTACAGAACTTTTGCTTTCAATTCCACCGTTAAATGTTACTTTAAAATCCTTGTAATTTCTGCTTCCATTAGACAATGCCGGAATTTCAGCAGTATTTTCTGTTTTTGGATCTGTTGTCATTGCATTGATAAGATTACCAGTCAAATTACCGAATTTTGGAATATAGGAAGTAAGTCTGCTTACAGAAAGTTCTCCAATCGGACCGAGTGCAGCCACAACATCAGCTCCAAGTCTTCCAAGTATTATCAGGTTAGCTGAAGTATTAATGAGGTTATATTGTCCGGTAATGTAATATGCCATAGACGGACCAGAGGTCTTTATTGATTTAATTTTTGCCCATCCGTTACTGAATGACATATCACCTGAGATTGACTTAAATTCTGCTGAATTTTTTACCACAGGCATGTTTGCTATTGGTGAAACTAATGCGCCCATAACTCCGTTTGAGATTATATTTTGAGCAAACAACATGTTCTCAAAACGTCCTATATTGCCAAATTCTCCGTTTGTAATTTTAAAATCAGTGCTGCCTGAGAGTGATTTCATCATATCATTTTGATTTTGTGCATATCCGTTTAGGCTAAGTTTGGCATTAAAACTTAAAGTTCCGGAAAGTGCATTTTTTAATCCAGCGGCGCCGTATAAGGCATTTTCAGTATTCATCCCGCTGCCATGGAAATAAACATCAGTTTTGCCGTTAATAAGATTAACCGAAACCTCTCCGTTAATTTTTCCGTTATAAGCACTGCCTTTCAGTCCTTTTAAATAAAATATACTGTTTTTCAGGCTGAAATCTCCGTTTAAATCTGAGGCTGTAAGGTTTCCGCTTTTGAATTTTGCAACAGAACCTTTCCCGTTTTGTATTACTATACCAATATCGTTTGCGGAAGATGTGGATTGCGTCTTGGTGTCCGTATTTTGAACAGGTTTTTGTGACGGCATTCCTTCCATAGCTTTTAGAAGTGTATCAGTGTCAAGCAGCAGTGCATTGTAGTCAATTGTATTTATTACTATTCCGCTGCTGAAGTTTGGGCTTACAACGGTTTTTGCATCCATAACCGAGTTATCAATATTTATTGAAGGTGTGTCTATTGTAATTGCTTTATTGGTAATATCAACTGTCATATTTTTCAGGGTTGTTTTTATTTCAGGAATGCTTAATGACGGGATATTCGCAAACCCTTTCATTTCTGGAGTTGATGGGCTGCCGTTCAATGTTAGCTCAAACTGGGTATTTATTTTTGAATTTTTAAAACCGGGTATTGATGCTGCAAGCATTTCTGCTGATTTAATATTAACATTGTTCAGGCGTGGATTTTTAGAAATATTATCAACAGAGCCTTTTATTAACACAAGATTGTTACTTCCGGACATATTGGCGCTTGTGTTATCTGAAAATGATTTTGACCCGCTTATGGTGTATAATCCTGTATCCGAAAGCTTTATACTGTCATTTGAGATTTTTATTGAACTGTTAACAAGTGTGCTTTTCCCGTTTAATTTATCAAAATTTATTATTGATACATAATCCGAAGGGGTTGCAAGAAGCTGAATATCGATATTTTGAGCTTTAGCATTTCCGGTTAGGGTTACTAGTAAAGGCAGCTTGCCCTTTGCGTTAATCTCGTTTCTAAAATCTTTCGGGATTACTGATTTTATATCTGAGGCTAGAATTGACCCTTTAGCTTTTACTTCTATATTCGGTTTTTTGCCTGTGTAATCTGAAATTTTTCCGTTGATGTCAATTTTTGAGTTATTCAAAGTTAGATAGGTGTCTTCTATATTAATATCTTTCGTATCCAGCGTAACTCTGGCAGACGGAACAGAGACAGATGCTGCCGGATTTATTAATTGGGCGCTGTCAAGATTGATTATCCCTTTATAACTCTCGTTTTCACCTATTATATTGAGTTTTGTATCTTTTAATTTAACAGAGGTTGAGGAAGGCTTATTAAAAATGTTTATATTGTTTAGGCTTAGATTTAGGGATGGTTTTAATTGCTGGAATGTCCCAGTTACAGCAGCTTCTGCTGACAGCGTGCCGCTTTTTATGTCATTATCTTTAAGCAGTCCGGCTTGTCCTGCGGCTGTGATAAGTCCTTTTAAGAGAAGCTTCTCTGCGGTAAGGTGCATATCTGTTGATGTGTCATTTTTGATTGTTCCGTATATTTTTAGCGGTTGTGAAAGGATTGTAAATCCTGCATTTTTCACGTTAATCCCGCCGTCAGCCAAATCAATATCTGCTTTGATATTATCTATAAGTACGTTATATAGTGCATATTTAACGCGTGCGGACGGAATTTTGAAATATCCCTGTGAATTAAGAGTTTTTAAATCACTTTTTATACTGAAATCTGCATCTATTGCTCCTGATGCAGTTAATGTATCAAGGTCGTTATAGTTAAATGACTTTGCAGCGTTGTTAATTATTTTAAAAACATTATTAATTCCAGCATTGGATTTGAAGACAAGATTGAAATGCGCTTTTTTGCCTGTTTTAAAATCTCCTTTTATGGATGTTTTTTCTTCAGTAGAGGTAAAAAGTTCGGAATTTAGCAGAATTTGTCTTCCTTTAAAATTAATCTTAAAGTGACCGGCTGGCAGTTTTTTACCGTCAACAGCCATAGATATGTTATCCAGGCTCAATTGCCCGTCAAAGTGCGGGTTATTTATTGTGCCGGAAGTTTTTATGTCTGTTTGTAAATTGGCACTTAGCTGGTTTTTACTTATAGATTTAAAAACTTCAAGAATATTTATCGGGTTTTCTTGTTTTGTATTTCTGTTGCCGCCGTTTTGCTCTGCAAATACCAGCTCATTTAAATCCAGAGCAGGCATAATTCTGTTAAATACTTTTATGTTGTAGTTAAATTGTTCTGCGCCGGCAAGTGTAATTTTCCCCTGCGCGTTGAGCTTTATTTTTTTGTTTAATACAAAGTCAGAAACATTCAGATTTTCTCCTTCAATTGAATACTTCTTTTTATCATTTAAGTCAACAAAGGCAGTTTTGTAATGTTTAATTTTAATATTCGGGAGGTGATTTGATAATTTAAATCCCATAGGCAGAGCCGATGCCGGAGATTGAAGCGCGGCATTATCTTCCGGAGTATTCTTGTTAAAGTAATCCTCCAGTAAAAAGCTCCCATTCTTTTTTAACTTGAACTCTGCTGTAATATCGTCAGCTCCGGCAAAATCTAATTCTATTTTTTTTATTAAAAGAGGTATAAGAGAAATTTTTACCTGTGCGTTAGCTGTAGTTAATAACTCATCATTGTCCGGCGTTATGACACTAATGTGTGCAGCTTTAACTCCTGCGGTAAGCTTCGGCGTTGTAACCAGTTTTACATTTTCAAACTTAATCTTAAAACCGCTGGCATCTTCTATTACCTTAGAAAGGTAATGGCTGTAAGAGTTTACAAATGGTGAAACTACAAAAGGTATAACCAAAAATAATATGTAAAGTGTTAATATAACATAACCGGTAATAATAACAGGTTTTTTCATAATTTTTAAATCCATAACACATCCCTCTTTTATGCAGATAATTTTAGCATAAAAAAGGTTCTGTTAAAAATTTATTTCTTTAAAGTTTCAGGGTAAAAGTTCCAGTTGATGTCCTTATTTTTTCTGAACCAGGTCAACTGCCGTTTTGCGTATCTGCGGGTATTTTGTTTAAGCCTTTCTTTGGCTTCTTCAAGCGAAAGTTCACCCTCAAGAAAGGCGGTTACCTCCTGATAGCCGATTGTATATATAATGTTTGGGATTTTGCCATGCCGCTTCAGCAGTTCTTTTGTTTCATCAATAATACCGTTTTCAAACATCAAGTCCACGCGTTTATTAATTCTGTCATAGAGTTCTGTACGCGGAAAGTTCCTGCCAATCCATTCGACTTCAAATTCGGCATCTTTTTGCCCTCTTGCTTTCAAAAGAGGCATACCGCTTATTTTTACTATTTCAATTGCTCTTATTAATTTTTTCTTATCTGTAGGTGCAATAAGTAATGCCCCCTGACGGTCAAGTTCATAAAGCTTTTTATGAAGTTCTTCAGGTGGAAGTTTCCCTAATTCCTTTCTTAACTCGTAATCAGGTTCAATTTTGGGCAGTGCATAATTTTCTAGCAAAACTCTGAAATATAATCCGGTTCCGCCGGTTATCACAGGAACTTTACCGCGTTTAAGAATTTCATAAATACATCTTTTTGCATCAGTTTCATAAAGTCCGGCAGAATAGTTATGTTCAGGTTCAACTATATCCATCATATGATGCAAAATTCCATCCTGCTCCTCAATTGATGGTTTTGCACATCCTATATTAAAACCTTTGTATACAAGTCTGGAATCGGCAGAAACAACTTCTCCGTTGATTTTTTTTGCAAGTTCAATTGCATACGCTGTTTTCCCGCTGGCAGTCGCTCCAACAACCGCTATTACTTTATTTTTGCTGTTGTTCAATATTTCCTTCGTCTTCTCTGTTAAATTCGCTGTCATAATATGAGAATATTAACACAATAATGTAAACCATAAAATAGAAGTATACAATCATCATAATCATATAAATAATTATGTTTAGCATAGCAAATGTGCTGGCAAATGAGATTATAAGGTTTAAAAATGTCATATAAATGAACAATGCCAGAGATTTAGGAAATTTTATAAATACTTTTTTGATTGACCTGAAAAGTGCAATAAGCGGATTAACAGTCTTATATATTATCTCTGGAATCCACAGCATAAAGATAAATGAAATAAATGAGGTTGCTGCCATAAATAATAAATTCCACTGGCTTAATTTTAACAGCTGTGTATCAGTAAGCGAATCCAGAAATACTTTCATTTCCTGCGGTGATGCCATTGCATTTTTTAATTGAACAGCAGAAAAATCAATTTTACCTATATAGTGAATGCCGATTTTATAAACAAGAATATCAAAAAGCCCGAACAGTACAAGAAAAATCAGAAACATTCCGATAAATGACAGAAAATATTTTCCTATGCCGGTTGGAATTGTTTTGATAAGATTAACCGTAGCCCTTGCTCTGTCTTCGTCCAGAACAAATTCTTTTTTAGAGATTTCAATTGTTTTTCTCACCATAAAGAACCAGCCGCTGCAAAATGCCCCAAGCATACATAACAATGTAATAAAAGCGGATGCTGCTTCAGGAATTGTATCTACTACGCCTTTTGCAAACGAAAGATAAAGAGTTATAAGCCACATAAACAAAACCAGAGGTGTCGCAAGAATGATACCTTCGTTTGTTAATTTAAAAGCATTTCTGAATAATTTTATCATACTATATTCTAACCTCAATTCCTTTTTTTTATTACCGACATCTTACTTAATAGCTTCTTCCTGTTTTTTAGATTTTTGCATTTTTCTCTTTCGTCTTCTCATCAAGTCAACGAAAGCTTCAAGTCTTGTCAAATAACCGGCTTTACCGGTCTGTTCATCCATAATTAAAGGCAAAATAGGGATGTCACAGTTTTCTCTCATTGCAGGGAATATATTTTGTGACATAATTTCAGGCATACAGGTAAACGGGCTTATGTGTATAATTCCGTCAATTCCTCTTTCATTTGCATAAGCAACATCCGAAACACATTCAAGTGCATCCCCGCCTATATCTCTCATCAAATAAGGTTTGGCAAGTCTGTTTGCTCTTTGAAGGTGTGTTTCCCCTTTTCTGAATGCTTTTGGTATTATTGCATCCTTTAAAAAGCTGCTGACTGTAAGACTTTTTCTGGTTTGAACTCCCATCTTACCAAGCTCTTTAACAATATCCTGATTTGAGAATTTGTCGCATACCAGATAAATTTCTCCGGTAATATCAACGTTAAGAACTTCCCGATTAGGATCAAATTTTGTTTTGTCCATTTCGGCAAAAGCCAGCTTTTTCGCCTTATTAAGCTGACGGGTGTTCATTGCTTCATCAACAATTTTTAATGCCTTAATAAAATGTTTTTCAGCTTCTCCGTAAGTAATTTCTCTTGCTCTGTAGAATGAAAGTTTTGTTTCCAAATCATCAAGTATAAAAACTTTCCTCATAGCAAGTATAATGGCTCTTAAGAAAAGCACAGGATCATTTTTTCCGCTGATTTCTTTTAAGAAATTATACATACCTTTAATTCCGTCATAAAGGGTTAATTCAATATAATTTGCTTTGTAACCCATATCAGAGAGAGCATTCTTTATACATGCCCCGTACTCTCCGAGACGGCATATACCCGGTGATGAAATCATTGCAACATAATCTGCACCGCCTTCAACTGCTTCTATAAAGTTTCCTAAAATTAATTTATATGGAAGGCATATTGCTTCAGGCGAATGCTTTGTACCGAGCGAGAGCGTTTTTTTGCTTGTATATGGAGGAATAAAAGGTTCAACTCCTACTTTCCTTAATGCAGCTGCCCAGGCTATATATATTGTTCCCATGTGCGGGAATGCTACTTTAATTTTTTTATTGTCTTTTTTCATAGTTATTTAACTTTCCGGTTCTGCTATTGTAAACTTTAAATCCGGGTGACGTGCGGCAAGAGTTTCATCAACACGTTTTACCGGTGTATTATGAGGGGCTGATAATATTTTTTCAGGATTTTCTTCAGCCTCTTTTGCTATCTTAATCATTATATCAACAAATTCATCCAGTCTGAGCTTTGTTTCGGACTCTGTAGGTTCAATCATCATGGCTTCATGGACTATCAGCGGGAAATACACTGTAGGCGGGTGCGTATTGCAATCCATAAGACGTTTTGCAATATTAAGCGTTGTAACTCCGTATTTCTGCTTTTGCAGTTCTCCTGATAGTACAAATTCATGCATACAAGGTTCATCATAAGGCAGGTCATAATATTTTTTAAGCTTTTCTTTCAGATAGTTTGCATTTAATACTGCATCTTCAGTTGCATTCTTAAGATTTGAACCCATCATTAGTATATAGGCATAAGCCCTTACAAGAACTCCGAAATTACCGTAAAAAGATTTAACAGAGCCTATAGAGTTTTTAATATTGTAATCCCTGAAATATTTTTCCCCGTCAAAACTGATAACCGGTGCAGGAAGAAATTGTTTAAGTTCTTCAACTACCCCTACCGGACCGGCTCCAGGACCGCCTCCGCCATGAGGGGTTGCAAACGTTTTGTGAAGGTTTAGATGCACAACGTCAAATCCCATAAGCTTAGGGTTTGTATAGCCCATAATCGCATTAAAATTTGCACCGTCATAATATAGAAGCGAGCCGTTTTCATGCAGCAGTCTGGAAATTTCAAGAACATTTTCTTCAAATATCCCAAGTGTATTAGGATTTGTCATCATAATCGCTGCGACATCTTTATCAAGAACTTCTTTTAAGGCATCAATATCAACCTGACCTTTTTCATTGGATTTAACAGATACAATATCAAAACCGCACATATGGGCGCTTGCAGGGTTTGTTCCATGTGCACTGTCCGGTATAATAACTTTTTTTCTGAAATCATTTTTATGTTCAAAGTATTTTTTTATAATCATCATGCCGGTAAGCTCGCCATGTGCCCCTGCTGCCGGCTGGAGTGTTACAGCATCCATACCTGTAATCTTTTTTAGTGCTTCCTGGAGATTATACATAAGATGAAGCGCACCCTGAGAGCTTTCATCATCCATAAGCGGATGAAGGTTTGTATATCCTTCAAGTGAAGCCAGAAGCTCATTAACTTTCGGATTATACTTCATAGTGCAGGAGCCTAAAGGATAAAATCCTTTTTCAATGCAAAAGTTTCTATCGGACAGCTCTTTATAATGCCGCATAACTTCAAGTTCACCAAGACTTGGAAGCCCGCATTTTTCACGCAAAAAACTTTTATCCAAAAAGCTTAAATCTTCCCTCTCGTCTGTAAGACATATCCCTTCTGATTTACTGCTTTTTTCAAAAATTGTTTTCATTCTGTTAAATTATCCCCTGCTTTTTTAAATCCTTTTTAATTTTGTCAAGTCCGGATTGGATTATCCTTGAAATTCTCGATTGCGAAATATCAAATTCTTCTGCAATTTCCCTGAGCTTTTTCTCTTTGAAGAATTTATACTCAATAAGTTCCCGCTCACGTTTAGGAAGTTTTTTCATTGATTCCAGAATTTGTGTTTTTAATTCCGAAAACTCAATTGCTTCTTCCGGCGTTTTATCTTCGGCTTTAATCTGTGTCGGAACCTCGGCATCCTGCATTTCATCTATAGAAAGAATTGTTTTATAAACCTCGCATCTGACTTCCTGGTCATCTTCGGCTTCAATTGTTTTGCGGTTTTTGAGCGAGTACCATTTGTATCTGCGGCGTACTTCGTTTCTGATAGCCCATTTTATGGCAGTGGATAAATATGTGCTGTTATAATTTTCCGGAGGGGTGCTTTTAAATAAAATATATAAAGTGTGGTTTCCGATATTAATGAGTTCTGGTAATTCCACAAGATGTGACACAGAAAATTTCTGATACTCAACTTTTGCAATTGTTTCAACTAAATTTTTATAATCCCTTAGGTTAACCTTTTGTCCAGCTGGCATGACTATAACAAATCCTATTAATAGCGTTTATCCACAATTTCATAATAACAGAAAAAAATATAGATTACCAGACAATGTAATTTCTCTTAACATAATTTATCTTAATGAGTACAAACTTATAAGGAGAGATTTCATGAGAGTTTTATTTTGTACAGACGGGTCAAAAATAAGCTTTAATGCTTTACATAATTTTGCAGGCTGGGCAAGGGATGCTGTTGTTGATGTAATCAGTGTAATTGACTGGACATTTCTGCCGGACGGGATCTGTGTTGAAGAAGAGGGGTTTGCGTCCTCATGCGCTAATATGGCAGATAATATTCTTGACTGTGTACAAAAAGAAATTGATAATTCAAATCTAACTTTCGGACAGCGGATTAAACATTGCGGAGAGGCTGTTGAAAGTATTTTAGAGCAGATTAAAACTGAAAATTATGATATGGTATTAATGGGCTCGCATGGTAAAAAAGGGCTGCAAAGCTGGCTTGGTTCAGTTTCACGTGATGTTATTAATAATATTTCTATTTCTTCTTATATCTCAAAAGAAACCAATTGCAGCGGTAAAATCCTTTTTGCAACTGATGGAACTGATAATTCTAAACATGCAGTTTCTGAGGCTGTTAAATATCTTGATTTGAGAGATAAGGAAATCTATGTTTGTATGGTGAGCGAAAATCCAAATTTATTGTTTCTTGAGGGCACTCTTGATACTAATTGGCTTTTAGAAATCGAAAGGCAGCAGGAAAAGTATGCCGCAAGCGTTATCTCCGCAGTAAGAGATAAACTTGCCGAATATAATCTTGAAGTTAAGAAATATTCTATGCTTACAGGCATTCCTGCTGAAAAGATTATTGATTTTGCCAGAGATGAGCATATTGATCTAATTGTTATGGGAACCCGCCATAAAAATAATATCAAGGATTATTTCAGGGGGTCGGTAAGCAAACGTGTGCTTGAGGCAGCCCGTAGTGATGTTTTTATTGTTAAATAAATTAATAGCTTACTTTGTAAGGATAATCGTCAGGAATTTTCCAGCCGTTCATCTGAATTACAGCGGTGCAGTATTGTCCCTGTGTTTTGCATCGGGTTTTTATGGTATTTTCATTGCCTCCTGTATTGTACTGATAACTTTCAAATCCTTTTTTACCATTAGCTTCTGTTGTGGTTGGCCCAAATAAAAATGCAAAAGCACATTTCCCGCGGCTATTTTGTTCGCTGCCGTAGAGCTTTATACATTTTTCCGGATTAGTTGTATAAAACATCCAGTCTCTCATTCCCTGAGTTGTGTTATTATCTCCGATTCCTCTTCCAAACATTTTTAGGGCTGTACCGTCAGCAAAATAAAATGTAGGGAGCCCTTTGTTGTCATAGTCTGTTTGAACAACCTTCATATGTGCCCCTATATACTTATTAAACCACTTTTCGGCAGTTGAGGACCCGTTTACAGGCTTACCGTCTTTATCGGTTTCTACACTATTTGTGTCGGCATACCAGTAATCTCTGTCGCCGTATTCACTTTCAGAAAGTAAAATTGCCTGATTAATCTGTGAGTAGAATTTTTTTAATTTAGTTTCTACAGTAGTTTTTGTGTGGTTTTGAATAAGCCCCGGAAGGGTTAACGCTGCGACAACCCCTATAATACCAAGTGTAATCAATACCTCCGCCAGCGTAAATGCGGAACGGGATAATCCCGAAACGTGAGAAAGCCCGCCAGCGTTAACTAAGCCCCCCCCCCCTCAAAGATTTTGAAGCTATAATTGAGTTTTGCATAGTATCTCCTTTCTTTATATTTTATTATGTACCATTTTTGACTTTTGTCAAGTTCAGGGCAATTATAAATTTTTCCAGTAATTCTTATCTGTAAGAGCTTTATATGTACATGCAATACCGTTTGAATTTCCTGTATGGGTTTTAGAACAATACTTTGACATGTCTGTGTAGTGCGTTCCCTCAGCTCCCATTGGAAGTAGTTTCCCGCTGTTTGTTAATTCAAATGTAAATAAATCATATCCCCAGCGATTCGGGTTTTTATTTATTCCATTTACATCTACTGTTATATATATCGGCAGCACACTGGAGGTAGAAGTCGCAGAATTTTCTATTAAAAATAATGTTCCGTCTGAGGTTATAAATTGACCATCATCCATTAAATAATAATTTATTCCGTTTTGATTGTTGTAAGTTCTATAAATATCTTTAACATTTTCACTTCCTGAAATTCCGGCATTTTCAACGCAAGCCCCCTGCTCTGTCCCTGTCCCGCAGTCTTTTGCCTTTATTATATATTTCAATAACAATTGTTTTATCGGTGCTCTTGCACTTCCTCCTGTATTCTGATAATTAGCCGGACGGATAACTTCCCCTGTATCAATCTGAGCGCGTTGTAATGCCTGCTGTAAAATAGAATAATTTTTATTTAAAGCTGTTTCAAGTTCTTTATATTTTACTTTGTTTACGAGTGATGGCAGTGTCATCGCAGCAACTATTCCGATAATACTTAATGTAATCAAAACTTCTGCAAGTGTAAAAGCGTATTTTCTCATTATTCCTCCATGTTCTATGTATAGAAATGATATTCTTAATTATAGCATTAAACTTCTATATATGCAACATGCGAATACAAAAAAATCTGCCATAATTTTTCAACTATTGGCTCAGGAACTTAAAAAGGAAAGAGAAAGCCAGAATAAATCGTTAAGACTTTTAGCTTATGAGTTTGATATACAAATGTCATTATTAAGCAGATTGGAAAACGGGGTTAATGAGCCGAAATTGATTTCAATCTGGACTGTTTGTGAAGCTCTCGGGATAAAGCCTTCTGAATTGATGAAAAGGATTGAAGATAAACTTCCTAACGATTATTCATTAATTGATTCTTAAATTAGGCTGTTACATTCTTGAAAAAATAATTGAAATTTTATATAATCATTCTATGTTTAAATATTACGGGAAATACGCTCCATATTTGTTTTTACTGCCTGCGGGGATTGTATTGTTAATATTCTTTTTTATCCCGTTTTTTCAGACATTTTTGTTAAGTTTTCAGGATTACTCAACTAGTATTTATCATCCTTCCTGGGTGGGGTTTGAAAACTATGTGAAGCTGTTTCATAATCCAATTTTTTATAAGGTTTTGTGGAACACTTTTATTTATTTGTTTGTTGCAGTTCCGGTACTTGCTATTTTCCCGTTATTTGTTGCAATTTTAATAAATCAGAAGATAAGAGGGGTTACACTATACAAAATTATAATTTATCTTCCTGTAATCGTTTCAATTGTAGTTGCAGCAATTGCATTCAAATGGCTGTATGCAGATCAGGGGATTTTAAACTATATTGTAACCTCTTTTGGGTTAAAACCGATAGGCTGGCTTACAGATCCAAAATGGGCGCTTTATTCGGTAGTCTGGGTTACTATCTGGAAGGGCATTGGATATTATATGATAATTTATCTTGCAGCACTGATGAGTGTTCCTAAAGAACTTTACGAAGCTTGTGATATTGACGGGGCAAATTTTCTTACAAAGCACTTAACAGTGACTATTCCGCACATTATGCCTACGATTGCACTTGTTACTACTATTAGTGCAATTTCTGCAATGAAAGTTTTTGCCGAGATTTATGTTATGACAAAGGGCGGACCGCTTAATTCCAGCAAAACCATTGTCTATTACATATATGAAAGAGCTTTTGAAAACCTGGATCTGGGCTATGCTTCTGCAATGGCTGTTGTTCTACTTGTTATTGTAATGGCATTTTCTTTAATAAATATTTTTTGTTTTGAAAGGAATAAATATCAATTATGAAGCGATTTTTAGAAAAATTTTCCATACATTTTGTGTTGATCGCAGTATCATTGCTTTCGATATTTCCTTTCATATGGCTTATTTCAACTTCATTAAAGGGACCTGATGAAAATATTTTTGCTTACCCGCCTGCAATTATTCCATCGGATTTTACCTGGGCAAACTATACAGGCGTATGGCACAAAGTTGACTTTATCGGTTACTTTGTAAATAGTCTGATAGTTGCCGGTGGAACTGTGGTGCTAAATTTAATTTTATCGGCTATGGCGGGCTATCCTCTCGCAAGAATGGAATTTAGGGGGAAGAAAGCCGCATTTTTCTCAATACTGGCAACAATTATGATACCTTTTCAGGCTATTATGCTTCCGGTATATCTGATTACACTGAAGCTGCATCTTGTAGACAGTGTTAATAATTTTGCGGGCTATGCGGGCTTAATTATGCCGTTTGCTGTAAGTGCTTTTGGTATATTTCTTATGCGTCAGGCGTTTCTTGGAATTCCTAAGGAAATGGAAGAGGCGGCAATTGTTGACGGCTGTAATGTCTGGCAGGTTTTCTGGAGAGTGTTAATTCCAATGGTAAAACCATCCTTGGCAGTACTTGCAATATTTACATTTATAGGCTCATGGGGAGAATTTTTATGGCCGAGTATTGTGTTAACAAAGGAGAGTATGTATACTTTGCCTGTCGGGGTTAATAATTTGCAGGGAATGTTCAGCTCTAATTGGAGATTTATTGCTGCGGGTTCAATACTGGCAACAATTCCTATTGTAATATTTTTCCTTGCAATGCAGAGATATTTTATTTCAGGTGAAAACGAGGGTGCAGTTAAAGGGTAATTTTATCAGGTTTAATCCTCATCTTCATCATCAAGAAATATATCTTTTGAGGTGCAGGTTTTAAAGTTGTTTAATATTGCTTTATCGAGTTCGTCAGAAGCGACAAGTTTTCCGTTAAGATATGTTATTTCAATCTTAGCTTCCGGACCTTCATTGAATTTTTCAAGCAGATATTCTGTACCGCCTTCTTCCAGCATTACCATTTTGGTTATGTCATTCATAACATCAAATACATAACGCTGCCTGTTTGATATTCCGTCTTTTGTTGAAATGAGAGTATTTGCCTTTTCCATTTCATCATAAGCTTCTTTGTAGTGTTTCATATGCTTTAGAAGAACAGCAAGGTTGTAATGTGCTTCATAATTCATTGGTGCAAGTTCTATAGCTTTACAGTATGACAAGCCTGCATTGTTATAGTCGCCGTTAAGGTGATATGCAAGCGCAAGGTTATAGCGTGCATCATAGTCTTTTTTTAGAATTTTAACGGCTTCCTTGTATGCTTTTATAGCTTCCATAAGGTAATGCTGCTGATACTGCCAGTCATCGTTTAAATAAATAGATTTTTGTCTGTATGCTACGCCCATATTATAATAAGCCAGACCGATATTTGTCTTATAGCTCCTTAAGTTGCTGAATACAAAAGGAATATAGACAAGTTTTCTTCTAATCCCGAGAATTTCTTTGTACTGGTTGATTGCACCGTCAAAATCTCCGAGTTTTTCCGCTGAAATAATTCCGTAGTTCATTCTTGCCATTACATAATTCGGGTTGTATTTTATTGCATTTTCGTAAGCATCTACAGCTGAATAATAGTCCTCAAACGCAACATAAATGTTCCCTAAATTAAGCCATGCGCCGTAATGCTCCGGGTATAATCTTAGTCCTGTATTATAATAGTCAATAGCTTTCTGAAATTTTAACCGTTTTAAAGCTTTATCACCTTTGGCTACATAATACATCCCCTGCACTTTGTGGATTTGTCTTTTGTACCAGTCAGGGTAAATGAAGATTGAAGCAATAAATGCAACAACCAGAAGAAATGAGAAAAATTTTTTTAGTCTTATTTTCAGCACGAAAAAATCTCCATACTTTAATTATATTATCCTTTTCCAGCTGCTGTGGCAAGTTTGTTTCACAATATTAATTGTAACGAATTATTAACAATTATTACATAAATAAATGGTACAGGCAATTTTTCATAATAAAAAGTTTTTATATAAGTAAGGTAGGTTAAATTCAATTTTGGAGGTTAGGAAATGACTGGCGAAGCAGTTACAGGAATATCCGGATATATGCCATTTTGGGGCGGGTATCAGAACCAGGTTATGCTTGGCGATATGATGGGACTGGATTCAAGCTGGGGCTTGGGAATGGATACCAGCATTTTCGGCGGACTTAACGGAATGGGCGCAATGATGCCTTTTGGCGGATTGAATTATGATTCATATTATCAGAATATGGATAAATATCAGCAATTTATGTATGATTCACAGATAAGACAAGCTGAAAGATCAAGATTTGCGGATTTAAAAGCTAATGCTCCGATGGAAGGTATTCAGCGTCAGGCAGAAATTCTTCACGAAAAGATTATGCAAAATGAACAGGAACAAATTATTCCGGCTTTAAACGCTTATATTGAAAGTATTAAAGCAGCATACTCTAATTCTTCAGAAGCTTCTCCTCAGCAGCTTTTAAACAAAGCTACAACTTTATATAAACAAATTTATAATACCGGAATAACCGATGATTTGAGAAAATACGGAAACGGTTCTTTTACACAGGGTCTTTTCCAGACATTAAGTTTCGGGTTAGCTGATAAAAGAACAGTAGAAGAAAATATCTCCGCAATCAACGGGCAGCCGGTAAGCCGTTTTGAAAAAGGTAAAAAATATGCAGGTAATGCTACTGGCGGAGCAATTATAGGTGCAAGTTCAATGTATCTTTTATCCTCTCTTAAATATTTCAAAAATGTATTCAAGAGCAAACCGCTTGTGGCAGCCGGTATAGGTGCGGTAATAGGTGCTCTTTCAGGTCTTGGGCTTGGAGCAGCATCAGGAAGCGGCAGCAGTAAAATTTCTTAAGTAGTGTGTAAATATTTTAAAAAAGTGTGTGTAGGAGGTTGAAAAATAGTTCAGCCTCTTTTTTTGTAATCAATGTCATAACCGAGAATATCAACTATAACTTTAAATTCTTCATATTTTAATGTTTTTCGTGCAAGTTTATCGGATATGACTTTTAAATTATATGAATAACCTGTTTTTTCTTTCATTTTTTCTGCAAGCTGTGTCATTGTCATAGCTTCTTTGGCTAGCAAATATTTAACATCTTCTTTTACACTCATAGAGGCTCCTAATACTATTAAATATACACATTTATCTTGACAATAGGGAACTGGTGTGTAATAATAGGTATATATGTGTATTAATAAAGATATTTATTAAGGGAGGTAAATTATTCTTGGGTTGTTCAATTAAGTTAAAAGCTTTCACTTTGGCTGAAATTTTAATTACTATCGGTATTATAGGTATTGTATCAGCAATGACATTTCCTGTATTAACTAACAAAATAAAGCGAATGGATGCTGCTTCAAAATTAAAAAAATTTAATTCAATGATGCTTAATGCCGTAATCATGTCGGAACAAGCAAACGGCCCGGTTGGAACGTGGACTACCGCAGCTGCTGAAAATGATATTGATACAAAAGATTTTTTTGAAACGTATTTGAAACCATATATTAAATTTATTAAAACTTCTTATACCTCAAATATTGATTCTGTTAATAACCGAAATACATTATATGTTTATTTAAATGATGGTTCAGTCTTTTATTTTCAAAAAGGTAAATGTGTTGATTTTACATTTGATATTAATGGAGAGAAAAAACCTAATGCATTAGCTGAAGATCAGTTTGTGTTTTTGCTTTGCAGCGATGATGCTAAAAATTATTGGTGTGAGGGCAGGAAGTGGTGTCCATATAGTAGATCTTCTATTGGTTATACTAAGACAAGAAAAGATTTGTTGAATGCGTGCATAAATTCTCCACTTTATTGTTCTGCATTACTGGAATTTGATAATTGGGAATTTAAAAGTGATTATCCTTACTAAAAGAATACCTGCCCCAAGGAGTAGAGGCAGGTATTAACCAGTAAAAGAGACATCACCAACATTATTATTCACGTTTTTTAAAAGTCAAATTTTTTTATCGAATTTTGCCAAACATGTTATCTTTATTGTATAATCCTGTTATGAAAAATTTTGTGTATCTTATTTTAGCTTTATTTATTACATGTAATATTGCTCTGGCAGAAGAGGGAAATTCTTTAATTAACGATCAGGCTAATCTTTTATATGCAGAAAACCGTATAGAAGAAGCTTTTGGGCTTCTGCTTACAATTCCGCAGGAAAACAGAACGCCTATGAACTGGCTTTTGCTTGGAAATATACTTCAAGACAAAAACAGACCGGAGGATGCTGATTTTATGTATAATCAAGCTCTTCTTGCAGACAGCAAATTCTATAAAGCTGCTTATAACCTTGGTAATCTTTATCTTGAGCAGGATAAACCTAACATGGCAATTCAGCAGTATAAAACAGTTATGAAGCTGAATCCTGAATTTCCTTATGCTTATTACAATACGGGATGTGCTTATCTTAAGCTTGGTAAATATAAAGATGCAAAAAGATATTTTCTAAAAGCTCTTGATTTTAATAACAATGAAGCAGACTTTCATTACAATCTGGCTTATGCTTATAAAATGCTTAAAAATGAAAAGCAGGCTAAGGTATATTTAGATTATTATAATAAAATTATTCAGGAAAAAATTTAAAAGAGGACATCATGTTGTATAAAGGTATTATATTTGATTTTAACGGAACTTTATTCTGGGATTCCGAAAAACATCTTGAAGCATGGAGAGAGTTTTCAAAAAGATTGCGCCCGTATCCTTTTACCGATGAAGAAATGCGGGAGTATATGTTCGGAAGAACAAACGAGGATATTATAGCCTATTTGATAGGAGAAAAACCTTCAAAAGAAATGGTTGATACTTTCGGGCAGGAAAAAGAAGCTGTTTACAGGCAAATGTGCCGGGATGATGCTGAAAATACTCATCTTGCACCTTATGCTGAGGAGTTTTTAGATTGGCTTAAGGAAAACAATATTCCCGGAACTATTGCAACTATGTCTGAAAAACCAAATGTTGATTTTTATATAAAAGAATTTAATCTTGAAAAATGGTTTGATACTGATAAAATTGTATATTCAGACGGTACAATCAAAGGAAAGCCTGCCCCTGATATTTATGAGATTGCAGCAGAAAAACTCGGGCTGAAACCTCAGGAGTGTGTGGTTGTAGAAGATGCGGTTTCAGGTATTGAAGCTGCAAGAGCTGCCGGTATAGGAAAAATTGTTGCGATTGCTTCTATGGAAAGTCCTGATTTCTATAAGGATATTCCGGCAGTCAATCTTATAATTAAAGACTTTAGAGACTTCAGGGCTATATTGGAAGTAGAAAAGGCGGCGGTATAAAATACTCTTTTTATATGTTTCTAATTGTTTGCTAAAATTATATACTTCTTCAGAAAGGAGATTTTCTATATGATTTTAACAAACATTGAAACTATTCCGGGTATGAAGATAGTCGGGCAGTTTGGTCTTGTATCAGGAAGTACTGTACGTGCTAAAAATGCTATACTTGATATGGGTGCCGGCTTGAAAAATGTTGTCGGCGGAGAATTAAAAAGTTATACCGAACTTCTTACGCAAGCCCGTCAGGAAGCCGTTTCCAGAATGGAAAAACAGGCTCAAATGCTTGGTGCTAATGCTATTGTAAATGTACGTTTTGCAACTTCAGCTATTACAGCCGGTGCTGCTGAAGTTTATGCTTACGGCACTGCTGTTAAGGCACAGGTAATTACCGGAGAATAATATGGATTTATTATTACTTATTGTACTTTTAATTTTGACTTTCTGTACAGGCTCTATTATTGAGAAAAATCATTTTAAAAAGCTTATAAAAAGAGAAAAAGCCCTGCTTCGTTCTCCTATTGTAAGTTTTGGGGTTAAGAAATGGTCTTCAAAGAAGAAGGTGCTGGAAACAAAGATGGTTTATGGCGAGGCTGTTATAGGAGCTGATTATTTTAAATGTTTTGTTTCAAATATTAAAAACTTCTTCGGCGGGCGTATGACTTCGTTTGAATCTGTAATGGACAGAGCAAGACGTGAAGCAGTTTTAAGAATGCGCGAAAGTGCTATTGGTGCTCATATTATTTTGAACGCCAGAATTGAAACAGTTATGGTAAATGATCCGAAAAATCCGCAGAGTGTCCCTCAGTGTGCAGTAATAGCTTATGGAACGGCTGTGACTTATGAACAATAATCCTGATGATATGGAAGCAAGATATATTGCCATGATTGAGAATAATGTCAATGTATCTAAAACAAGCGACTTAAAGGAATTTTTTATTCTTGTTGCGGGAATTATAGTGCTTAGTATTTTTGTATTTATGTGCGCTGATTTTATTGCAGGCGTGTGGATTGACAATATGCCTGATAAGACGCAAATAAAAATTGAAAATATTATGAGCTATGGAGCTGAGGATTTTCAGCTTTCAGCTCCATCAAATCAGTTTGCATCGCAGCTTGAATTTTTAAACCGCCAAAAGCTAAAAATTATTAACTTTGACAAAAAGCTTCAAGGTAAATCTAAGTTTGATATTAAGGTATATCCGTCAAAGGATTTGAATGCTTTTGTTGTACCAAACGGCACAATATTTTTTACCGCAGGAATGCTGGGTGAAATAAAAGATGAACAGATGCTTACATTTGTGCTGGCACATGAAATGGCGCATTATGCACACAGGGACCATCTGAAAGGGTCAGGAAGACAAATAATCGCCGGGGTGATACTTTCACTGCTTACATCCGGTCAAAACAATAGTCTGACTAAACTTGTTGAGAATGTAAGTACTTTTAATACTTTAACATATTCTAAGAAACAGGAAAAGAATGCGGACTTGTTTGCAAATTCTGTAATCATAAAGCTTTACGGCAACAATAATGCCGCGGTTAAGTTTATGCAGCTTATTGATGAAAAACAAAATATTCCTCAATATATGCACTACTTCTCAACACACCCTGCTCCATCAGAGAGAATTTATCTTTTAAAACATAACAGATAAAAAAGAGGCCTTTTGAAAGCCTCTTTTTTGTATCCATGAGAATTCCGCTATAAGGAATGTGGTGCGAAATTTTCGTAGCGGTAAAATGTGAACAGCTTCACGCGGTGTAGAGCCGCCAGAATACTGTGGAGTGAGTTATTAACAGTTTTTGATAATTTCAAATGCTGTTTCTGATGTAATATTACACTTTTCTCCAAAAGCTACATTCCTTTGAGCAAATCTGTTTTTGATTTTTTCAGCCGCATCCATTGCATCAATTTCATAATCAGCAAGTTTGGTTTTCATACCGATGGAATTGAAAAATTCTTCAATATTGTCAATTGCCTTATCCGCAGCTTTTAAATCAACAGCTTCCTGTACACCGAAAACCTCGCGGGCAAGCTTTGCAAGTTTTTTTGATTTTGAAACTTTCTGATTTTTTAATAATCTAGGAAGAACTATTGCCAGGCTCTGACCATGATCAATTCCGTAAAAAGCAGTAAGCTCGTGTCCAATCATATGAGTAGCCCAATCCTGTACAGCACCTAAGCTTATCCAGTAGTTAAGCCCGCAGGTTGCGCACCAGAATATATTTGCACGTGCATCATAATCGTTTGGCTCTGCAAGAACTTTCGGCGCTTCGTTGATTAATGTTCTTAAAATTCCAAGCGCCCAGTCATCTTGAAGCGGAGTATTTACATCATATGTGCAATACTGTTCCATTACATGTACAAATGTATCAACAATTCCGTTAATTGTCTGGCGTACAGGCAGACTGAACGTTACCTGAGGGTCTATTATTGAAAATTTTGGAAATACCAGATCAGAGTGGAAAGGAAGTTTTTCGCTTGTAGAAATCCTTGATATTACAGCACCATTATTCATCTCTGAACCGGTTGCCGGAAGTGTTATAATATCAGCCAGAGGAAGAGCATCTTTTACAGCCTCTTCTCTAACCAGAATTGCATCATAAGCATCATCTCCTTCATATTTCGCTGCTGCTGCAATAAACTTTGTACCATCAAGTGTTGACCCTCCTCCAACTGCTAATAGAAAATCAATATTTTCCTGTTTGATAAGTTCAACTGCTTTCATACATGTTTCATATTTAGGGTTTGGCTCAATTCCGCCAAATTCATATAGCTGATAGCCTTCAAGCGCCTGTTTAACCTGTTCGTAAACTCCGTTTCTTTTGATAGAACCGCCTCCATAAATCATAAGTACCTTTTGTGATTTATCAATCAGCCGAGGAAGCTCTGCAATAGTTCCTTTTCCAAATAAGACCTTTGTAGGACAGTAAAATTCAAAATTATTCATAACAATAACCTCCGTTTTTATCAATTATATCAAAAAAAATAAATTTGCTTCAGCCGCTTAAAAATGGTTTGAAACAAAATTTTTACCGGTTTATAATAATAGCATGACCGGTATTATTAAAAACGAAGCAGAAATTCTTCAGGAATTTCCTGCGGATTATACTATATTGGATATTGAAACCACAGGACTTTCGCCTTACAAGTGTGAAATAATTGAGTTGTCTGCAATTAAAGTAAGAAATGACTGTATTGTAGACAAATTCTCTTCTTTAGTAAAACCTGACCAGTCAATAAATTCATTTATTACGGGGCTTACCGGAATCACAAATGATATGGTAGAAAGTGCTCCTGATATTACTGCAGTACTGCCGGAATTTATGAAGTTTATTGAAAATGATTGTGTGCTTGGGCATAACGTAAGTTTTGATATTAGATTTATTGCTGCCAACCTGAAAAAGCATTTTTCCGGTGAATTTAAAAACAGCCGGCTTGATACTATGTATCTTTCAAAACGCTATTGTACTCTTCCAAACCATAAGCTCGAAAGCCTTGCAAATCATTACAATATTAATACAAAAGGGCATCACAGAGCTATGAATGATTGTATGATGACATTTGAAGTATATAAAAATATTAAAAATGATGTAATAAATTCAGCAAATGAAGTTGTTTAACTTTCCTTTTTACCTTGTTTCCTGTAAGATATTTTTGTTAATCAGGGAGAGGGAATATTATGGAATTTATTAATTTAATAATTACACATCTGGTAGCCTTTATCGAACATATTATCACGCTAATGGGACCTTGGGGAATAAGTTTGTTAATGGCAATTGAGTCATGTAATATTCCTTTGCCAAGCGAAGCAATTCTGCCTTTTGCTGGTTATATAGTTAGTAAAGGCGAAATGAACTTTCATGTGGCATCCTGGGCTGGAGCTTTCGGCTGTGTGCTGGGTTCTATCCCTTCATATTATCTTGGATATTTCGGCGGGAGAAAATTTATTGAAAAATATGGAAAATACTTTTTGATTTCCCATAAAGATTTGGAAGAGGCTGATAAATGGGTGGATAAATACGGTGACTGGGCATTTTTCCTTTGCAGAATGCTTCCGGTTGTAAGAACTTTTATATCACTTCCTGCCGGTATTCTAAGAGCAAGAAAAAGAGTTTTCTTTACGCTTACATTTTTAGGTTCTCTCGTTTGGAGTTATCTTCTTGTTTTTGTGGGTGTAAAGATGGGGCAAAATATGGAGGCTTTTAAACATATATGGCATAAATTTGACATTGCTATTGTTCTTGTATTTGGTATACTCGGTGTTTTATATGTTTATAAGCACATTAAGCATTTAAAAGATTCATAATTTTTATTTTTTGGTTTTAAAAATATCAGGTGCATCAGAAAACTTTATTTCTTTTTTACCTATAAAAAGCCTGTCGCCGTCGGCTATTGATATATTTACAAAACACTCCCTGAGGTCATTAAGTCTGGTTACATATTTAACTTTTCCGCTTTCCGGCAGCGTAAAGGATGAGCATAAAGTCCAGGTATCTGTATCAAGGTTATAGTGATAGTTGGTTTGCGAATTTGTATTTCTGTGTTGTTCAAATAGTGTGACATTTTTAACTTTTTCCATAAATACTTTTTTAAAATTCTGGAATTGTTCAACAGAATACTTTGACTGCACATTATTTAACTCTTTACTTCCTAAAAGAATACCTCTTTCAGGGTTTTTGACAAAACGAAACAGAGAATTGACAAGAATATTAAATTTCTTCTTATTTGTTAAATCGTCCCAAAAGTGAAATCCTTCTGCCTCAACTTTTGGGGTTACCAAGCCCCCTCCGGTGCAGGTCCTTATTTCAGTGGAGTAAAATTCAGGTGCTTTTAATATATTTAATTCATTATGTCTATAGCCAATATAATTCTTTTTCTTTAGCATAGAAAAGCACTGTCTGTCAACAAACTGTATTTTTGAAGTAAATGACACTGAGTTATTTTTCATAACTGCATAAAAACAAAACAAAAATATTTTTGCTTATGAAAATATTTTTATTAATTTAATTATTCCCATAGACGCAACAGATTTGTGTGCTGAAACATTTTTACGGTGTTTTATGCTCTCTTTATTTTGGTGATAATAATTGTATGCTTTCAACAGCATTTCTTCATTTTTTAATGTAGGTTCAAATCCAAGCTCCTGTTTAATCTTGGTTGTATCAAATACAAAGTTTGCAGAAATCATTTTATACTGATATGGACCCAGCGGTGATATGCCTAACATATAGCATATTTTCATACCCAATGTCATAAACCCTTTTGGCATATGTACAAGTCTTGACTTAGAGCCGGTATTATTTATTACATATTTATAAACTTCATTGAATGATTTTACATCATCTGACCCTATATTAAAAACTGCGGTTTTATTGTAATCCAGCGCTTTAATGCAGGCATTTGCCAGATCCTTTGCATAAATAAACTGGTATTTGTTTTCACCGTCACCAACCATCCAGAGTTTTCTACCCTCATCAATAAATTCAAATAGTATTCCTAACAGCCCGAGTCTGCCTTCATCCATAATTGTCGGGCAGCGGAAAATTATGCTGTTTATTTTATCTTTGTAAGAAAGCAGAATATTTTCACCCTCTAGTTTTGATTTACCGTAGATTTCAATCGGAGCAGGCGGTTCATCTTCCTTAATCAGGCTGTCAAAACTTTTGCCCCAAAGGCAATTTGTTGATGTGAAAATAATCTTGTTAATATTATATTTCAAGGCGTATTCGGCTATATTTTTTGTACCGTCTACATTTGATGTCCAAAGATTTTTAAGTTCTTTTTTTACATGAGCTAAAAGCGCTGCACAATGAAATATTGCATCAAATTTGTATTTATTAAAAAGTTCCTCCAGAGTTGCGATGTTTCTTATATCGCCTTGAATTGCAGTAAAGTTTTCATGCTTGTAATCGTCAGGTTCCAAATCTATAGAAACACAGCTATGACCATTATTAAGCAGCTCCTCTTTTAAAATTGATCCGAAAAATCCTGCTCCGCCGGTAATTAAGTAAGTACCCATTATAAAATCTCCTTACTAAATTGCGGAGATACAGTCTTAGAGCCCCCCCCCCCTATTCTTAGAACCTGTGTATTATTGCTTTTTGGCATTATCTCTCCTTTTTTATTCCAGATTATATGCTTTCAGTCAATTCCATATAAGTTACATTATTTTTTTTATTGTATCATACGCTCTAAATTTTGTCATTTGTAAAATTTTTAGTAATACTTTGAGTAAAACAAATCAAATATTATTTTTATCGGAACTATTAGAACTGTTATTCGAACTCTGCAAAGACTTGCAAGGACGTTATTTCCAGCTTTCAAACAACAAAAAGAGGAAATTGCTGAAATTATTGTGTTCGAACTTTTTTATTAAGCTTCAAAACTGGACATAAAAATGAAGAGTGCCTTTATGACCCTCTTTCGAACTTTTGTATTTAAATGTGAATTATCTGATTTTAAACCGGATTCACCTATTTTTGTAAATGGGGCGGATAGTGGGATTCGAACCCACGTATATCGGAACCACAATCCGAGGTCTTAACCACTTGACGATATCCGCCATACGTTACTTTATTATACTACCATGTAAATTTTTTTTGTCCAGAACTTTTTAATGTTTTTATTCTCTAATGCTTTTACACAAAAAAATACAAAATATTATTATAATATTTTGTATTTTTTATTTATTTAACTTTATATTAAAATTTAGCTAATTCTTTGGAACATATATCCTATTCCTCTTGCTGTAAGGATAAGCTCAGGATTAGCAGGATCAGCTTCCAATTTTGAACGAAGTCTTGAAATATGGACGTCAACAACACGTGTATCAATTCTGTGATCCGGCGGATAGGCCCAAACATGCTGAAGAATTTCGTTTCTTGAAAATGCCTGTCCTGAATTATTTACAAGCAATTCAAGCAAGCTGAATTCCATACCGGTTAAACGAATTCTTTCGTTTTTTCTAAATACCTGACGGCGAGCTGTATCAATTTTTATATTACCGGTAGTAATAACATTTTTGGTAACTTTTCCAGATGGAGTAACAGTTTCTCTGTTGTTAGTTCTTCTTAAAACAGCTTTAACACGAGCTTCCAATTCTTTTGGAGAGAACGGTTTAATAACGTAATCATCTGCACCAAGCTCCAATCCTGTAATTCTTTCTGAAACATCTCCAAGTGCAGTAAGAATGATGATAGGAACATCTGCAGTTCTTCTGATTTCTCTGGTTACACCATAGCCGTCCATTTTCGGCATCATTACATCTAATACTACTAAATCAGGATTATATTTATTAAAAGCATTAACAGCTTCTTCTCCATCTGCTGCCGTTACTACATCATAACCAGCCATTTTTAACCTTGTTTCCAAAATACGTCTAATACTTGCTTCATCATCTGCAAGTAAAATTCTTTGACGATCTTCTGTATCATTAGGCATTTCAACATTTTCAGTCATAGTCTTTTCTTTTCCTTACGTTAATAATCTAACACCTATACTACCAATTAATATAATTAAGATATAAATATTACAAAATATTTATTTTTTTTAATAATTATAACGTTATATTAACCTAATTTTACAAAAAATGCAAGCACTTTTTATAACTTTTTGGATTTTCCGCTAAATTATTTGGTTAGATAAACGCTTGAACAGCTGAAGCCGTTACTGTCAGGTGTACAATCACCATTTTTGTTAAATTCAGCCATAAACTCATATGCAAGAGGCTTAACTGCTTTATCCATTACATACAATATGTATATATCTTTCCCAAATGTATTTGGCTTTTTAAGTCCGTTTACATCTAAAGTAATCCAGCCGCATCGATTATAATTAAATTGCCCTTCATTATCAAAGGTACAATTTGCACTATCTAAATAAAATAATAATACACTGCCGTTTGCAAGCACAATTGTGGAAGAAGAAAAATTCAGATAACTGCCTGATGCTGGTGTCCCGTTTAAGTGTTTTATTTGATTAAATTCGGGAAAGCAGCTCGTTTTCTTATCAGTGCTGTACGGTTCTTCGCAGGTCCGGATGCTTTTGAATTTTGTGGCAAATGTATCTCTAAAACAGGCATTTTGCGCATTTCCTAAACTTTCTTTCGCACAATGCTCAATACTATAGGCGAAATTACCGTTTTCAGCTGCAAGTGCGCTGTGTGCTTGTGAAAGTATTGAATAATCTTCTTTTAGCAGTGCTATATAATGTTTCATATTTATTTTGCTGATTAAGGCAGGCAGTGTCATCGCGCAGACTATGCCTATTATTGCTAAAGTTATTAATACTTCGGCAAGTGTAAAAGCCTTTTTCTCCATCTTCTTTCCTCCAAATGTGATGTATTACTTCATAGTATATCCATCATAATACAAGACAATATAAATATGCAAAAATATGAAGTAATGTATCACAAAATAATTTCCGCAAATATCAAAAAACTCCGTAAAGAGGCGAAACTTTCGCAGGAAGAATTTGCAGAAATGGTGAATTGCTCCAGAGAATTCATAAGCAGGGTTGAGAACCTTAAAGAAAAAGTTAGCTTAAAAATGTTGCTTAAACTTTCAGAACTCTTTAAGGTTAGTCCGAAATATTTTTTTGACAGATGAGCCGCTAAACTTCAGATACATGCCGGCGGAAAGCTGCGGTACCTGATTATGGAAAATTAAAGTTTGCTGCTGACTATTTGTTTAAATTTTTCCAAATCATCTCTTGTATCAATACCGACTGGAACAAAGTCAACTATTGTTGTTTTTATTTTCATGCCGTTTTCGAGAGCTCTTAACTGCTCAAGGCTTTCTGTTTTTTCCAAAGGTGTTTGCGGCAGTGAAGTCATTTTTAGTAAAGCTTCACGTTTATACCCGTATATTCCTAAATGACCATAAAATGTAGCGATACCTGTATTTCTTTCATAAGGAATTTTTGAGCGGGAAAAATACATTGCAAAGCCGTTATTATCAATTACACATTTTACCAGATTGGGGTTATTAATTTCTTCTTCGGTTTTCAAAACCCTAATTAGCGTAGAAATATCGGCTTTTTTATCTTCCTGAACATTTTTTGCAACAGCATCGATACTTTCGGGCTTAATAAGGGGCTCATCTCCCTGAAGGTTAACAATGTAGGATATTTCCGGATGCCTTTCTACGACTTCTCTTATTCTGTCTGAGCCGCATTTATGCTCGGCGGATGTCATCTCTACATCTCCGCCAAAGGCTTTTACCGCGTTAAAAATTCTTTCATCATCGGTTGCAACAATAATCATATCGGCAAGTTTTGATGCTTGTGCTTTTTCATAAACCCATTGAATAATAGGTTTGCCGTTAACTTCAATAAGCGGTTTTCCTTCCAGTCTGCTTGAGCCGTAACGTGCAGGTATAATTATTGCTGTTTTATTCATTTTTTGCTCCTTAAACACCTTTTATGTAATCTTCAATAAATTTATATTCATCATTAGATAATGATATTGTAATTACTGATTTATCATCAATAATTACATCAATCATATTCCAGGTTTTTGAAAATTTTAAAGATTTAAAATCATTAATGACGATAGCTCTGTTGAACATGCTTATGACGAGAAAATCTTTGTATATATCAAGTGTAACCCAACATCCCCTTACCCACATTTTGCCAATGGCAGATAAGTGAACCTTAAAAATATTCTCAGGTTGTCCGTATTTTGATTTAATTTCATCATATTTTATAGGAAAAGTGAGCTGGAATGTATCTTTAAGTATTACAATAAAGAAGGCAAGCATTGCCATTGCAACAAAACAAAAGACAAATATTATTGCCAGCATTATTCCTTCATCTTCACTCATCAGCTTCTCCTTACTACTAATCCAACCCACTGATTCTGATGCATTTCTTCTATTAATTCCAGATTGTGCTTTTGGATTGCGTCAATAACAACAGGCTTTTTTTCGTCTAAAATTCCGGATAAAACCATATATGCACCGTCTTTCATTATTGCCTTTAAATCCCCCATAATTTCAGCAAGAACGTTGTGGAGAATATTTGCAAGAACAAAGTCAAATTGTTTGTTTATTTTATCGGCAGTGTTAAGTTCAAATTCGCAATCTGCATTGTTTTTAATTGCGTTTTCTTTAGCAACATCAATTACAGTTTCATCATTGTCGCAGCCATAAGCATACTTTGCACCTGATTTTTTCGCGCATATAGCAAGAATTCCAGACCCCATACCAATGTCTGCTATATCAGCATTGTCCGGCATATACTTTTCAATTGCTTTCATACAAAGCTGGGTTGTAGAGTGCGTTCCTGTACCAAAAGCACAGCCCGGTTCAAGTTTTATTATAACTTCATCACTGCGCTGCGGAGTATAGTCAATCCAGTCCGGTACAACCGTAATTCTGTCAGAAACATGGGTTACATCCCATTTTTCTTTCCATTTTTTAGACCAGTCTTCATTTTCCTTTTCAACGTATGAAAATTCCCAGCTGCCAAGCTCTTCATCACTAAGTCCGCGTGATTTAAGAAGTTCGCGCTGTTCTTTTAAAATATGTTCAACATCAGCTTTTTCTGTAAGAAAAACACGCAGAGTTCCTTCTGTTGTTGAAATCATTTCAAGGTCTTTATACTCTTCTTCTGCAAGAACAACCCCTTCGCATGGAAGATTTTCAAAACAAATATCTGATACTATGTCCTCAATATCAGGGTTTATTTTTATTTGTAATTCATAATATGAGCTCATAAACTACTCCAGAAAAGCTCCCATTTTGCGGAATTTATCGTATCTCTGTGATTTTAATTCCGGAGCAGAGTATTTAGAAAGTTCTTCAATGCTTTCAAGAATAGTTTTTTTCATCTCGCTGCAAACAAGTTCATAATCATTGTGAGCACCGCCGAGAGGTTCTTTGATTGCTCCGTCAATAATCCCGAATTTCATCAAATCAGGAGCAGTAATTTTTAAAGCTTCCGCCGCATCGCTAGCGCGTGAAGCATCACGCCATAATATAGAAGCACAACCTTCAGGAGAGATTACTGTATAATATGCGTGTTCAAGCAGGAAAACCTTATTTGCTACAGCTAAACCAAGTGCACCGCCGGAACAGCCTTCTCCGGTAATAATAGCAATAACAGGAACATCGAGTTTAGCCATTTCTCTAAGATTAACTGCAATTGCGATACCCTGTCCTGTCTGTTCAGCACTAATGCCCGGATAAGCCCCCGGAGTATCAATAAGGGTAACAATAGGCATTTTAAATTTGTTAGCATGTTTAAATAATCTTAGTGCTTTTCTGTAACCCTGCGGCTGCGGCATACCAAAATTGTATTCCAAATTTTCTTTAGTAGACTTGCCTTTCATAGTACCGACAATCATTACCGGTTTTCCGTCAATTTTTGCCAGACCGCCGATAATTGCTCTATCATCCATACCTTCGCGGTCGCCATGGAGTTCAATAAAATGTGTGCAAATATTATTTACGTAATCAAGAAAGTTTGGTCTTTCCGGGTGCCGCGCTATCTGTAATTTTTGCGCAGGTTTAAGATTTTCATACAGGTCTTTTTTATAATCTTCTGCCTGCTGTTCAAATGTTTCTATTTCTTTATTTAAATCCATGCCGGACTCCATGCTTATTTTTTTTAATTCTTCTATTTTTTCCTGAATTTCCATAATCGGTTTTTCAAAATCCAATACTGTTGTCATAGTACATCCTTTTTCTCATTAAACGTCTGATTAACTGTGCATAGCCAAGATGTTGCCGAGAGTTTTTCTTAAATCTTTGCGTTTTGAAACAACATCAACCTGCCCGTATTTCAGAAGATATTCTGCTGTTTGGAAATCTGACGGTAATTTTTGTCTGATTGTCTGTTCGATAACTCTTCTTCCTGCAAAACCTACTCTTGCACCCTGTTCTGCAACAATAATATCACCGAGCATACCAAAGCTGGCTGTTACGCCGCCAAAAGTAGGCTCAGTAATAAGATTAATGTAAAGCAGTCCTTCATCATCAAGTTTTGCGCAGGCGCAGGATGTTTTTGCCATTTGCATAAGGCTTAATGCGCTTTCCTGCATTCTGGCGCCGCCTGACGATGTAATTGCAAGAACAGGAAGCCTTAATTCAATTGCCTTTTCAATCAATCGGGTAACCTTTTCTCCTACTACACTGCCCATTGACCCGCCCATAAAATCAAAATCCATAACTGCTGCTGCTACAGGATGTCCTTCTATTTTTGCAATGCCTGTTACAACTGCATCATTAAGATTAGTTTTTTTCTGTGCTTTTTCTATTCTGTCTTTGTAAGATTCTGTATCAACAAAGTCCAGCGGATCTGTCGGTTTAATTTCTGAAAACAATTCTTCAAAAGAGTTTTCATCGAATAATTGCTTAATTCTTTTTTTATTATTTATTCTAAAATGGTAGTCGCAAACCGGACATACCATATCATTATTAGCCAAATCTTCTTTTAAAAGCTGTGCATCGCAGTGAACACATTTTACCCACAAATCAGGATTTTGTTCAACTTCTGCTCTGGCTTCCAGCGCCCTTCTTTGAATTTGGGCTTCTTTACGTTTTTCAAACCAATCTTGAATAGTCATTTATTCTTATCCCTATCAATTTATTACGACTTAATTATACAATAAAAAACTTTAATGGCAACTTAGTTCACAATTGACATATTAGCAGCTAATTTTGGATGCACGCTGCATTTCGCGGGTTTGGGTTTTCTTTGCAATATCTTCACGCTTATCGTGAAGCTTTTTACCTTTTGCCAAGCCTATTTCAATTTTAGCTAATCCCTGTTTAAAGTAAACCTCCAACGGGACAATTGTGTAGCCTTCTTTTTTTACTTTTGTCTGCATTTTCAGGATTTCTTTTTTAGTTAAAAGAAGCTTCCTTGTCCGTTTCGGTTCATGGTTATACCTGTTGCCGTTCTCGTAAGGCGAGATGTGGCAGTTGTATAGAAAAATTTCATTGTCATCAATTTTACAAAAGCTGTCTTTAAGATTAATTGCACCTGTGCGGATTGATTTTATTTCTGTTCCGCTCAACACAATGCCTGCTTCATATTTTTCAAAAATAATGAAGTCATGAAAGGCTTTTCTGTTTGTAGTGACAACTTTTCTATCCATAATAAAATTTTAGCATAAACAAGTTTTTATTTAGCTCTGCATTTCAAAAGAATTTCTTTTAATTTCTCATTTATCATCTGTATTTTTTCAGGGAAATGGTATTCGTCAACGAAAATTGGTGATATTTTTTCCTGGATTTTGTCAGAATGAATATTCTGTATCCTGTCAAGATACTTGGCGCCTTCTTTAAATGCGTGCATTTCGTCGGTAAGCCGGTAGCGGCAGTTTTGCAGGAAGTTAATTTGTTCTTCCGCTCTGAAATTTTTCAAAAAAGTGTTCAGAATTTCTTTGATTGTTTTAATATCAATTCCTTTATCTTTTGCGTAAAGTGTGTTTTTATAGAACTCTTCAGTAAGTTCTGTTAAGCCGGTTTCGTACATTTTTTTATTCCTTGCAGTATATTTAGGGTTAACTATATGCGAATTGAAATGGAACGATTCGTGAAGAGCTGTTTCTATGCCATAAATCCCAAGCTGCTTACTGTATTTATTTAGCGGCAGGTAAATATTGAAACCATTAATTTCTGACCTATTACTGTTTAAGACAGCTTCTGTCATACCGCCATACGGGCTGTTGTAATCAAGCGCTTTAACATTAATCTTAGCTGGCGTTGTTGATTGAAGTGTTTTTTCAAATACCTCTTTAGAAATTTCTTTTGTAGTGAATTCTTTTGAAAGTTTATCAAAAAAATCTGCATTTAATTTTGCTGCAAGCTTATACCGCTCTTGAACAGAGCCTTTGCATATCTTCAGTGGTAATTTTGCGGTGCTGCTGATTTTTATCATACCACTATAAAACAACTAAATATTAAAAATTGCCTAATCATATAAATAACATTTTACATGATGTGTTTCACTTAATTTTTTGCTTTCCGGAGGGCTTATCGGACAAGGGGCAAAACATTTAGGGCATCTTGTATGGAACTTGCAGCCTTTTGGAATATTTGACGGTGACGGCAAATCGCCTTTTAAAATTTTCCGGCTGCTTTCTTTGCCTGAAATTTGCGGCACTGCACTTAAAAGTGCTCTGGTATACGGATGATAAGGATTATCAAATATTTCTTGGGTTGTACCTATTTCAACAATTTCCCCAAGGTACATTACAGCAACTCTGTCTGCAAGATATTTAATAACACTCATATCATGTGTTATTAGGACGAATGTCAAATTAAAATCTTCTTTTAACTCTTTTAAAAGGTTGATTATCTGAGCCTGTATGCTGACGTCCAGCGCACTTACCGGCTCATCTGCCAGAATAAATTCAGGGTTTAAAACTAGCGCCCTTGCTATTGCAATTCTCTGGCGCTGCCCGCCTGAAAATTCATGCGGATATAAGTCTAAACTTTCTTCGTTTAGACCTACTTTTTTAATTTTTTCTTTAATAATTTGCTCAATATCTTCATCTGACAAATCTGTGTTAATTTGTAAAGGCTCTTTCAGCGTATCTATAATTTTCATTTTAGGATCAAGGCTCGAATACGGATTTTGGAATACCATCTGGGCTTTTTTTCTGTAGGAGATTAATTCTTTTTTATCCATACTTAAGACATTTCTGCATTCGAAATTAATCTCACCTGACTTTGCAGGCTCCAAACGAATAATGGCTTTTGCAAGCGTAGATTTGCCGCAGCCTGATTCTCCTGCAACAGCCAAAATTTCACCTTTCTTTATGTTTAGTGAAACTCCGTTCACCGCATGAACTATTTGCGTTCCGCCCAGTATACCTTTATTTGATTTATATTCAACATATAAGTCTTTAATTTCGATTAAATTTTCCATATAAAAGAAGTCTATATTATTTTGGTTTTAAATGCAATTGCTTAATTGTTTATAAGGTTGAAATTTTTTTAAAATCGTTTATAATGATAATGTACATAGGAAAAGGAGATTTAGATATGTTAAAATTCAGTTATAGCAGGTCTTTCGGGGGGGGGGGGCAACTAATCTTAGCTCCTTAATTGGCATTACGCCGTTTAAAAAATCAGGATTTACGTTAGCAGAAGTATTAATAACTCTTGGTATTATAGGTATTGTTGCTGCAATGACTCTGCCGGTAGTTGTAGGGGAATATCGTAAGAAACAGGTTGAGGTCAAATTAAAGCGTTTTTATAGTACATTCAGCAATGCTTTAATACGTTCAGAAGCCGATAATGAGCAAATGCAGTTTTGGGAATGGCCGCAAAATACATACAAAGATGAAGATGGAAATATTATACAAAATGGAACAATTTCAGATTATGACTGGTTTATAAAATATATTAGACCATATTTTAATGTAAAAAATGTTTATGAAAGTTTTCATCTTTATTGTGTATGGTATGACGGTTTTGCAATAAAATTTACTGATGGCAGCGGAGTTGCTTGCGGAATTTATGAAGGCAGCGGGGGGGCATCCCCATTTTTATGTATGTTTTTCCCTGAGGCTAAAAATATTGATAATGTTCGTGATGACAATACAAAATCAAGAAATTTAATATCTGGTAAGGATTATTTTATTTTTGAGATTTCAAACGGTATAAGTGGTAAAAAAGGTTTGCAAGCAATAGATAGTGATGAATGCACCGGTCAGAAAGGTACAAGGTATTTACCATCGCGAGGTTGTGTAAAAAAGATTATGGAAAATAACTGGGAAATCCCAGATAATTATCCTGTAAGATTTTAGCCTATTTATATTGAAATCAAATGTAAAATATATTATAATAAAAAGTAGAGGAAACCATGATAGAAAAGCTAGATATATTTTCGAAACGATGCGGGAATGCAGTGGAAGCGTGTTTGAGAAAATAAATATTTTTTCTTAAATAAAAAAGAAAAATCAATATTACAACTAAAAAGGAGATTGAATTATGGAAAACGCAGTAATGACAAGACTTTTCGGGGGGGGGGCAGAGTAATTTAAGCTCCTTAACGGCTGTTTTAGCGGAAAAAGTATGCCGCAAACAAGGTTTTACATTAGCCGAGGTTTTAATAACTCTTGGTATAATCGGAGTCGTTGCGGCTATAACATTGCCCGCAATGATAAATAAAACTCAGGATAAAGAGTTTAAAGTTGCTTATAAAAAAGCCTACAGTTCTTTATCTCAAGCATTTTTAAGAATGCAGGCTGCAGAGGAATATCTTGATACCTCTTCAGTTGTTGATGATGGAACTGGTACAATGTGTTCCCCTAATGTTGGTGAAAATTTTAAAAATATTGCAAAGTATTTTAAAGCTACCAGAACATGTTTTGATAGAAATGCCTCTGAGTGTTGGGAAATTGATGAAGGCGAACAAGCTTGTATGAGTTCAGAAGCGAATAATTGGGTAGGTTGTGGTGATGAGTCAAGCTATGCTTTTGTCGATGGTGCTGGAATGGGCTGGTATTTATATTCAAATGTTGAATATCCTGTTATTGTTGATGTTAACGGTAAAAAGAAACCAAATAAACTTGGTAAAGATCGTTTTGTAATGAAATTTGCAGCAAGCAGAAATAAGAATGCCAATTATATTGAAAGTGCAGATATGATACTTCCTTGGGCAGACCGTATAGAAAAACAGCGCTGGTGCCCTTCAGGAAATTGTATGTATCAGACTTGGCTTCTTGAATAGTAAAAAATCCGGACTGTTTTTAGTCCGGATTTTTAATTTAGAGCTTTATAATTTATAAAATCCTATTTAAATTTCTCTTCTGCCTTCCAGAGCTCTGGCGATTGTAATTTCATCAGCATATTCCAGGTCGGCTCCTACAGGCAGACCGAATGCAATTCTGGAAATCTTTATACCAAAAGGTTTTATAAGTTTGCTTAAGTAAAGGCTGGTAGCCTCACCTTCTACAGAAGGGCTGAGTGCCAGTATAACTTCTTTTACCTCCTCATCAGTTAATCGATTGAGAAGTTCTTTTATACGTATATCATCAGCGCCAATTCCGTCCATAGGCGAAATAAGACCTTGAAGAACATGGTATAATCCCTTAAATTCATTTGTTTTTTCTATTGCGATTAAATCTTTTGTTTCTGCAACCACACATATTGTTGAGCGGTCGCGCTTTGTGGACTGGCATATTTCACAAGGGCTTGTTGAAGAAAGGTTAAAGCATACTTCACAGGTGTGAGTATTTGCCTTTGCTTCAACAATACTCTGTGCAAATTTCTGTACTTCTGCCATTGGCATTCTTAATAGATAAAATGCCATGCGCTGGGCAGATTTTGGACCTACAGAAGGAAACTTCTGAAAATGTTCTATTAATGTTGCAATAGATTTAGGATAAATCATTAGAACCCTAAACCCGGAATATTTAACCCGCCTGTTGCCTGTTTCATTTTTGCTTCCATTTCTTTAGAAGCTTTTTCGCTTGCCTGGTTAATTGCAACAGTAATTACATCTTCAAGTTCTTCTGCTGTCTCATTGCTGATAGAAAGAGCTTCTGCATTTAATTTAATGGATTTAAATTTGCCCTGTCCGTCGCAGATAACTTTTACGGCCCCGCCTGCGGCTTCCCCTATTAATTCCATTTTAGCAAGTTCTTCCTGTGAAGCTTTTAATTTTGCCTGCACATTTTGAGCTTGTTTCATAATCTGCATAATATTCATTTAATATATCCTCCTTAATCTGTATAATATCCCATGTTAAAAGTTTTGTGTAGTTTCGCTTTTTATTATACAATAAAAATATGCAGAGCAAGACTTATGTTTCACAATCTTTAAAAAACGGAAGGCTTATGAGATGGACTTTTATGCCTTTAAAGGTCTATATTGCGCCGATGAAGTTTTACTCAAAACAGGGAGAGGATTATAAATACAAGCAACTGGTTAAAAGAGCTCTGGATGCCTGGCAGAATGCTACAAAAGGAAGGGTATCATTTACTATTGTTCCGACTCTACTGGAGTCTAATGTAAATATTGATTGGAAAAGAGTTGAAAGGCAGGCTTTAGGACACTGTTATTTTTCCTTTGACGGAGCAAACAGGCTTTACGGTGCAGAGGTTGCAATCGGGTTGACTGACGGGCTTATTCACAGCTCATATGGAGATGAGAGTGAAGTTTATCATACCATTTTGCATGAAATTGGTCATGCCATAGGACTTGGACATAGTCCTTACAAAACTGATATTATGTATACACCGCACCAAAAAGGTATTCATAATATTTCGGAAGGTGATATTTTAACTGTGAATTGGCTGTATAAGCTACCGCAGGGAGCAACTCTTGCTGAAGTCGCATCTATGTATTCTATGGGCGGTTCTGATATTGATGAAATTATCTATAGAGTTATGAATAAAAATGCGCCAAGCGGATTTGAAAAGGTTAAAAAAAATGTTAAACTGCCGCCGCAGAGAAACCTTCTTGAAGAGCAGGAAAATATTGCGCTTTTGAGGAAGTATCATATGGCATTGCAAAATGTTTCAATCTCGGAGGATATGAAAAAGATTATTATCCAAAACAGTAAAAAAGGAAAGAGTAAGTGGGACTTAGGGTAGTTATTTTAGGCAAAGGTGAAATGCTTTTGAACCTGATAAGAGGTTCAATGCTTGCTAATGCTGAAATTGCAGGAATATTTCGTTATGAAAGAACCTCTCTTGCTCCATGGCTTTGTATACTGTGTGATTTTTTCAAGAGCTCTCCGGCGCTTACTCTTGCTAAAAAGCATAAAATAAAGGATTTGTCTTTTAAAAGTGCAAATTCGGAAGAGTTTAAAAGATTTCTGATAAAAGAAAATATTGATGTTGTCCTTGTCGGCTCGTGGGCTGAAAAAATAAAGAAAGATGTTATTGAAATACCTGTTATAGGAACAGTAAATGTTCACCCGTCGCTTCTGCCGGAATATAGAGGACCAAATCCGTATTTACAGACAATTCTTCATGGAGAAAAACGTTCAGGGGTAACATTTCATTTGATGAATGAGAGATTTGACGCCGGTCCTGTTCTTGCAAGGAAAGAGATTGAAATTCTTCCCGGAGATACCGGAAAAGAGCTGAAAAATAAGACCGTTTTTCAGGCACGTCTTTTGTGTGCTAATCTTCTTGAAAAGCTGGAGGGCGGTTTTGTTATTCCTGTTGAGCAGGATGAAAAGGCTGCAACTTACTATGCTAATGTTAAGCCTGAGGATATGACGCTTAATTTTGAAAAGGAAAACTCACAGCAGCTTTTGAACCGTATCAGAGCATTTCATCCATGGCTTAAAACTTATTTTCAATACGGAAATAATTTTTTTATCATAAATCCTTATCAGGCTGAAATTGTTAATAAATCAGGCACACCGGGTAAGATTATTGAAAAAGCCGGCACATCTCTTACCATTGCTGCAAAAGACGGCAAAGCTTTAAAGCTATCCGGTTTAAAGCTATACAGGTTTCCTCTTCTGACAGAATTTTTTATAAAATGTATAAAGTTGTAACTTATTTTTTAGGACATCTTTTTCTTCCGGTCCAGCCTAAGTCAGAGCAGTGAAGATAGTCCATATTTTCATTATAAATGACCCAGGCGGCACAGGCAAAACCGGCTTTTTTTACACATTTTTCCATAAAAAATTCATCACCGTAATATCTTGGAGCTCCGGCAGGAACAATAGCATTATCGAAAATATAAAAATAGAAAAAGTCAACTCCAACCTGATTTGGCGGTTTGGCTCCGTTAACATCAACGTATATTTGCCCGTATTTACTGTAATCCTTGGCAGCAGAGGTATTAAACATAACCATTGTACCATCGCTTAAAATCATTGCAGAACGATCGTTAAGTATATTCCAGTTAAGATAATTTGTTCCGTCAATATTTTTATAAGTAACATTCGGGAAACATCCGTAACCGTTTTTGCACGTTTTAACTTTTTTCATGAATGGAGAGAAATAATTCAAAAGTACCTGTTCTCCGCCTCCGTTTTCTTCCATTGAGATACCCCAGTTTGAAATATCTCCGTATTTTTCCTGAGCAGACAGAAATGCCTGTTGAAGTGCAGAATAGGTCTTTTTCAATTGTGATGTCGCAGTTTTCTCTTTGGTAGATGTTATCACTGACGGTAAAGTAAGGGCTGCAACTATTCCTATTATACCCAGGGTAACCAGAACTTCTGCCAGAGTGAATGCCTGCTTTTTCATACAATCTCCTTGTTTAGAATTTAAAATCTCTGCTTCCAGCTTCAATTTTTACTAAATCTTTTTCAACGGTTTCTCTTATTTTTTCATTTTCGATTATTTTAGTTTCTTTGTCAATAAGTTCATAACCAATCTTCTTAGTTTCAGGAGAAGCGTAGTCTTCAAGGTATTCTTTTAATGTTAAGATTGCGTTAGGGTGGCAGAAGTTATGGATTTGCTGGCTTTTGCATACTTCCATAAATCTTTCGCCTGTTCTGCCGTTTCTGTAGCAGGATGTACAAAAACTCGGCAGGTATCCCAATTCCATAAGCCATCTTATCACTTCATCAAGCGGACGTCTGTCAGATACATCAAACTGTGCAGAATTTTCATCTTCCGGCATAGGATTGAAGTATCCGCCAACACTTGTTTTAGAGCCGCCGCTGATTTGGGAAACTCCAAGATGAAGCAGGCGTTTTCTGCATTCTTCGGTTTCGCGGGTGGATATAATCATGCCGACATAAGGTTTTGCTATACGAATACATGCAACTATTTTTGCGAATGTATCATCATCTATACCGTTATCAAAGGCTGAAGGATCAATATCATCGGCTTTTCTTATTCTTGGAACACTTATAGCATGAGGACCTACCCCGAATGCTGCTTCAAGGTGTTCTGCGTGCATCATTAAACCTGTAAATTCATATCTGTACAGCTCAAGACCGAACAATACACCGAGACTTACATCATCAATGCCGGCTTCCATTGCTCTGTCCATAGCTTCTGTATGATATGCGTAATTATGTTTCGGTCCGGTCGGGTGAAGCTTTTCATAGCTTTCTTTGTTGTAGGTTTCCTGAAATAAAATGTATGTTCCAATACCTATATCGTGTAATTTTTTGTAATTTTCAACGGTAGTCGCGGCAATGTTTACATTAACCCTGCGGATAGAGCCGTTTTTGTGTTTTACGCTATAGATGGTCTTTATTGATTCCAGAATATATTCAATAGGGTTGTTAACAGGATCTTCCCCTGTTTCAATAGCAAGTCTTTTGTGCCCCATATCCTGTAAAGCAATGACCTCTTTTCTTATCTCTTCCTGCGTAAGTTTTTTACGGGGAATGTGTTCGTTTTGTTTGTGGTAAGGGCAGTATACACATCCGTTCACACAATAATTAGACAGATAAAGCGGCGCAAATAAAACAATTCGGTTGCCGTAAAAATCTTTTTTTATTTGTTCTGCGAGTTTAAAAATTTCTTCATTTTTTTCTTTAATATCACAGTCAAGCAGAACGGCAGCTTCTCTATGGGTAAGACCATTTCTTTGTTTTGCTTTTTCTAATATTTTGTCAATTAATTCAACATTGTGTTTATTTTCTTCTGCATATTTTAAAGTATCAAGAATTTCATCATGATTGATAAACTCTTCGGCTTTGTGTGATTTCGGATTATACATAATAAATTTCTCCCTATTCTATTGTCATGTTAAGCCCCTGAAAAATAAAAGTAAAGGTAAAAGACATTTTTATTTTACTATTCCGCCGCCTAAGAGATGACCGTCATTTATATCATAAAACACTCCGGCCTGACCTTTGGTGACAGAATTTACAGGCTCGTAAAAGACAATATTTGCAGCATTATCAATTATTGCAACTCTGGCTTTTTTTGCGTCCATGTTATAGCGGATTTTAACCATTGCATCAAATTCTTTTTCGTTAAGCGGGTAAGAAAGGCTGATATTTTCAATTATTAATTCAGTTTTAAAGTTATCTTCATTTCTGCCGAGATAAACAATATTTTTTTCGGCGTTAATATCAATTACATAAAGCGGGTGCGGCGCTGCAATTCCTATCCCTTTTCTCTGACCAATGGTGTATTGATAGCTTCCGTTATGTTCGCCGAGTTTTCTGCCGGTTTTAATCTCTACAAAATCGCCCTTTTTTGTTCCAAATTTATCTATAAGGTATTTTTTTGTTGTGTTCGGTTTTTGAATAAAGCAAATATCCTGGCTTTCTTTTGATGATTTGGAAGGCAGGTCGTATTCCTGGGCTAATTCTCTTACTTTGTTTTTTTCGTATTTATGGAGCGGAAAAAGTGTTTTTGAAAGTTCTTTCTGTCCAACTCTATATAAAAAATACAGCTGATCTTTATGTTCATCCTTTGCAGGATAAAGTTTGTAAATTCCGTTATCGCATCTTATATCAGCATAATGCCCTGTGGCAAAATAATCAGCTCCTAATACTTCTGTAGAGTATCTGAATATTTCACCCCATTTTATAAATTGGTTGCACATAATACAAGGGTTAGGTGTTTCACCTTTTTCATAGGAGGTTACAAAATAATCAATTACATTTTTTTTGAATTTTTCTGTGACATCAAGAATATAATGATTAATTCCAAGTTTAGCCGCAACTTCTGCTGCATTTTTACATACAGTATTTGCAGCCTCGGTGTTGACCATTTTGCCTGTAACTCCTACGACATCATATCCTTCCAGCAGCAAAAGCTGCGCAGTGACTGAACTGTCAACTCCGCCGCTCATTGCAACCGCAACTTTTCCTTTCTTGTTTTTCATAAATTCAACATTAACACAAAAAAATCTTTATTTATACATTTCCTTTATCATCTGAGTTGTACTTTTCCCGCCTTTTTCAGTGGCATAAACTATTCCATCTATCTTTGTAATACCATTTGAGCTGTCGCCTTTAAGCTGTAATGTAAAAATGTCGTATCCCCACTTGTTTGGACCTTTGTGCCCGTTTAGGTCAACTGTATAGATCGGTACAGCACCACCAAAATTTCCGTATTTAATAACTACTGTACCATCATTAATAATCCAGCTTGAATATTTGTTTTTTATATTACTGTCGCTAAAATCGCTTGATGGATTTGGAGGATATTCCCTGTCCGGGTTTTGTTCTGCTTTGATTTTATCGGTACCCTTATATGCATCAGTCAAACAGCCGTTTTTCAATGCGTTATTCTCACAGAACTTAACAGTTTTAAATACATTATTAAATAATTCAGTTTCAAATGCTGCACAGTCGGTGTAACTCCCATTCTGCTCAGCCGGGAGCGGACTGCCGTCAGCACAAGTCCACTTTGTACAGCTATTATAAACAGGGTCTCTTTCAATACAAACTTCTTGACATTTTGACCCGGCTGCCCAGTAATAACATCTTGGCGGGTAGCCTAAATTTGCCTGTGCTTGTTTTATTGCGTTATAGAATGTTGCATATACTTTCTTAAACTGATTTCTCAATACCATCTCTTGATAATTTTGAACAAGTGCCGGTAATGTCATAGCCGCAACAACGCCAATAATACCTAAAGTAATCAAAACTTCCGCTAAAGTAAACGCGGATGATTTACGGGATAATCCCGAAGCGTGAAAAAGCCCGCCGGTGCTATCTAAGCCCCCCCCCCCTCAAAGATTTTGAAGCTATAATTGTGTTTTGCATAAAGTCTCCTTTCATTTACTACCCTATTATGTACTAATTTTTCTTTTTGTCAATCTTTTTATTTATATTTATATTAAGTTTTATTGCTTTTAGTTTAAAAAAAAATACTTTTGAAGTATTATAAGGGTAGTAAAATCAAAAATCGGGGAGATTTTCCAGCATGACACAAAATAACGATAAAGTAATAGGTATTCCAAGAGCAATGTCTTTTTATCATAATTATCCGTTTTATCATGGATTTTTCACTGCACTTGGCATAAAAATTATTTTATCAGACCTGACTACAAAACAAACACTTTCAAGCGGTTCCGCCCTTGTCGTTACCGAAACATGTCTTCCGATTAAGATTTATGTCGGGCATATTCTTAACCTGCTCGATAAAGGTGTTGATAAAATTCTGGTTCCGTCCATACAATCTATTTCTCCAAAAATTTATAACTGTTCCAAAATCAGAGGATTGCCTGATTTAATTAGAAATGTTGTGAAACGTGATTTTACTATGATTGAAGCTACACTTGACAAATCAGAAAAAAATCAAGGCTTGTATGAATTTTTGACAGAAACAGTTGCGCCTTTTGGTATCACTGATGAAAAGCTTATAAAAGAGGCTTCTAAAGCAGGATGGCGTACATATAATAATTTCCATATTATGTCAAAATCCGGTATGAGTTATAAGAAGGCTATGAATTATGCTCTTCAAGGTAAAGTTTTTATTGAAAGCGCTTCTGAAGAACATCCTATTTCAATTGCACTTGTTGCTCATGGATATAATATTTATGATGACAGAGCCTCAATGAAGATTATTGATAAACTTGAAAAAATGGATGTTAAAGTTTATACATCGCTCCAGCTTTCAAAAGAGCAGATGATGGAAGGTATTAATGCTCTTGGCGAAAACCTTTACTGGGCAAATGAATATGAAATGACAGGTACTGCCGGACATTATCTTAAAGATAACAAGATTGACGGTATAGTAGCTCTTAATGCTTTTGGCTGCGGACCGGACTCCTTGATGATTGAAAGAATTGTAAGAAAGGCAAAACATTTTAATAAACCTATTCTTCATCTTACTATTGATGAACAGACCGGTGAAGCCGGATTTATTACACGTCTGGAAGCTTTTGTTGATATGCTTTTCCGTAAAAAACGAGCTAAAATTATTAACAAAATTGATATTCATACACAGGAATACATCCCAAACACCAACTTTATTGAAACAAAATAGCAGGAAATGTATGTTATTTATATCTGGAGAGCAATATTTTACGCATAGAAAATTATCATTCTGCGGAATAAAGTTTTCATTAATTACATCTGAATATAAACATTTAAAATCACTATTTAAAAATATAAAAGTAAAAGATATTGGAAATAATAATAGGATTGTAATTCTCAATAACCCTTGCCAGAAAAGCTTTTCGGGGGGGGGGGCAACCTCAAGCCTCTAAGAATATGCTTTTATGGAGATAATAACACAGTTTTTATAAATCCTTCAGCTAACGTTTCGGGATTAATTGAATTTTATGGCTGCAATAATCGTTTAACTTTTGATGATTTATGCGAAATTGATTTTTCATTTTTTGTAGGGGAAAAAAGCTCTTTAGTTAACAATAGCATATCCCATTTTGAGGCAGGAAGCCAGGTCTTTGGTACCATTTTTCAATTAAAAGGCGGGTCAAATCAATTTTTTAGACTTGGCTCAGGTGCAATTTTACATCAAGGTTTTTTCCCTATCATATTAAGAGACGGAACATCACTTGATATTGGAAATAATTCCGCTGTCCATGTGAATATAGAGTGGTTTGAACTTGTTTCTGGAGCAAAAGTGAGAATAGGTGCCGGCTCTACATTTAATGGCATATTTTTATTAGCTGGAAAAAATTCTAAAATAATTATTGGTGAAGACTGTATGGTTTCGTGGAAATGCAGCTTTATGACCCATGATTCCCATACAATTGCAGATAAAAATACAGGAGAAATTCTTAATACTAAAGTTAATGAAATTTACCTGGGAAAACATACCTGGGTAGGTTATGGGGCTACCTTCTTTAAAAATGTCAAAATTATGGAAAATTCTGTTGTCGGGATGAATTCTTTTGTTATAAATTCAAAATTCGATGAACCTAATGTTATTATTGCCGGTTCTCCTGCAAAAGTAATCAAACGTAACATAACCTGGAATAGAGATTATCCGGAGGCAGGGTTATAGAGAAATTTAAAAAAGAAGTGTATTACATATAAACTAAAAAAGAGGATGATATTGCATCCTCTTTTTTTATATTTTAAAAAGCCTTAAACTTTTCTTTTACGAGCAGCTTCAGATTTACGTTTTCTTTTTACGCTCGGTTTTTCATATCTTTCACGTTTTTTTACTTCGGAAAGGATACCGGCTTTTTGAATTTTCTTTTTGAAGCGTCTTAAAGCGCTTTCAATTGATTCGTTTTCGCCAACTTTAACTTCTGCCATCTTTTTTTCACCACCTTTCCGTATCTTGTATTTCTAATTTATATCTATATTATAAAATAAAATTTTTAAAATTCAAGCCCTGTGTGAATTTGCATATTTTCATTTAGAGTAATATTGAATTTTACATACAATATGTTATAATTATAAAGGAAAGGAGAATTAGATATGTTGAAATTCAGTTATAGTAAGTCTTTCGGGGGGGGGGGGCAGTAATCTAAGCTCTCTTTCCGGCATTTCGGCAGATGCTTTTGCTAATATTCATAGTAAAAAGTCGTATATTAGTTTTTCAAAAAAAGGCTTTTATCAAGCAGGTTTTACATTAGCCGAGGTTTTAATAACTCTTGGAATTATCGGCGTAGTCGCAGCGCTAACCCTGCCGGCTTTGATTCAAAAAAATCAGGATAAAGAGCTTGTTTCAAGAACAAAGGCTGTTTATTCAAATATACAAAATGCAGTATTAAAGTCGCAGTCTGATTATGGAGTTATCGGTGACAATTCGTTGCTTTTCAGCCCAAATAATACAAGTTTTCAGACTGCTGAGGCTTTTTCTAAATATTTTAACGGTGCAAGGGTCTGTAAAACTCAGAGTGATAAAGGCTGCAGTAAATATTATTATGCCGTCAAATATGGATCATTGCGCTTGTCGTCTGATAATAGCGGAGCAACAGAGTCTATGGGTAACTGGCCTAAAATAGTACTAAATAACGGGGCAATTATTGCAATTAGCCAATATAAGAATCCTGATTGTTATGCCGAGGAAACTGTTACTGTTACTGATGAGTATGGCAGACCTTTAAAAAATCCTGATGGAACAAATCAAACCAGCATTTGGCATAACAAACGGTGTGCTATAATCCGTTTTGATGTCAATGGAGCAAAGAAGCCAAATCAATTTGGCAGAGATGTATATTCTGTATCTGTTATGAGAGATGGCAAGCTATCACCGGATTCTTCGGGTCCTGCTTATGGTGTGTCCAGCCTTCTAAATATTCTTGCGGGTAATGAAAAGTTAGAATACACCAATTACTCATCCAGTCAAAAATATGACTTTTAATTAAAAAGCCGGCTTAATAATGCCGGCTTTCTTAATATTAAACTTAGGCAGAAAGTGTAAAGATTTCGTAAATTTCTTCGTCTGAGAGTTCTGTGATAATCTTTTCGCCTTCGTAAACTGCCAAATCAGCAAGTTCTTTCTTAGCCTTAAGCATTTCATCAATTTTTTCTTCAAAAGTTCCCAAAGTAATCATTCTGTGAACCATTACGTTCTTGTCCTGACCGATACGGTAAGTTCTGTCTGTTGCCTGATCCTCAACCGCAGGATTCCACCACAGGTCGTAATGGATTACATTTGTTGCACTTGTAAGGTTTAAACCTGTTCCGCCGGCTTTTAAAGAAAGTATCATAACTTTTGCATCATCTTCATTCTGGAAGCGGTTAATTAACTCTTCACGCTGTGGTACTGTTAAAGAACCATGGAAAAACAGCGGTTCTGTGCTGCATTCTTCAGCAATAACTTTGCATAGTATCTCACCCATTTCTTTGTACTGTGTGAAGATAAGAGTTTTTTCGCCGTTATCAAGAATACTCTGGACAGTAGAGATACATTTGTCCATTTTGCCGGAAAGTTCTCTGCCCATTTCACCCGACTTTAAGAACTGGTAAGGATGGTTGCATATTTGTTTCAATGCTGTAATAAGCTTGAAAATGTTTCCACGTCTGTTTATGCCGGAGAATGAACTTATCTTTTCCATCATTTCGTTCAATGTCTTTTCGTAAAGAACAGCCTGAGGTTTTGACAGATAACAGTATTCGTTCAGTACCATCTTTTCCGGTAAATCCGAAATAACGTGCTTGTCTGTTTTTAAACGTCTTAGTACAAAAGGTGACACAGACATTTTTAATTTTGCAGCACGTGAGTTTTCTTTAAATCTCTCAATAGGGATTGCATAGCTTTTTTGAAATTCCCTGAGTGAGCCAAGGTAACCCTGATTGATGAAATCAAATATACTCCACAGCTCTGTTAATCTGTTTTCTACAGGGGTGCCTGTCATTGCAACCTTAACATCTGCTTTTAGTGTTTTAATTGCAAGAGTTTGTGCAGTATCAGGGTTTTTAATATTTTGTGCTTCATCAACGATAACCATTCCCCAGCTTTGTTTTTTGAGTTCTTCAACATCAATTCTCATAATGGCATATGTAGTGAGAATAACATCATGTTTAACATCCAGCTGTCTTTCTGCGCCATGGTAAATTACAGCATCTAAAGACGGTGCAAACATTTGAAGCTCTTTCATCCAGTTCCCCATAAGTGTTGTCGGGCAGATAACAAGAACCGGTTTTTTTAAGTTTCCTTCCTCTTTCATTTTTAAAATGAGTGAAATAATCTGAATTGTCTTACCCAATCCCATATCATCAGCCATACATACGCCGAATCCTTTTGAAACGTTAGTCCATAACCATTTCAAACCAGTTTGCTGATATGGTCTGAGCTCTCCTTTTAAGGTTTCAGGAGGTGTAACGTCAATAGGCTTGGTGAAATCTTGTATTACGCGGGCAAAGGCATCATCGTAGTCAAAATCATACTGTGCAAGCTGCCCGGACATTGACGCATGAATTAATTCCATTCTGGACATTGATTTAAAGTTTGCTTTGGCAATTTGCTCAAAGATTTTTTTGCTTTCTTCTTTGTCAATCAAAACGTATTTGTTTTTATATTTTATTAAGCCATTGCTGTTTTCAACAAGTTTATTGAATTCTTCCACCGAAATTTTGTCGTTTCCGATAGCAATTTCGTATGAAAAATCAAGAATATCATCAAGAGATATTTTGGATGAAGATGAGTTGTTGAAAATATCTGCCAAATCCTGAGAACGTGAGGCTTTTACTTTTGCATTAATTGACGCGCGCGGTACCACAATATTTACAAGTTCTTTAGGGAGGATAACCTCAATTTGTGCTTTTTGAAGATAATATGCAGTCTGGGTGATTATCTTATAAACCTCATTCAGATTTAAATCCAGAGCCAGCTTATCTTCGTCTTCAAACAAATCCTCAAGTTCCGGCATATAGCGTATTGCGTAATTTAATTGTTTTTCAACAATTTTTGCTATATCAGACGAATTTGCTCCGAATATTTCATCTTTGTGGTAAAGTTCATCAATAAGCACGCTCTCATCAGTCTTACGGTTTTTAATATGTACTTTAAGCTGAAATAATTCGTCTTCTAGTTTTTCAATCTTAAAGAACGGGATAACATCATATTTGCCCAGATAAAGCTCGTCAAACCATTGTGAAAAGTTTTCTGCAATGTCTATTCCGCGCATAACTGAACGCTGTTCAAGGTCTTTAATCATATAAGTTCCGGACTTAACATCTTTGAATTTGTATGCTTTTATCCCGAGGAATTTATAAATTACATAATTCATATAATTATGTATAAAATCATTAACAAAGTTTTGCGGCTTTTCTCCTTTGATAAACAATTTTTCAGGAATATTTTCCTCAAACTGGTTAATAATTCTTGCGACCTGCTGGTTCGGAATAATTGGTTCATAAACAATTTTGAACATTGAGCCTTTGGTTTTTATAGTAGGAATGAAATATAACTTCTCAATGAGCTTCATAACAAAATGAGCAAGAGAATTCATATAGATAAATGTCGGAGTAAGTGCATCCATATCAACGACATCGCCAAAACCTCCAAAATAATCCATTACCAGATCAAGGCTCATTGCATAACCGACTTCATTTTCCATAACCTGCGGTCTGAAGCGGAACAATGAACCTTTTGATTTCAGGTAATATTCAAAATTATTTGTAGGCGTTATAAAAAACGAAAGTTTTCCATTTTCATTAACCAGATAGAAATTAGTATTCCTTGCCGGTGCATGAGGACTGAGAAAAACATCCTTAAACTCATCTTCCACAGTCTGATAAATAAGGCTCAGAGTATATCTAAAATCCTTATTTTTAAACCCTTCAGGGTTTTCAGACAGGTTAAAAAATAATTCATCAACGTTATTTTTTTTCAAAGAAAAATCTATGTTTAAGTTGTTTGTTGTCGTCATATTTCATCCATATAATCTATTTAATCAAAGAATCGCATTCCATTTCATCCGGCTTTTTAATGTCCAGAAGCTGTAATACAGTAGGGGCAATATTGCATAAAGCGCCGTCATCTTTAAGCTGAGCATCTTTAGGCCCGTTAATTAATACAAACGGAACTTTATTTGTAGTGTGCGCAGTCTGCGGTTTGCCGGTTTCAGCATTAACCATAACTTCGCTGTTGCCATGATCTGCTGTTAAAAGCATTGTAATACCGTTTTTAATACATGCATCTGCAATTTTGCCTACGCATTCATCTACCACATGACAAGCCTTGGTTGCTGCTTCAAGAACACCGGTATGACCAACCATATCAGGGTTTGCAAAGTTAACAAGGATAAATCCGTATTCAGGATTTTCAATAGCTTTAAGTACATTCCCGCAAACTTCCGGTGCGCTCATTTCAGGCTGCATATCATAAGTCGCAACTTTTGGCGATGGTACAAGAACTCTTGTTTCATGAGGCTGAGGTTCATCAATACCGCCGTTAAAGAAGAAAGTTACATGAGCATATTTTTCTGTTTCGGCAGTTCTGAACTGTTTTATTCCATTAGCCTCTAAAACATCCCCAAGGATATTTACAAGGTGTTCTTTCGGGAATGCTACAGGGAATGTAAAATCCTCATTATAGCTTGTCATTGTTACGTAGCAAATATTTTTAAGAACTTTTTTTCTGTCAAAGCCGTCAAAATCTTCAAAGTTGATTGCTTTAGATATTTCGCGCGCTCTGTCCGGTCTATAGTTGAAGAAGATGATTGCATCATTGTCGTGAATTCTGCTTTCTTCTCCGCCTATAACAGTAGGAAGTACAAATTCATCATTGTCACCTCTTGCATAAGACTGTTTAACAGCTTCGCAGGCAGTTGCAGCATGTTCTCCTTCTCCGAGTAAAAGAGCATTGTAGCCTTTTTCAACTCTATCCCACCTGTTGTCGCGGTCCATTATGTAATATCTGCCGATTACTGTTGCAATTGGCGGAAGATTATATTTTTTAAGTTCCTCCTCTACTTTTTCAAGATAAGTGCATGCACTCTGAGGCGGTGTATCACGCCCGTCAAGAAATGCGTGTACATAAACTTTTTTCAAACCTTCATCAGCAGCGAGTTTTATCAATGCCATAAGGTGATCCAATGACGAATGAACTCCGCCTGTTGAAACCAGACCATATATGTGTAAAGCTGAGTTGTTTTCTTTTGCGTGGTTTATAGCCATTAAGAAGCGTTCATTTTTGAAGAACGACCCATCTTTGATAGCTCTGTTAATTTTTGAAAGATCCTGGTAAACAATTCTGCCGGCGCCAAGATTTAAGTGACCAACTTCGCTGTTGCCCATTTGACCTTCCGGAAGTCCTACATATTCACCGTCCGCATGAATTGATATGCTCGGGTATTCTTTTTCCAGCGCGTCAACATGAACCGGTTGAGCCAGCTTGGTTGCATCAGTTTCCGGATGATTTTTGCTGATACCCCAGCCGTCCATAATACATAATAAAACTCTTTTACTCATATCTATATCCCTCTAATGTAAGATTTAAACCTGTATTGAATTTCAATACTACAATATTTAAATTTTATCAGGAACATAAATTAATTACAAGAGCGTTTTTAGGGGACTTATATCGCAAATCACGCTAAAAATGCCTAGACTTGTCATTCTGAACTTGTTTCAGGGTGTTACAACCCTGTAATTTCCAAACAACTTGGAATGACATTGTGATTACGTTTTGAGCATATTTGGTGGAATTTTTATATAAGTTCCGTTTTTAGTGAAGGTTTTTAAAATAATCTTTATCTGTGAGTGCAAAATATGCACAGGTAACCCCGTTTAGATTTGCACTTGATGTTTTAGAGCAGTATGCTTCACGCTGCTCCTTCCAGTATGTATTATCAGCACCCATAGGAAGGACTTTGCCCTCTTTTGTTATCTGGAACATAAAAAAGTCATACCCCATCAGATTTGGCTTTTTTTTGTAACCGTTTACATCAATTGATACCAGGTATCCTGTATCAGATGATTGATAACCCTGTTCCACAAAAAATGTTGTGCCGTCAAGTGTTATAAAACCTCCATCGTCAAAATAGCATCTATCTAAAGTTTTTCCTGTTAATGTTTTGTAGTATGAAAATGCAGCATCTTCGTCAAGCAGTACACATCCGGTATTATAATTAATTGCCCCGCAATCTTTTGTTGCATTGTATTCTTGCGCAAGTCTTTTTTTGAAATTAGCAGTGTAACTTGTTCTATCAAAAGGCATCTGATCCTCATATTTTATTTTCATAATGGCTTGCTGCAATAAAGTATATTGTTTTTGAAATGCTGTTTCAAGTTCTTTCTGACGTGTTCTGTTTACAAGCGACGGCAGCGTCATAGCCGCAACGACCCCAATGATACCAAGAGTAATTAAAACTTCCGCTAAAGTGAATGCAGATGATTTACGGGATAATCCCAAAGCGTAAGAAAGCCCGCCGGCACTATCTAAGCCCCCCCCCCCTCTTTGAATTTGAAGCTATAATTAAGTTTTGCATGTTTCCTCCTTTTTTTTTAATTTTACCTTATTTTGATGTAAATTTCAAGTTATATTTAATTTACTATAATATAACTAATAATATATAAAATAATAGCCGATAAGTTAATACAAGTTATCGCTCAATTTTTGTATTATTATAACTAATGAATAAGGAAGAATTGTTAAAAAGGTTTGGAAAAAACGTTAAAATAGAACGTATTAAGAAAGATCTTACGCAGGAACAGCTTGCAGAGAATATGGATGTAAGCCAGAATTATCTTGCCTGTATAGAATGCGGAAGACAGAATATGTCTTTGGCTAAAGTGTTAGAGCTTTCACAGGCGCTGGGAATTAATATTGAAAATCTTTTAAGATTTTCATAAATTTTTAGAGAGAAAATCTGGTTTCGTTTTTCTTTACGATTTTTCTGCCGCAGGAATATGTGGCATAAGGCTGCGGATTTTCTTTTATTGCGTTGTAATCTTTGCCTTCTTCCAGTTTAAAGACATTGAAATCAGCGTCTTTGCCTATTTTAATTGAGCCGATTGTGTTATCCAGTCTTAATATTCTGGCAGGATAGATTGTTAAATATTTAATCAGTTCATCTATTTTGAGTGTATTTTTACTGTCTGCTTTAATTGCTTCTTCCAAAAGGTTATAATTTTTGTCAGGAAGAAAACTCTGTGATGAAAATCCGAAATTTTCTTTAAAATACTTTAAAACAGTCTCAAAATCGAGTTTCTTGTTGCATATTTCTGCACTGTAGTAAGGCTGGTAAATATATTTGACACCTGTTGCAGCAAGTTCCTCAAGCTCGCTTTCTGTAAGATAATTCGCGTTTGCCGCAAGCACTTTATTTGTGAGCACCTTTAAACTGTCAAGATACTCAACCGGATTTAATTCTTTGCTGTACGGAGAAATTTTTCTCAATCCCATAAACTTATGCAGTAAATCAATATCAGAAAAACCATGTTCCAGCCATTCAATTTCATCCTGAGATTCTGCAAATCTTGTCATTAACAGCATATTGTGTTTTCTGCAATACTTTGAAAACAGGTTCCACATTTTTTTGTGAACACCGGATTCAGAATTAAGCATTATTCCAATGTGAGTGTGCTCGCCTTTATGCTGTATAAGGTCTTCCACTTTTGCACGCATATCTTTAAACTGTTTTTTACTTTTTTCAGAAGTATCGGAAAACACTTCAAAAAACAGATATGTTTTTATAGGCAGTTTATTAATTGTTTCAAAAAATTTAAATTCTTTTGATACTTGTGCAACACAGGTTGTGCCTGCTTTTATGGCAGTCCGGACACCTTCATCAAACGATTTAAGCTTTTCACTCCTGTCAAATGAAAAATACTGCGTTAAGATATTAGCCCATTTTAGGGAATAGTTATCAGCCTTTACTCCTGCAAAATTATAGTTTTTGCTGAAATTTTTGAAAAATCTTTTAAGTTTATTTTTTAAACAATTTGGTTTTGTTTTGCCTACGTTTGTATACTGAAATTGTGTTAAAAGGTCAATAAACCCCGGAGTTATTACAGCATTCCCAAGGTCTTTAACATATTTTGCATCAAAATTTACCTCACTGTTCGGGATAAGATTTACAATCTTACCTTCATCTACAATAAGTGCGGTATCCTCCAGTATTTTATCTTCTGATGTCAAAATCCATTTTGCTTTATAACACTTCATAATGTCCCCTCTTTAAACTAATTTTACATTACAGAGCCGTAAAAAGCAAGATGAAAATTGCTTCTATTTTTTCACAGGACTTCCTGGTACGTAATCAACAGCATTGATTTTATCTGCATACATAATATTCCATAGTCCGCCTCTAGAACCTTTTTCTGCCCCGTTTGGACCTATATACAGTCCAAAGACATCTCTTCCAATTTGATTTGGCGGCTTTATTCCGTTAGTATCTACTGTTATATCAAAACATGAAGAGGCAGGTCTTTCTTCTTTTTGAATATTTCCATCACCATCCAATATAACATTACCGTTTTCATCCGTTACATTTGCCATATACGTTCTTTTGCAGGTAGAATATTTTATAATTTGCAAGATGCTTCCATCTGAAAGAACAAGCTGAGGCAACCCATATAAACCACTTTTCCTAAAGTATCCTGCAGTTCCGCTTCCATCATTATCTATTGGGGATGAATTCTTTATTGGTTTATCATGGCAGCCTTTCTGTGAACTATTACATCGTTTAATGACTTTAAAATATTTTGCAAGAGCATAAGCCAGTTCATCTGAATCTGCCATCCCTGATGTTATATATTCAAAGTTAGTTTCGCCATAGTCTGCCTGCATCATTTTTAAAGCATTTGTTATGGTTGAAGCGGATTTTTTTGCACGTGTTATGTATTCCTTTTCTTTATATTTACCTACAAGTGCAGGCAATGTCATAGCCGCAACGACCCCAATGATACCAAGAGTAATTAAAACTTCCGCTAAAGTGAATGCAGATGATTTACGGGATAATCCCAAAGCGTAAGAAAGCCCGCCGGCACTATCTAAGCCCCCCCCCCCTCTTTGAATTTGAAGCTATAATTGTATTTTGCATATGTCCTCCTTTTAGATTTTACACTATTTATTATAAACTACAGGAGGACATTATGCAAGTTATTACATATTTTGCGGGTCAAAGCGTTTATCAAGCTCAAAAAGTGCATCTGCTGTATAAGCATCTACCTTATGAAATTCTTTTTCGCCTTTCATTTTTACCAGTATAGGGAATGGCTCAAATCGGCCGTCTTTGTATATTCCATGCTGGAAACCGTCTTTTTCTAAATCCTGCTTTGCAACACCTACAATGCTGCCATTTTCGTAAGCAAAATTATATCTGGTAACTCTCGGAGTTTCAAAATATTCTCCTAAGATGTCATCATAAACATTGGTTTCGTATACTTTGTCATTATGATAAAATTTTTGATATGTACGGCCTTTGCCTTCTCCAAGCATAACATACTTAAGCTTTTCAACTCCTTCAAACGGTTTGGTATCGCCTAGTCCAGGCAGCAGAAACGGCTTTATTTCAATTCTGCCTTCAGTATATGGCGCCAATATTTCCGGTGTAACTTTAGTTCGGCGTTCAACCGGAGGTTCTTGGGGAGGATTATTCTTTTCAGTCTTCTCGGTTTTGCCGGAAGCTGCTGTAGTATCTGAAGATTTTATATTTTCAGGAGCTTTGACCTCTTCCGTTTTGTTGGCAGCTGGTTTTTCTGCCGTATCTATATTTGTTGAAGGTAATTCCTCCTTCTTCTCAGAATTGGCGCTGTTACTGTTGTGATTTTCCTCGGTGCTGCTGCTTTTAGCTGCAGACTGTTCAGTTGATTCTGTATTCTTTGGAGTTTCTGCTGTTACTGTTTCGGTTTTAGGTGCCTGCTCATGTGAAACATTAGCTGATGCCGCCTGCTCTTCCGGTACTTGTTTAGCATCCGCAACTGTTTCCCCGGTATTTTTCGGTACTGCTGCATCTTCTGTTCTGTTAGGTTTAATAATTTTTTCCGGTTCTTCTGCTGCACCAGGTTTTACCTCCGGAGCTGAAGTAGACCTTGGTTTTAATTTCACCTTAGCGCTTTCTGCTGTATCTTCTATGGCGCCTGCTGAAGGTTTTTTACCTTTTCGGATAATTGCATAAGTCGCAAGACCTATTGCAGCTAGTCCTATCAGACCGTATCCGATTTGTTTAGCTGTAATTTTCTGTTCTTTTTTCTCTGAAGGCTTATTGTTTTCAGCAAAAGCCGGTTTATAATTGTAAGATTGTATTGCGTTAATTCTCATGTTTTATTCCTTAAATTTCCAAGTATAAAATGCCTGAACAAAAAAAATTTTGCTATTAACCGTAAAATTCATCTGAATAATATGCAAATTCCAGATGGCCGACAATAATTGTATCGCCATCTTTTACACCCATAGATTTCAGTTTGTCGAAAACACCCATGCCGGTTAATATGTTCTGGAAGCGGATAACCTGTTCAACGTTTCTTGCATCTGTAACCTGAGCAAGCCTTGATATTTTTCCGCCCATTATGATATATGTGTCTTTTGAAACTTTACTGATTTCAAAGGCACTGTCATCGTTGTTATACGCATCTAGGTCTTCTTCTACAACAATATCAGATGCCGGCTTTTCAATTTCATCGACTTTTTGTGACATAAAATTTAGTAACTTATCAATATTTTCACCGGTTACAGACGATATTAAAAATACATCGCCAGATTTCTTTTTAAACTGGTCAAACAGCTGATTTTTCCTTTCCTCATCAATTGCATCAATTTTATTTAACGCAATAATTTGATACAGCGCTCCGAGTTTTTCAGAGTGTTTTTCAAGCTCAAGATTAATCTTTTCATAATTATCCATCGGATTTTCCGCTGTTGTATCAATTATATGAACAAGGAAACGGCATCTTTCAACATGACGCAGAAAGTCGTGTCCGAGCCCGACCCCTTCAGATGCACCTTCAATGAGTCCGGGAATATCAGCAACAACATACCCGTCGCCGGAAGGTTTCCGGACAACCCCAAGGTTTGGAATAAGTGTTGTGAATGGATAATCTGCAATTTTAGGTTTTGCAGAGCTAATTCTGCTTATGAATGTTGACTTGCCGGCGTTTGGCATTCCCAGAAGTCCTACATCTGCTATAAGCTTTAGCTCAAGAGATAATTCTCTTTCTATCGGCGGCTCTCCCGGCTCACAGAACTGTGGAGCTCTTTTTTGAGCAGTTGCAAATCTTGCATTGCCTCTTCCTCCTCTCCCGCCTTTTGCAGCAAGTACTTTTTGCTCATGATGTACAAGATCCGCGATAATATTGCCGGTCTTTAAATCTTTTACAACTGTACCTACAGGAACTTTTATATATAAATCTTTTGCACACCTGCCATGACAGTTTTTTATTCCGCCGTTTTCACCGCTTTCGGCTTTAAATACGGATTTATATTTAAAATCCATAAGAGTTGACATATTTTCATCGGCTATAAGATAGACATCTCCGCCTTTGCCTCCGTCGCCTCCGGCAGGACCTCCTTTGTCAACATATTTTTCCCTGCGCCAGGCTACCATTCCGTTGCCGCCCCGGCCGGATACAATTCTAATTCTTGTTTTATCTAAAAATTGCATTTTATTTTATATCCCTTATACATTCAGAAATCGCAGTCTTAAACGGTTTAAATCCGCCGATTTGAGTGCTTTCCTTTTTTATGCCGCTAATAAAATTTTTTATTTGTATTATAATAATACTATGAAAATGATAAAAGAAAAATTATTTAGCAAAACTCCTGTTGAGATTGGGCCGGACAGCGGGTATGACAATTATATAATGGCTATTGAATCAAGTTGTGATGAAACAGCCTGCGCTATTGTAAAGAATGGTCGTGAAGTGGTAGCAAATGTTGTTGCCTCACAGATAAAAACTCATGCAAAGTTTGGCGGTGTAATTCCTGAAATAGCTGCACGAGAGCACCTGGATTCAATTAATATAGTAATAGAAGAGGCTTTTGCTCAGGCAAAGAAAAATGCCGGAATTGAACCGGATGATATTACTGCTTTTGCAGGAACAGTCGGTCCCGGACTTGTTGGGTGTCTGCTTGTCGGATTAAATGCAGCTAAAACTCTTGCGCTTGTGTATGATAAGCCTTTTATAGGAGTTAATCACCTTAATGCTCATCTTTGCGGCAATTATATTGATACTGAATTAAAACCTCCTTTTATGGCATTGCTTGTAAGCGGAGGGCATACACAGATTATTGATGTTAAATCCTACTCAGAACAGCATATTCTTGGAGAAACGATTGATGATGCAGTAGGTGAGGCTTATGATAAAGTTGCAAGACTTATCGGACTTCCTTATCCGGGAGGGCCGAGGCTGGATAAACTTGCACAAGAGGGTAACAGCAAAGCTTTTCAGCTCCCGCAGGCAAAAGTTGACGGTTATAATTTCAGTTTCAGCGGTTTGAAAACAGCTGTGTTGAGATTAGTAAAAGACCTTAAGCAAAAATATAATACAGAAGAACTTCCAGAAGATGTGGTAAAAGATGTATGTGCAAGTTTTCAGGAATGTGTGTCAGCTGCTCTTTTGAAGAAACTTAAGCGGGCTGCTGAGGAAAACAGATATAAGCAGGTTGTTATTGCCGGCGGTGTAGCTGCAAATTCTGAGATTAGAAAGAAGATTTTTAATCTCGAAAACGAAGGCTACAAAGTTTATGCACCACCGATGAAGTACTGTACTGACAATGCTGCAATGGTTGCTTCATGTGCTTATTTCAACACAAATACATTTGATGATATTAATGTAGAAGTATTTTCAAGAGTTAAATAAATTTTTAATAAAAGTTAATATTTCATATTTTTTGTGCAATTTTTATTTTTCATAAACCTTACTAAGAATAAAATATAAGGTTTACAGTGTGCAGATAAATAGCTTTGATAACAGAAAATATGAATATTCCCGCCCATCGTTTGAGGGCTTGACAAAACTGATGAGCAAGCGGATTTCAACTAACCCTGAGTATCTTGAGCACTTAAGTCAGGTTTATACGCGGGAACAGGGTAGTGTAGGTAATTTGCCTAAGGATTTTTTTGAGCTTTTCCGTTCCAAATCAAGAGAAGTTAATACTGAAAATATAAAAAAAGTTAAAGATGCACTGAATGAAGCAAATATGCTTTTAGCCGGGATTGAGGAGCTCAAAATTCGTATAGGCAAAGAGATGAAACCAAACAGCTTAATTAATCAGTTTCTGCCTAAGATAGCCAAAATTAATATCCAGCCTGAGAGAATTCCAAGAATTATAACTGAAATGAGGAAGCGTTTTACACCGGATAAAGAAGTCTTGTCGGTATTTACAACTAAAGCAGGAGCGCTTCTTGAAAACAGATTTAAAGAAATTGGGCTTTTAAAACAGACTGACAGAGTTCAGCTCACTTATATTGACCAGGGAAAATACAAAAATACCTTTAAAATGCGTCTTCTCGATGAAAATGATAAAGATATTATTCATCCCAAAGTTATTCTGAGTTTTAAATCTCCAAAAACTGCTATGGAACAAATTAATGTTCTTTTAGGGATGATGAAAAAATACTTTCAAACGATTAAACCAAAGGAATATCTCAGTGTCGTAACTAATGTTCTTGACCACGCCTCTTCTAAGGTTGTACCTCCAAAAGAGAAAGACTTATATAAAAAGTCCCTTCTTGAAATCTACAGTAAAATGAAGATGAAAAATGAAGAAGAAAAGTTTATGGATCTTATAAAACGGACAATGTATGACGAGATTAAATATAACGGAATAGGGCCGGAAAGTAATCTTACACAGTTTATTAAACGTTCTGCCGGTCATCCAATGGATGCATCTGATTATATTGATGTGTTTTACCTTAATACTCTGAATAATGTTGGTATGTCAGAATTTTCTGATAAAGCAATGCCTGCTGTAATAAGAAAGATTAACCTTCATAAATACGGTTTATTCCATGATGATTTAATTATGAATAAAAATAATGTGGTCGAAGACCGCGTAATTGATTACGGCGGGATAAAACCGTTAAGAGGGATGGAAGAACTTTCGCAAAACGGAATTGCCCGCAGATATTATCATAAAATCTCTCAAATCCAAATGAAAGATGACGTGAAAACCCAGCTTAAACGTGTTGAATACTGGAATAATCTTTATAATTCTGCTATTAAGGCTCAAATTCCAAATCACAAAGATATATTGCTTGCTCTTGAAAAGAGCCGCTCTTTAATTAAACCTGAATACTGGCACCTGCTCTCAGACGTTAAGACATCTTTGTAAGCTTGCAGTGTTAACCTTATTTAAAATAAAGTCTGTGATTTTCTTTTCAAGCTCGCAGCCAAAATGAGCATTAATTTCTTTTATGAAATAGCAAGGGCTTGTCACATTAATCTCTATAATCTGTCCGTCAATTACATCAAGTCCTGCCATAAAAATTCCGATTTTATTTAATTCTTCTGCAACAAGCTGGAATTTAGCTTTTTCTATATCACTTAATTCTGCTTTTATAATATTTGCGTCACAGTGCTCATTGAATTTGAAGTCATCATTAGAAGGAAGCTTCTGTACACAATAGTCAAGAACTTTATCGCCGAGAAATAAAACCCGTTTGTCGCCGTATTTAGCTTTTTCAATATATTTTTGCACCATAACAAGTGTAGACTGGTTATTTGTCATTGAATTGATAATTACGGCGGTATTTTTATCACCTTTTTTAAGGCACATTACTCCGGCTCCGAAGCACCTGTTGAGAGGTTTTAAAACTATTTCTTCGTGTTTAGCCAGAAATTCCATAATGTCTGCTTTTGATGAGGTAACGATATTTTCCGGCATAAACTCAAGGAATTTGACTGCGTGAAGTTTTTCGTTAAAGTCCCTTATTGCGCGCGGCTCATTTAGAACCATTGTTTTATTTCTGTCTACAAAGTCAAATATGTATGTTGAATTAATATAGTCCATATCAACCGGGGGATCCTGCCTGAACATTACAAGCTGAAATTCTTCTATTTTCTTATGAATATCCTGTTTATCATAAAATATATTCCCGCTTTTTTCATAAGCTTCATAGCAGTGAGTATAAGCTTCTGCATCGATGAGACTCAGCTTATCAATGGTTGTGATAAAAACTTTGTTATTCTCATTAAGCATCTCTCTGATTAACCAGAAGTTTGTAACAAGGTTATTAAACTCAAAATATTTAAGCTCTATTCTGTCGATAATAAATAAGATATTCATAAAATTCCTCTTTTCAAAAAAATATTACCACCAATGATTTTTAATGACAATCTTAGAGGCGGTAATATTTTAATATTTATGGATTATAAATAGACGGACTATTTAATTTCCTCAGGATTTAATATACAGCATGTTGTATTATTTACCTGCATCAGCTGTGCGAATTTCTGCAAGTCAGCCTGTATTTCAGGGAATGTGTTGTAGTGCATAGGAATTACTGTTTTTGCACCGAGCCAGTCAGCTGCAACAACTGCGTGTTCTATGTCCATTGTATAATTTCCTCCAATAGGAAGAAGTGCAATGTTTGGTCTGTATAAATCCTTGTAAGCTTTAAAATCCGGTGTCAGGCATGTATCACCTGCATGGAAAATTCTTACACCTTCAATATCAAACAGGATGCTTGCCGCAATTCCTCCGTAAGAGCCATCCGGTAGAGAACTTGAGTGGTAAGCCGGTAAAAATATTGCGCGTCCCCAATCATAATTCAGCCAGCCGCCAGGGCATACAGGACGTGTTTTAACCTTTTTGTTTGCACAGTAATTCGCAACTTCTGTGATAGCTGTAATCGGCGCTTTCTTTTCTTTTGAAATTTCAATTGCTTCGCCTAAATGGTCTGAATGTCCATGAGTTACGAATATATCAACAATATTCCTTTGTGTGTAGTCATATTTAGGATTAATAGAAACCAGAGGATCAATTAAAATTGATTTGTCGCCGGTTTTAATCTCGAACGCACTGTGTCCGATATACTTCAAGTCTACCATAATGCTCTCCTTATTTTTCGTTGTAAAACGTTTTGTTTATCTTGTATTAAAATACCATTTTTTATTATAAAATACAACTATGGATTATGAAAAATCAATGAAAAGGTGTATAGAGCTTGCAAAAAAGGGTAATGGAGCAGTTTCTCCAAATCCTCTTGTCGGCTGTGTGGTTTACGATAAAAACGGAAACCTGATTGCTGAAGGTTTCCACGAGAAATACGGTGAAAACCATGCAGAGCGTAATGCTCTTTTGAAATTAAATAATGACGAGGCAAGGGGCGGAACTCTTTTTGTAAATCTTGAACCGTGTTCGCATTTCGGGCACACACCTCCCTGTGCTGATTTGATAATTGAGCGCGGGCTTAAAAAAGTCGTAACCGGTATGCGTGATGTAAATCCTATAGTGGCAGGCTGCGGTATCAGGAAGCTTCTTGATGCAGGTATAGAAGTTGTTGAAGATGTTCTGAATGATGAATGTAAAAGACTTAATGAGGTTTTTATCAGGAATATGACGGAGCATAAAACTTTCGTTGCAATAAAAACTGCAGCAACCCTTGACGGAAAAATTGCAGCAAAGAACGGATCTTCAAAATGGATTACAGGTGAACAGGCTAGAGAAGAGGTTAAGATTATCAGGAAAACTTATGATGCGATTATGACATCTTCTGATACTGTTATTGCTGATAATCCTACAATGGAGCATAAGACAAAAATTATATTAGACCGCAGACTAAAAACAGAATTTACTTCAAATATATATAAATCCGGCAGAATCTTTGTATTCCATGATAAAACTCTTACGCAGCCCAAGCTAAACGGAATAGAATTTATAAAAACTCCGGTTATAAGTGAGAAGCTGGATTTAGAGTTTGTATTTAATAAACTTTATGAATTAGGAGTGATGAGTGTCCTTATTGAAGCCGGAGGACACTTAAACGGCTCTGCAATGGAATATGCAGATAAAATATACCACTTCATAGCCCCTAAAATTTTAGGAGATAATGAGGGACGCTCGTGTTTTAATTCCGGAAGTGTTACAGATATAAATGAGAGTAAAATATTTAAATTTTATAGTGTTAAACACTTTGGGGATGATATTCTATTAACTTACTATCCTATAGAGAAAAATAATTAAGGAGTTAAAATAACCTTATGAAGATTAAACAGCCAAATGTTGCAGGAATGTTCTATCCGGAAGATAAGGAAGAATTAGTATCTATGCTGATGGATTTTGCTTCAAGGGAAGAAAAATCCTCGCCTTACTTTTCGAGATTAATTATAGTTCCTCATGCAGGAATTGTATATTCCGGTGCTCTTGCTGCGCAGGGGTACAAATATTTCGGGAAGAATATTAAAAATATATTTATTCTTGCGCCTTCGCATTACAGCAGAATATTCGGATGTGTAGTTCCTGATTATGATGCTTTTGAAACTCCTCTGGGGATGATTTATATTAATAAGAAAATTACATCTTCAATAGGGTGCGAGGTCAATAATGAAGCTTTTGAAAAGGAACATTCTATAGAAATTCAACTGCCTTTTATTCAGTATTTCTGCCGTAAAGAGCAAATATGCGCCGAAAATTCAGAGCTTTGTACAAAAGAAGAACCTCAGGTTCAGATTATTCCGGTACTATACGGGTGTACTGATTATAATGTGCTGAAAGACACTATTGCGAGATACTATGATAATCCTGAAAACGCCTTTGTAATCTCTACAGATTTAAGCCATTTTTATCCGGAAAGAGAAAGCTCAAGGATAGATAATTATACTGCTCAAATGATAGAAACAAATAATATTGCAAATTTTGATGCAGAACAGGCATGCGGTGCCGTAGGCGTCTGCGGAGCAGTCAGCTTTGCTAAAGAAAAGAACTTTTCTCTTATAAGGGTCGGATTAACAAATTCTGCCAAAATGACAGGGGACAGTTCAAGAGTTGTCGGCTATGGCTCTTGGTTTTTATATGAGGGCGGAAAAAATGATTATATAAAAGAATATTTTTCTGATTTTGTGATTGATGTATGCAGAAAAAGTATATTATCAGGTTTTCATCTTGGAGATTTTACTCCCGCAGAATATGCCTGTGTATTTGAGGAGGCTGGTGCGGCTTTTGTAACCCTGGAACTGGACGGTAATTTAAGAGGCTGCATTGGTTCTATTATCGCACACCGTTCTTTAATAAAAGACATTATGGAGAATGCACATTCTGCTGCATTCAGGGATCCTAGATTTAATCCTTTAACAAGAGAGGAGTTTGACAGGGTAAAAATTTCAGTTTCGCTGCTTTCTCAGCCTGAGAGAATACTTTTTGAAAGTGAAGAAGACCTGCTGACTAAAATAACTCCGTTTGAGGATGGATTGATTATCAGGGACGGAAACTATCAGGCTGTATATCTTCCTGTTGTGTGGGAACAGCTTCCGGATAAACAGGACTTCTTAAATTCACTTAAACAAAAAGCCGGCTTGACGCCTGATTACTTTTCAAAAGAATTTCAGGCATTTAAATTCAAGTCTTTATCAATTAAGCAATAGTGTTGAGCTGGCACAATCTGTCAGCAGAAACCACTTTGTCGCGTTTTTCATCTCTGGACGCATTTGAAAATAAGGTTTTTATTGCGGTTTTGTTAAACTCCTGCATTTTAACCTGGTTTGAAGCAAGTTTTTTGCTGCTGTTATTAAGTGTATCAAATAATACATTCAATTTTTGATCAGTGCTTAGTTCATAAAACCTGTCGCGGTTTTCCTTAACTTCATAATACTCGGGGCTTGCACAGAAATTCTGTGTCTGTAAAGGCATAATTTTCATAAATTTCTCCTGTCTTGTTAATTGTTGAGTAATATACTAAAACGCGCAAATATAATTTTTTGCTATCTAATCAATTATTTTGCCGTCAAATAAGTCCATAACCATATTTACCATATCTGAATGGGAGTTTATATAATCTTTTGGTTTTGAGGTTTCAGAAGTTTTAACTTCTTCCTGAGCCTCTTCGATTTCCTCCTCACCGGTTTCCTCTTCAACTTCAATTGCTTCCGGCTGCATCTGAGGTGGGGCTTTTGGTGTTACTTGCCTGGGAGGCACCGCTTTTACAGGCATGTCATCAGGTAGGGGAAGTCTTATTATGACGTTTGAGTTTTCCTGTGAAAACATTGCATCCAGAGCGTCGATAATCATTTTCTTTTTATTGCCGTTTGCTACCTGATTTAGGAAAATTTCATTTTTCATTGTTAAAACGGTTTCCTCAGGGCTAATTTTAACAGGATTTGCCCACTGTTTAAGAAGTGCTCTTGTAGGTGCACTTTGTATGTTTTGCAGTAAGGTTCCCCACTGTGCTCCAATATCATCTCCTGCAGAAACCGGATGAGCTTTTGGCATTGGTGCAAAATCTTCCTCAGGCTGTTGTGTTTCCTGCTGAACTGCAGGCTCAGGTTTTGGCGCCTCTTGCGGCTTTGCCGGCTGTGAAAGATTTTCGGCAGGCTTTATTGGTTTTTCATCAGTCAAATCCTTTATCTTTTGCCTGTTTAAAACCGGTGCCGGCGGTGTTTTATAGCTTGGGGCTGCCTGTACTGGAGCTCCGCTTTCAAGTTTTGCAAGCCTGTTCTGCAATTCCAGAAGTGAGGTATTTTCAGCAAGATTTGCAAGGTCAATAATGCCTACTTCAAGCCAAAGCCGCGGATTGTTTGTTGTTTTTACATCTTTTATATAATCTGCTGTTTTATCAATCAGGAATGTAATCTGGTGTGTTTCAACACTTTGCGCTTGTTTGCCGAGTTCTTTAATCTGTGCATCATTTAGCTGTGTAAGCTCAAATACTATTTCTGGATTACAGTTTTTGACAATAAGCATATTTTTGAAATAGTCAAGAAGATTAGTTAAAATCTGGGTAGGTTCATTACCGGAGTTATAGATTTTTTCCAGAGTTTCTATTGCTTCCTGCGGTTTTGAGGTAATTATGCCTTCTGCAAGAGTATGCAAAGTATCAAACGAAAGTCTTCCCAGAAGATTATTAATATCATCTGTAGATATAGCTTCTTCCCCGTCTAAAATGCTAAGCTGGTCGAGAAGTGCTATGCTGTCGCGCATTCCGCCTGCTGAATTTTTGGCAATCGTAAAAAGTGCATCATCTGTTATATTAATTTGTTCTTTGTCAGAAATATATCTTAGATGCTTAACAATGTCATCTGTTGTGATTCTTCTGAAGTCAAAACGCTGGCAGCGGCTTTTTATCGTATCAAGAACTTTATGGACTTCGGTTGTCGCAAGGATAAAAATTACATTTTTAGGCGGTTCTTCCAGTGTTTTCAAAAGTGCATTGAATGCTGTGTTTGAAAGCATGTGGACTTCGTCTATAATATAAATTTTATACCGGCTGTTGACTGGTGCATACATTACTTTTTCAAGGATATTTTGTGCATCTTCAACTTTTCTGTTGCTTGCCGCGTCAATTTCAATAACATCCATAGGGACAGAATTTGTAATATCAACACAATTTTCGCATTTTCCGCAAGGATTGATAGTAGGACCGTCTTTACAGTTTAGTGATTTTGCAAAAATACGCGCAGTTGAGGTTTTACCGGTGCCGCGCGGACCTGTAAACAGGTATGCGTGGGAAATCTTATCCATTGCAATTGCATTTGTTAATGCTTTTTTGATATGTTCCTGACCTACGACTTCCTCAAGCTTTTGCGGGCGGTATTTTCTGTATAATGGAATATATTTTTCGTTCATGATAATAATAATATAACAAAAGTTATGAAAAAGGGGAAATTATGAACTTAATTAAACCTCCATATTTAAAAGAGGGCAATACTGTAGCAATTATAGCACCTGCCGGCATTGTAGAGTATGAAGAGATTTTGAAAGCAAAAAATAAGTTTGAGAGTCTTGGGTTTAAGGTTAAATTGGGCAAGCATCTGTTTAATTCTTTCAGATATATGTCTGGAACTGATGAAGAACGTGTAAGTGATTTACATGAGGCTTTTCTTGATAATGAGGTTAATGCTGTTGTCTGTGCAAGAGGCGGTTACGGAGCCATACGGCTTATCAAGCTCATTGACTTTGAAATTATAAGAAGACACCCTAAAATATTTTGCGGCTTTTCCGATATTACAGCACTTTCTTTAATGTTTGCAAAGCACTCTGATTTAATAACATTTTCAGGACCTATGGCTCAGTCGGATTTTAATGATATAACTGAGTTTACGGAAAAATCTTTCTTCAATGTACTTTGCGGAGGCTTTGAGGAATATTTTTCCAGGGTTACATATAATACAGGGAATGCAAGCGGGATTATCTGGGGTGGAAATCTTTCAACTATTGTTTCTCTTTGCGGGATTGATTTTCTTCCTGATGAGGATTTTATATTTGCAGCAGAAGATCTTAACGAGCCGGCTTATAAAATAGATAAAATGTTCAGCCAGCTTGTTAATATGAAAGATTTTCGTAAGTATTGCAAGGGGCTTGTTCTGGGTGAATTTTTGGATTGCGGGGATGAAAAATGGCTTGATGAAATTTTTACAGAAACTGCAATGCTTCTTGATGTTCCTGCTTACGGCGGTTTTAAATTTACTCATGCTGCTGATAAACAAACTTTTCCTATTGGTGCAGCAGGACTGTTGCAAGACGGAATTTTATCGTATAAAATGATTTAGGAGGTTTCTTTGCCGCATTTTTTCATAAAATCAGAAAATATAAATAACGGATTTGCAATTATCAATGATGAAGAGAACTACAGACATATTGCGCGATCTTTGCGCGCCCGCAGCGGTGAAAAATTGCTGTTAATTGACGAAAATAAAATTCAATACGAAACTGTTATTGAGCAAATTACAAGCAGGGAGATAACAGCGAAAATTGAAACTTCTTATCAATCTAATAGAAACCTTGATTTTGGATTATATCTTGCGCAAAGCCCACTCAGGAGTGACGCACAGTCTGTCATTATTGAAAAAGCCGCAGAACTGGGCGCAGCCGCAGTATATCCTGTTCTTACTGATAATTGCAGCGTTAATAAAAGCGTTATTGAAAAGAAAATAACCAAGTGGCAGCGTATTATGTATGAAGCCTCAAAGCAATGCGAGAGAGCTGATGTTCCTGTGTGCGAAAATTTAACTACACTTGAAAATCTAATTTCTTACCGCAATAAATCAGTTTCTTGTGATATGAACGGGAGAAATGTTATTTTTGATAAAGTAATAGCTTTCTGTGAACGTATTGCAGATATGACGCTGCATGAATACTGTTGTAAAAATCCTTTTAAAAAAGGGGAAAATGTTCTTGTTATTATAGGTCCTGAAGGCGGGTTTTCAGACCGAGAGTTTGAACTCTTCAAAACACATAATATCCCGATGCTTACCCTCGGGGATTTAATATTAAAAGCTGATACTGCGGTTGTTGCTGCGTTAGGAAATATTATATATGAATACACAAATTACGGAAAAAATTAAATCAGACAGAATACTATCTGAAATTGCATCTAACTTTGACTACGAAATTTATCTTGTCGGCGGTGCTGTTAGAGACTTTATAATGGGAAAGGAAACTTTTGACCGCGATTTGATTGTAATTGATGAGGATGCAAAGATTTTTGCGCAAAAACTTGCCGCTCACTTTGAAGCAGTTTTGGTTCCTCTTGATGAAATAAATAAAATTTACAGAGTTGTTCTGCCGGACAAAGTTAATATAATTGATGTCACTAATCCGATAGAAGATTCGCTTCATAAAGATTTGATGCGCCGTGATTTAACTATTAATGCGATTGCCGTTAATATTAAGACTTGTGAAATTGAGGATATGTGCGGAGGAATTACTGATATTCAAAACAAGTGCATAAACTATATAAATGAGCATAATTTTGAAGATGATCCACTAAGGTTATTAAGGGTATATCGTTTTCAATCAGTGCTGGGTTTTGATTTAACTCCGGAGACTATTCATGCAGTTTGTAAATATGTAAAGCTTATTCACAAGCCGGCAGTGGAAAGGATTGCACATGAGCTTATACTTCTTTTCGGCGGAAAGTATGCCGATAAAGCTTTGTTAAACATGAATAAAACATGGCTTTTGGAAGAGATATTTCCGATTGTGAATGAATTAAAGCAGGTTCCTCCTAACTCCCACCATCATCTGGACTTGTTTCATCATTCTGTTGAAACTGTCAGACAAGTTCAGCTTTTGTATGAAAACGCACCGGATACTGTTAAGGCTCATATGGAAGCTGTGGACTTTGGCGGTGCCTCAAGACTTGCTCATCTAAAACTTGCAGCATTCCTTCATGACATTGGCAAATTTTCTACCTGGACAATTGAAGAAGGATCAGGACGCCACAGGTTTATAAAACACGATGATATAGGTGCAAAGCTTTCTGTACCGCTGTTGAAAAAAATGAGTTTTTCTAATAAGCAGATAGACTATGTATCTTCAATGATACGCAATCACATCTACCCGTCACAGGTTATGAGTGCACCTGAGATAAATGACAAAATAATGATGAGATTTGTCAGAAAAATGGAAGAGAATTCTGCTGATGTAATACTTCTAGCACAAGCTGACAGGCTTTCAGCCCAAGGCGAGGCTATAACCAAAGAGGTTGTTGGAAAAAATATCAACCTGTTAAACCGTCTGCTTGACTTTTATTTGAATGTAAAAGATTCACTTGAGCCTTTGCCGGTTTTGCTTGACGGAAATGATGTTATGAGAATACTCAATATCAAACCGTCAAAACAATTAGGCGAAATAATGAATGCCCTTCATGAAGCACAGATGTCCGGTGATGTTGCAACTAAAGAACAAGCAGAGGTCTTTATCTTTAATCTATTTAAACAGCGTACATCTTAATTTTCTAATCTTTTAGTAGAAAACTTTATACGGGTAATCCTTAGGAATTTCCCAGCCGTTTAGCTGTATAATTGCAGTACAAGATTTTGTCTGTTGTGTATTTTTTCTTTTGCAGTTATTGTAAAGTGTTTCTACTTTTCCATCCCAATTCCATTTGCATGGTTCTACCCCTTTCTTGTAGTGATATTTCCAGTCTTCAGTTGTTGCTACCGGCTGATATAAAAAATAAAATTTACACTTGCCGTAATCCATTGTTCCGCATTTATCAGGATTCCCGGGGAAAAAGGTTATAGCTCTTGAGCTTGTAACGTTATCGTCTGCTCCTAATTGGAATGCGCTGCCATCATTTAAATAATAAACTATTGTTCCTGACTTATTTAATTTTTTCTTTAAAACAATAAATTTGGAAAAATATTTTTGAAACCATTTGTCAATTTGAGCAGATGACATGATTGGATTGCCTTCTTCGTCCAGATCAACCCCTGCTACATCACTATACCAGTACTGTCGGTCGCCATATTCTGCTTCTGCCAGCTTTATAGCCTCGTTAAAGGTTGTATAAAATTTTTTTAATCTGGATGCTACTACTTTATTTGTGTGATTTTGAATAAGCGCAGGCAACGTCATTGCAGCGACAACACCAATGATACCAAGAGTAATTAAAACTTCCGCTAGCGTGAATGCAGAACGGGGTAATCCCGAAGCGTGAAAAAGCCCGCCGGCGCTATCTAAGCCCCCCCCCCTTTTTGAGATTTGAAGCTATAATTGTGTTTTGCATATACCTATCTCCTTTCATTCAATGTTTCATTAACTATTATACATCATTTTATATATTATTGCAATTTAAGCATGCTAAATACACTCAGATTTTTTATAAATATATATTTTGTCTATACTTTTAACACTTAATCCTAAAAATCTTTACAAAATTTTACAAAATTTTTCACAGAAATTTTATAAGATTTTTTTATTTTTTGTTTATTTTTATGTCAAATTTTTAATAAAATTTTTTAAAAATTTTTAAACAATTACTATTTTTATAAAAAAAATCAAAAATGTATCTTAATATTACCTTTACAATCCGGTCTTAGTGCGCAACTTTTTTTTTGCACCGCTTTTATTATAAACGTGCTGTTGTTATAATAAGTGTATTAAATACAACACAACCAGACGATATTGTTATGATAAATAAGATTAGTGTAAGTGTAGATAAAAATAAAAAATATACCCCTGCAACCAATCAGCAAACTTCACAGCCGGCATTTAAAGGTAGTGATCTGGGCGAATTGATTTTAAAGGGTGTTCAGGCTTGTGAAAGAGAACCTATGGTTAATGTTACGGTTCTTGATTTGGCAACAGCTATTCTTCCACGAACTTTCTTTGAAACCTTCATCGGCTCTAAGAAAAAAGATGAAAACGGCAAGGAAACTAACGAGCGTAAATTAAACATAATGGGCGGGTTTGAGGCTTTCAGACGTGAATCGTCAGGTCTTATAATCAACTGTATTGTGCCAAGCTTCATCGTTATGGGTGCTGCAAAATTGTTAAATAAACCTGTTATGGGTGATTTTAATAAATCTAATCTTACTAAATGCTGGGCTAACAGTGATGCTTTAAATAAAATTGAAAAATACTTTAAAGCTTCAACTGGCGATAACCTTGAAGACAGGGTTTATAACACCTTGAAATCAATGTTTGATGATATAGAAGGTGTAAACGGAGATGTTTCAAAAGACGGCTTGAAGAAATTTAAAGAAATTTTTGCAAACGATAAGGAATATGAAGAAACTCTTAGAAATGTTGCTAAAAATATAGTTTCTGATTCTCCTAAAAAAGATGTAACCAAAAAAGCTTTTGAAACTCTTGTAAAGAAAACTGGTATTTCTGAAAATATCAGGTTTGCAGATGACAAAGGTTATTTTTCTAACAACCTGAAATCTCTTCTTGAAAGTTCCTCTGATGTACTTCATGGCGTTGCAAAAGAAGGAATTGAAAAGGATGCAGACAGGCTTACAAAATTCTTCTCTAAATCAAAGAAACTTGTTAATGCAAAAAGCGCAGCCGGTCTTGCTGTAATTATTCCTCTGGCAATTGCTGCACAACCGATTAACAGATGGATTACACACAAGCTATCTGGCAAAAAAGGTGCTCCGTTATATAACGATGGTAAAGAAAGAGTACTTACAAAAGAAGAAAAACGCAAGCTGACAGCACAAAAATTCTTTGCAGTTCCTCTTATGGCAGGTGTTGCCGGATTGTCTATGCTTATGGACAGACCAAGCCTGAAAATGTTCCAGTTTAAAAATATCTTTCCTACAATGGATCAGGCCAGAATTATTTCTGCTGCAACTTTCTCCAGCCGTATAGCAGCATCAGAAGATTCTAACGAGTTAAAAGAAAATACGATAAGAGATATTGCAACATTCTCAAGCTTTTACTTCCTTGGTGATTATGCCGCAAAAGGAATTGCTACTCTGCTCGAATATCTAAACAAAGATAAAGGTGTTCGGCTTATCAACCGTTTGAAAAAACAAGATCCTGATGCAAATATCTTTAAACGCTTCTGGAACTGGGCTAAACATACCACAATGAAATCTACTGATGAACTGGAAGCAATTGCAGATAAAGCGTTAAGAACAAAACATAAAAACCTGAGAAGCATATGCCAGCTTGGTAATATTGCTTTCTCTCTTATATCACTTGGTGTATTTATACCATTATATACAAGAACTCAAACGAATAAAAAAGAACTTGCAAAGCGCAAGGCTTTGAATGAACAGGCTGCAGTTTCTGCTTCTGTATCCTCTACGGGCGCAGCCTTTGGCTCAGGTCAATCTTCGTTATTGAAATCTCAATCATTTAAAGCATTTTTAAATTCGTAAAGGAAAAACGATTATGAAAGTTCAACACATAGCCCCTCAAATAGTAAACAGAAATAAAAATAATGATAAAAATGAAAATGTCCGATTTACAGGCGCAGCGGACTACTCTACGCTGCTTTTAAGGTTTTTGGATACAAACCAGGCTATAGGTGCAAACTCTGTCGACCTCTGTTCAATGGTAATTCCCAGAACTGCTTATGACATGAAAAAGAGAGGTCCGGAAGCAGGTTTGGAAACTGCAAGACGTGAATCTATGGGAACAATAAATCACACTCTTGTGGGAGCTTATGGCGTACTTGGCGGAATGTTTGTTGCTGCTGCTGTAAATAGAGCTTACAACGTTCGTGCTGATAAAATTTTTGCCGATAATAAAACAACTGATATTCTTGCTAAATACTGGCATAAGGCTGTTAAGCTTGAAAATGAACTTAAACTTCAAGAGCCTAAAACGGCTGAAAATTTTGATGCTGTTAAAAGTTACCTGAATGATTTATTTGATAATGTAAAAGTTTATAATACCTCTAAAAATGCAGAAACCGGCTGGACAGCTATTCCTGCTGAAGATAAAAAACTTGTTGTTGATAAATTATATACTCTTTTAAAAGAAGGAAAACTCGACCGTATAGATAAACAATCAACCGCTTATATTAAATCTGTTATTACAGCCGCAACCGGAGGCGAAAAAGTTCGCCTTGAACTCAGAAATGGTAATAAACTTGTAAAATCTTCGTCAAATACTCTCCATACTTTGATTGAAAATATCCACAATCTTTCTAGAACTTTCATAAAAAGTGATGTCAAAAAGATTTTTGAGAAAGCTGAAAGTGTCGATACCAACTCATTTGTTAATGCGCTTAAATCTATGAATAATAAGCGTACGGCAATTGGTCTGGGTATTGCAACAGCTATCGGTATGTCAACACAGCCTATAAATAAATATCTTACATTCAAAAAGACCGGTCAAACCGGTTTTGTTGGTGTTCCTGGCCGAGAAGAGGATCATTCAACAGGATTTAAGGTAATGAAAGGTATAACAGGTCTTGTTTTTGGGCTTGGTGCGCTTTCTACAATTACCCGTAAGCCAAAAGAATTTTTAGGAAAAATTCAGTTTAAAGGTATGCTTCCTACTATTGACCAGCTCAAATTTGTATATGGTATGACAATTATGTCACGTCTATGGGCGGCCAGAGATAAGGATGAACTAAGAGAATCTGCGGTGAAAGATACACTGGGCTTTTTAAATCTTCTGGTGCTAGGGGCTCTTGTAACCAAGTATACTGCCAAAGCTCTGGATAAATCAAAATCTTTATTTAATATGCTTGATAAAAATAAAACAGGCGGAGGCTTTGGCAATTCTGTTATGAAGACCAGAGATGAAATTTTATTGTCTACCTTAAAAGAAAATGGTATCTCAACTGTAAAAGACGGAAAGGCTTTAAAATTCAGCGAGTTAATGAAACTTGTAAAAGACCTGCCGCAGGATGTTCAAAAAGAATTAAAATCAAAACTTAATGTATTAAATATATCACAAGTTGTAGGTTACTTATATTCAGGTTTGGTTCTGGGGCTTGGAGTTCCTGCATTGAATAAACATATGACCGAGAAATCAGAAGCCAAATTCAAGGCTAAGTTTGCTGCTCAACAGGCTCAAAATAATAACGGCAGAGCTGCTGTTATTATAGATAATACATCTTTTGGCAGAAATTTTTCAACTGAAAACCCTGCTATATTAGCCCAAAATAAGGATTTTATTTCAAAACATATGAATTAAGAATAGCTAAAAACTCCCTGTCTTATGATAGGGAGTTCCTTTTATAATTATATAAAATATTATTGCATTTGAGAATTTGAGCCTGATACGACTTCAATAATTTCCTGAGTGATAGCAAACTGCCTTGATTTGTTGTATTCAACAGAAAGGTTTTGTATCATTTTTTCTGCATTTGTAGTAGCCGCCGACATTGCGGTCATTCTGCTTGCTAACTCGCTTGCCTGAGCTTCCAGAAGAGCCTGGTATATAATATTTGTAATATACATCGGCACAACTTTTTGCAAGATATGGTGCATATCCGGTTCAAATTCCATTAATGGGTCAATTACGTTATCATGTAATTTTTCTTGGATTTCTTCCGGTGTTTTTAGCGGAAGAACTTCCCATTCTTCTACAAAATAACTCATCATATTTTTAAACCTGGTTGTAATTATTTCTATTTTGTCAATCTGTTTTGATACAAAATATTCTGCCATGTCTTCAACAACCATTTTTGCACCTTCACCGCTAGGGTTGTTTGCTACATTGAGGTATGTTTTTTCAATACGGGTATTAAGCTGCGCACATTTACGCTTAAGCGAGGATATTCCTTTTTGACCTACAACAAAAAGGATTGTATTAATTCCTTGTTCTTTATACTCTTCAATTCTGCTTATCGTCTTTCGGACTATATTAGCGTTATAAGCGCCGGCAAGCCCTTTATTCGAGGTTATAACAAGTAATCCAACGGTTTTTACCTCCCTTACCTGTAATAGTTCGGGATAATTATCAATAGCTGCTTTTATTTTTAATGAGCTTGAACTGTATGAACCCACTGAATTTAAAAGCTTTTTGAACATATTATTTAACTCGGCAGTAAAAGGTCTTGATGCTTTAACTGTATTTTCTGCTTTTTTTACTTTTGCAGCAGCAACCATTTTCATTGCGCGGGTAATTTTCTTTGTGCTTTCAACGCTTTTTATTCTGTTTTTAATATCTTTTAAATTAGTCATAACTTACCTTTGAACTAGTCAAGTATTGTCAGAAGAACTGATATAATACCAATGAGTAAAATAAGAATAAGGAGTCCTTTTACAAAATTACATCTGTCTGCACACTTTTGGTTATCTTTACAGACCATTCTGCCGTTTTTATCAGCAACGCATTCAAGGCATAAACCTTTTCCGCAGTTTGTACATACTGCAAATGCGTCCCGGTCGTGGTGATTATAACATTTCATTTTTTAGAACTCCTTTCTTATCTTAAAATGTTTTCTTAAAGGTTTCAATACTTTCTTTTAATGTTTTCTTATCCTCATCAGACAAAGCACTGCCGTTGTTAAGATTATCAGACAATGACTTGAGATTAGCATTCAGGTGCATAAACCATTCTTTCTTAAATCTGCCTATGTCTGTATTTGGAACATCATCCAGCAAACCTTCGTTAGCTGCAAAAAGAATTGAAACCTGCTCAGCAACACTCAACGGATTATATTGAGGTTGTTTAAGCACTTCGGTTAATTTTTCACCGCGCAACAGCTGGTTTTTTGTAGCCTGATCAAGATCTGAGGCAAACTGCGCAAATGCTTCCAATTCTCTAAACTGGGCAAGATCAAGCCTTAACTTACCGGCAACCTGTTTAATTGCTTTAGTCTGAGCTGCACCGCCTACACGTGAAACTGAAATACCTGCGTTGATGGCCGGTCTAACACCTGAGTTAAACAGGTTAGTTTCCAGGAATATCTGACCATCAGTAATAGAAATTACGTTAGTCGGAATATACGCAGATACATCACCTGCCTGGGTTTCAATGATAGGAAGAGCAGTAATGCTGCCGCCACCGAGTTCATCATTTAATTTTACCGCACGCTCAAGAAGTCTTGAGTGAAGGTAGAAAACATCTCCCGGGTAAGCTTCACGTCCAGGCGGTCTTTTCAGAAGCAAACTCATTGCACGATAGGCCTGTGCGTGTTTGCTTAAATCGTCATATACGATTAAGACATCTTTGCCTTCTTCCATAAATTCTTCCCCGATAGCAACACCAGCAAACGGTGCTATATACTGTAGCGGAGCAGATTCATTTGCTGTAGCTGAAACAATTATGGAATATTCCATTGCGCCATGTTCTTCCAAAACTTTAGCAAGCTGTGCTACAGTTGAAGCTTTCTGACCAATTGCAACGTAAATACAAATTACATTTTTGCCTTTCTGGTTGATTATTGTATCAATTGCAATTGCTGTTTTACCGGTCTGTCTGTCGCCAATTATTAATTCTCTCTGCCCTCTTCCTATAGGAGTTAAAGCATCAATCGCTGTCAACCCTGTTTGAAGCGGCTGGTGAACAGACTTTCTTGTAACGATACCCGGAGCAACTCTTTCTATTGGACGGGTTTTTGAATATTCATATTCACCCTTGCCGTCAAGAGGCTTTCCTGTCGGATCTATAATTCTTCCGATAAGCCCGTAGCCTACCGGTACTGATGCAATTCGCCCTGTTGTTTTGACAGTCATACCTTCTTTAATTTGTGTATATTCACCGAGAATTACAACACCTACATTATCTTCATCAAGGTTGAGCGTAATCCCGAGAGTATCTCTGCCGTCTTCAAAAACAATAAGTTCATTAGACATTACATTCTGAAGCCCGTAAATTCTTGCGATTCCGTCGCCTACTTCAATAACTTTTCCGGTATTCGCTATTTCTGTCTGGGATTCATAATTTTCTATTTTACTTTTAATTATAGAACTGATTTCATCCGGTTTTATTAGTACCATATATTTACCTCATAAATTCTGCTTATTTTAACAATAAGTCTTTACTGATTTTGTCGATTTTGTGCTTCAGGCTTGTATCAATGACGTCATCATTAATTTTAATAACAAGTCCTGCTATTATTCCATTATCTACATTCCAACGGGGTTGTACCTGCTTTTTTAACTTTTCTTCCAGTTTTACAGCTATTCCTTTTTTCTGTTCATCAGTAAGTGCAATTGCAGATGTTACTGTGACCGGCTGAATATTATTGATTTTGTTCAACCTGTTAACGTAAGCTGCATATATTTTAGAAAATTCTACAAAACGTTTCTTTTCAATAAGTATTTTCAGGAAATTAACGATTGGTTCGTGTACCTCTCTTTTAAAGATTTCGTTAACAATATCAACTTTCATATCAAAAGCTACAGTCGGATCTTTAAGTACATCTGACAGCTCAGGCGCCATATCGAGAATGTCCTGTACTGCCGTTAAATCATCGTAAACTTCATTATATGTCATAACGCCGTCTTCTACTATTTTAACAAGTGCGTCTGCATAATTTTTGGCTGAAATAGATATTCTTTCGTCAAAGTTTCTCATAGTTTTATAATTGAATCCTGTCTAACTCATTTATGCTTTCATTAATATACTTTTCATGCAGTTCCGGCTGATTTTCCAGTACTGATATAATATGATTTCTAGCCAGAGCTATTGATGCTTTGGCTGTTTTTTCGGTTAATTTGGCGGAAATAGTTTTTTCTTCATTAGTTATAACTTTATCAATATTTGACTTGATTAAATCAATCTCTTTTTGTGTATTACCCAGAATTTGCTCTGCTATCTGGTTTGCTCTTGAATCAGCATCGCTCAGTGCAGATTTTATTTCATCATCCAGATGTTCAATTGATTTTTTAGCCTCTGACAAATCTTTAGAAGCTTTGCTTTTCTCTTCTTCAGCCTGTCTTATAGCTTTTACAATATCTTCTTTAAGATTTTCGAGAATATCTCCAATCTTAATTTTTTTGAATACTATTGCAAAAATCAATACAAGTATTGCAAAGTTAAAAGTATTTGTTTGAACTATCGTATTCCAAAAGTTAGCAAGTTCATTCATATTAATTCAGTATCCTGTTAATTAAATCAGTATCATTGTTCGTGATTTTAGTTTCAGCCCCGAGTACTTTTGCCGAAATAATTTCTGCAAGGTCTTTAACTTTCAGTTTTAATTCTTCCGATGTTTTTTCGGCTTCATTCTTAAGATTTTCTTTTGCAGAATTTATTTGTTCCTGTGAAAAGTTTTTGGCTTCACCGGTAAGACTTTTGGAATTATTGTTTGCTTCATTTACTTTATCAGAAATAATTTTTTTTGATTGTTTTAAAGTTTCTGAGAGCTTTTGTTCACGCTCAAGCCTTATTGATCCGGCTGCTTGTTTTGATGCTTCCGCCTCGGCAAAGCTGCCGTCAATAATACTCTGGCGCTCGTTGATTATTTTCTCAAGAGGCTTATAAAATATCAGGTTCATAATGAATGTGAACACTAAAAAACTTATTGCTGATACTAAAAATGTTGCATTAAATTCCATTATCTAATCTCCGACTATTTACCAAGCAGCTGGAATGCGATTACGAATGCGTACAAAGCACAGGCTTCTGACAACGCTGCACCAAGCAGGAAGAAACCAAAAGCTTTACCTGCAACTTCCGGCTGGCGGGATACTGCATCCATCAATCCTTTTGTAGCTAATCCGATACCAAGTCCGGCGCCTATCGCACCAAAACCAATTGCGATACCTGCACCTAACTGTGCCAATTGTGATAATGAATTTGTTTCCATGTTTTTCTCTCCTTTTATCTGAATTGTAATATTAATGCTCTTCTCCGGTAGCGGACGAAATATAAGCAATTGTCAGCATCATAAATACTGTTGCCTGGATGAATGCTACAAGAATTTCAAAAAGCATAATCGGAAGCGGCAGAAGATATGCAGACAAACCGAGCGCTATGCTTACAAGTATTTCTCCGGCAAATATATTTGCAAAAAGTCGGATTGCAAGACTTAAAGGTCTTGTTACCATTTCAAGAAGCTCTACCAGTGCCATAACTATGCCGGTAAAACTAAATTCATGCAGGAAGTATTTAGGACCTTTTTGCTTAATACCCATTCCTACGTAATAAATTAAAACGATTATTGCCATTGCGGCAGTAAGATTTATATCATTGGTAGGAGATGCCAGCTCTCCTGTTTTAAGGTGAATTATTCTTAAAGGAAGCTGTCCCATTAAGTTTGCGACAAGAATAAATAAAAATAATGAAGCAACAAGCGGAACATGCTTTCTGTTTTCATTTGGAATCATTGTATCAAGAGTACCCCAGAAAAATTTCAGAATACTTTCACATGCAGCCTGAAGCTTCCCCGGGACTACAGAGAGTTTTCTTGTTGCAAACAGCGCAAAAAGAATTATTACAATCATTGCAAACCACATTGTAAAAATCGTATCCAGATTTACTGATATATTGTGACCCGCAATATTAAATGTATAAATCCAATGTTCCATATAAATTTCTCTCCCTTGCAATTTATTTTAACTCCTAAAAAAAAAATCGCAAATTTTTTTTGTTTGCGTTATTATTATTATATAATTCCGTTGAATTGAGGGGAAATATGAATACGGTTTACCTTGAAAGGGTTGAATCAACTAACTTGTTTGCCAAGTCAAATCTGCATGACCTGGCTGATTGTACTGTGGTCCATGCGAAAGAACAAACTGCCGGACGCGGGCGGATGCAGAGAAAATGGGTTGATTTGGGCGAAGGAAACCTTTTTATGTCTTTTGTTTTAAAACCTTCTAACTCTTTTAATGAAGTCTATTCCAATCTTACACAGTATTTGTCTGTTGTATTATGTGATTTACTTGATGAGTTCGGTGTTTCTGCAGAAATAAAATGGCCGAATGATGTTCAGGTTAATGGTAAAAAGATAGCAGGCATTCTCTCTGAAACTGTCATGCAGGGGAGTGAATTTAAGGGACTTGTGCTAGGTATAGGGGTTAATTTAAATGCGGAAAAATCCGCTGTGGAGGCAATACCTGATAAGGCTGTTACTTCACTTAATCTTGAAACTGGTTCTTATATTAACTTAGATGATTTCAGATGCCGTTTGACAGACAGCTTTTTTGCAGGATATAAGGAATTTTTAAATACCGGATTTCCGATGATAAAGGAAAAATACGTGAGAAGAGCATGTTTCTTAAACCGCGAAATTACTGTGAAAGTATTTAATGATGATAAAAAAGGTGTTGCAAAATCAATTACTGAGAAGGGGGAACTGATTTTGGCAAATAATAATAAAGAATTTGTACTTACAATAGGAGATATATTATGATAGAAAACTTTGTTGAAAATTTGGAGATAGGCGTTATCCTGATGCTGATCGGGATGGGCGTTGTATTCTCTTTCCTTTACATCCTGGTACTGGCGATGAGGGTTATGTCAAAATTTGTTATTTATTTGAACAAATTTTTCCCTGAAGCTGTTCCTGTGGTCGAAAAAGCAGGCAAAAGATCAAATGTTGCCGAAGAAGAGGCTATTGCAGTTGCCATTGCAGTTGCAAAAGCCAGAGGTTAGTTTTTTAATTTAGTGAAAGGATATATATTATGGGAAAAAAACTTATTAAAGTTATGGATACGTCTTTCAGGGACGGTTTCCAATCTGTTTACGGGGCAAGAGTATTTGTAGATGATTTTATTCCGGCTCTTCAATCAGCGGTAAATGCCGGTATTAAACATTTTGAAGTTGCAGGCGGTGCAAGATTTCAGTCACCTATCTTTTATTGCAATGAAAATGCTTTTGAAACTATGGACAAAATCAGAGCCGCAGTCGGTCCTGATATTAACTTACAATCCTTAGCTCGCGGTGTTAATGTTGTTGGCTTGGATTCCCAGCCGAGAGATATTATTAATCTGCATGCTAAAATGTTTAAAAAACATGGTGTTACAACTGTTAGAAACTTTGATGCTTTAAATGATGTTAATAACTTAATTTATTCAGGTCAGTGCATACGTGATAACGGCTTAAAACATGAAGTTACAATCACAATGATGGAACTTCCTATCGGATGTGAAGGTGCGCATGACGTTGCTTTCTATGAAAAAGTTCTGAGAAGCATTCTTGATGCTGGTATTCCATTTGACAGCCTTGCTTTTAAAGACGCTTCAGGTACTTCAAATCCTAGAAAAGTTTATGAAACTCTTAGACGTACCAGAGAAATTCTCGGACCTGATGCTCATATCAGATTCCATTCTCATGAAACAGCAGGAACTGCTCTTGCAGCTTATCTTGCTGCTCTTGACGGCGGTGCTGACGGCATTGACCTTTCTATGAAGCCTGTTTCCGGCGGTACTGCGCAGCCTGATATTGTTTCTATGTGGCATGCTCTTAAAGGTACTGATTACGATTTGGGTATTGATGTTGAAAAAATTCTTGAAACAGAAGAAATCTTTAAAGAATGTATGAAAGATTACTTCCTGCCTCCTGAAGCTTTATCAGTTAATCCGATGATTATCCAGTCTCCGCTGCCTGGCGGTGCATTAACTGCAAACACTCAAATGCTTCGCGATAACAATCTTATGGATAAATTCCCGGAAGTTGTTGCTGCAATGAAAGAAGTTGTAATGAAGGGCGGTTTTGGAACTTCTGTTACTCCTGTTTCACAATTCTACTTCCAGCAGGCATTTAATAACGTAATGTTCGGGCCTTGGAAGAAAATTGCAGAAGGTTACGGAAAAATGGTTCTCGGATATTTTGGTAAAACTCCTTGCGAACCGGATGCTGAAGTTATAAGAATTGCTTCAGAACAGCTTAACTTACAGCCAACAACAGAACTGGTTGTTGACCTTAACGACAAAGATGAAACAAAAGGTATTAAGGCTGCTACAAAACGTCTTGAAGAAGCAGGATTGCCGGTTAATGATGAAAATATCTTTATTTCTGCTGCTTGTAAGGAAAAAGGTATTTTATTCCTTGAAGGCAAAGCCACAATCGGCGTTAGAAAATGTGAAAAAGGTTCTACTGAACCTTCAACAGATGAAGCTAACGGTTATACAGTTACTGTTAACGGCAAAAAATATGCCGTTGCTTTTGAAGGTAAAAAAGCTACTGTTAACGGTAAACTCTATGATTTTGATATTAAAGCCGGTATTGAGGCTAATGCTCATGCTGCAAGCGGTGAAGGTACTCCTGTTAAAGCCGCATTGCCGGGCAATGTATTAAAAGTTCTTGTTTCAAACGGTGACAATATCTCTGAAGGTGATGTTATTGCAGTTATTGAAGCAATGAAAATGGAAACAGAAATTAAATCTCCTGTTTCAGGTACAGTTAAATCTGTTGATATTGAGGTCGGCGACAAAGTTGTAACCGGTCAGGTATTGGTAACAGTCGGTTAAGCAAAGTAGAAAAGGATTAGAAAATGAATATTACAGACAGCTTATATAAATTATGGCAGTCAACCGGTATAGCAAACTTTGTCCAGCCGGTAGACCCGTCAATAACAAGCGGATTTGAACAATTTTTACATCAATACGGCTCACCGATTATGATTGTAATTTGTTTATTCCTCTTGTGGTTAGGTATTAAAAAACAATTTGAACCGTTATTGCTTGTTCCTATTGCATTCGGCGGTTTGTTATCAAACATTCCTGTTGCAGATATTGCAGGTCCGCATGGATTTTTGGGAATTATTTATGAAGCAGGTATTCATCAGGGCTTGTTCCCATTGATTATCTTTATGGGTGTAGGTGCAATGACAGACTTCGGTCCGCTTATTGCAAACCCTAAAACTGCGCTTTTAGGCGGGGCAGCCCAGTTTGGTATTTTTGGTGCCTTGCTGCTGGCTTTGTGCTGTTTCGGATTTACGCTTCCGCAGTCCGGCGCGATAGGTATTATCGGTGGTGCAGACGGTCCTACATCAATTTATGTTACAACTAAGCTTGCGCCGGAACTTCTTGGTGCAATTGCGGTTGCAGCGTATTCATACATGGCTCTTGTGCCGGTTATCCAGCCGCCTATTATGAAACTTTTAACAACTGAAGCAGAACGTAAAATTGAGATGAAACAGCTGAGAGAAGTTTCAAAACGTGAAAAAATAGTTTTCCCGCTTGTAGTATTGGGACTTTGTATAATATTCCTGCCTGATGCCTGCCCTCTTATCGGAGCTTTGACGTTCGGTAATTTATGTAAAGAGTGCGGTGTTGTAGAAAGACTTTCTGATACAATGCAGAACGCTTTAATCAATATTGTAACTATTTTCTTAGGGTTATCTGTAGGGTCAAAACTATCATCAGATCAATTTTTGACTACGCAGACATTATTCATTTTAATTCTTGGTATTCTGGCATTCAGCTTTGCAACCGCAGCTGGCGTACTTTTTGCCAAGGTTATGAACTTGTTCTCTAAAGAAAAAATAAACCCGTTAATCGGATCTGCCGGTGTTTCTGCGGTACCTATGGCTGCACGTGTATCTAACAAAGTAGGTTTGGAAGCTAATAACCAGAACTACCTGTTAATGCATGCTATGGGGCCGAATGTTGCCGGTGTAATCGGTTCTGCGGTTGCCGCAGGTATCTTGCTTGCTCTTTGCCAATAGCAGTTCCTGTTTACTAATTAATAATAAAAGACCGTCATTTAGAGGCGGTCTTTTTTATGAATAATTTTTGTAATAAAATTAAAGTATGAGTGAGATGTATAAAAAGTCCGGTGTAAATCTTGATGAGGCAGAGAAACTTAATGCTAAGTTAAAATCTGCATTAAAAACAAAAAATTTAGGAGCGTTTGCAGGAGCGGTTGAGATTGCTAATCTTGGCTTAAAGCTTGTGAACTGTTGTGATGGTATAGGGTCAAAAATTATTCCTCTTTATGAAAGAAAGATGTTTAGAGAAATAGCGGTTGATTTGATTGCTGCAAATTTAAATGATATGGCAACACGACCGGCCAGATCAGTTTCTTTTGCTGATTATATTGCTGTAAACAGGCTTGATAGTTCTGCTATATCTGCAATTATTACTGAGCTGGAAAATGAGCTTCAAAAATACGGTTGTGAACTTATCGGCGGTGAAACTTCTGAAATGCCTCATCTTTTGCGTGATGGTGTTATTGATATTTGCGGTTTTGCAATAGGGGTTGAAAAGGACGTTAAATTCCAGCCGGTTCAAAATGGTGATTTAGTAATAGGTTTAAAGTCTTCAGGAATACATGCAAACGGGTTTACTCTTATAAGAAAACTTTTTGCTGAGGGAAGGCTTTCAGATGTTGAGTTTGAGGAAACTCTTGTCCCTGCATATATTTATTATAATGAAATTCAGCAGCTCTGGGATAATAATCTTATTAAGACGGCTGCAAATATTACGGGCGGAGGAATATTTGATAATTTGATAAGGGTTATTCCTGAAGGTTTAGCGCTTGAATTAAATTATAATAATATTCCTTCACAGAGTATTTTTGAAAAGCTGAAAACAATTACCGGGGATGAAATGTATAAGGTATTTAACTGCGGTGCAGGTTTTTGTGTTGTTGCCGGCTGCGACAATCTTGCGGCTGTAGAAGAAATTTGCAGGAACTATGAGCCGTTTATTCTCGGTAAAGTTAAGGAGGCTGAATAATGAAGAAAATTGCAGTAATGGGCTCCGGCAACGGCAGTAATTTTGAAGCAATTGTAAAACATTTTGAGGGAAAAGATGTGGATATTACCTGTCTTTCTGATAATATGAATGCTTATATTCTTAAGCGGGCAGAAAAGCTTCGAGTTAAGCATCAATATCTTCCTTTTGAAGAAAATGCCGGATATTTCGGAGCAAGAAATTTTGACCTGATTGTGCTTGCCGGTTATATGCGTATATTGCCTGACGATGTTCTTGAACTCGGCAGATTTATTAATATTCATCCTTCGTTATTACCGGCGTTCAAAGGTAAAGACGCAATAAGCAGAGCCTTTTTAGCCGGAGTAAAGGTAAGCGGGGTTACAGTTCACCGGGTTACTGATGAACTGGACGGAGGAAAGATTATTGCCCAGTATCCTGTTCTTATACCAAACCTTATGCACTTTGATGAATTTGAAGCTGAAATCCATAAAGTTGAACACGCCTTATATCCAAAGGTGATTGAATGTATTCTGGATGATAAAGTATTTGATTTTTCTGATTTGTTTTCTTCCGGCTGTAACGGCGGATGCGGAGGATGCGGCGGATGTCACTAAAAGTTCTTGTAATAGGCAGCGGTGCAAGGGAAGAGGCTATACGTTCCGCAGTTTTAAAATCTCCATTATGTGAGAAAATAGTCTACTCTCTTGATGAAAATCCTAATTTAATTATTTTTGGTCCTGAGCAGCCGATATGTGACGGTCTTGTGGATTTATACAGAGCAAAAGGTTTTAACTGTATAGGAGTAAGCAAAAATTTCTCCCGGCTTGAAAGTTCAAAAATTACTGCAAAAATGTTTATGGCTAACAACGGTATAAAATGTGCTAAACTTCTGCCTGTAGAATATCCTGAATTTCCGCAGGTAGTTAAAATGGACGGTCTATGCAAAGGCAAGGGGGTAAAAGTAGTTTACAACCAGAAGGAAAAGGATTTATTTACAAGAAAAATCGCTCCAAACAGATATTTTATTGAAGAATACCTTGACGGTGAAGAGTTTTCTGTGATGTCTTATTTTTATAACGGCAGACTGATTAATTTCAAACCTGCAAGAGATTTTAAGCGGCTTTCATCTCAAAAAGATGCCCCTAATACTGGCGGAATGGGGGCGTTTTGTCCTGTAAAGCTTACCGGATTGCAGCAGCAAAAGCTTGATATATATCTGCAAAAACTTGAAAAAGCTTTGATTGCAGAAGGGGCGGATTTTAACGGTTTTATCTATTCAGGTCTGATATGGTCGCGTGAGGACTGGTATGTGCTGGAATATAATGTAAGACTTGGTGATCCTGAGTGTCAGGCAATATTAACAAATTTGAAGAATGACTTTTTGGATATTCTGGTTAACGGAACTGAGCCGGAATACAAAAACGGCACAGGAGCCTGCTTAACAATTGCGGCTGAAGGCTATCCTGATGAACCTTTTACCGGTGATGAGATTATACTCCCTGAAACAAAAGATATTATTGTTTATAAAGCCGGTGTCTCAGAAGATAACGGACGATTATATTCAAACGGAGGAAGAGTTTTGTCGCTGTGTCTTAATGCTGATAACCCTTTCCCGCGCTTAAAAGAGTATGCAGACAAAATTAAAATGGAGCATAAATATTACAGAAAAGATATTGATATAAATTAATTAGTGCATTTTATTCAAGCATGGTGTATAATTTATATATAGATGTGAAAGAGGGGTTGAGATATGTCAATTGATGATGCTCTTGTAATGATTTTAGCCGGTGGAGAAGGAAAAAGGCTGCTCCCGCTTACCAAAGACCGCGCAAAACCTGCTGTTCCGTTTGGCGGCAGATATAGAATTATTGACTTTGTATTGAATAATTTTATTAATTCAGGCTTTTTTAAGATAAAAGTCTTAACTCAGTATAAATCAGATTCTCTAAACAAACACATAACCCGCGGCTGGGCATTATCACCGTTTTTAAACCAGTATGTAGATTTGGCTCCTGCTCAGATGCGGACTGGTCTGGATTGGTACAGGGGAACTGCCGATGCTATTTATCAGAATGTTTTTCATATAACCGATGAAGATCCTGATTATGTTTGTATATTCGGTGGCGACCATATTTACAAAATGGATGTTTCCCAGATGCTTAATTTTCATAAGGATAAGGCTGCTGATTTATCTATCTCTGCCATTCCTATACCAATTGAAGAAGCCTCTGAATTTGGCATAATTGAAGTTGATGAAGATTGGCGGCTTATAAATTTTGTAGAGAAACCTAAAGACAAGCCGAAGTCTATTCCAGGTAACCCTGATATGTGTCTCGCTTCTATGGGTAATTATATATTCAACAAAGATACTCTTTTAAAGGCGCTTGAAGAAGATGAAGGTATTCAAACTTCAAGTCATGATTTTGGTAAAAATGTTATTCCTATGCTGTTAAAAGAAGGCAAAAACATTTATATTTATAATTTTGCAACTAACGAATTCCCGGGAATTACAGATGCCGAAAGAGGATACTGGCGTGATGTTGGAAGTATTGACGCCTACTGGCAGGCTAATATGGACTTACTTCAGTCTAATCCGGAATTGAATTTGTATTCAAAAGACTGGCCTTTGAGAACTTTTAATTACAACTATCCGCCTGCAAAATTTATATGGCAGGAAGGCGACAGAGTTGGTATGGCTACCAATTCAATGGTGTCAGAAGGTTGTATTGTTTCCGGCGGAAGCCTTTCCAGATGCGTGCTTTCTCCAAAAGTTAAAGTAAACAGTTATTCCCAGATTTATGAAAGTATTCTTATGGAAAACGTTGAAGTTGGAAGATATTCGCGTATAAAAAAAGCTATTATTGATAAAAATGTTTATATCCCGCCAAACACAAGGATAGGATACAACCGAGAAGAGGATATAAAACGCGGCTTCCACGTATCGCCTAACGGGGTAACCGTAGTTCCAAAGGGAGCTATTTTGTAAACCCTATTGAATTGCTGATACCTTTGGTGTAATATTTTTTACGCCGAAATAAAGAATGTAAACTTTTCTTAAAAATCCTTTTTGTAAGGGCAATTTTTAGGCTTTATAATCTTTATTGTCTTGGGTAGAAATATGGTATCAGTAAGCTCTATAGGAAATTCATGTGTGCAGACTTCAGTATCTCAAAAAATAGGTACTCTTGGTCGGCGTGTTTACAATTCTATCCCGAACACCGTTTTTAAGAAGGATTACTGGGTTGACAAGATTGCTGTTATGGGGAAAAAATGCTCCTCAGCTGAACAACGCTTAATTTTAGGTGTTACTGCTCTTGCAACGCAACCGTTTATTGATGCCCATAACAAGAGTGTAGATGAAGAAACAAGAAAGGTTTCTGTTGCTCGTACTATTGCTAAAATCATTGCCGGAACACTTACCGGTTTTGCTATCCGTAAAGGCTGTATTAAAGCAATCGGCGCCTGGTCTAAAAAAGCCGGCGATGTTGATAAAGCTGGAAACCTTATTAAACTTACAAAGCTGAATACCTTTTTTACCCCTAAAGGTAAGCTGGCAAATAATCCTGATGCCTTTGAACAATATAAGAATGCTCTGGGTACCATTGTAGCACTTGTTGTAATGATGTTTACAAACTTCCTGATAGATGCCCCTCTAACAAAATGGATTACAAACCTTCTCATAGATGATTCCAAACAACCGAACGGAGGTAATAAACAATGAAATCTCCGGCAAAATTGTTTGATGAATTTAAAACAGTAATATATAAAAACTATGGTGAAAATCCGGGTAAAATGCTTGTTCATACCGGCGTTTTGGGCTGGATTTTGTCTTCTCTGGCACAAATAGCAGCAGTTGTATTCAATGACAAAATTTCAAAAGAGCAAAAAGTTTTTTTAATCCCGCAAGAGATGGCAGATGCTGCTGCAAATATTATTTCTTTTTATGTTGTGACAAACTCTGTTAAGGCTCTGGGTTCAAAATTGGTTAAAACAGGCAAATTGTCTACCCCTAAAATCCTTAAACATTTGGAGAAAACAGGTATTCCTGTTAAGTCTAAAAATGGTGTAAAAAGTCCTGTAGGAAACTGGGATTTTGATATTACTAAGCTTGCAAATTTTGATGAAATAGCAAAAGAATTTAAGCCATTCAAAAATGGTGTTGACGTTGGCGCAAGTTTAATAGGCTCAATTATTTCTTCAAATATTATTACTCCGGTTATAAGAAATGAATATGCCGCCAAGCAGCAAAAGAATGCTCTGGCAAAAATGAAAGCTAAGCAGATGAACACACTGGAAGCGCCGCGAGGAATCTCTCTTGCCGAATATCAAAGCAGGGCGGCTATGAGGTATAATTCGGGAAATCTAAAAGTTTAGCATATTCAAAATGCCTATGAGCATAAACAGCAGTATACACATAAATATTCCTGCAAGTTTATAGAATTGCGGAATTTTTGTTTCATTTTTTGTTTGATAGAGTTTTTCGAGGGTCTTTCTCGAGTAATCCTGCTTTAATTCATTTTTTGTTTTATTAAATGATGTTTGCAAAAGCTGTTTGAAGGCATATATGTTTTCCAAATCTCTTCTTGCAAGAGGGTTAGATATTGCTATTTTTTTTATTTTTATATTATCAGAATCACTTAATTCATTATCTATATAAGCAGAAAGATTTGCTTTAAATTTTTCATACTGCGGGGTTTCATATGTAGAAACATCCATTTGTATCTCATCTTCAGAAATCCGGGATTTTATTTCACTGAAATTCTCCAGAATTTTGCGCAATTTCTGGTATTTTTCCATACATTTGGGACATATGGCAAGATGTTCGCTTATTTGTCTGCTTAAATTTTTATTTAATTTATTTTCGATATAGAAAGTTAAAAGTGTGATAACCTGGTTACAAGTAAGTTCGTGCATGCTAATCCTCCTTTAAATGTACGCCTTTAATCCGTCCTGAAGTTTCAGTCTTGCTCTTGAAATTCTCGATTTTACAGTCCCTACGCTTGCATTGGTTGCTTCAGCAATTTCTTCATAACTCAGTCCCTGAAGTTCACGAAGCACTATTGCAATTCTGAACTGGTCAGGCAATTCTGTGATTGCCTTTTTAATCAGTTTTTCCAATTCATGTGACATACATTTTTCAGGCGGTTTACACTTTGGATCCTGTAATACTGATTTCAGGGAAAATGCTGTTTCATCATCAGTTTCTTCATCCATCGAAATTGTATCCGGCTTTCTTGATGTTTTTCTCAGCTCATCATAGAAAAGATTTGTGACAATCTGATTCAGCCAGCTCTTAAAATGTTTCGGATTTTTAAGATTATGAATATTTTTAGCCAGCCTTAGTAAAGCTTCCTGTGTTAAATCGGCTACGTTTTCGCGCTTATTTGTCAGGTAAGAAAAAGTCGCAAATACATTTTTCTGTTCCCGTTTTATAAGCTCTTCCAAGGCTTTAAAGTCGTTCTGTTGAGAGAGAACAACTAATTCTTCCAAGGTCATTTTACGATATTGCAGCTTATTAGAGGACATCACAAATCTCCTTACTTAAATAGTAAGGAATTTTTAAGGGGAATTGTTTACGCTAAACTATACATTAGGCAGGCAATATTTTATTCTGATGAATTAGAAATTATTCAGCGCAAATATGACCTCTTAATGCTGTATATGCGGCTACATAAGGAGATGCAAGATAAATAAACCCGTTTACATTGCCCATTCTGCCCTGGAAGTTTCTGTTCTGCGTTGCAAGACAAACTTCGCCGTCCGCAAGTGTACCCGCATGAACTCCGACACAAGGACCGCAGCCCGGCGGTAAAATCGATGCATTTGCTTCTACGAATATTTTAATTAATCCTTCATAAAGTGCATCAAGATAAACATCTTTTGATGCCGGGCAGATAAGCATTCTGACATCAGGATGTACTTTTTTGCCTTTCAAAATATCAGCTGCAATTCTTAAATCTTCAATTCTTCCGTTTGTGCAGGTTCCAATAAAGACCTGATCAACTTTTACGTCTTTTAATTCTTCAACCGGTTTTGTATTATCAACTGTATGCGGACAGGAAACCGTATGAGGAACATCTTGTGCATTAATTTTTATAACGCGTTCATAAATTGCATCCGTATCAGGTTTAATTGAGCGGAATTTATCTTCTCTCCCGCGTGATTTCAAAAATTCTTTTGTTTTTTCATCTGCAATAAACAAACCTGCTTTAGCTCCAGCCTCAACTGCCATATTGGCAAGGGTAAATCTTTCAGACATTGGCATATTTTCAATCGTATCACCGCAAAATTCCAGAGCCTTATATGTGGCACCGTCTGCACCTATTAAGCCTATCAGGTGAAGCATTAAATCTTTTGAACATATGCCGGGTTTGAATTTCCCTGTAACTTCGATTTTAAAAGTTGCGGGAACTTTCAGCCAAGTTTTACCCAGAGCCATTGCAACTGCAATATCTGTTGACCCCATTCCTGTTGCAAAAGCGCCAAGCGCCCCGGAAGTACAGGTGTGGGAATCTGCTCCGACCAATATTTCACCCGGATTAACAAAAGTCTCTACAAGACGCTGGTGGCATACTCCAGCTCCTACATCAGACAATACTGCGCCGTACTCTTTTGAAAATTCTCTCAGAACAGTGTGGGTATTTGAAAGCTCTTTTCTAGGGCTTGGAGATGCGTGGTCAATAAAAAGAATACTTCTTTCAGGATTTTTAAGTTTCGGGATACCCAGCTTTTTAAATTCCTGAACAGTAAGAGGTCCTGTGCCGTCCTGTACTGCGGTTACATCAACGTTTGCAATAACGAGTTCTCCGGCTTTTACAGGATGTCCTGCGTGTTCGGAAATAATTTTTTCAGCTAAAGTTTGTCCCATGATAACTCCTTTTTTTCATTATAATAGCACAAAAACTTTATTGGTAATCAAAATCAGATCTTATACGGGTAATCCTCTTTGAATTCCCAATTATCAAACATTAAAAGCATAGTGCAATAATCGTTGTTGGTTTTACACATTGATAAAGCTTTTTCTCTTGTATTACAGTTTGAATAAGGCTGACAATACGGGCCAAAATTTCTGTTTGGCGGCATGTAATACTGGGTATAGTCAGGCGGACATATCAAAAATGAAAATAAATCTCGTCCATAAGTATTGGGATTTTTGTCGCCATTGACATCAAATCTTACATGTGCGCAATCTCCGTTGTGAAATGTAAAGTAAGTGCCATCTGCCAGATAAATTTTTATTTTATTTGAGTGACCATCTTCATCTCTGTCTATATCAGGGTTTTCATCGAATTGTATTTGCTTAAAATATGGTTTTAGATATTTGTTGAAATATTTTAGGGCTTTTTGGTTATTTCCTTCGTTATCATCTGCAATGCCCTTTTCTTTATCCCAATATAGGCTTGGACCATTTTCGTTTTCTGAAAGCATTATGGCCTGTGATAACGCGCTATAAAATTTTTTTAATCTGGCAGAGCTTTCCTTCTTCCGGTAGTTTGCAGTCAGGGTTGGCAGTGTCATTGCAGCAACCACGCCTATTATGCCGAGGGTGATAAGAACTTCAGCGAGAGTAAAAGCGTGCTTACGTTGAACTGCAAAGTGTTGTTGTAAATTGAAACCAATTTTTCGGCATGGCATCGTGTGAGCGGCTGCTAACCAGCCCCGTAAGATTTCAGTAAATCTCGCTTTTACGACACCACTACTATTTTTCGCAGTATATCTGCACTGCCCTTGTAAGTTGCTTGAAAAAACTTCTGCAAGTTTAAATGCAGAAGATGCTGTCTTCTCTTTTTTCATCTCTACCTCCTTGAATAAATAATTTGTAAGGTGTTATCTTACATATTTAAATATATTATTGTTGCAAAATATATTTATGTCAAGACTTCTATCTTTAGGCAGAAACATAAAAGAGTATCGCAAAGCAAAAAAGCTCTCGCAAAATCAGCTTGCCGAGCTCATTGATATGTCGCGCGAACACCTTGCATGTATAGAAACAGGCAAAGAATTTATCAGTCTGAGAAAACTTTTTTTGATAGCGGATGTTCTTGGCGTTTCATTAAAAAATCTTATTGATTTTGATTAGGTTTATTCTGCTTTGCATACGTCAACCCAGCCGGAGCAATTAGAAAGCAATTCAAGTTCATTACAAGTCAGCTTTATTGCAGAATTACCGCTGCCGCAGGCAGGATATACAGTCTCAAAGCGTTTTAGTGATGTATCAAGATAAATTTTTACCCCTTTATTTTCTATCCCGAAAGGGCATACTCCGCCGATTGCATGTCCTGTAAACTCAATAACTTCTTCCGGTGCAAGCATTTTTGCTTTCAAGCCAAAAGTTGTCTTAAACTTTTTGTTGTCAATCCTTGCATCTCCTGCTGTTACAACCAGAATTGCCCCATCTGCGGTTTTAAATGATAAGGTTTTAGCAATTCTGGCACCTTCTACGCCGAGCGCCGCAGCGGCAAGTGCTACTGTTGCACTTGACTGTGAGAGCTCTATAATTTCGTTTTCCCTGTTGAACTGCTTAAGATATTCTCTTACTTTTTCTATAGACATATTTATATAATCCTGTGAGGTTTTGTAAGAATATGGGCGTCAATTCGTTCTTTTATTGCTCCCTGCGGCTGGTAATACGGTGAAACAGTCATTATTTTAGCTGCAATATCAGGATAATAATAGATAAATCTCAATTCGCTTGAAGTTAAAGGTTTTTGAGTATGTACGTTTGCATAGCGCACAAGTTCAAGAATATTTCTTGCTTCATGCTCATCTTTAAATTCAAGTTCAAGATTATCATATACGTTCCTGAAACCTTTAATACCGCCATATTCCCCGGTTGTAATCATTCTTCCTGTTTCTATAATTTCAGGTTCGCCTCTGCCCAGTTCTTCAAAATCATAGAGTTCATAGTTTCTGCGGTCTTTCAGTGCTCCGTCTGCGTGTATTCCGGATTCGTGAGCAAAAGCATTATCCCCTACTGCCGGCTGGTTCATAGGAATAGGTACTCCAAATGCATATGCTGTATATTTTGCAAGCTGCCATGCTTTGCTTATATCAATGTTAGGGTCAATATGGTATTCCCCTCTAAAACCTGATGATTTTAAAACTGCTAACAGACAGGAAACTAAATCCGCATTTCCGGCGCGTTCTCCCATGCCGTTAATGGCTGTATTGATATAAGCATCAACACCGGCATCAATTGCAGCTTTAGCTCCCATAACAGAACAAGCCGCAGCCATACCAAGGTCATTGTGGTAATGCAATTCAATTGACATTCCGGTTTCTTTTGCAATTTTATAAATTCTGTCATAAGCAGTTTTTGGATCCTCAAAACCAAGAGTATCGCAATATCTAAAACGTTGAGCCCCTGCTTTTTGTGCTGCTTTTGCATATTTTATCAAATAGTCAATGTCACTTCTTGAAGCATCTTCTGCGTTAACGCCTATAATTTCTGCGCCTTTTGATACAGCACATTTTACAGCGTCACAGGTCATCTGAATTAAGTCTTCTGGTGTTTTCTTGCCCTGATACTTTCCGTTAATCATCTGTTCGGAAGTTGATTGTGATAGATTTACATTCTTAAGTTTCGGAACATTTTTGAAAGAAAGTTCAACATCGCTTGCTATTGCCCTCATCCATCCGGAAAGCTTTGTTTTTGATATAACATTGCGTTCAACAAGCTCAAGGTTGCCGTTAAGATAGTTTATCTCGTGCTGCGTTGTAGGAAACCCGAATTCAGACTGGGTTATTCCCATATCATCAAGCATAATATTGATGATGGTTTTTTGAAGTTTAGCCAGTCCAAGTCTGGAAGTTTGTACGCCGTCACGATTTGTAACATCGACAAAGTAAATTTTGTTTTCTTTCATTTCAGCTCCTTTTTGTTGCCTGCTGCACAAAAATTAACAACTTGCTATTTTATATATTGTTAATTATAATGATTAGTATGGAACACATTCCCGCTGAATGTCAAGAAATTAAGATTAATTATGAATAATACTAAACAGTTAGAGAAGAAAATAAGAAAAGAATATAAAACAGGTAATGTAAAATCTGCGATTGAATTATGCCAGATTGGGCTTCAGGAAGATCCTACAAATGCGGATTTGCATATAAGACTTGGCGATTTATATTTGGCATGGCATCTGGATATTTACAATTCATGCCAGTATATAGATGAGGCTATTACAGAGTATCAGAGAGCTCTTGAATCTTATATTGATTCTGCTGAAATCTATTTTAAAATAGGGCAGGCTCATTTTTATAAGGGTGATTTGGATAAAGCGGTAAATTATCTTGACATGGCTATTTCTAAAAAACCAAAATATGCAAGAGCTTATTATCTGCTTGCAGAAACTTATACGAAAAAAGCCAGATTTCTTGAGGCTGCGATTAATGCAAGAAAATCAATAAAGTATATGCCTTTTAGAAATTCCTGCGCACATTTTCTGCTTTCAAATCTTTATAGAGTTTCCTCTGTGAAATCTTTCAAGATGTGGTTTAAATCAAAGTGGGAGTATATTTTGTCACTTACTACCCTGCCTTTTGATATGCAGGCTGTAAAAAATGTTGCAAAGTTTATTTCTTATTTTAAATTTTTCCCTATTCTTGCAAAAGGTTTCTATCTTGTGCAGACAAGAGGTGTTGATAAAGCAATTGGTATTTATATTGATGCAATTGAAAAAGCTCCGGGGTTTGTGCCTTTGTACTGCCTTTTAGGTGATATTTACTGTTCGCTCGGCAGGTACGAGGATGCAATTACCGAGTATAAAATGGCTATATGGCTTGACTGTCTTAATATTGAAGCCTACAGGCATCTTTGTCAGGCTTACGAAGAAATCGGAGATTATGACAGCGCTGTTGAAATTTATCAGAAACTCATACAGATTATGCCTAATATGCCGGATGTACATTCAAATCTTGCAAACATACTTTACGTTAAAGGCGATATTGATGCGGCTATTTCACATTTCCAGACAGCAGTAACGCTTAACCCTAAAAAACAGTGGACAAGTGTTATTAACCAGACGCTCGGGTTTGTATATCAGGAATCAAAGCGTGATATAGATGCAGCTATTACATCTTATCAGAGCGCTTATTTACAAACACCTGAAGACATTGATATTTATATAAATCTTGGAAGCGCTTTCTATGATAAGGAAGATTACAATAATGCTCTTACAGTATACAGAAACGCGCTGGATTTAGAACCGAAGAATGCTAAAATCCACTGTAATCTTGGATTTTTATACTGGGGCAACGGTGAACTTGATGAAGCAATAAAAGAGTATGAACTTGCTATTGAGTATGATGCTAATTATGATATTGCATATAACAATTTAGGTGTAATTTATCTTGATGATTTAGGCAGAGTTCAAAAATCAATTGAATTGTTCAAAAAATCAATTGAATGTAACCCTAATTATGCACTTGCTCATTTTAACCTTGCAAGAGCTATAACTATTACCGGCGACAAGATTGAAGCTGCGAAGCTCTACCAGATTGCGCAGGATATTAATAAGGTTACAAATGAAGTTGATCCGCAAGAAATTATTGACAAAATAAACGGATTGTTCAGCTAATCTTTAGATGCAAGAATGTCCTTGATTTTGACTGCGATAGTTGAACTTAGAGCCATAATTAGAGCGCCTGAGAGGTAACTTAAGTTGCTGAGTCTGTGCGTTTTTCTAATTATTTTAAGAATTTCAGGAGGCAGTTTTGCTTCTTTTGCAAATTTGTTTCCCTGAAAATTAGCGCTTGTTTCTGTCGCTAATTTCGGAACAAATGCCAGGAATGTAAGTTTGCCTATATTATTTCTTATAAAATTGGTTGTTTTATCAAGCATATTTAATGGTTTATCCGCTTTTTCCCGTTTATTTTTGCTGAATACTGCAAAAACAGGAAAAATAAGACTAAAAATTCTCCCTCCGTATTTAGAAGCTTTCTGGGCTGCAGGCAGAAAGCCTCTAAGATAATCTTTTGCATGTGCAAGTTCGTGAAAGCCGGGAGTGATAAGTTTTTCATTAAGATAAACAGTTCTATTTTTAGATGAAAAAGAAGCATTTAAGCCTTTTTTTATTGCCTCCAGATGTTTATTTTCAGTTTTAAAATTTTCATCTATGAACTGAATTTTTATTTTTCGGTCTTCCGGGACTTTTGAATTTATCTTGCCAAGCAGTTCACAAAGTTTTTCTTTTATCAGCTTATTTTGTACATCTGTTGTTTTTGAATATTTTGTTACACTGTTTTGAAAAACAGGTCTGACAAGATATTTGGGTGCGTATTTACGGATGTCATACCCCGCACCCAAACCAATTAATGATGCTCCGCAATCCTGTAAAAAACGGCGTCTTCTGTCTGTACTACTATCATTTCTGAGCTTCATGCATGAAATAAAACCTGTAAAGAATTTTTTTTGCTATACATTAGCGCATTCTTCAATCTTAACCGCAGGAAGTCTAAAGCCGAATGTTGAACCTTTGCCGACTTCAGATATTACAAAAACCTTTCCGCCATGATGTTTTTCAATTGTAGTTTTAACAAGATTAAGCCCTAGACCTGTGCCCTTAATAGTATGGGTATTATTTTCTACTCTGTAAAAGCGGTCAAATATCTTTTTTTGATGTTCCGGGGCAATTCCGCAGCCCTGGTCAGTTACTGATATTTCTATTTCATTATTCTGAGGGCTGTAGGATGCTCTCACATCAATTTGAGAATTTTCAGGGGAATACTTTATCGCATTAGATAAAAGATTGGTCAGAGCCCTTTCTATGCTGTCGTAGTTGAATAAAAATTCAGGAATATTATCATCTTTTGTAATTTTTATCTGAACATTATTATCTTTAGTCAGTACAGAAACCTGATTTACACAGTCATCTACCAACTGTGATATATTGTTCAGTGTTTTTTCAATTTTCATATTTGATTCAAGACGCGAAAAATCAAGAATATCATTTACCATTCTGTTAAGTCTTATTATCTCCTGATTGATTGTTCCGATAAATTCTTTTTGGGTTTCGTAGTCAAACTCATTGCCGTAATTATAGAGTGTATCAATATAGCTTCTCAATACAGTTACCGGAGTGCGCAGTTCATGAGAAACATTTGAGATAAAATGGGCTCTCATCTGATCCATTTCAGCTTCTTTGGTCATATCAATCAAGACAATAATATATCCTACATAATCTTTATTTCTGGTGAACATTGGAGAAATAATTGATTTTATAACTCTCTGGTCTACTGAAATATTAAACTCAATCGGTTTTTTCTCTATTATTTCCAAAGGTGTGTCTTTGAACTGTTCGATTTTTTCTTTAAAACATTCATTTCCTGATGTATCAATGTAATTTTGAATTTTCGTTTTTAAAAGCTGTTCTTCACTTACTTCTAAAAGTGTTTGTGCATGGTTATTAACAAGTACAACGTTATCATTATCGTCACAAACTACAACTCCGTTTGCGATACTCATTAGAACAGATTCAAATTTATTTCTTTCAAGCATTATCCTGTCAATATTTTGTTCCTCATATAAATGAAGCCTGTTTGACATATCATTAAATGAATTAAAAAGCTCTTTAACTTCGCTGCTGACATCTTTGCCGGAGATTTTGTATCCAAATTCGCCTGTAGAGATTTTTTTTACACCCTCCTGCAGAATTCTTAATTCTCTTGTTATAAGGTAAGTATTAATAAGGATTACGAAAGCAAAAACAAGCCAGGCTACAGAGAATACAAACAAAAGAGATGCTCGGGTAGTTGAGGAAATCTGGCTGATTATACTGCCGGAAAGCCCTACTGTTACCGAGCCGGCCGGAGCAGCTTCCCCTTCAGATATTAAGGGCGATGTTACGGTTATATTAGGCTTTCCTTTGGCTAGCGGGTTTTCGTGTTTGCCGGAGTATATAATATTTCCGTCTTTATCTCTGAATTCAATTAAAACAATATCATTATGGCTTTTTAAGATACTGTTTGAATGCTCTTTCAAAGTTTCTTTTACCTTATCGGCAGATAAATCTTTGGTTATCTCAACACTTTCAATTGCAAGAGTTTTTGAGATTACCTGACCAAAGTTCTGATAACCTTCATTTAACTTTTTTTGAATATTGAAAATCGCAAAAATCGCTATTGCTACAATTAGAAATGTGCTTAAAAGCAAACCAGATATAATTAGGCGATTTTGCGTTGTTAAGCTGACTTTATTCTCCATGATTAAATTATAGCACTTACAGTCTGTGCAATCAATAAAAATATATTGCAAATTAGAAAAAATAGATTATAATAAAAAAAAGCAGAGGAAAAAATTTAACAGCAGTTATATTCCTTTTCTCGAACACGCTCCCGCGCTAATGCCAAGGGAAGCGTATTAAGGAAAAGCAAATCTGAATAGTGTCGAGCCTCAGGCACCGCTATCGTCACAAACGTTTTTATTTACTTAAAACAAGAGAAACGCAAGGTCAAAGAAACACAAATAATAAAATAATCAAAAATATATGTTTTCGAGACGATAGCGTGAACGTAGTGGGAGCGTGTTCGGGAAAAGGAATATTTTTGATTATTTTATAAATAAAGAAAAACATAAACCAAAGAAAGGAGACGAAGTTATGGAAAATACAGTAGTGACAATGGTTTTCGGGGGGGGGGCAGAGTAGTTTAAGCTCCTTACATAGGTTTTTATGCCATAAAAAATCAGCCCAAAAATATCTATTGGGGGCTGATTTTTGTTGTGTGAAAAATTTAAAGCTTTAAGCTAAATATTCACAAATACAAGCAATAACATTTAGAGGCATATAACAGAAGAAAGGAATAAAAACTAGTATGAAAAAACGAGCGTTTACTTTAGCAGAAGTGTTAATTACTCTTGGAATTATCGGGGTTGTTGCGGCGATGACATTACCGACTTTAATACAGAAGAACAATGACAGGGTAACAATAACAAAACTTAAAAAATTTATGAGTGTTATGAATAGTGCTATAACTATGGCAATTAACGAGAATGGTCCTATTGAAAGCTGGGACTTGGTAGTATCAAATTATGATGAAGAACTCGGCGGCGCCACTCCAGAAGCCAAGGAAGGAAAAGACGCTTTTCTTAAGAAATATATTTTGCCTTATGTTAAATACTCGAGTTATTGCTTATATAGCGATTCCACATGTAAAAACTATGACAGATACTCCCTTGACGGTACAAGTTTTGCATCTTGGACTAACAGGGTTGTGCTGGCTGACGGGTCTGTTCTTACCGGAGCTTACATAAACTATGAAGATTGTGCTGGTCATGTTGGAGATTCAAAACCGCTTCAAAATGTCTGCGGACAGTTTTTTTATGATGTAAATGGTGCAGGACATCCGCCAAATAAGACTGGTGAAGATGTTTTTGTGTTCTGGTTTACAAAGTATGGCGTTGTCCCGTTAGGTACACAGACGGAAACAACTTATAGTTTTAAAGATTATTGTAATATGGCTGCTAAGAGTAATTTAAACGGTTATGGATGCGCAGCCTGGTTAATTTATAATGAAAATATGGATTACAAATATTGTAATGATCTTAGCTGGGATGGCAAAAAAACTTGTAAGTAAAAAAAAGACCGCTTAAATAAGCGGTCTTTTTTTATTATCTTGAACAAATTGTTCTTGCAACATGCACGCCTGATGCGGATGCCTGAATAAGTCCTCGGGTTACACCGGCTCCATCGCCTATTGTAAAGAGATTTTTTACCCCTTCTGTTTCAAGTTCATTTGTTAATTTTACTCTTGCAGAATAGAATTTAACTTCAATACCATAGAGAAGAGTATATCTTGAAGCGGTGCCCGGACAGATTTTATCCAGAGCATAAAGCATTTCAATAATACTTGTCATTTGACGGTAAGGAATTACCAGACTCAAATCTCCCGGTGTTGCACAGGTTAATGTCGGAGTAAGTACGCTTGATTTAATTCTTTCCGGAGTAGAGCGGCGTCCGTCAAGCAAATCTCCGAAGCGTTGTACGAGGATTCCTCCGCCTAACATATTTGCAAGTCTTGCAATATGCTGACCGTACTGGATAGGTTCTTTGAATGGTTCTGTGAATTTTTCGCTAACAAGAAGAGCAAAGTTTGTATTGTTTGTTGTTTTTTCTGCGTAGCTGTGACCGTTTACAGTAGAAATTCCGTTATAATTTTCCTGAACAACTTCACCGTTAGGATTCATACAGAAGGTTCTTACCTCATCTCCGAAAGTAGGAGAGTGATAAATTAATTTTGATTCATAAAGTTTATCTGTAAGAGGTTCAAATACCGGAGCCGGAAGTTCAACACGCACACCAATGTCAACTGCATTGTTAACCATTCCGATTTTATTTTTTGCAAATTCCTGTGTAAGCCAGTCTGCCCCTTCGCGGCCCGGTGCAATAATTGTGTATTCCGCACATATTGTTTCACCGTTATCCAGAACAATTCCTTTTACCTGTTCACATTCAACTATTAAGCTTTTTGCAGAAACATTATTTAAAATAGTTATTCTTTCAGCCAGATAGTCCTGCATATTTTTCAAAACATCAAGGCTTCTTTCAGTTCCGAGGTGTCTTACCGGAGAATAAACCAGTTTTAATTCTGCAAGTACGGCCTCCCTTTCAAGCTCTTTATACGTTTTTAAGTCAGTTCCGAAAACTTCTTCAGTCGCGCCGAAATCCAAATATAACTGATCTGAGTAGCTGATTAAATCTTCAACCTTATCTCTTGACATATAATCAACGAGGTGTCCGCCTACATCAGGTGTAAGGGTTAATTTCCCGTCAGAAAATGCACCTGCTCCGCCCCATCCGCAAAGCAGTCCGCATTTTTTGCAGGTAGGACATTTTTCCCAGCCTTCTCTTAAAAGGCACTTTCTTTTTTCAATTTTTTCGCCTTTTTCGATTAAAACTACTTTCCAGTCCGGTTTAAGTTTTGTGATTTCAAGAGCCGCAAAAATTCCGGCAGGGCCGGCACCTATTATCGCAACGTTATACATTTTTTGTTAATTCCCTCATTTGTTATACTGCCAACTTATTAAACATACTCCAAACATATTTTTATTAAAAGGCTTTGTGAAGAATTTGTAAATCAATTTTTCCCGTAGGGTTTGAAATCTATTGTTTCAACGTCCATTTTAAACGTTTTTTTGCCATACTTCTGGTTGCTTTTTAAGAAAATATCCAGTACTGTTTCATTGCCGATATTCTTCCTTGTTGCCGGATCATATCCTTCTCTCATTCTTAATACTCTGTTAGAAACTATTTTATTAATCTGGTCGCCGTAATTTTTCTTAGCAGCGAAAAGTTCAAAACTATCTTTACTGTCTGTCATATTTGCTGCAGATTTTGCCAGCCCTAATGCTTTGCCCGTTTGAGCAAGTATTTCCGCCTGCGGACCTGTAATTAAAAAGTTTCGCCCTTGCTTGTTAATAAATCTGAAATAATTAGAGGCAGTCTTTTTCACAGGTCTTCCGTTTTCATAAACCCTGCATTTATAACCGTTCATTGCTTTTGCATAATTATAATCTTTATCTGTCTGGGCAAAACGTCTTCCTATTGTTTGCGCATGATTATTATTTTTTAGCGGTCCTGCAAGAAGTTCTATTAATTTGCGGCATCCTTTTTGCACATTGTGGCTGTCTATTGCTTCTCTTCCGTCTATATAAACCCTGACGGGAACTACTCCTGTAAAATTTACCGGTGAAACTTGCATAATAAACTCCTTTTTCATAATAAAAAGGTACAGAAAAATATTTTTTGCTATTCAGTTAAAAAATTATCTTTAAAAGGTTTTTTCTTTGTAGAAATAGCGTGCTGAATATTACTTATTAAATCCAGAATTTCATCATTATTATCAATTTGCTGTGCGGTCTGTGCATATTTTAGTGCACTTTCCGGCTTGTTATTGTTAAGATAAACAACTGCATAATTGTAATAAATTACATATTTATCCTGTTCTGTTTTTGCAAGCTGAAGTGCTGTACCTAAGTTTTCGGTGGCTTTTCTGAGTTTTCCTAACTGAGCGTATGCAACTGCCATATCTATATAGCCTCCCGGAAGATCAGGTGCATTTTTTATATAATTCTCTGCCTCTTTAAGCTTTTGGCTGCCTATTTCTTCGCTGCTTCCAAGAACAATCGGAGGATATATAAGCCCTTCGCTGTTAATTTCACTTAATGACGTATTTGTTATATCAGGCTCAAGGTTGTACAAAAGTCTTATAGTGTTCAAATCTTTTGCTGAAATGTATTGAAAACTGCTCCTGAACCTTGTAAAAATTTTATCCTGGGTTTCTCTGGATGACATATACATCAGGTCATCTGTACTGTAGCTGTGTCCCATAATCCCGAGAGAATGACCGATTTCGTGCAGTATTGTATTGTAAAGTTCTTTATCAGAGAAATAATTCCCGTAAGCATCTTTGTCATATAGAGTTATCGTCATCTTTTTTAAAATATTTCTTCTTATTGTAGGATCTGTGTATGCTACAACATATTTACATCCGTGTTCTGTACAGTTGCTTTTTGGTAATGCAAGGAATTTTACCACAATATCAGCATCTGAAGGATTATTAATAAAATTAAATTTTATAAAACCTGTTGAACTTTGCCACTGATAAAATGCTTTTGTAATTTCTGAGCGGTAGTACGCAGGAAGAGTATCGCCTGCAGGAAAATCAATGCTTACTTTAAGAGGCTGTGTTTTTAAATTCCATCTGAGTATATTTGTGTCCAAAGGAACTTGTTCTATATAATTAGTTCCGTAAGTTGAAAAAATTTTCATCTGCCATGTGTCAACCTGAGTTTCTGCAAGTCTTGATGCGCTGTCTTGATATCCGTCATGAGCAATTGCAAACATTTCTTTCTGCACCTTGATTGTTGGTTTTAAATGTGCAAGAGAGAGCACATAATAATATCTGTAATCTTTATTTGTTGGAGCAAGCCTTTTGGCGTTGGCAAAGTTTTTATAAGCTTCTATATAGTTGCTCTGTTTATAATAGTTCTCACCCGTTTTATAAAAATGTCCGGGTAATGCTCTAACTATTATAGCTGTGGCAATTACTATGACAATTGCTGTTGTATAGAAAATTTTTCTAGACATTATCCTTTATCCCTTTGTCAACTTCAAGAAGTTTAGCTAATGAACGGGTATCACCTTTAAGTTTAAAATATTCTGAAAATTTAGGTGTTGTTTTCAGGTTGTAACTTCTGCCGTTTTTGTCTTTGGTGCGGCTGATTAAACCTTTATCAAGCAGTTCCTGAACATGCTCATAAGCAGTTGAACCTCTCAGTTCTTTTAAATCAGTCTGCCTTATCGGTTCTTTTAATGCAATAACCGAAAGTGTACGCAATACGGCGGGTTTTAATTCTACAGGGCAAAGCTTTTCTACAATGTCCATATGCTCTTCTTTTACCTGCAAAATATATCCGTTTTCATCATCTATTTCCAAGGCACCTTCACGTGAAGCATAATCCATTATGAGTTCAAGCATTGCTTCTTCAACTTTTTCTATATCTTCCTCATTTAAAATTTCTGCTATATCTTTTATGGAAAGAGCCTGCGCCGTTGTGAATAAAACAGCCTCAATCCTGGCTTTCAACTGTTCCATGTTCACCTCTGACTACATACAAATCCGAATAAAATTCTTCCTGAACCAAATCATAATCACTTTCGGCTGATAGAAACAGTAAAGCAATATATGCGCTTACCTTATCCATACCGAGAAGAGTTAACTCATTCAATTCAATTTTATCTTCGCGTTCAAATATTTGCGATAAATTTTCTTTTAATCTTAACACACAGTCTTCAATATATTCTTCATGGGCAAGATTTATAATATCATCAGGTGTAAACCTTGCATAAGAGCGGACACGATTTTTTGCACGCTCGTGAGCCTGTTTTAAAGACTGTTTCTTTTCCAGTTTTTCATAAAATTCCAACTGCCTGATCAAGTCGCGCAGGGTTACAACTCTGTTTCTGTTCAAACGCACACTTGTACGACGTTGTAAAACATCATCAATTGTTTGTACATTTGCTGTTGGAATATAATCCTCTTCCGGGTATTCAACAAGAAAACCGTCATCATCAAATTCAAGATGATTATCTTCCTCCGGCTGGAATTGAAGAATATCAACTCCGTCGAGAACTTTTGATTTCATGTTTAACAGAACAGATGCAAATAAAAACGTTCTGCCTGTTAATCTCAAATTCTGCGACTTCATCTCGCACAGGTGTGCCAGATACTTGTCTGTAACATCAATAATATTTATGTTCCAAGGATCAATTTTTCCGGCTTTTGCCATATTCACAAGGAAACCTATACCTTCATTTTCGGTATGTTTTTCAATCTCAGGTATATCGTAATTTAATGCTAAAGTCTCAGTACTGTTTATCATTAGTCTCTTAATTTAACTCCTGTTACCCTTGTGATACCTTTTTCTTTTTGTGTTACACCGATTGTCCTATTAGCTGATTCTATCATAGGTTTTCTGTGGCTTACTACTATAAATTGCGTATCTTTTGACTGATTCTGCACCATATGGGCGATACGTTCAACATTCATAGTATCGAGGCTCGCATCAACTTCGTCAAACGCATAGAACGGGGACGGCATATATCTCTGTATCGCAAATACAAAAGCCAGAGCAGTAAGTGCTTTTTCTCCGCCGGACATACTTTCAAGACGCTGAAGTTTTTTATCACGCGGCTGAGCCTCTATTGTAAGCCCTCCATTAAGCGGATCTTCCGGAAATTCCAGCTTAAGTTCCCCTTCACCTTCTGAAAGCTGGTGGAATACTTCTTTAAAGTTTTCGTTTATATGGTTAAAGGTTTTCATAAAGGTTTCTTTTTTCAACTGCTCATAGCCATGCATTCTGTCTAAGATTTCTTTGCGCTCTTTTGAGAGCACTTCAATCTGCTCTTTAATCTCTGTCTGCCGTGCAAGTTTTTCATCATAAGTTGTGAGGGCGCGCATATTTACATCGCCTAATTCTGCCATTTTTTTATCAAGACGCTGAATTTTTGAAGTTATTTCTTCTATTGAAATTTCAACAGGCTCAAGCTTATTCACTTCAACACCGGTTTCTTCAAGTTCTTTTTTTGCTGTTTCAAGCTGCGGCTCTAACTCGCGCCTGCGTGCTTTGAATGATTCAATCTGCTCGGCAATTCTTTCAATATCAGATGTTCTGATGTGTTTTTGCTTTTCCATTTCAATTAACTCGGCGTTAATCTCATCACGCTGTTTAAGCAATTCTCCAAGTTTTTCTTCTATTTGTGCAATTTCATCTTTCAGAACTTCAGTTTTCTTGTTTAACTCTTCAATTTCGGTTTTAAACTGAATTTTATCCTGTTCCAGCTTTTTATTGGTGTGTTCGCGTTCAACAATTTCTTCTTCTCTGGTTTTAATTAAGCTTTCATTAAATACAATTTCACGCTCAAGTTCATTTTTATCATTGTTTGCCGACATTAAATTAGCCTGTAAGCGTTTAATCTCATTTTCAACGCCTTCGGTTTTTTCTTTCAAATCTTTCAGATCTTTATCATTGATAAGCTTTTCAATCTCGGCGATTTTATCTTTAATGTCAAGCATTTTATCATTAATACCAATATCATCTTCTTCAAGTTTATCCAGCTTTTTATTTAACTCAGCAATTCTCGGTTCGGAGTTTTTAATAAACTCTTCTTTTTCCTTAAGAATATTTTCGCTGTTTTCATAATTGCGATTCATATTATCAAGCTCGACTTTTGCTTTTGAAAATTCACTGACCGAATCAGAGTAATTCTGGCGGATTGTCTGAAGTTTATTTTCCAGAGAATTCTTCTTAGCTTCAAGTTCGCCAAGATGTTTTTCCATTTCTTTGACTTTGCCTTTAAAAGCTTCAAGTTCTGCATCGTCATTCTGGCTGAAGCTTAAACCGCTTCTTCTCATAGAGCCGCCTGTTATTGCACCTGATTTTTCAAAAAGTTCTCCGGCAAGGGTAACCATTCTGTATCTGCCGATTAACTTTTTAGCGCATTCCATATCTTCTACCACAATAGTGTCGCCGACTGCATAGTAGAAGGCATTTATGTATTCGTCATCAAAGTCTACAAGATTTATTGCAAAATCAATTACACCTTTATCTTTTGGCAGAGAAAGACGTGTCGGGGCTTTCTGAACTTTGTTTAGAGGAATAAATGTTGTTCTGCCGCCTCCGGATGACTTCAAAAGTTCGATTGCAACTGATGCAACATGTTCATCGTCAACAACAATGTGCGCCATTCTTCCGCCAAACGCAACTTCCATTGCAGTTGAATATTCTTTATCAACCGTTCCTAATTTAACCAGAGGTGCATGCACACCGCGTAATTTTGCATTCATTACCGTATCAATGGCATTTCCCATACTTGCCTGTGCTGCCTGTTTTAAACCTTCCATTCTTGAAAGTTTGCCATAAGCCATTCTGATATTGTAATTTGTATCATTAATTTCATTATTAGTTTTATCCAGCTCATTCATTGTATTCTGCTGGATAGATTTAAAGTCTTCTATTTCTTTGCCCAGCTGCTCAACAAGCTGTTTTTTAAGGTCGAAATTTGATGCAAAATTAGCTTTTAATTCTTCAAGTTCAGCCAGTTTTGTTTTCGCTTCCGATAAAGAATTTTGAAGGTTTTTTAACTCGCTTTCAAGAGGAAGCTTTTGCTGCAACAGGCTTGTAGCTTTATCTTGAAGCTCTTCAAGTTCTTTTCGTAAACGGTTTCTGTTTTCGATATGCTGTTCTGCGGTGCTGTTCAAACCGGTCATATCTTCTAAAATCTTTTTCAATTCAGCTTTTTTTGTATCAATATTTTCATCTATACGCTTAATATTTTCTTCTTTAAGCTTTATATTAAGCCTGATGTCTTCGATTTTCTTTTTAAAGTTTTCAATGCCGTTTTTTGCATTTTCAATAGTTTTTAAGCCGTCAAGAATTTGTTTGTCTGCAAAATTCAGTGCATTCTGCTTCCTGTCAATAGACCCTTTCAGTTCTTCTTCCTGTTTTTTTAGTTCAAGCTGTTTAGCTTCACCTTTTTCTTTAACCAGATTAGATATTTCCTGATATTTTGATTTAATGAGGTTTAATCTTTCGTCTAAGTCTTTGTTTTTTAGCTCTTCTTCTTTTTTCTTTTTGGTAAATTCAAGAATATTTTCATGAGCTTTTTCAAGATTCCGTTTAATATCAAAGAAGCGGACTTTTGTGATTTGACTTTCAAGTCCGTTTTTTTCTTCGCGAAGTTTTTGATATTTTATAGCAACCTCACGTTCTTCTTTGAGCTGTTCAAGCATAGCATCAATTTCTGTGAGAATAACCGAGGAGCGCTCAACTCTTTGTTCAACGTCTGTGAGTTCATTTGTAGCCTGTTCTATTCTTCTGTCAAAATCTGCAATACCTGCAATTTCATCAATAATTTTACGTCTATTGCGCGGTGTACAGTTAGTTATGCCTTGAACATCTCCCTGCATCATGACGTTATAGCTGTTCGGGGTAACATTGTATTTTTCAAGAACTGCGTGGATATTTGATAATGTAGTTACTGAATCGTTGAGGTAATATGTACTTGCGTAACCCTGGGTAGATTTTCTTATTTTTCTTGCAATACTTAAATCCTGACCGCCTTCCATGTCGCCGAATGTTACTTTAACAAAGGCCTCGTTGCGTTTTGTATATGTAGAGATAAAGTGAGAAAGGTTTTCCGCACGCAGTTCACTGGCGTTTGCAAGCCCCAGAGCAAATAAAACACTGTCAATGATATTACTTTTACCGGAGCCGTTTGGTCCTGATACGGTTGTAAACCCTTTTAAAAAAGGGATTTCTGATTTGTTGGCAAATGATTTAAAATTATCAATCTCAAGTTGTTTTATATACATTATCCTACCCGATTATAGTCTTATATTTATTAGACAACAATATATTGGACATGTCAAAAATGTTACGTCTTTGTTAATATTTTCGCAAAAAAAAACGACTTTTTGAGGAAGTCGTCGGGAAATTTATAGGGAAATTTTGGGAAAATTTTTGTTAGGGAAACTTTGTTATCGCTAAACGAATTTTTTAAGAAATTCACAAAAAGTCTTACATATACATTCGGTGAACTTTTTAAAGAATTCGTTCTCGGATAATTGGCGGGGGTTGCATTTTCCGCCAATTTCCGATTAGCCGAATGTTTTGAATGTTGATTCTGTGTTCTTTTCGATAACTTTCTGAACTGCATCCATTTCTGTTGAAATAGCATCCTGTTCTGTATCTAATTGTTTTAATCTTAATTCTAAGTTTTTGTCTTCAATCTGGATAATTTCTATTTTGTTGTTAATATCTTCGATTGCTTTGTCGTAACTTGTTTTGTCGTATTCGTACTGGTTCATAGCATCATTATAAGCATCCTGGTCAGTTGTAGTCTGAGTAGTTAATGCGTATGTAGTGGCATTTCCTTCTTCATCATACAATGTGATGTTTATATATCTGCCTGATGTATCCTGTTCTAATTTTGCTTCTGTACCTTTAATTTCATCTGTTACAACTTCAGAGCCTGTTGAATAAGCTTGAATGAATGACTGAGAGGCACCTGTTTTGTCGCTGTATATTGTAGTGTCTTTTGTTAAATCGCTGGTTTTGTAGAATACAGGTGTGTATGTTCCGGCAGTTGTGTCGTGTTTGTAGTATACCTGCCAAGCTGTATCTGCACTTTCAGTACCGCCATTATATTTTTCATCAAGTTTTTCTTTATAGGCTTGTTCTTCAAGTAATAATTTAATTAACTGGTCATCATTTAATGTTGAGAGATAGTCATCTGTTTTAGCAAATTCTTTGAAATCTTCGCTAAGTCCATAACCGCTATCAGCATCGCCTGTAAGACCTTGACCGAGGGCTCTTAATTCTTTAGCACCTACGCTATATTTATAGTTGCCTTCTTCTCCGCTTCTTGTGATAATTGAAGAGGTAGCTGAAACGACAGCTGTATCATCAGTGTAGCTTCTTGTATAGCTTACAAGGTATTTGCCTTCGCCCTGTGCAATCAAAGATGTTACAACGTTTTCCAGTGCACCATCGGTAAATGAGTAAACTGTTTTTGTATAATCTTCAACTGAAGGAGGAACAGGAACTTCCATACCTAACAACTGGTTATAGTAGTTAGCAGATTGGTTAGATAATGTTGTTCTCTGCTGGTTAATCTGCTGGCCTTCATATTCTACATTTGTTTTCCTTGCGGTAAGGCCTAAGAACCTTGCCTGTGATGCTGCCATTCCCATAGCATATTCCCTTTCGTTTTAATTTCCTTGTGGTATATGTATCGGCATGTTGAATTGAAAACTTTAATTTTTGCTTGCATATTTGTAACAATTCTTAATAAATATCATCTAAATGGAGGTTGTTATTATCTTCGAAACCCTTGCGAGGCAACAAAAAAGACTGATTTAACAATCAGCCTCTTTTGTATAATATTTAAATATTTTGTCTATTATTTGATGTTTGAGAATGTCCAAGCATCGAATGTAGGTGTTTCAGAAATCTTCATTTCTTTCTTATCAGTTCCGGTTGAAGAATCATCGTGAGCGATTGGTTTATACAATCTGTTATAGTACTCAACAACCATTCTGTCTGAATTGAAGTAAGCTTCAGATGTTCTGATAGCCTGTCTCATTAATCTAGCCCATTCTGTTTTGTTTTCATAGTATGTAGGAATAATTCTGTTTTCGATAATATTCATAACACACTCATGATCTTTCCAGTGACGTTCTTCCCAAGGCATTTCATCATCAAGACCAGGATATTCAACAGTGTATCCGTTGATTCCATCGAATGTACCTTCTACAGTCCATCCGTCATAGATTGATAAGTGTAATGCACCGTTAGCGTTAGCAGACATACCGGAAGTACCAGAAGCTTCAAATGGTCTTAACGGAGTGTTTAACCAAATATCAGAACCGCGTTTCAACAGACCTGACAATTGAAGTTCATAACCCGGAAGTACAACAACATTTTTCAATGAATGTGAACGGTTTAACAATTTGTTAAACATTTCTTTACCCATAACATCATCCGGATGGAATTTGCCTGCAAATATAATTTGAATTTTGTTTTCATCTAACAGTTTGTTAATTCTGTCTTTATCCATAAGTATCAGCCAAGCACGTTTGTAATCGGCAAATCTTCTTGCCCAGGTGATAGTTAATACATCAGGATCAAATCTCTTACCTGCAACGTTTGCAACATGTTTGAAGAGTTCAACCTTCATTTCGCGTTTAACGGCAAGTAATTGCTCTGGTGTTTGAGCATTTTTAATACGTTCATCCTGCCAGTAGTGAAGGTTAACAGCATTAGTGATAGCTCTGATAGGGCATCTTCCGTCAACCCATTCCCACATCTTGTTAGCAACAAGACCATGGAGCTGTGATACTGCGTTTGCAATTCTTGACATTCTCAAGGCTGCAACTGTAAGCGAGAAATTTTCTCCGCCTAAATTAACAGCAGTTTCTCTTGAAGCCCCTGCGAAGAAGCCGCCTTCAAGAAGTGTGTCAACCCAGTGAACTTCATTACCTGCAGCAACCGGAGTATGAGTTGTAAATACAGTTCTTTTCTTAACCTCATCAAGATTACCGTTGTATTGTCTTAATAACTCAAATGCAGCAGGAAGTGCGTGACCTTCGTTCATGTGAACTACATCAAATTTGTAGCCTACAGCCTGAAGGATTCTTACACCTGCAATACCTAACACTGTTTCCTGGGCAATTCTTATTTTTTCATTTCCATCATAAAGTTTGTGGGAAATGCTTCTTGCCCACTCACTGTTGCCTTCAATATCTGTAGTCAATAAATATACAGGGCAGGCACCAAATAATTCCGGTTCTACATAGAAAGCTTTTACTTTAACTTTTTCGCCAAAAATGTCAACTTCTGTAGAAACGTTTAAATCTTTTAAGAAATCATAATACTTTCTTATGTAAGCAACTTCAACCTGACCATCATGTGCAATTCTTTGGTCATAGTAGCCGTATGACCATAACATAGTTACGCCGACCATAGGCATTTGCAAATATCCTGCAGATAACATATGAGAACCTGCAAGAAATCCTAAACCGCCTGAATAAGTTTTTAAAGACTGATCCAGTGCAATTTCCATTGAAAAGTATGCTACATTTGGTAATGACATATTTAACCCTTTCCTCTTATACTAAATACGAAATTTCATCACCCTTGCTGGGGTAATAACAGCATACCACAAAAAATCTCTAGTCAATTGTAATTATATTAATTTTTATAACTAATCCTTAAGAATTAGTCATATGGTGCTATTGCCGATTAACAAAACTTAATAATTATGGCAATATAATGCAAAAAATCTTATTCAAGCGTTTTTCCTTTTCAGGAATAATATTTTATGAAAATTTCTTACCAAAATCAGGCAAATATTAATAATAAAAGTTTAAATATAAGAAATCCTGTAGTGCTTTTGACTTCTTACGAAAACTATCCGGCAGCTAATACTTCAAGAAGAGATGCGAACAGCGTGCATCTTAATTTTTGCGGAGGAATAAGCCGGACTGTAATTAGAGAACTGGATAAAGTAAAAGATCCTATGGCTTTTGTAACGCGGGCTTGTAATATTCTAAGAAAAGACGCCGGATTTACAGATGATATTTCTCCGGCAATATCTATAAATAATGCCGGCTCTAAAAAGGTTGTTTACAATCTTTCTCTAAATTCTATAGTGTTGGATAGGGAGAGCTTAAATACTTCTAAACCCAAACTTTTTGGTATCTTATCACGAGAATTCCGCCATGCGGCACACTGTTATGATGCTTTGAGGTCAGAAGGGTTTGGCAATAGGATTGTTGAAACGCTGGCAGACAGGACAGAAAGGGTTAATCTTAGTAATTTCTTAGAAACAATCAAAACAAATTCTATAGATGATTTATTAGCCCAGCACAAGAATAAACAAATAAGCAGAAGTTTACTTGTGATGTATTTGAAAGGAAAACAGGCACTGGGTAAGGGACAAGGATATTATAAAGAGTTTGAACAGCATCTTTATGATGCTGAAATTCCTCTTGTACGTCAGGATTGGCTAAACTTGCAAAATAAACTTATTAAAAGCCTGGGGGGTATAAAAGAGGGTTCAAAACAGGCAAAAGATGCCGAAAAGCACTTTGCTGCGCTGATAAATTCCTCTAAATCTGCCAATAAGGATTATATATCTGCTGAAAGTTTAGATGCTTTAATAGCAGGCGGGAGTGCATATTTAAAATACCTTCTGTACACACTTTAATATTATTTGCGAACTTTATCCAGAATTTTAGTTAAAGCTATTTTCACATGTGCATAATTTAAACCGCCCTGCATATATGCAACATAAGGCGCTCTCATCGGACCATCAGCTGAAAGTTCAATGGTTGAACCCTCTATAAAAGTACCGCCTGCCATAATTACCTGATCCTCATATCCCGGAATATATTCCGGAATTGGGGTTACATACCCGTTTACCGGCGATAAGGATTGAATTGTCCGGCAGAATTGTTCCAAAGGTTCAGGAGAGCCGAATGTAATATTTTGAATTATATCAGTTCGTTTTTCGTTATATTTTGGAGTTGAATTGTAACCTATCTCATCAAAAATTTTAGCTGCCAGCACAGCACCTTTAACGGCTTCCGATACAACCGAAGGCGCCATAAAAAGTCCCTGGAACATCAGTCTGTGCTGATTAAACATCGCTCCGCCTTCACTTCCTATACCTGGTGCGGTAAGTCTGTTTGCAGCTCTTTCAACAAGCCGGGCTTTCCCTGCAATATATCCTCCTGCTTCCACAATGCCGCCTCCCGGATTTTTGATTAATGAGCCTGCAATAATATCAGCTCCAACCTCAAGAGGTTCTTTGTCCTCAACAAATTCCCCGTAGCAGTTATCTACAAAGCAGATACAATCAGGATTTTTCTTTTTTACAATACGGCATATTTCACCGATTGTCTCTAAAGTAAGTGATTTGCGTGTTGAATAGCCTTTTGAGCGCTGAATAAGAACCATCGTAACAGTTTCATCAATTGCCTTTTCTATTTCTTCCAAATCAACATCATCATTTTTTAGCGGTACTTCATCATACAAAACGCCATGTGCAATTAGAGAATCTTCTCTTATCTCATCTTCACCGAGTGTTCCGATAACCTCCTGCATTGTATCATAGGGCGCTCCTGCAACCGAAATAAGTTTGTTCCCGGGTCTTAAGTTTCCGAAAAGGACACAGGCGAGTGTATGTGTTCCTGATGCAAAATGTATTCTGGCAATGGCTTTTTCTGCCTTAAATACCTCTGCAAAAACTTTGTCCAGAACCTCACGCCCCATATCATCGTGACCGTATCCTGAAACTGTATAAAAATGCTCAGGCGCAACTTTGTTATCAATAAATGCGTTAAGAACTTTTTCCTGATTAAAATCTCTTATTTCATCTATAATCTCAAATTGTTCACGTAAATCTTTCTCTGCTTGTTTAATAATTTCTTTACTATTCATATTTCATATCCCTTTGTAATAATTATATCACGAAGAAAATTTGTAAAATTTTATTTTCTCGTAGTAAAATAAAATCAAAAAATAAGAGAAAGGAGAATTATATGTATCACGTTTACAGAGAAAGAAACCATTCTGAATTTTCAAGAGCTTTGATGGGAGAGTTTACTGACCTTGATGAAGCTAGAGCATGCGCGCAAAAATCTATTGCGGGCAGAGAAGATTATAATTATCTTATTATTGAAACAGACGGTCATGTAAACAATTATGGTGATTTGATTACAACAGTAATTGAGGAAAGCGACTAGTCTTTCCGGCTAATGAAAAAAATCATATTTTAGTAAATAAGATTAAGTATGAGGTGCTTAATCTTATTTTTATGTTTGCTTATAATGCCTGCATTTGCGGGAGAATACGGTGTTTATACCCCGCAGACCTATAAATACAGTGCGGATACACCGGAAAGAACTCTTTTTATTCTTGATTTTTCAAACAGTATGACTGAATACTTAGATGGTGAGAGCAAGGTAGATTTAATGCTGGATACTATGAGGAAAATTTTACCTACAATAAGCAAAAACAGTTCAATCGGTCTTAGAGTTTATGGACATCGAATGGGATTTACACCTTTCGAGGCATGCAGAGCATCTACGCTGCTTGTTCCAATAGGTCCTGCGAATAATTTTAATATAGAAGGTGCTTTAATGAAAACTCATCCGCGAGGAATGACACCTATAACTTATTCACTAAAACAGGCTATTAAGTATGACTTTATGGGATTTCCCGGCAAAAAGCATATAATTCTTCTAACAGATGGCGGAGAAAACTGCGATGAAAGCCCTTGTAAATTTGTTATGGAGCTTATTAAAATCCGTAAAGATGTTGTGATTGATGTAATTGCGTTTAATATTGATAATGAAGACGATTTAGCGCAGCTGGAATGCACCTCGCTTGTAACAAGCGGGAAATTCTATACCGCAAATACCGCAGCTGAACTTGCAAGAAGCTTAAACAGTTCTCTGAATGCACATAAGGAAGTTGAAGCAAAAATTATTCCCAATCCATAGCACCCTCTTGTATTAATTTTTTTTTGCAGGATAATTAATTTGTAGTTTTTTGCATGATGAATTAGGAGTAATAAAATATGAGAATATCTGCCTGTTCAGCGTATGGCTTGTCATATCGAAGAATGCCTGTGTTTTCGTCTGATAATAAACCGGTGCCTCAGAAAAATGAAAGTGAATTAAAAAAAGAAAAACTTGTAAAAGCTTCTTTGTATGCAGCAGGAGCTCTTACTCTTCTGGGAACAGGAATATATATATGGAAACATAAAAGAACCCCGAACACTCTGCCTGTTTCTAAAAAGTCTGCCGATATTGCAGCACCGCTGCCTGATGAACCGCTTGCGAATTCACTTCCAGAGTTTATAAAGCAAAAACTTTCTGTAAACAATAATTTTAATAAATTTAAGAAATTTTTATCAGAACCGGATAAAAAATCTGAAATCGGTTCAGGAGCCAATTCTGTAGTATATGATATGCCTTTCCTTAAAGGGTATGTTCTGAAAGTACTTAACCCGGAAAAGAATACAGAGCCGAATAAAATTCCATTGGGAATTTTCCCTGAAAATGTTAACCTCGGACAACCTGTATGGATTCATCCTGATAATTATAAATTGATTATTTTAAAGAAAGTTTCGGGAGAAGCAAATTCTGTGGCAGATTGGTCAAAAATGATTTATGATCCTGCAATTAAAGCGCCTCATCAAATTACGTCAAAACAAGCCAAAGAATATTATGCAAAGATTATCAAAATCTCCCAGATGGAGCAGAGTGTTTTTGATGATTTAGCTTCACAGCATAAAATTCTTGATACTACGCCTAAATTTGACGGCGAAAGAGAGATGATTGGTTTTAAAACAGATTGTATAAATCCTAATAATCTTCTTGTCGACTTTAAAAACAATAAGCTCAATATTATAGATTATTTTGGAAAATGCAAACAAGAACATCAAAATTCATATATGGATATGGTGGCAGTCATAAGCGACTTTACACTTTTGCCGGAGTATTACGATTTAATGAAACCTAACCAGCAGAAGCAATTTTTAAAAGCTCTAAAAACGATTGATGAAAAATGTTTTAAAGGTGCTGAAAAAGTCGGATTAACAACTGATAAAAACGTATTTACTGCTTTTATTAATAATACAAATAAATATTTTCCTATTCAAAGTGTTAAGAAAGCGGATGGAAGCGGAGAATACGTACGCCAGTATGACAGTACTGCCAAACATCTGCTTGATTTGCTTGAAAGCTTAAAGTAGCTATCTGCATCCTGCATCGGCAGCATCTATTTTGCCGTCAAAGTTATTATCAATACCGTCATAACAGGAGCCTATTGAGTATTTGCTTTCGGCTCTTACTGTGTACTTCAAATATTTTTCAGGAATTTTTTGCCATATATATAAGAAAAATTTACGATAAAAATCTGCAAGTTTCGGGTTTTCAATTATAAGCATGTTTTCGTCATTTTTATTTTCTCCGCTGTTTGAAAAGTTCGCTGAACCTGTTACAATGTATTTATTATCAATAATCATTGCTTTAGTGTGCATTTTCCCTGCATAATTTTCAACTTTAACAGGAACTCCTTTTGTCCGCAGAAGTTTAAATGTTGAATTTCTTGTTCCTGTATTTGTTGCATCGACTATCAGACGAACATCTATTCCCCGTTCGTATGCTTCAATAAGCGCACTTGACAAAGTCTTATGCGTAATAAGAAATGCAGGTATATAAATATATTCTTTTGCATTTTTTATAAGCGGGACAATATTGCGGCTTATCTGCTTATCCTGCGGGGAGAAAAACACCGAGTATTTTGTTCCGTTTATATCAAGCTGTTTATTGTTTTCCGTTTTAGACTTAAGTGAATGAAATTTTCCGCTGTACATCTGTTCAAATTCTTTTGTGTAAAGCTCTGCAATCTTCGATGAATTTATAATCAAAACATTGTTCTGGTTAAATCCTGAAAAACCTGTTGTTGAAAAATTCATTGAGCCTGTATAAACTTTTTGATTGTCAAAAATTGCAAATTTGTTATGCATTAACATGTTTGTCTGTGTTGAATTTCCTTCAATCCTGTCGGCTCTTACATTTTTAAATTTTTTTACAAATTCATCTGTTTCAGGGTAATAGTTTTCTGAATTTGTTTTAGTATCATATACAATTCTTACCGTTACACCTCTTTGTTCTGCATTTTTAAGTGCCATTGCAATCTGAGGTATATCAGCCCAGCCGTATAGCGCTATATCAATGCTGGATAATGATGAATTTACGAGATGGACAAATTCTTTGCAAACACTATGCGAACAATTTCTGTCGGGTTTTAGAATAGTTGTAAAATCAGTAAGGATAAGCTTAGTGCTGCCGTCTGTTATTGTAGCTGGAGCTTTCGTTACTTTTTCCGTAATATATTTATGCGATTTTTGTGATTTTGGAGCCGGAAGCTTTTTTACATGGCAGTATTTGCAAGGTTTTGCTCCTGAAGGAATTTCTTTTTTCAGCAAAATAACAGCATCGTGTGCAGCCTGCCCGTATTTGCAATCCAGAGTATGGAATTTTTTGCTTTTATGATTATAAATCACAAGATTAAGTTTTGCCGCACGTTCTTTTATTGCCTGAAATTCGGGAGATTTAAGGTCAAAGCCGTTTTCGTACAGAATTTCGGAATAATTTTTATCGTTAATATAAATCTTAGCAGCTCTGCAATCAGCGTGTTTTTCATCAAGAAATTTTAGTTTTACATTATTCCCAAGCAGAAGTTTTGATACAAATTCATCTGACAAATAGCCTATGGCTGCTGCCTGTTCAAACGTTAAACCTGCATTTTTAGCGTCTTCTTGCCTTAATTTTTGCAGATTAGCAGAAAAAGTCTTTACTCCTGCTGCACATATTGTTTCATTATCATCAACTTTATGGTTATTATTAATGTCAACCTGAATTATTTCCGGAGTAATTACTCCTATAACAGGAGTTTTCCCTGATATACTTATTTGAAACCATGCAAAAGCAAGGAATATAAGTATTATAAAAAATGCAGCTACCTTTTCTTTCATTATTTAATATTCTTATAATTTGTTATTTCAAATCCAAGTCTGTAAATTGTATCCTGAAGCATTTTATCCTGAGTTATAGCAAATTCCTCAGTGTGGCTGTCTGTTTTTTTAGTTAAATATTTGCAAGGATGTATCAGCGCCTCTGCAATCAAATCAGCACCTTCCAATGCCTTTAATCCATATTCAATAGTTTGTGCATCCATCATCCCTGTATAACCGACTCCGATAAGATAATCATTTGTTTTTAAGCCGTATTCTTTAACAGTTTTAATATTTTGTACAGTATAAAAATTTAAAAGAATAATTTTTAAGATGTTTGGCGGATATTTTAGATTAAAGTGCTTTCTAAAACCAGGTACTGTATAAAATTCTTCATGCTGCGTCCTAACAAACGGAATACCGTATTCTTTTGCAAGTTTACAGGTAAGCCTGAATAAAGGCGGGATTGCATGGGTATGGACATGTGAATCTATATGATCTACAGAAGCGCAGCTCATAATTTTTTCAATCTGTGCACGAAATTCCCGTTCAATCTCTTTTAAAAACTCCTTATTTTTTGATTTTGAAATAAGTCCCAAATACCCGCAGTTAAAATTACCGGCATTGTCAGTAATAGAAAAACAGTTTGTAAGAGATTTCCCCTCAATTATGTTCAAATGAACTCCAAGTCCTAAATTTTGGCACTCCGGAAGAATTTCATTAACTGCACTATCAAACGCAGACCCGTTTGCGCATATGCTTGCACTTTTTAAAAATCCGTCATTACACCCGCACAGAACTGCCCTGTTGTGGTCCTGTGACATTCCAAAATCATCTGCATTTAATATAAATTTTTTAGCCATCTTAATTTGTTCTTGCACTCCATTAAATATTATTATATTATAAAAGCAGCCTTTCTGGCAATTTTTTAATATAAGAAAGAGTATTTTATGGAAAAGCCTACATTAGCTATTATTATTCCCTGCTATAATGAAGAATTATGCGTTAAAAAAACAGTTGAAAGACTATTTGAGGTCTTAAATGATTTAATATCAAAGGATAAAATTAAGCCTGACAGCTATTTGTACCTTATAGATGACGGTTCAACCGATAAAACCTGGGATATTATTGTGAAGCTTCATAAAGCAAATCCTCTTGTTAAGGGGCAAAAGTTTATAAGAAACTTTGGAAACCAAAAGGCTCTTATCGCAGGTCTTGAAGGTGTAAGGGCAATAGGATGCGACTGTGTAATATCTATTGATGCTGATTTACAGCAGGATGAAATGGCTATTGAAAAATTTGTTGACAAATACATGGAAGGTTATGATATTGTCTCCGGTATCAGAAACGACCGGAAAACAGATTCTTTCTTTAAAAAATCTACAGCCTGGCTTTTTTATAAAACAATGAACATCCTTGGTGCAAGAATTCCTATGAATCATTCAGACTACAGACTTGTAAGCAGAAGAGGGCTTGATGTACTTGCGCAATACGGAGAAAAATATCTGTTTTTAAGAGGTTTCTTTAATGAAGTCGGTCTAAAGAATGCCTTTGTTAACTTTGATGTAAAACCCAGAATGGCAGGTGAATCAAAGTTTAACTTTGTAAGTCTTATGGGGCTTGCATTGAATGGTATTACCTCTTACAGTATTGTGCCTCTTCGTTTTATAACTATTTTAGGGTTTTTAATGGCTCTGGTTGGCTTTGTTGTCGGAGTAGAAGCCGTTTATGAGAAAATTTTTCATAATGATGCGCCAAATGGTATGGTAACCACAATTATATTATTATGTGTATTTGGCGGGATTCAGTTATTCTGTGTTGGTATAATAGGTGAATATGTCGGGCAGGTATATAGAGAAGTCAAAGCGCGTCCCAGATATATAAAAGAAACCGAATTAAAATAATAAAAAAGCCGTGCCACTGTCTATCGAATTTGCCGGATAAAGCCTTTAAATACACTACCTCTTTTTAAAAATACAACACCCGTAAAGGTCACCTTAGTGCTGCTATGTTTCCATCCTGACACGGTTCGGAGTTTTACGCCGCCATATCCTTAAACGTCAACAATAGTATATTTATTAACATTATCTGCCAGACCCTCACAACAGGCTCTGCACCCCGCATAAACTTCGGGTCAAGGGATTGCAATTCCCCGTGGAGCACGGCTGTAATAATATTAACCTTAAAATAGAATTTTTTCAAGTTTTATTAATAAACACATATTGCTGCGTGTTATTGTTATCAGGCTATTAACTTGGCGCAGCAGTTTCCTGGGCTCAATACGGCATTATGCTTCTGTTGCCTTTGCCAATCCTTCCTTAAATTCTTCTGCTCTTCAGTATCGTAGAATTTCTGGAATAATATAATCTAATGCATGCTTCTTTACAACAAGACCGAAGATTGTTATATGCTCACTTTTTTATTCAACTTATCATATTACGAAAAAGTTTTGACACTATTAATCCATAAGTTTAGTGACAATAACCGGCAGGTCATTGTAATACATAGGAATTTGTTTTGTTCTGTTAGTGTATGCTGTCCAGACTACTCCTGAATACGCATTTTTACTAATTTCTATTAGCTGATTTTCAAGATTGGAATTATTTTTCTTGAATATCTGTAAATTTATAAGATTATCCATATTCCCTATGTCAATTAATGTTAGCTGACCGTCTTTTTTAAAGTTTTCCCGCGCCTGGGTAATAGTGTCTTGAACCCATTTCTTTTTTGCTATTTTTTTGCGTGAAGAACATTCTGATATACGCTTACATCTTATTCCTAAATTTTGTGCGTGCTCATAAAAGGCATCTATTACATCTTTGGTTGCCGCAACATCATTATCGGCGATAATAACCCCGGCTTTAAATAGTTTTTTATTTTTTATAATAGATTTATCACCTTTCAAATGTGCTTTAAGAGGGTAAAGGAAGTTCGATTTAAGTTCTTTTGCTGTACTTTTATAACTTATTTTATTTAAACCAAGCTGTTTATTTCCAAGTTCTGTAATACTTTCAGGAAGTTTTTTCCGCCCCTTTATTCTGAATAAAGTTATTCCGACTGCAAGAGCTGCACAGGCAACAAGAAATTTTCTGAGTTTGTGCCGGTTAAACTCTTCATGATTTTCTTTTGGAATATACGCAAACTCATTCATTACAGGAACTTTTACCAGCTCCGGTTTAGATATTGTACTATTTGGAATATTGCTGCCAAAAGAAATGCGTTGAACTTTCATAATAGTATTTTAAGTTTAAACAGAGTAAAATTTGCGTTTTTGTGAAGAATTATTAAATATATCTTTAAATAAAATGTAAATTTAACGATATATACTGATTAGCCTGATTGTGGAATGTTTTTTACTTGATGAAGCAATATTCTTTCAGTGTAAAGGAGAAAGTGATGACTGAAAGATTAGAAATGTATCGCTGCGAAATTTGCGGTAATTTGATTCAGGTCATATTGTCCGGCGGAGGGGAACTTGTTTGCTGCGGACAGCCTATGACTCTGTTGAAGCCGAATACCATTGAAGATGCAGCGCTGGAAAAACACATTCCTGTATATATCCAACGTGAAAACGGGGTTGAAATACAGGTTGGATCAGTTCTTCATCCAATGAATGATGATCATTATATTATGTTTATTGAATCAATTTCCGAAGATAGAAACCGTATGAAATTACAATATTTACATCCGGGACAGGAAGCTAAAATGCTTCTTGAACAAAAACTCGGAAAAGAAAAAGCATTAGAATTTTGTAATTTACACGGACTATGGGAGGGCGAAAGTGATTAATAAAAAAGTAGAGGATATTTTGAATGCACAGATTAATAAAGAATTCTATTCCGCTTATTTATATCTTGCTATGTCTGCTCATTTTGATGAAATTGGTCTTAAAGGATTTTCTCATTGGACAAAGGTTCAAGCTCGAGAAGAAGTAGACCATGGAATGATTTTATTTGATTACATAATCGAGCGCGATGGTAACGTAGAGTTAAAGCAGATCGAAGCTCCACAGTATAATTTTGGAGAACCTCTGGAAATATTTGAACAAATCTACAGCCATGAACGCTCTGTAACTGAGAGTATAGAATGTGTAGCTTCAATGAGTGAAGAAGAATGCGATATGGCTGCCCGTCACTTTATAAACTGGTACATTCAGGAACAGGTAGAAGAGGAAGCCAGTGTAGATGATATAATAAAGAAAATGAAAATGTTCGGTCAGGACAAATCAATCCTTTATCATATAGATATTGAACTCGGTAAGCGGGAATACTCACAACATAAATATTCATAAAATAAATGAAGCAGGAACTATATTAAATAGTTCCTGTTTTATTATTTAATTTTTTTTAGAATATCTGGATTTAAATTTTTTGCGACTAAATCAAAATTTTTTATCCACCCTAGTTTATATTCACTAGTAATATCAAATTCATTATACAATATTGCTGGTGTTAGACCGCTTAAGTCAAGTTTAGGAGGATTATCATGCAAAAAATTTATAACATAAAATTTAAACGGCTTCCCGTTTCTCAGTTTTAAAAGTGAGTTATATACCCTGTTTAGAACATCTACGCTAAAATCATTTTGTTCACAACTGAGTATATACTTTTTGGGAGCTTTATCTTTTGTAATACTTAAAAAGTTTTCTACACGTTTTTTGTACCGCGTTAAAAATTCGTCTCTTGTAAGATGTCCATCATGAATAAAATGTATTAAATATTTCCGGTTAATATAATAGTTTGTTTCCTTGTCAAATTCCACATCATTAAAATAATCTGAAAATTCATTTTCTAATATCTCAGCAAGAGATTTTACCGGAGTAACGCATAAATCAAACGGACAGGTTAATTCTCCGCGTAGTCTTGCGGGCTTTAAGTAAAATTTTGTGAATGCCATTCGGACAAAACAGTTGGTTCCTAACGAGATGTAATAATTTTTTTTCTCAGGCAGATGAAACGTTAATTTAAGCCCGCATATTTCAATTTGTATTTTAGATCCTTCTTTTAAACATTTAAGTATATACATAAAAAAAACTCACATTCCATAAATCATTATTATTATTTATAAATTAAAATATTAATTTAAGAAATAGCTGTTAGGCTATTTTTATAAAAAATTATTTTGCTGATTTATTGCGGATTTGTAAACAATTTGTCCGAATTGTAAAAATAACGTATTATTATATTGTTATGATAAGCGGTAAAATTGTAATTGTAGATGATGAAAAAATTGTTACCTCTGCTTTTAAAACTTTGCTGAAAGTAGAGGGCTTTAGTGATGTTAATTGTTTTAATAACCCCGAAGAAGCTGTAGACTTCTTAAAAAGTAATACTCCGGATATAATTGTTTCCGACTTTTTAATGCCGCAGATGAACGGACTTGAGTTTTTAACTAAGGCAAAAGAGCTTTATCCCGAAGTGAGTATGATTCTATTGACAGGCTATGCGGATAAAGAGAATGCAATTAAGGCTATAAACGAAATCGGGCTTTACAAATATATTGAAAAACCTTGGGATAACGATGATCTGCTTGTGAATATCAGAAATGGTATTGAACGAAGCCATTTGCTAAGTGATTTGAGAGATAAGATAACCCAGCTTGAAGACGCTAAATCTCAGCTTGAAATCTATTCAAACCGCCTTGAAGAGCTTGTTGCAGAGCGTACAAGAGATTTGATGATTGCAAACAGCAAACTGTCCGGCATTATTAATTACTGTGCGGATGGGATTATTATTATAGATAAAAAAGGAAATATAGAACAGGCAAATCCTGCCTGTGAAAATATGACAGGCTTAAGTGAAAGCGCACTTTGCAAAAAGAAATTTCAGGAAGTTGCTTTTGTTACATCTAAAAATGATAATTCTGCATCAAACAATCCGGATGGTGTTATTTTCGGACTGAACAAAGAAGCTAAAGATGTACTCGTAAAAGATTGTTATATTAGAAATTCTCTTGGCGAAGGCCGTCTGCCTGTAGAAATAAACTTTGCAGCAATTTCAACAGATGATGATTCCGATGAAAAGTACGTAGGTGTTATACGTGATGTCAGCAAACACAAGGAAACGGAACGGCTGCGTGATGATTTTATTGCAACACTTACTCATGACTTGAGAACTCCGCTTCTTGCAGCTATACAGACTTTAAAATTTTTCCTTGACGGTTCTCTAGGTCCTGTTGAAGAAAAACAGAGTGTATTGCTTTCAACTATGCTTCAGAGCAACGAAGATTTGCTCGGTCTTGTCAATGCACTCCTTGAAGTTTACAGGTTTGAGAGCGGTAAACTTACTTTGTGCAAAACTGTTTTCCCTGTAAAAGATCTTGTAACACAGTGCTACGATGAATTAAAACCGCTTGCAGATAAGAAAAATATCGATTTCAAGCTGGTTTGTGAATGTGAAGACAGTACTGAGATTACAGCGGATAAGTCAGAATTGAAACGCGTTATTATAAATCTTTGCGGAAATGCTGTTAATTATACAAACAAAAACGGAATTATCGAGGTTCTTGCAAAAGTTCAGTCAGGCGACTTTATTTTCTCTGTTACTGATAATGGAAACGGTATTCCGCAGGAAGATATTCCGCATCTGTTTAACAGATTTTCACAAGGGACAAGCCGAAAGCGTTCAACCGGCACAGGCTTGGGACTTTATTTATCAAGACAGATTATAGAAGCACATGGCGGAAAAATCTGGCTTGACAGCAAGTTAAATAAAGGAAGTGAATTTACCTTTTTATTAACAAACGTAGTAAAGAATATGGAAAGACAGGTAGTAAATGGTTAAGGTTCTTATTATAGAAGATCAGGATATGGCAAGGGTTGCGCTTTCTGTTGTTTTAAGCAAGAACCCTAATATAGAAATTGCTGATATGGCTGTTGATGGGCAGGAAGGTGTCGATAAAGCTCTTGAGCTTCAGCCGGATTTAGTTATAATGGACATTGGTCTTCCTACAATTGACGGGATTGAAGCTACAAGACAAATAAAAGAAGTCAATCCTAAAATTAAAGTTTTAATGTATACCTCACGTGAGGCAGAGGATGATATTTTTGACGCATTTCAGGCGGGTGCAGACGGTTATATTACCAAAGGCGCGACTGTTGAGCAGACTTTATCGGCAGTTCTTGCCGTAAGCGAAGGTACAGGCTGGCTTGATCCAGCTATAGCAAAAGTAGTTTTAACAAATATCAGACGCTCAACTCCAAACGAAGGAAGACGAGGAGAAATTAATTATAAACTCGGCAAGAATCTATACGGACTTACTGAACGGGAAATGGATGTTCTGGCGCTTATCGTTGACGGTCTTACTAATCCACAGATAGCTGAGCGTTTATATATTACGATTTCTACAACCAAAACTCACGTACACAGTATTTTGCAAAAGCTTTATGTAAGAACAAGAGCAAAAGCAACCGCAATGGCAATGAAAGAGGGCTTGGTCTAACGTGATGCGTTTAAAGTTTCTAATGGCGGCGCTACTTTTGGGAATGCTGGGTGCAAGTGCTTTTGACATGCCGGATATGACAATGCCGTCATTAAAAAAAGATGCAAGAGAACGTGAAGCTGAATATGTTCATAAAGTTGAAAAGCAGGAGGTTAAAGAGGCGCATGAACGGCGTAAAATGAACCGGACCCCTTCAGGCTTTATGACTGTTGAGGAATATGAGATGCTTTCGGCACCTAAAGATAAAACCCGGGCTGAAATTGAAATTCCGAAACTTGAAACGCCTTCTGATATGAAATATATTCCGCAGCCTACTTATAAAATTGTGAGATATAACAATCCTCCGGGAAGTCCCGAACTTTCCATAAAGAGAAAATTTTATGCAATGCGCCAGCAAAACGCACAAGGAATAGCATCGCCGGATTTTCAGATACTGGTTTACCCGTCTGTGTATTATTATCCAAGCAGTGCAGCTGTAGCATGCGACTTGTTTGTAATTCCTCTTGAGCAGCGGGAAACTAATCTTAATAAAATTTTAAAGGCAAATGTAATGCACAGGTGGGCTGACCCTATATTATCTACAGATAAATCAATAAGGGATGCATATTCATTTAGAACACTTACCCCTGTGGATTTTTCTGCTGACGGTACAAAGCTTCTTGTAAAAGAAAAGGTCGGTTATTCTGACAGAGAAGGTATATGGCAGACTAATGCCATTGTTTATGACTTTAATACAAAGACCTCTTATAATCTTGTGGAATTACGTGATGCTGTTGCTTATTACTGGAAAGAATACAAGAATGTAAACCTTGATGAGAAGCGCTGGGATTTATACCCTCTTGGCTTTGATATAAACGAACCGGACAGAGTTATTGCGTATGCTTACGCCTATACCGGTGATACCCCTGTATTTCTTGGCAGCTGGAGTATTGACAGCCATGGTGAGCAGGCAAGACTTATTTCTTTTACTAACAAGGATGTTCAGGTAAGCATGAACGGCTTTAAGATTGTACAGGATGGAATTGTCCCGCCTGACCAGCTTCAAAATGAAGAAAAAGCTGTCAAAAAATATGAAAAATCTGAAGCTAAACGTAAAAAAGCAGAAGACAGAGCCGAAGTTAAACAGATGAATGCTGAATACAAACAAAAAATAAAAGAAATGGATGATGAATTTAAGAAACAGCAAAAAGATTTTAAACTTCAGGATAAGCTTCAAGGTTCGACATCACAGAATGATACAGTTGAAAAATATGAAGAGTTAAAGGCTATTCAGGAACAGAAGGCAGCTGCAAAAGAAGCTAAAAAGCAGGCAGCAGAAGCGCGTAAAAAACAAAAAGCCCTGGCAAAGGAAGTCAGAAAACAGGAAAAGTTAAAACAAAAACAGCAAAAAGAGCAGTTAAAGCAGCAGAAAAAACAAGCAGGCTAAATGACCTGCTGCTCAATAAGCTTTAATTTTTCATTGTGCGACATATGCTTTATCCGATATTCTTCTTTCATGGCTTCTGATTTTGTATCAAATTCTTTGGTATAAACAACTTTAACCGGTTTATGCGCTCTTGTGTACTTAGCACCTTTGCCTTCCTGATGAGCTTTAAAGCGCTTTTCAACGTTATCAGTATAGCCGCAATATAGCGAACCGCCTTCTATAAGCAGAATGTAGGTATAATACTTCTTATCCATATAAAAATTTTACAATAAAAAAGCGGTTTATATAAAAACCGCCGTTTATCCATTTTCTTTTATTTCTTATGTTCACATCTTTTTATTATACAAATGAAGAAAACCCTCCGCCTGAAGAGCAGGAAGAACCTGCACTTGCTCCTGAAAAGCTTCCGCATCCGCCTGCAGAAACTCCTGAGCAGTCAGTTCCGACAGTTGCAACAGCTGATGCAAATCCTGCCATAAAGTTAGATGTGGCTACTGTTTCTCCGTCTGTATATGGTGTATAGTTTGAAAAATCTATTGTTTGTGCAAAAGGATTTGAAGGACTGAATGTATCATATGAATTTTTTGCAAACCAGCTTTTTTCTGCCTGATAAGCTAAAGAACCTGCTGTTTCTGCTGTTTCTACCGGTCTTGCATTTGCTGTGTTGTTAAGATTGCTGGATGATTTAGTTTCGATGTTCATAAACTCTCCTTAATCTATTCTGTCCTCGTTACATCTATATAAAAAATTTTAAAATCTTTCGATTTCAGCATGGATGTTTTTATGTTACATTTCTTAATAAAAATATCAAAAAAATATCTTGACTGGTATTATAATAAGCAGAAAGGATGTGTTTATGTTAGTTAAGCGTATTGGTTTTAATAATTCAGTTCTACCGTTTTCAGGTAATAGCAGAAAGAAAGATGTTAACAAAGATAAAATAATAGTAATTCAGCCTTCAGCTTCAGATAAGGCTGCAAATAGAGCTATCAAAACACTTTTAATTAGCGCACTAATGACATCACCTGCTGTAATAAATACATCCTGTGATAAGTGGACAGAAGAGGATTTTAGCCATTGGGAAAACGAAAATCCAGCGCATTATAAAGATTATGTTTATATAATTCCTTCACGCAAAGTCGATGGAATAATGCTTCCTACTGATAGTGTAGAGATTAAACATGGCTTTGCTGCAAATGATAATTTGAATAAAAACTTAAATAATATGCTTAATAAATTAAATATTCCAAGAATGACAGAAGGTGAGCTTCCTGTGAGCATGTCATGGCTCGGTGACGGAGCATCAAAGCATGTTACACATATGATTCTTGACGGTGATGCCTCCAAGGATGGGAAATATGTCTATAATGTAACCAAATACTCTAATAGCGGAAATGAACAAAAATATACATACACGTTCTCTGATAACGGAAGTAAAGTTAATCTTAGTGTTAATTCAAATGGAGTAACTTCTGAATATACTCTTGCTGATGATGGAAATGAGATTGCATGCTACAAAAACACAGATGGTGAAGACATAAAATGTGCTGTTTTCTGTGAATCAAAACTTCCTAATGAAAACGGTGCAAAGGCTCACTGTGTTGTAAAAGAAAGCTTCGATGAAAATGGCGAAACAAGTGATCTTGCAGTAATGAGCAACTTTGATTTATGGTCTTATACTCCTGATAAGCTTTAAATATAAATCCTTAGATTGAGAAAATATAAACTTCTGATTGATGCTCTTTTACTTTCTAAAGTGTATTCTTGATATGTAAGAAGGATTAGGGAATCATGAAAAAGCTATTAATTTTTATTGCAGTATTTATACTAAGTATTTCAGGAGCTTTAGCTTCGGATAATCTTTTGAATACGGTAATTCTGGAAGGCACAGAGAGCGGTTATAATATAGTTCTGCGTTCTGACAGTATTGCAGGAGTAAGAAGAATAATTTCTTCGGATGACAAATTAACCCTTGATATAAAAGGGCTTAGCTCATCTAATAATCTAAGCACAATATATAAAAATACCTCTGATGCAAACAGCGTAATTGTCGAAAATATAGGCAATAATGAGGTTAAAATACACATTCAGGCAAAAAATATTGTTAATGCAAATATTATATTTGACACTCCTGCCTCAGCTCCGGTTGTAGTATCAGATAAAGTTTCTAATAACGCAATTGCATGGAGTGCTGTAGCCTTTGTAGTACTATGCTTTATATTTGCAAAAAGCAGAAATATTAAAGATGATCCTGAAGAGGAAATTGCAGAAGCTATACAGAAAAATATGCGCGATAGAGAGATTGCAATGTATAAAAATTATAAAAAAGAGCTTCTGACAATTCCAAGTATAGATTATAAGGTAAAGGATCCGCGTGTAAGGGTTGCAATTCGGCGAGCTGATACTATAAGGCATTTGCAAAGATCAGGCAGATAAACAGGGGATGAAACGTGGCAATCAGAGTTCTTCTATTATTATTATCACTGGTAATTATCGTTAATATTGTAATTATTATATGCAGCTATATTTTTGGTGTAAACCTTTACCAAAAACATGGAAAACAAATTCTAAACGGCTTTGGAATTCTTGTTTTACTAATTGTAATAATTTATATAGTACTTTCTATTTTAGGACTGGTATAAGAGAGGAGAAGTATCTGGTATGGCTAAAAATACAAATTTTGATAAAAGCAATCTTGCAACACCGGTAATGGTTATATTACTTGTGATATGTTTTATCGTGCTGTGTAACCCTATAGCAATAGTTGGAGTTGGTGAAAGAGGGGTAAAAGTTACTCTCGGACAGGTTTCTCCTAAAAGCTATACAGAAGGTGTTCATCTCGTAACTCCTTTTATTTCTAAAATTAAAAATATGGATGTAAAAACCCAGAAAACTTATATAGAAACTGATTTATACACAAAAGACATTCAGCAGGCTAAAATTTCTTATGTAATCAACTATAACCTTCAGCCGCAAAATGCCCACAAAATGTATAGGGAAGTCGGAACTAACTATGTTGATAATATTTTAATGCCTGTAGTAGAAGGTACCATAAAAGATGTTATAGGCAGATGGAATGCCCAGGATTTAGTTGCTAACAGAGAAACTGCTACTATTGATATATTAAAAAAGCTCCAAACCCAGCTTGAACCAAGATATATTAATGTAACCGGGTTCCAAATTACTGATATAAATTATTCAGGAGGTTTTGAACGCGCAATTGAAAGTAAGGTTACAGCTGAACAGGAAGCGCTGAAAGCTAAAAACAGAACAGTACAAATCCAGGAAGAAGCAAAACAAAAAATTATATCAGCAGAAGCTGAGGCTAAATCAATGGCTATTAGAGCTAATGCGCTCAGCCAAAATAAAGCCCTTGTTGAATATGAGGCAGTACAAAAATGGGATGGCAAGCTTCCTGAATACATGATGGGTAATTCAATCCCGTTTATAAATATGACTCCGGCATCAAGAAAAAGATAATAGATAATATTTAACCTTAAATAATCCTTAATCATCCGCTTCAATAATGAGGCGGATTTTTTTCATTCTGAACTTGAACGAAGTGCACCGGCAGTTAAACGTTAAAGAAATTATTTATTATTTGAGTAATTTGTTTTGCTGATGTTCCGTCACCGTATGGATTTGAAGCCTTAAGTCTTGTATTTTCTCTCGTATCTGAAAGAATTTGTTCACTTAATGATACAATTTTGTCGTAATCCGCACCTACAAGAACAGATACTCCGGCATCAATGCCTTCCTGCCGCTCTGTTTCATAGCGCATAACAAGAGTAGGACAGCCAAACGAAGGAGCTTCTTCCTGGATACCGCCTGAGTCTGTAAGGATTAATTTTGCATTTTTCATCAAATAAACCAGATAAGGATAATCCAGTGGTTGTAAAAGTTTTACATTAGAATAGCCGCCCAGACGCTCATGAATTTTTGTTTTAACATTCGGGTTCGGATGAACAGGTATAATAAATGTGTGGTCTGTGTATTTTTCAGCAAGATGCTTTATTGCCTCAATAATCCTGTCAATCCGTTCGCCATGATTTTCACGCCTGTGCGCAGTAATAAGAACAAGTTTGTCATTAATGTTTATGCCCTGTTGTAAATAGAAGTCTGCAGCCTGTTTCATTGTTAAATCAGATAGGCAGAACAGAGCATCTATAACAGTATTACCAACTACATGAATTTTATTTTCATCAATATTTTCTTTTAAAAGCGCCTGTTTATTTTTATCTGTAGGTGCAAAATGAAGTTCTGCAACTCTTGATGTCATCTGACGCATAACCTCTTCCGGGAATGGCTCGTAAATATCATAAGAACGCAATCCGGCTTCAACATGGAATACCGGAATTTTATTATAAAAGCTGGCTAACGCTCCGCATAATACAGTCATAGTATCACCCTGAACAATTGTTGCATCTATTTTATTACCCGAATAAACGCCGTTCAACGCATTTAAAATTCTTGTCTGAACCTCAAGCAGAGATTGATCCGGCTTCATAACATCAAGATTTATATCTGCTTTTAAACCAAAATATGAAAGTGTCTGATTAGAAAGTTCCTTTTGCTGCTCGGTGTTGCATACAATAACATTATATTTATCAGGCTGTTTCCTGAGTTCCAAAATAACCGGCGCAAGTTTTATAACTTCAGGTCTTGTACCAAAGACCACTAATATATTCTTCTTATTCATACTCTGAATTTTAATATAAAAATTTTTCTTATGCAATCAGCATTACTTATTTATATTATATCAATTTGGGGGATAAAATTTAAATATAATATTTTATAATTAGCAGGTAAAGGAGAGAAAAATATGTTAGAATTATACTATTCGCCTACCTGCCCGTATTGCCGCAAAGTACTTTCATTTTTTGAGTCAAATGATATTGACTTTACTCCGAAAGACGTTGCAAATTCAGATTACTATGATGAGCTTATGAAAATCGGAGGTATTGCTCAGGTTCCGTTTCTGGTTGATACAGACAACAATGAACATATGTATGAATCTGATGTGATAATTGATTACGTTAAGAATAATAAAAAATAAAAGGTGTATTATGTTTTACAACTACTACCGCCAGTCCGGTGATGCTGAATATAATGAATGTACTGCAAGAGGAGCCTGTTCAATTGCTCCTAATATATCATCATTGCAGGAAGTTCTGCTGATATTTTTAAAGCAGCTGGCTTTTTATGCAATCAAGCTTAATGAATTCGGACAGGATACGTCAAATATTGAAAATTCAATAATTGAAGGACTTTCTACTCTTGTATCAACTACTGATTACAGCGATAAGCTTCTTCTGAATATAGTGTCAAGGCTTTATAACACATTAAATAGTGCCAAGACCCTTTATCAAGAAGTTTGTGATGAAAAGAAAATTAACTGTGAAGACTTAAAATTTGAGCTTAAAATAGATACCGGAACCAGTCTTTCAAATATAATTACACAGGGAGAAAGGGCTTTTCTTGCAAAATACAAGAAAATCTCTACCAACCAGAAAAATCTTTCAGAAATTCTGCTATTTGTTCTAAAAAGTATATGTATGAATATTTTGCAGCTGCAAGACTTTGGAGTTGACACTAAAGATGCAGTTGCTGAAGTTTTAAACGGGCTGAATACCCTTAATTATTCAAAAATTCAAATCTCAAAAATAAAAGAGAAAATTAACAGGCTTGTTGAGGTTGATAACCGCCTGCTTGGTGAAATCAATGCAGCGCAAAAAAATGTTTACGGTGCACTAAAACATGCTGATGTTTCCCATTCTACCTCTCCAGGCAAAGCAATTCTTGTTTCAGGCGGGAGTTTAGACAATCTTTACGATTTACTGGAAACAGTAAAGGATGAAGATATAGATGTATATACTCATGGAGATTTGCTTATTGCACACGCTTTCAGCGGGTTTGCAAAATTTGACCGTCTAAAAGGTCATTACGGTGATTGCATGGAAAACTGCATTCTTGACTTTGCAACTTTTCCGGGCGCAATCTTTTTAACCAAAAATTTTTCTCAAAATCTTGAATTTTTGTACAGGGGGAGGTTGTTTACAACCGCTAAAATTCAGCCCCAGGGTGTGGTAAAAATAGATAATGATAATTATACTCCGCTTATTGAATCTGCACTGGCTGCAAAAGGCTTTGCAAAGGGCAGAGCAAAAGATAGCGAATTTGTAGGGTACGACAGCGAAAAACTTGATGAAATTATTGATGAAATTAGCAGTAAGTTTGAGAATAAAGAAATACAATATTTATTTATTGTAGGAGTTTCAACCTTTAGCTACAATAATCAGGAATATTTCAAAAAGCTGTTTAAATCCCTCCCTAAAAACTCTTTTGTAATAAGCTTCTCTTATGCAGAAGAGCAGCCGAACTTTTTACATTTAAATCTTGTAAATAATCTGCCTCTTATATATGGTGTTGCAGAACAGCTTTTCAAAAAAATACCTGTTAATTCAGACAGAATTGCATTCTTTTTAACAAGATGCGATGTAAGTTCTATCTCAAATATGCTTGGATTAAAGCTTAACGGCGCAAAAAATATTTTTCTTTCGAAATGTCCGCCTAATGCTATGAACCCTTCTGTCTTAAAGACACTGGAGGAAGATTATAATATTCATCTCACCTCAACCCCGAAAGATGACATCGAACGAATAGTTAACAAATAATAAAAACACCTGCTACGTAAGCAGGTGTTTTTACTTTTTATTAATTTAAAATTAATATCTGTAGTGAGCAAAAGCTTTGTTAGCTTCAGCCATTTTGTGGGTATCTTCACGTTTTTTGCAAGCTGCGCCAGAACCGTTAGAAGCATCAATCAATTCATTAGTTAATTTATCAATAAATGATTTACCGCCTCTTTTCTTAGCAGCTTCAATAATCCATGAAGAAGCAAGAGCAAATCCTCTGTCAGCTTTAACTTCGATAGGAACCTGGTAAGTTGAACCACCGATACGTCTTGCTTTTACTTCCAATAACGGAGTAGCATTAGTTAAAGCTTTCTGGAAGATTTCCATAGCCTTTTCATTAGTTCTCTCTTCAATTCTTTGCATTGTAGAATAGAAGATTTTTTCAGCTAATGATTTTTTACCGCGTCGCATAATGCGGTTAATAAATTTTGATATATCAACGCTGTTGTATACCGGATCTGCTAAAGGAATTCTTTTAGCTGGTTTAGAACGTCTAGACATTATTTCTTACCTCCTTTAGCATTTTTCTTAGCACCGTATTTAGATCTGCTCTGAGCTCTGTTAGCAACGCCGGCAGTATCCAAAGTACCTCTAACGATGTGGTAACGAACACCCGGAAGGTCTTTTACCCTGCCGCCTCTGATAAGAACAACACTGTGTTCCTGAAGGTTGTGACCGATACCCGGAATATATGAAGTAACTTCAAATCCGTTTGTTAATCTAACCCTTGCAACTTTTCTTAAAGCTGAGTTTGGTTTTTTAGGGGTTGTTGTGTAAACCCTTGTACATACTCCGCGTCTTTGAGGACAATCCATCAAAGCAGGAGATTTTGTTTTGTCAACGAGCTTTTTACGTTCCTGACGAACAAGCTGATTAATTGTAGGCATTTTTTTCTCCTTTTATTAGTTCTACATTGGCAAAATCATATCCTGAAACCCTTACGCATTCCGGTTATGACGGGACTGCCGACTCTTATACCGTTTTTAAAAATGATGGTTTGACCTCATTTTCTTTATTCAGGCGGGTCCTACGTCCTATTTTTGCCGACCGCTGCCGGTTTCCAGCACGAAAATTCCGGCTCAGGTGTAATATTATTAAACTACCACCAAAGCGTAATGTCAATAGCAGCATAAGTTTTGTATCTTTTCGTATATCAAATTTTTACCGGGTAATCATCGCTTATTTTCCAGCCGTCGTACATTATTAGTGCAGCACAGAAGCGGCGGTTTTTATTACTACTTCTAGCGCATCCGAAAGTTGAATTATTCATAAGGTCTTCTCTATCTCTAATTTGTAATACATTGTGTTGACCATATGGCAGCAGCATCTTTTTTTTGGTGTCTAGAGCAAAATAAAAGGTATCTTTGCCGTCTATCCCGTTGTCAATTGAGGCAACCGGATAAAAAAGCACATGTTGGCTTCCGTAAAGTGCTGCCGAACCGTCACTGAAATACATTTTTACTCCTCCTAGCGGAGCTTTACTATCATAATAATATTCTGTTTTCAGTGTTTTAATATAGCTTTTTAAATATTTATTAAAAAATTTAACAGAGCCTTCAGGAGTGTTGTAGCTTTCATCTCCCATCATATCCCAAGTGTCAAGTTCTCCATTTGCCAATTCAGACATTTTTATTGCCTGGTTAAATACAGTATAAAATTTTTGCATTCTTGTAACAAGAACCTGTTTTCTGTAATTGGCTGTAAGCGCAGGCAGTGTCATTGCCGCTACAATTCCGATAATGCCAAGGGTAATAAGTACTTCTGCAAGTGTGAAACCTTTATTTAAAGTTCTTTTTATATGCAGCATTTGTATTCTCCTTTAAAAAATAATGGTACTACTTAATATTATACATGTATTACATATAAATTTCAATAGTTATTACAAGCAGTGCTGCGTTTTTAATTTACAAAAACATACGTACAATGTTATAAGAGGTAAGAATGCAGCTAAAAAAAGAACTCGGAAAAAATATACAAAAATATAGAAAACTTAACAAGATTACCCAGGAAAAGCTTGCAGAAGCTGTAGGGCTGGAGATTAATAGCATTAGTTCTATTGAAACAGGGAAATATTTTCCATCTCCCGATAATCTTGTAAAAATAGCTGAAGCATTAAATATAGGATTGAAAGACCTGTTTGACTTTAACGGGGAGTATTCCTGCGAAGATTATATTGAAGAAATAAACCGGAATATTAACCTTATAAAAAACGATAAAACCAGACTTTGCGCCCTAAATTCATTTCTAAAAACAATAATATAAAAATAAATTAGTCTGGAATTAATTCAAATTAAAGTCGCCGTTTTTCTTGATATGTTCAACCAAACCACCGTCATTTAGCATTTGTATCATAACAGGCGGCAGCGGTTCGATAGGGATAATTGCACCGTTTGTAAGATCAGTAAGGATACCTTTTTCAATATCCAGGTCAAGCTCATCGCCGGGATTTATACCGTCAGTATCGCATTCTATTGCAAGAAGTCCTATATTAATCGCGTTTCTGTAAAAAATTCTGGCAAAGGATTTTGCTATAACAGCACCAACCCCTGCAATTTTAATAATCTGAGGCGCGTGTTCTCTTGATGAGCCCAGCCCAAAGTTATTACCGGCTACTACAAAGTCACCTTTGCTCATCTTTGAGGCAAAGTCAGGATCAGCATCTTCCAGGACATGTTTTGCAAACTCCGGAAGGTTAGAGCGCAGGTGAAATAATCTTCCCGGTGCTATGTGGTCTGTTGATATATTGTCCCCGAATGTAAATGCTTTTCCTCTCATAAAATCCTCTTTTCTGTCTATTTCTTATTCTATATTACTACAAAATATTAAATCTGTGATATAATTAAGAAAAATGAAGATTTGAGGTAAATTATGTATTTCAGCAGAAAATGTAAAATAACTTTTATATGCCATGGGGCAACTATATATTCAGATGAATTCAGATTCTCTGATGTTGATAACTACCCGCCGATTACCGAAAACGGCTATGAAGAGATGACAAAGATTTGTGACTATTTAAAAAGAAGAGCAATTAAAAATGATAAAATTTATTCTTCTCCAGCCACAAGAGCATTGCAGTCTGCCAAAATGGTTTCAAAAGTATACGGGAAAAAGGATTTCGAGATACTGGAAGATTTAAAACCAAGAAAATGCGGAAGCTTTAATGGATTGACCTTTGAACAGGTTGAGATTAAATATCCTGATTTGCTGAATCAACTTATATATGAACCTGAAAAGAGAACTCCGGAGGATGCTGAATCAGTGACAGAATTTATTACAAGAGTAGGCAAAACAATAAACAATGTTGTTGAGGCAAATCCTGGAAACAGAATTATTATTGTTACACATCCGGATGTAATCAAGGCTGCAATATGTGATGCTCTTAATATTCCGCATTCTTCATTGCAGCATATTTATATTAAAACCGGAAGCGCAACACAAATAAGCTACTATGAAAGCTGGAAAAGTCTTGTATATTCAGACTATACACCGCTGTAGTCCAGCAGGCATTTGTTTTCTTGAATTAGAAAATCCCTGCCTGGTTTAATGTCAATAAAATCCCATGGCAGCGGGTGTGTATAGCTGTAATTATCAAGAGCATAATAATCAGTATTAATATTGTATTTTTTTGCTGCTGATTTAAATGCTCCCAATTTTCCTCCATTTTTATATGTTTCTATAAGAAAATCACCCAGCCTTCTGTCGCCTCGTGATAAAACAGCCTGCCAGTAATCCCACTTTGCACTTGAAAATGCAGCTTTAACTCCGATTTTATGGAGTTCTTTTTTGAGGTATCTTTCTTTATCTTCCAGAGATTTTGTAGCTTCTCTGCCGCACCATTGAAAAGGTGTGTTTGCCTTTGGGACAAACGTTGAAAATCCGAAAGATATATCAAAACCCTTATATAAATTTTTAATTTTTTTTGCGAGTGCAATCATCTCATCAATATCAGCCTGTGTTTCTGTAGGAAGCCCAAGCATTCCGTAAAATTTAAACCCTTTTAAGCCTTCATTTGCTGCTATTTCAACTGCTTTTAATATCTGTTCTTCTTGAAGATTTTTGTTAATAACTTTTCTTAAACGTTCGCTTCCGGCTTCAATGGCAAGGGTAATATTTTTTTGTCCTGCTGCAATAAGGGTTTTTAATATTTCTGGAGTAATTGAATCAGTTCTCAATGAAGAAACGCTCATTTCAATCTTTTGCCCGCTTGCAATTTTTTGATATATATAATCACAAATTTTATCAAACTGCGGATGAGCACTTAACTGTGCACCGAGAAGAGCAATCTTATTAGTCTTGCTTAACCCTAATTCTATAGCATCAATTACATCCTGATAAGGCATAAATCTTAATGGCAGATTAAGATAAGAAGCCAGACAGAAGCCGCATCTGTTTGCGCAGCCTCTTGCAACCTCAAGAATGAAAGTATGAGGAAAAAATGCAGAGCCGCTCAGTATAGGCGTATAAATACATTCTTCAAGTCTTTTTGTAAGCTTTTTAACCTTTCCCTGTTTAATTGATGGAACATAAATTCCTTCAATTTTGGCAAGCTCGTTTAAAAGCTCACTTCTATCTTTTCCCTGCATATTTTTACATGTGTTAACTACCTGTAAATTTACATCCTCACCATCACCTATAATTATAAAATCAAAAAAGTCAGCATAAGGTTCCGGATTGGCAGAAACAACCGGACCGCCTGCAAAGATTAGCGGATAGTCATCTGTTCTGTGCGCAGCTTTCAGCGGAATTTTATACTTTTCAAGCATTGAAAATATTGTCAAAAAGTCCATATCAAATGAAAATGAAAACCCTATAAGGTCGATTTCCTCAGCTCTAAAACGAGTTTTAACAGTATCAGAACAAATTCTTTCAATATTGACATCTTCTATCTCATCAATAGACTTAAACATCCACAAATAGCCCAGTGAAGACATAGAAAACGCCTCACAGCCCGGAAATGCCATCCACATATTAAAGACTGCATTTTTATTTGTGTTAGGTGAGTATAGAAAGGTTTCAGTACTATTCATTATTTAATCCTGAAGATTGCGCTTCATTTATCGGAGCCAGATATAATTCATCAATAAGCACGCATATTGTTGCTGCAATTGCCGGGGAAAGAATAACTCCCCAGAAGCCCAAAAACTGTTCAGCAAGAAACAGCGCAAGAAATATCATTAATGGATGAAGCTGCATAAACTTGCCAAATAATATTGGTCTTACAATATAATTTGACAGCTGCTGTACAAGTAAAAATCCTGCTACAATAAGAATTATCTTCACAAGCCCGAGCGGGTAGGCAACAAGCAATATTACGCCAAGAGCAATTGTTGGTCCTAAAATCGGTATTATATCCAGTATACCTGTTATTAAACCTAGCAAAAGCGCATAATCAACGCCGAGTATCATAAGTACTACCATCATCATTATGCCTACAGCTGCCATAGAAATAATCTGTGCTCTGACATATCCGCCGACTTTTGTACTAATAGATGTAAGTATAAAAGATGCCTTATCTTTCATATTTGGCGGGAAAAATTCAAGAAATTTCTTTTTCAGATAATCTTTATCAACAAGCAGATAGTATATAATCATTGTTAATGCAACGACAATAATTGCTACCTGAAATATTCCCATAGTAATAGACCAGGATTGTGTTACTATGTTCTGAGCAACATTCTGGCTGGTATCAAAAATATTGTTAAAGGTAACTAAATCAGATAATTTATAACCGAAAACGCTCAGAGATGTAACATAGTTCGCTGCAGCCATAAGCTTTTGCGGTAAAAACATAATAAAAGTGCTTATTTCTTTATACGCAATTAGTAGAATAGGGATGAGCAATGCAAAAATTACTGCAACAGCAACTGTCACAGCGATTCCGGCAGCAGCATTACGTGTAAACTTTTTCCCTTGCAGTTTTAACACATAAGGGTTTAAAGCGCACGCAATTACGTATGCTGCGAAAAATAACAGTATAATTCCTGAAATTTTGGGAATAATAAATAACAGAAAGATAACTAATAGTAAAAATATCAGATTCTTTCCCGTAAAATATTCTTTAAGCATTTGCTCTCCTTAAACTAAAATACCCTTGTATTTTAGCTGAAAAATACAAAACATGCAATTAGCAGCCTAAATGTAAAAAGAATATCTTAAATATTGTAAAGAAATATTACAAAGATTTTAAAAAAAAGCAATTATTATATAGATATATACTTTATATATTTAAGAGTAATAAACACGAAGGACGAGACATGGGTTTCTTAACCGGCGCATTTCTAAAAATGTATACAACGCGAATGCGGATTCAGCTCCAACACCAGCTGACCACAGTCACCATGCGTCAAAACCGTATCACCAAGCAGATAGGTGATATGGAGAAAAAGATTACCCAGATGAAACAGGCTGCTACTATGGGTGTTTCTTCAAGTATGCAGATGTCAAATGCTCAAGCTGCAAGTATATTCCAACAAGCAGCTGCTGGTGCTGATACTAATGCTATGACAACAGCCAATGTTAACTATCAAAATACTTTGGCAATGAATGCTATGAATGCCCAGATGTCTAAGAGCATGATTGAACAATATTATGACCAGATGAGTGAGGCACAATTAGAACCATTGAAAAATATGGAAGAACAGCTTGCAATGGAAAAAGCAAACCTCGAATCCAGAATCAAGCTCATCGAAGGTCAGGAACAGGCTTCAAGAGAAATGGAAAAATCAAGCCAGAAAGACTTCGTTCCGGAATACACCGGTGGAGGTTAATAAACAAAATAAATTCAAAAAAGGTTCGGTCACCTCCGAACCTTTTTTATTGCTTATTTCCAATCATCAATAACAATTGCATCAGCCGGACAATTAAGAGCTGCATCAATGCAGGCAGCCTCATTTCCGCAAACTTTATTTTGATTTGCTATTGCATATTTACCGAATATATCAAAGACTTCAGGACTTATCTTTGCACAAGCGCCGCAGCCTTTACACCTGTTAGAAACACTTACAAACATATTATAAGTATTTCCTGAAATTTAGTTAAAACATCCTTCGTTATAGCTAATACAGGTTACTCATCATTAGAAATAACCTGAGCACCCTGCTTTTCAACAGGTAATGTCAAAATTTCAGCCTTAACGTTAAGATCATTCCAGGTATCTCGCACTATTGACTTAATCCGGTCAAGGTTATTTTTTTCAGAGATAATTAATATAGACGGTCCTGCACCGCTAAGCACACAGCCAAGAACATTTTCCTCGTGCTTGAGGTTTTCTATAATTTTTTCAAGTCCGGGCACAAGTTTCATTCTATAAGGCTGATGCAGTCTGTCTTTAAGTGCAAGTTTCATCAGTGCAGAATCCTTTGTATGAACTGCCTGTATAAACATTCCCATTCTCTGCGCATTATATACCGCATCCTGCATAGGAACTTCTTTAGGCAGTACTGATCTGGATATATCAGTAGAAAGTTCATATTCAGGAATACAAACTGTTAAAGTCCATTCCTCAGGCCAATCAATTTTTCTGTAAACTATGCTGCCGTCTTCCTCGCTTGATGTCAATGTAAGCCCGCCGACAATTGCCGGAGTAACGTTATCCGGATGCCCTTCAACTTCGGTTGCGATAGATAAAAGTGCAGCTTCATCTGCCGGTCTGCCTAAAAGTTCATTTGCTGCAAGTAATCCGCCGACAATAACGGATGCGCTGCTTCCAAGCCCTCGTGCAATAGGGATTTGAGAGTGAATATTTATCTTAAGTTCGCTTGGTGTCTGCCCGATCGAATTATAAAGCAGCTCTACAGCCTTGTAAATAATGCTGTTTTCATCCATAGGAATATGCTCAAGAGAGAATTCATCTGTTGAATCTTCATCAGCTATTACATTTATTTCAATCCCTGTGCCCGGAAGTACAGTTTCTTCAATAGTTACAGTATTATAAATTGGTAATGCAAGCCCCATACAATCAAAGCCGGGTCCCAAATTTGCCGTAGTAGCCGGCACTTTTACACTTACTTTCATATCTTCCTCATCATATAATTTTCCATAACATTATAGCACAAACATAAAAAATAGAGCGAATATTGCAATATATAACGAATTTGTAAAGACTTTAAAAAGCCAATATAATAGGTTTATGTATGAAATATACCCTTATTTTACAAATGACGGCTCAGTAGGCTTATACTCTCAGGCAGATAATGATATTTACCATTCAACATACGGTGCGCTTACTGAAGCTTATGAAAAATTTATTCTGCCTGCTGATTTGGAAAAATTTTTTCAAAAAAACTCTGAAATAAAAATTTTAGATATTTGTTTTGGAATCGGATATAATTCAAAAAGTTTTCTAAATTTTATATATAACGCTCAGATAGATACTGATAATATCTTAAAAGACAAATGTATCGCCAAGTTATATACCGATAACACTATTTGCAAAAATTCTATATCAGATGCTGTAAAAAATAAAAATTTAAAAATTTATATTAAGGCAATTGACACAGATAAAATTTTGGCAGGACTTGCACCGTTTGTAATTTGCAATAAAAAAAATCTGCCAAAGAATTATAAGCTTCCTTTTAAAAATGAAAAAATAGAGAAATTGCTAAATAAACCGATTAAAAATAAAATAAAATTTTATGAAGAAATAAATTTAATTTTAATGATGAAAATGTTTGAAAAATGCCCTGAAATTTTCAACACGCCTGAAGTTTTTGAGATATTAAAATCTAAAAAATACGAACAATTTTTTGCGAAGAATTATGCACTTTTAGCAGCATTTTATAATTCACAGACAGGTTTATATACCCCTCCAAGGTGTCTATCTACCTTTTTACATAATATATATTATCGGTATGTATCAACAAGTTATAAAAAGGCATCTAAATGGCTTAAATTAAACGATTTTAATTTTGACTTAAAAATAGAAGATGCAAGAAAAGAATTATTATCGGACAACAATCTCTACAATTTTGTATTTCTTGATGCTTTTACTCCGGCTAAGTGCCCTTGCCTTTGGACAGTTGATTTTTTTAAGCTGCTTTATGAACATTTAGATAAAGACGGAATGATATTAACTTATTCAAATTCAGCTGCTGTTAGAAACGCTTTTATTAATGCGGGATTTTTTGTCGGGAAAATTTACACGCCATCTTCAGATAAATTCATGGGTACCATAGCTGTTAAGAATAAAGCTCTTATAAAATATGACCTCTCAGAATACGATTTAAGCCTTATTAAAACTAAAGCAGGTATATTTTATAGGGATGAAAATTTAAACGCCACTAATGAGGCTATTATAATGAGTCATCAGAAAGATGTCCAAAATTCTGATTTAATATCAAGTTCTAAATTTATAAAAAAGTACAAACGAAATTCCAAATAAATACTCTATTGTTAAGTCCATTTGCAGTCAAACATTGAAGCAAGCTCTGTTATTTTATCTTCTAGTGCTTGCGATGTGCGATTGCAACACCGAAAAAAGTTTGATGTTACTTTTAATGTTCAGTTAGTTATCTGCATTTCAATAATTATAGATCTTTTCTCAAGCACGCTTCCGCGCTGCTCTCGCTATCGTTTCGAAAAGATATATAGTTATTGAAATGGTAGATAGTACTTTTTTTATCATAAATTAAAAATCTGTTTTCCAGGGGCATATGAAATTTCTGTAATAACATTATCGGTATATAACTTATAGATACATTCTTATTAAAATATTATTGGTATATATCTGGGCGTTATATTAATTTAATCCTGATTAACTTTGGGAATTTTTCGCAGTTCAATTTCATATCCAAAAAGTTTCGCAAAAAATTCTGCATCATCATATCTGAGTGTTCCAAGCCGCATTTTATGAGAAAGTCCGTCCGGAGTATATTTTTTATCTCCCTTTTGTGTTGCTATTTGTGCGAGTTCTTTAAGGGTTATACATTCTTTTGCCAGTAATATCTTTACAAATTCTCTTGCTGTCATATATTCCTCAAGTAATATTCTACAAATTATTGAGCATATAGACAATTTTTAGATATTAGGTTATAATAAATGATATATATATCTTAATTAAGATAAATAAATCATTTAAATTGTATTATTTCTTTACATAGGGAGGTATCATGAAAAAAGCGTTTACTTTGGCGGAAGTATTGATTACATTAGGGATTATCGGAGTTGTAGCAGCTATGACAATGCCATCCTTAGTCGGGAAATACAGGCAAAAAACTGTTGAGGCAAGATTGGAAAAATTTTATTCTGCAGCAAATCAGGCAATAAAGCTCTCTGAACTAAAAAACGGACCAAAAGAATATTGGGATTTATGTCAAGGCGTAGCGGGCGGTACAATGTCTTGTGAGGATTGGTATAACAAATACCTTAAAGATTATCTGAAAACTATACGTGTCGAACATTTTAATGATAAGTATCAAAATACAGCTGCCTGGTTTGCTGATGGAAGTCTTATGGTAATAAAATCTGGTTTTGACATCTTCTTTTATCCTTTTGCGAAGGATTTTGATAAGGAGAAATTTTTTACTTCAGATGAGTCTGGGGCTTATACTCGTCAGGATTCCGGAAAAAAGTTTTTTGCGTTCTCATTTCGCCCAGGTTTGAGTGATATTAGTTCTCAACTCTATAAAGGTAAAGGCATTGAACCTTATCGGTCTTTAGATTGCAAAAAAGAAGACGGTAATTACATATGCAATACTTTAACTCATGAAGAGTTGCTGAATAATAGTTCTTACGGGTGTAATTCTACAGCCCGTTATAAGAGTTACTGCACTGCTTTAATACAGGAAAACGGCTGGAAAATTCCTGAGGATTATCCGTTCAAGTTTTAATAATATTTAAATATTTGGCAAAACTCACAATAAAATTTATAATAAATAATTATGAATAAGTATGATGTAATTATTATTGGAGGCGGGACTGCCGGATGCGCTGCTGCATATACAGCAGGAAAGCTCGGTTTAAAGACGCTATTAATCGAACGAAAAGTTCATCTGGGCGGTACAATTACTTCAGGTCTTGTTGTTCCTGCCATGAAATGCGGCGATAATCAGATTAACACAGAATTTTATTCGGATTTAACTGCTGAATTAAATAAACTTGGCGGGCAAGCGACTTATCAGGACAATCCCGGCTGGTTTAATCCGGAGCTTACCAAAATGGCTTTGGATAATCTTATGCTAAAAGCCAACGTGGAAGTGTTTTTTGATACCCATATACAGGATGTAATAGTTAAAGACAGGAAGATTAAGCGTATTATAATCTCCAAAGAAATTTTATCGGTATATAACGACGAGATAGAAAGTGGTAAAGAAAAGTTATCGGTATCTATCGGGGCGAGATACGTAATAGATGCAACCGGAGATTGCGAAATCGGAAAACTTTGCGGGTGTAAATTTTTAGAAGAAAAAGATGAACATCAGCCGGTAAGTTTACGGTTTATGATGGGCGGTGTTGATGTTCCTCATTTTGCAGTCTGGCTAAAGAACTATGATCCTGACAGAAATGTTACTACTGTTGAGGATGTAGATGGGTTTATACATCTTTCTACTGCATATACCTGGGATAAGGACAAGAAATGGGCTCTTGCTCCTCTATTTGATGATGCCGTGAAAAAGGGGGTACTGAAAGATCATGACAGAAACTACTTCCAGATATTTACAGTAGCCGGAATGCCTACTACAATTGCATTTAACTGCCCTAGAATCGTCGATTACGCTAATAATCTTGAGGTTAAAAATATCTCCAAAGCTCTTATACTGGCAAGACGTATTATATACAGGCTTGCAGAATTTTGCAGAATATACCTTCCCGGATTTGAAAACAGTTATATTTCTAACATTGCAGATATGCTTGGAATAAGGGTTTCACGCCGAATTAAAGGAAAATATGTTTATACTATTGATGATGTTAAATCCGGTAAGAAATTTGAACATCCTGTAGTTGTTTCCAATTATCCTATAGATGTTCACTCTAAAAAACGCGGAAAATCAACGCTTCACATTGTACAAGATTATCAGCTTCCATTGGAAAGTCTTATGTCAGATGATATTGATAATTTATTTGTAGCCGGAAGGTGTATATCGGCAGACTTTATGGCACAGGGCGCTCTGAGAGTTCAGGCAAGTTGCTTTTCTATGGGAGAAGGCGTTGCCAAGTATATTAAGACTTTATTTTAGAAATCAGAATTTGTGCTGCATTTAATAGCGGGTCAATCGTTGTTGAGAACGGCGGGGCATAAGTTATATCATTCTTATAAAACTCATCGACTGTTAGTTTTCCTAACAATGCAGAGGCAATTGTATTAATCCGCTTATCGACATCACCTGAGCCGAGCCCTTGCGCACCAAGCAATAAACCTGTTTTTTTATCAGCCACTACCTTTAATGTAATATTATTAGCATCTGGCATATAGCCAACTTTATCATTTTTTGTAACAGTTGCACTTACAGGGTAATAGCCGAGTTCTGCGGCTCTCTGTTCCGTAACTCCTGTCATAGACATTGTAAGTCCAAGGCAGCGCGTAACAGCTGAACCTAAAACTCCGTCAAAAATATCTTCAAACCCGCAGGCATTCATTGCAGCACAGCGCCCTTCTTTATTGGCATTTGACCCCAGAGGCATCCATATAGGGGAATTATTTATTAAAAGATTTTCTTCAACACAGTCACCACAGGCATAAATATCAGGAACATTTGTTTCCATTTTTTTGTTAACCTTAATTGCACCGGTAGAACCAAGAGCAACACCAGCTTCAACAGCGATTTCAACGTTGGGCGTAACACCGGCACATATACAAACCATATCTGTGTCAAGAGCTTTACCCTTATCTGTTTTAATCATATTAACGCCGTTATTATCACCTGAAAACTCCGTTACGGTTTCAGAAGTAAAAATGTTGAATTTGCCATTGCTTATAGATAAAAGCTGATTTTTAATAAGTTCAGACATTTCATTGTCAAACAGGCTCATAATATACGGATTGCGCTCAAGCAAAGTTGTATTAACGCCCTGCCGCACAAATGCCTCAAGCATTTCAAGTCCGATATAACCGCCGCCTATAATAACTGCATGTGATGAACTTTCTAATTTATTACGTATTGCAATGGCATCTTCAATGGTTCTTATTGTAAAAACATTATTTAAAGCACGATTTTTAATTTTAGGCACAAAGGGTCTGGCGCCTGTTGCGATAATCAGCTTGTCATACTCGGAAAGAAAAGCGTTTTTCTCTTTTCTATTCTCTACAAGCACCTGTTTTGAAAAAGGAATAATTCTGGTGACTTTATGCTCCAGATGTACAAAGATATTATCTTTTGCAAATTCCTCCGGACTTCTCACAAGAAGCATTCTGTAATCTTCAAAGTTGCCTTCAATATAATACGGGATACCGCATGCAGAATATGAAACATGCGTATCATCTGTATATAGATTAATTTCAGCATCAGGAAGCAATCTCCGGGCTTTTGCTGCCGCTTTTGCACCTGCTGCCACTCCGCCGATAATAATAATTTTCATAGTAAATTTATACTAACCGGCTTTAAAAATAATTACATTATCTTTCCGGCTAATTTAATCCGGAGGTTGCCAGAAACGTTTCACGCATAAATTCACAATAACAGTCGACATCATCTTTGAATTCGTCTGCTTTATTAATTAAATCTCTTAATTCAACAATAATTTTTTCTTTTTTCAGTTCTTCATACATGATACACACTCTCCGATAACTATATTTTTGAAAACGGACAACATGGAGAAAAACTTTAATATTTACTAACTCATTGTTACAAAGATTAATGTTTCTGATATAATAACTTCATAAGAAATTAGGGAGAGAAAATTATGACTACACAGATTATTGAAGCCAAGAATGGCAGAATTACCGAACAGATGGAATATATTGCAAAGAAAGAAGGCGTAAGCCCTGAATTTGTGCGGGAAAAAGTTGCTTCCGGACGCGTTGTTATCCTTAAGAATAATAAACGTGATGATGTTATTCCTACCGCAGTAGGCGAAGGTATGACTGTAAAAATTAATGCTAACATTGGAACTTCAATGGAACGTTCTAATGTTCAGCAGGAGCTTGATAAAGTAAGAATTATAGAAGCTACAGGTGCTGATGTTTTAATGGATTTGTCAACAGGTTCTGATATTGACGGAACAAGAAAGCAGATTATTGCCGCTACAAAGCTTCCTATTGGTACAGTGCCTATGTATCAGGCAGGGAAAGAGGCTCTTGATGAACACAAGGATATAGCTAAACTTTCTAAAGATAAGCTATTTTCTGATATTGAAAAACAATGTAAAGACGGAATTGATTTTATAACCGTACACTGCGGAGTTACAAAGTTTGTAGTGGATCAGCTTGAAAAGCAAGGCAGAGTAATGGATATAGTTTCACGCGGCGGGTCAATGCTTGCTTCATGGATTAAGGCAACAGGCAGAGAAAATCCTCTTTATGAATACTATGATGAGTTGCTTGAAATCGCAAGAGAATATGATTGTACTTTATCACTAGGCGACGGCTTAAGACCCGGCTGTATTGCTGATGCCGGCGACAGAGGTCAGGTTGCGGAAACTCTTGTTCTGGGTGAACTTGTGAAAAGAGCACGAGAAGCCGGAGTTCAGACAATGGTTGAAGGTCCTGGACATGTGCCTTTAAATAAGGTTCCGGCAATGATTGAAACTATAAAAGTTTTGACGGATTATGCTCCTCTGTATGTTCTTGGGCCGCTTGTCACAGATATTGCGCCGGGATATGACCATATAACATCGGCTATCGGAGGAACACTTGCTGCTATGCATGGTGCAGACTTCTTATGTTATGTAACACCTGCTGAACATATCGGGTTACCTGATGCAAAACAGGTAAGAGAGGGAATTATTGCAAGCAGAATTGCCGCTCATTCAGCAGATCTTGCAAGAGGTAATAAAAAAGCATATCAAATGGATTTGGATATGGCTATTGCACGCAAAAATCTTGATTGGAAAGCTCAAAGAGCTGCTGCCATTGATAAATGTACTCTTGAAGATATTGATGACGGTGAACCTTGTACAATGTGCGGCAAATATTGCAGTGTTAAAATATTTAAAGAATACTTTAACGAGTGTAAATAATTAACTTAATTTTATCTAGCAAAAAAAATCTTTTACTGAACTTATATTCTCAGTAAAAGATTTTTACTTTATAAAGGAGGTGCAAATGCCTATCAATAATATTTCATTTCAGGCAAAATTTGTTAAGAATGATGCAATTATGACCATTAGCGCCAATGAAATTGCAAACGGCAGAGCTGATGAATTAGCTTCTGCTCTTAATTCTCTTTCAAAACATCACTCAAATACTGTGCTTAAAGTTTCTAAAGATGAAAATGGCTATAGTGTAAAAAATTTGTATAATAATAATATCTGCATCCTAAAAAAACTTACTTCAAAAGAAATAAAAAAACTGGGTGATGTAAGCTCGAAGGAATATAAACAGCTTTTTAATGATAAAAATCTTCCTACACCTTCAAAGGTAAAAAAAATGACAAATCTCATTGCAAATAACTATTTTACCAATCACATTCCAGACTATACTTTAGGAAGAAAATTGGATGAGGCTTTTTAAAAAATGTTTATACAACCAACTACTAGCATTAATGAACCGAAGTTGCCATTTCAGGCAAAGTTTTTAAATAGTGAAGCATTGAAGCATATTGCAGGTTACGCTGTAGAACATGGAAAATTTGATAAGCTAAATCAGGCAAGAAAAAATATTGATACTGCATGTCTTCAGACAAGACTCAGGGTTGATATAGGTGATGACGGTGGAAAACCCTTTGTAACATTTACAAGATACAAACCTAAAAACTCTGTAATAGTAGCAAAAAGCATGGATGATTTAAAAATTGACAAGGTTTCGCTATTCAAATCTGATAAAAAGCAAAATATTTTAAAGTTTGCTTTTGAAAAAATAATTAAATTAGGCAATAACGCTCCGAAAAATAACATGTATAAAAAAGTAGTAATAAACAAATAATTAGTCAATTTCGTTATACACAAGCTTTTTTCTAAGGCTCCATTGAACAAGTGTCAAAATAAGAATTATAACAAACAGAACATAAGCAATGGCGCTTGCTTTTCCAACATTGAAGTATTCAAAAGCATTTTTGTATATTGCGTACACAAGAACGTTTGTACTGTCAAGCGGTCCACCCTGCGTCATTAAATAAATTAAGTCAAAAATCTGGAATGAATTGATTGCGGTAATAATAACCACAAAAAATATCGCAGGTGATAAGAGCGGTATGGTTACATACCGGAAAGTCTGCACCGGATTTGCTCCGTCAATTTTAGCAGCTTCAAACATACTGTCTGAAATTGCACTTAGTGAAGAAAGAAAAATTATCATATTATACCCGATAAGCTTCCAAACCGAAACAATAATGAGCGCCGGCATAGCCCAATGCGGATCATAAAGCCAGTTGATATGAACCTGCAAAACCTTATTCAGCAAACCAATATTAGGGTCAAATATCCACTCCCAAACAATTCCTATTACAATCATTGGCGTAATAAACGGCAAAAAATATGCTGTTTTATAAAATTCCGCACCTCTGATTTTGGTATTTAAAATTGCTGCAAGAACAAGAGGAATTATAACCCCGAATAGGGAAACAGATACTGCAAAAACAACAGTATTAAGAAAAATTTTAAAAAACAGCGGCTCTGAAAAAATCTCCATGTAATTATCAAACCCGACAAATTGTATTGGATTTAATAAATCCCACTTTACAAAACTTAAACCAAAAGAACAAATAACTGGAATTATTATAAATATAAAAATTCCAAGTACAGCCGGCAAAATAAACACCAGCCCTGCACTCTTTTGATTATTTGAAATATTTTGAAATAAATTTTTAATCTTGTTCATGGTATGATAATAAATATTATAAAATAAAAAGAGGTGAGAATTAACATTATGAAAAAATATGAACATGCTTTTGGAAAAAATGACATCAGAGGTATTTACGGAGAAGATATTACCGAAGAATTGTACAAATATACAGGCAGAGGGCTTGTTGAGTATCTCAAACTTCAATCAGGATTAAATCCTTCTGATATGTGGATTACAGTCTGTATGGATGCAAGAACCCACTCACCTGCACTTTCTGAAGCATTAATTGACGGTATCACCTCAACAGGAGCAAATGTTGTTAACCTTGGACTTGCGCCGACTCCTATAGGGTATTATTCAGAAGCCGCAGGAGTTCCCGCAGAACTTACAGGCGGTAAAAACATCACAGCTGCGTGTATCATAACTGCCAGCCATAATCCAAAAGAATATAACGGCATGAAGATGACTTATAATCGTCAAACACTTAATGAAGAACAGATTAAGAAAGTAAGAGATTTAACTTTTAAAGAATTTGATAAACCGGAAACTCAGATTAACATAGGTACAGTAAAGACTTACAATATTATACCGGATTACATAAAAGATATGGAAGAACGCTTTGGACATATCGGAAAGGGTGTAAAAGTTGTTGTCGACAGTGCAAATGCCACAGGCGGCATAGTAGGACCGGAGCTATACAGAAAGCTCGGCTGCGATGTTGTAGAATTATATTCTGAACCGGATGGAACTTTCCCTAATCATCACCCAAATCCGAGTGTTGAAAAAACTCTTGATGTGTTAAAGCTTACAGTAGTAAAAGAAAATGCTGATGTTGGTATTGCCTATGACGGAGACAGCGATAGAATTGGTGTTGTTGACAATAAAGGCAATTTCCTTACAGGCGACAAACTTCTTTTAATCTATGCGCTTGACCTTATTGAAAAATACAAAAAAGAAGGTAAATGCCCTAAAATTGTCAGTGAAGTAAAGTGTTCGCAAGTGCTTTATGACACTATAGACAGCTGCGGCGGGGAAGCTGTTATGTGCAAAACCGGTCATGGTTACATTAAAGAAAAGATGAAAGAAACAGGTGCTGTTCTTGCGGGAGAAATGAGCGGGCACACTTTCTTTAAAGACAGATACTACGGCTTTGATGATGCAATCTATGCAGGCTGCCGGATTATTGAAATTATTGCGAAACACAAAGCTGAAAATCCGAATTTTACAATCCAGGATATGCTTGAGCCATACAAAAAAGTATGTTCATCTCCGGAAGTAAGATTTCCTTGCCCAAATGAACACAAAAAACCTGTGCTTGAAAAAGTAAAAGCTTTTGTTAACGAAGATAAAAGTATATTTGGCTCAACAATAAAAGACATTATCACTCTCGACGGTATGAGGATTGTATTTGACGGCGGCTTTGCACTTATAAGACAAAGTAATACTGAACCTGTATTTACACTCAGATTTGAAGCCATAACCCAGCCGGAATGCGATAAATTCCAGGCTTGTATGATAAATCTGCTAGAAATGGCTTTAGAAGAAATTAAAGTAAAATAACTAATAATCAAATAAATCTTTAAGAGATATTCCAAGAGCTTTTGCAATTTTATTAACACGTGAAAGCGGAATATCTCTGTGTGCATTTTCAATATTTGCGATGTAAGAATTATCTGCATCAATTTCAAAGCTGAGCTCTTCCTGAGTTAGTCCTTTTTCTTTTCTGAGAAACCTCACCCGCTGTCCAAATTTTTTGTGAAAAACTTTATCTAACTTTTTAGTCATAAATTAAGATATATCAAATAATATGAATAAAAATATTGCTATTTTGGAGATTTTATGCCATAATAATAGATGTAATCTGTATTTATAGGGAGTAAAATTGTATGACAAAACAAGCATTTACATTAGCAGAGGTTCTTATAACCCTGGGTATAATAGGAATAGTTGCAGCAATGACACTGCCAACACTTATTCAGGCTAACAAAAATGCCGAAGTGGAAGCAAAGCTAAAAAAAGTATATTCTGTAATGAACCAGGCTATATTAAGAGCAGAAATAGATAATGGTCCAAAAGAGTATTGGGATTTTTCAGATGCTAACTTTTTTGATAAATATTTTGCTCCATACTTGCAGGAAGTATCAGTTAAAAAATTTCAAAGCTTTGGTGGTCAAAACATAGCAGCATATTTTTCTGATGGAAGTGTGTTAGTCAGCAAAGGAGCTTATGATTATTTCTTTTTCCCTAATGCAAAAAATTTTGATGCTGAAAGTTTTGCTACTACAAGTGAAACAGGATCTCTTATGGGAAGAAAAGATTGCGGTATAACATACTTTGCATTTCAGTACGCGCCAGCATTGAATGACCTGAATCATAAATATCATTATAAAAAAGGATTTGAACCATATAAGGCATCATTAGATGAACTATCAAAAGAAGCATTAAGCGGTAATGGCAATAGCTTTTCCTGCAATAAAAATAGCTCTGTAAAAGTCTGGTGTACAGCATTAATTCAGCTCAACGGGTGGAAAATTCCGCCAAACTATCCGTTTAAGGTTAAGTAACAGTTACAATAGACTTGATTTTTAAATATTTGTATGTTAATTTAAGTCTGTCAGAAAAGTTTAACCTGAATACGATTTCAAGGGCTTGGCGCTCAAGCGGGGCAAATGAGGCTTCGTGGCTATAAGTCATCAGCTTATAGGAGTTAAAGCAATAAGCATGTTTTTGACGTATTCACAATATAAGTAAAATGTTTAATTACTAATTTTATGAAAGGTAAAATCAATGGATTTAGAAAACAAAGAAGAAATTACAGTTGAAGAAGCTGCTGCAGAAGTAACTGAAAAAGCTCCTGAAGCTCCTGTTGAAACTGAAGAAAAACCTGCCAGAGGCAGAAAAGGCCGCGGAAGAAAACAGAAAATCGAAACTTCTGAAGAAAAACCTCAGAGCGAATGGACTGAAAGAGTTGTTCAAATCAGCCGTGTAACAAAAGTTGTTAAGGGCGGTAAAAAATTAAGCTTCAGAGCAATCGTTATTGTAGGAAACCAAAAAGGTCAGGTAGGCGTTGGCTGTGCTAAAGCTTCCGAAGTTATTATAGCTATTCAAAAAGCTATTGCTGACGGCAGAAAAAATCTTATTACAGTTCCTATATTCAAAACAACAATTCCTCACCCGATTACAGGTAAATCAGGCGCCGGTGCTGTAATGTTAAGACCAGCCTCAGAAGGTACAGGTATTATTGCCGGCGGTGCTGTTCGTTCAGTTCTTGAACTTGCAGGTATCGGCAATATTCTTTCAAAATCTTTAGGTTCAAAATCACCTCTTAACGCGGCTAATGCAACTATGGACGCATTAAAAAGATTAACTCCGTTCACAGAAGTTGCTAAAAGACGCGGACTTACAATGGCAGAACTTTTAAATTAGTCACTGCTCTAATTGTTTTTAAAAGTTGAATTATAATAATAAAAAGGAAAAATATTATGGCAGAAAATAAACAAATAAAAATTAAACTCAAAAGAGGTTTAATCGGCGCTTCTGAAGCTCAAAGAAGAGTTGTAAGAGGTTTAGGTCTTACTAAAAAAGATCAAGTTGTTGAGCACTTCAACACACCTACTATTATGGGTATGGTTAACAAGGTATCACACCTTTTAGAAGTAGCAGAATAATTTATCGAAAGAAAGAGGAAATAAAATGGCAAATACAATAACATTAGAAGATTTAAGACCTGCTGAAGGTTCTACTCATAAATCTAAACGTGTAGGCAGAGGCCGTTCATCAGGCAGAGGTAAAACTTCTTGCCGCGGTCATAACGGTGAAGGCCAGCGTTCAGGCAGCTCTTCAAAAAGAGGTTTTGAAGGCGGTCAGATGCCGGCTTACAGAAGATTACCAAAATTAAAAGGCTTCCAAATTATAAACAAGCTTAACTATGCTGAAATTACAGTTACTAAACTTGAAAGATTAGGTATGAAAGATGTTTGTCTTGATTGCTTAAAAGAAGCTAAAAAAGTTCATCCATCTTGCGATGGCTTAAGAATTATTGGTAATGGCGAAATTAAAACTGCAGTTAACGTTAAAGCAAGCTACGTAACACCGTCAGCTAAAGCTAAAATTGAAGCTGCAGGCGGAAAGGTTGAGTTAGTATAATGGCACAGGGAATGAGAATGCCTTCTACCGATGATTTGATGTCAATGTGGCATGCTTCCGGTTTAAAGCAGAAAATCATATTTACTTTCATAATGATTGCAGCATTCAGATTTGGAGCACAATTACCGCTATACGGTATAAACAATTCTGTATTCAGCAACATTGCGCAAGGTAATAATATAATCGGATTTTTGGATTTATTTTCCGGCGGTGCCTTGGGTAATGTATCTATTTTTGCATTAGGTATAGGTCCATTTATCACATCTTCAATCATTGTCCAGCTTATTTCTGTAGTTATTCCTTCACTGGAAAAATTGCAGAAAGAAGAGGGAGAAGCAGGAAGAAGGAAATTATCGCAATATACCCGTATATTTACAGTGGTTCTTGCAGTATTCCAGTCATTAATATTTATGATGTTCATGCACCATTTACCGGGTGCAATTCAGCCTAACGTAAACCATTTGATGTTTTATGTAAGCTCAATTACAGTTCTTACAGCAGGGGCGATGCTTGTTATGTGGATTTCAGAGCTTATTACAGAAAAAGGTATTGGTAACGGCGGTTCTTTAATCATCTTTATAGGTATTCTTTCAGGGATACCGGTTTATGCTTCAAGAACTGCCCAGATGGTATCACACAGTACACAATTGCAATTAGGACTTATAGCGCTGCTTGCAATATTCTTCTTAACAATGGTGTTTATTGTTATAATGCAGGAAGCTGTGAGAAAGGTTATCATCGTAAATCCGAAACGTCAGGTTGGAAACAAAGTTTACGGAGGAATGAACTCATATATTCCTTTTAAACTTAATCCGGGCGGAGTAATGCCGATTATCTTTGCTGTTGCAATTTTGTTATTCCCTTCAACAATTCTCAGTCTTGTTGGACAGGCTAACTTTAAATCTGTTGCAGTTAAGGATGCGGTTATGAATCTGGCACACTGGTTGAGCCCTGACGGTATTGTATATTATGTAATGTATTTCTTATTAATTGTGGCATTAACATTTTTCTACGCATCAATTATGCCGAATATGCAGCCGAAAGATATTGCTACAAATCTTAAGAAATACGGTTCATCTATACCTGGGATTAAGCCTGGCAAACCAACTGCCGAAGCATTAGATAAAATTCTTACAAAAACAACATTTATCGGTGCTATGGGGCTTGGGATTATTGCATTGGTTCCGTCTTTTGCAAGTTATATTACAAATATAAAAACTTTGCAGGGTATCGGTGCAACTTCATTAATAATCATGGTTGGTGTTGCTCTTGACTTGATAAATCAGGTGAGAACCCACTTGCTTGCAAGAAATTATGAATCTTTCCTGAAAGAATAATAATAATTGCATAATAATAAAAAACGACCTTAGCAATATGGTCGTTTTTTTTATGTAAAAGTAAATATATTTGATTTAGAGACGATAGCGGGAAAGGAGAGCGTGTCCGAAAAAATAAATATGTTTACTTAGAAACTAGTTATTTAACTTTAAACGGATAATCTTTTGGTATTTTCCAGTTATTAGCTTGAATCAGAGCAGTACACCATACTTTTACTTTTGCATTTTTTGTGCAGGCATAAGTATGACTTCCGGTCATTTCATCCGTTGTAAGGTCATTTAAGTTCCACTTATATGGCTCAAACCCTTTTTTATAATGAAACTTATTAGCCTCAGTGTTTTGTGAAGGAGCAAACCTGAACGCGAAAAATGTTATACCGCAATCTTCGCGAGACTGAGTACCATCTTCACCTGTTGCTCCAAATCTATCAGGATTAAAATTTTTTCCATTAGGATAAAAATAAAAATCTAACGCATTTTGCGAATTTGATTTATTTATCTTACCAACTAACACAGAACCATCACTAAAATACAGTACGGTATTAAATCCTAATGAATTATCAAATGTGTATGATTTAGTAGTTTTAACATATGGAAGAAAATATTTTTCTATACCTTGCTTACACTCATCTGAATTAACATTGTCATTATCATCGGTACTGCAACTAAATTGCCAATATTCTTTTGGTCCGTTATCAATTTCAGACATTAATACTGCCTGATTCATTACTGTATATACTTTTTTTAGTCTTGCTTCTACTTCAACATTCTTATTAGTTTGGATTAGCGCCGGAAGAGTCAGAGCAGCAACTACTCCTATTACTCCTAAAGTAATCAAAACTTCTGCAAGTGTAAATCCATTTTGTTTATCAATCTGATAAAAAGTGTTAATTTTTCTACGGCTCTTATTTAGCTTAGGATTTGGGTACCCCCCCCCCGAAACCTTTGTCATTACTATGTTTCGCATAATTATCCTCCTTTTTATTATTTATAATTATATCATATTAATATAAAGTTTTCAATAATATAATACAAAATCATTAACTCTTTTGAGCTGTAAATGTAAATAAAAATTACTTATTTCCGGCAATGTTTTACAAAGAATAAAAGGATAGTATGTATATGTAAATCCTCAACTCTTCTGATTGCTCAGTATTTGCCCCGCCGGTTTTGGACGGGGCTTTTCTTTTTAAACTGGACAAGAGCATGGAATTACATGGCAAGAACCATTCCATGTAGTTCCTTTTAAAGAGCCGTCACAGCTGCCATTACACTCACTAGCAGCATAACAAGCTTCCCTAGTAGTGCAGCCTGCTGGATTTTCTATTGAACAATCTTTTTCTAAATCATCTGTTATATCTGATACCTTGCCATTATTCGAAATTTTAAATTTATACAAATCTTTTTTTACTGTATTTGGATTTTTGGGACCGTTTACATCCGCTATTACGGAAAAAGATGTATAATCCGGCGCTAATTCCAGTAATTCATAGATCATTCCATCTGAGGTTGAAAAGATAAAATTATTATCATTCCATGGTTTTAACTTTTTGTCTTTACCTGTTATTCGATACTCATATTCTAACCATGGAGTTTCATTATATGTATTTGTCTGAACCATTTTGAAGTATTCTTTATGATGCTTATTCGCGCATTCATAATCAACATTACTGCTAGAACCATAACATTCATCCCACATAGGTAAATCTTTGATTTGAAAGACTTCATTCTTTGCCAGCATTAACCTATAACCATTTGATACAATATTTCTGCTCTTTTTATACTGGCTTTCCAATACTGTTTCCTGTTGATTATTGATTAGTGTCGGAAGTGTCAGTGCAGCTACCACTCCGAT
>CABLZX010000003.1:0-162614 GCA_902383995.1 uncultured Brachyspira sp.
GGCCGATTAGACCTTGCGCTGCCATCTTCTCCGTTGCCTTCGTAAACTTATACTTCACTGTGCGTATCTGTTCCGCGCGTACTTTCTTGTTTATCGCTGCATTCAACGTTGGTAGCGTTAGCGCGGCTACCACGCCGATTATACCCAAGGCTATTAATACCTCGGCTAGGGTAAAGCCTTTCTTTTCAAGGAAATGGTTGCGGAACATAATTCCACCAGACCTAATTCTGGCACCACAGCTTAAATTAGATGCCCCCCCCCCCCGAAATCCTTACTATTAGTGATTTTTGCATACGTCAACATCCTTTCATTTATACATACTATACTTAACTTCATTTTTTATTATAAACTTACTTTTTCATTTTTCAATCCTCATTTCACATTAATTTTTAATTTTGTAAACTTTTCATCACAGGAAACAAACAAATTTATACATTCCAGACAAATCATCTGCCTTAACCTGTACCCGTTTGTATTCCTAAGAATTCCAAGGTAGCTGTTTATTGATGCCGTAAACTTTTGCAGCTCTTCAGGAGTATACCAAAACGGATTCTTTTTCTGTTCTCTTATCATCTTGAATATTCTCTTCAAAGTTTTTTGGCGCAGAATTGTCCTGTATGGTTTTGCAACAAACCCGACAAAATCTATTCCTCGCTCAATTTTATTTACGGATTTTTTGTTCTGGTGCAAATCCAGAGCAAGACGCTCTTTTAAAAAACGTGTCAGGTCTTTATGAATCTCATTAAGCTTTTGCGGATCTTTATCCAAAATTATAAAATCATCCACATACCTGCAATAATATTTGCATTTCCAATGATGTTTAACATACTGGTCCAGCACATTCAAATAAACATTACTGAAAAACTGGCTTGTTAGATTACCTATTGGCAGCCCTTTTTCATCAGGTGTATACCACAGACTCTTATATGTTGGCAAAAGATCAAATTTCCATTTTGATGATTTTATTTCAACTTTTGTCTTGCAGTCGTGAAATATTACCTGTTTTATAAGCTTTAACAACCAATCTTCAGGAACCAGCTTCTTTATTTCTGCATAAAGAATATTTTTATCTATGCTTACAAAAAAATTCTTCAAATCGGCTTTAAGATAATATGCAGTTTCAGTATAATCATTCGTAACAGCTCTCACGTATCTTTTTAAAGTTTTAACAGCATTTGTGGTTCCTCTCTCCGGAATACAGCTATATGTATCTTTAATAAACCTGTTATAAAATCTTTTACTTATTTCATTATAAATAAGATGATGGACAACCCTGTCCCTGAAACAAGCAGCCCAAACCTCACGCGGTTTCGGATACAAAACTATAAAACATATACTTTCACTAATTTCATAATTACCGCTGATTAAATCATCATAAAGTTTCACCAGATTTTCTTCCAGTGCAAATTCAAACTCAAGAGCGGTTTCAGTATTCCGCTTTCTTCTGCGGCAATCCAGATAAGCTGCAACCAGTTTTTCTAAACTTATTCCCTTTTCCATTCCCCAAAGGAATATTATAACATTTTTTATACTTTATTTAATCAAAAAAGACTAGCCATGCGGCTAGTCTTTCTATAATCTAGTGCCGCCTACTTCGCCGGCTTAACGCCGCCATGCAAGGCTCACCTGCTTGGTTGCTCGCGTTTTGCGGGTCTGCACAGTCTTGCACTTACGCAAGCCTGCTCGCCCTCTTCTCGCAATCCGCTTTTCAAACGCCGCTCAAAATTTCCGCTCAGCTACCGTCTACGCCGGCGCATACAAGCTCAATCAATTCGTTCCTCGTTGTTTCGCTTTGTATCGTTCCTTATCGCGAAAAATTTCTCGGACACTATAAAAATAAAGCAGCCCGTAAGCCGTGTTCTGTTTTAGATAATCATCTGTCTGGTATCAGGATTACTCCTAATCTCAAGCGATTTTTTAGAAGTAGGCGGACAGCCTTTTAACCTTCAATTCAATCTTGCATCCTGCCGGGGGTTGCCTGGCCGGTATTTCTCAATACCGCCGGTGATGCTCTTACCTCACCGTTGCACCATCGCTCGTACTTTATAAAAGCCGTTAGCAGTATTTTTTCTGTGGTCCTATCCGCCAGCTCACGCTGCCCGGAGTTTCTCCGGCGGCCTGTCCTTGGATGCACGGACTTTCCTCACATTTTCATGCGCGATTATCCGGCTGCTTTATTATCTGTATTTTATCATAAAATTTTTTATTAAGTAGTGTTACAACATTTGTAAATAATTTGTCTTTTTATCCCGACTAAAATAAAATATTAATGGGAAGTTTTGAGGGAACTGTAAAATTATGTTGAAAGAAGCTTTAAAAGAAAAAACTTTATCTCCGCAAGAAGTCAGAGCTATATTGAACACTGATAACAAAGAAATTGTTGAGCTTTGTAAACGTGCTTCAATTTTGCCGAGAAAAAATAGCAAAGGTCAAACTTACTTTTCTTATGATGAAGTAAAAAATCTTAGAAGAGTACAAGCCCAGAAGAGGAGTGTTACTAATCCTATGGTTACGCAGGTACAAAAACAGCCTTCTGCTATGAGAAGCATTCTCGCTTCATTACAGCAAATGGAAAATACGTTAAGCGACAAAATCGCAAAAGTTATCGATGAAAAACTTGAAGGAATGGATGAAGTTGTTGTTGAATTAATCAGATGTAAAACTGATAACGAAACTCTCAGACAAAAAATTGTTGATTTGAACAAAGAAGTTTATCAGCTCAAAAACGACCTCAACAGTTATAAACATATCGGACTTGGCTTATATAGGAAAAAAGAACGCCACGTTTGGGAATAACGGTAAAGGACAAGCAAACCCTCGATTTCCGTTAAAGACGCATGAGCAAGACATAAAAAATAAGGAATTGATACAATGGCGGTTAAAGAAAAAGAAACTGAAACAACATCAAGCGCTGATGAAAGAAGTAAGGCGCTCAAACTTGCTATAGAAAAAATTGAAAAAGATTTTGGTAAAGGCTCAATTATGAAACTCGGGGATAAGGTTTCTGTTAATGTGGAAGCTATTCCTACAGGAGCGCTTGCTCTTGACGTAGCCCTTGGTATCGGTGGAGTTCCGCGCGGTCGTATTATCGAAATCTATGGCCCTGAAAGTTCAGGTAAAACAACTCTTGCTCAGCATATTGTTGCCGAATGCCAAAAAAGAGGCGGAATTGCTGCATTCGTTGATGCAGAACACGCTCTTGATCCGGAATATGCAAGAAATCTAGGTGTTAAAGTTGATGACCTTTTGATTTCACAACCTGACACCGGAGAACAAGCTCTTGATATTACGGAAGAGTTAGTACGCTCAGGTGCTGTTGATGTTGTTGTTGTTGACTCTGTAGCAGCTCTTGTTCCTAAAGCCGAAATCGAAGGGTCTATGGAAGACCAGCAAATGGGGCTTCAGGCAAGATTGATGAGCAAAGCTTTAAGAAAACTTACCGGCGTTATCGGAAAAACCAATACAACAGTTATTTTTATTAACCAGCTGCGTATGAAAATAGGTGTTATGTACGGTAACCCTGAAACAACTACAGGCGGTAACGCATTGAAATATTATGCTTCAGTACGTTTGGAAATTAAACGTACCGATGGTGTAAAGGGTGATGGTGAAGACATTGGAAACCACGTCAGAGTAAGAGTTCTGAAAAATAAAGTGGCTCCGCCTTTCAGAACTGCCGAATTTGATATTATCTTTGGTAAAGGTATTTGCAAAGTCGGTAATATTCTTGACGTAGCTGTTAATTTAGACATCGTTAAGAAAGCGGGTTCATGGTTCAGCTATAATGAAGAAAAACTCGGTCAAGGCAGAGATAAAGCCAGAGATTTCTTAACTGAAAATCCTGATTTATTAAGTGAAATTGAAACCAAAGTAAGAGAAAAATTAGCAGAATAAGTTTCTTATTAAGAATTGTAAAAGAATATGTTTTTATACTGCTTTCAATAGCAAGAAAAAACATGTTCTTTTTTTATCTAACCAGTAAAGTACTAATCGGAGGACACTATGCGAATAAACTCTATAAATAGCAGTTATATGCCGGCAAGGAATTTGGCAAACCGTCAAAACCAAAACAATAATATGACTACCCCTAACATTCAATTTGAAGGTAAAAAAGACCATAATGGCGATAAAACCCTTCGTAAAGCAGGTACTTTAACTACAGGAGCCCTTGCAGCATCAATGCTTTTAGGAGGAATGGGCAGTTGTGATAAATTAGATGTTGAACACGACTTCACAATCAAAGTTCCGGTTGATACTGTTGAAAAATATATTCCGATTATTCAGGATCCTGATACAGTTTATCAGATACAACATGATACCATAGAAGTTCCTGTTTATATACCAGGAAAAGATAGTATAATATACAGGGATTCAATTGTTCATGATACTATCAACCAGATTATTACAAAACACGACACAATCTGGATGAAACCTGAATATGATTCACCTGTTGCACCTATCATTAAAAAATTCTACCAGGTATTAAATATCAACCCTGGAAACGGAAAAATTCCTGTAAAAATGGCCTGGACCGATGAAAAAGATGGTTCATTTAATAAATCCGTATTCTCCGGTAAAGATTCTCCTATCAATGTAATGACATATAATATAACCAAAACACCATTTGATGAAGATGCCGGCGGTGTTGTACTCGGAAAAAATGAAGAATACTATAGACTTAAATTCTCTAAAGTGAATGACAGAAGTCTTGCTCTTACATTTGAAAAACCGAGAATTGAAGGAAAACCTGCTGACGGCAGAGATGACCAGTGGAAACCTGTAGAATACTATATCTATGACATTAGAACTAATGATGTAAAACGCTACACACTTAAAGATGATAATTCTCTTGAGGACAGAGGAGAATTTCTGCCTGGAGATATGCCTTCATCAATTATCCTCAGCAATCCATACGGAAGTAAATACAGATACTCTTCACTTAGCGTTAAATCAACAGACGCACCTAGTAAAACAGAAGATTACGAAGATTAACCTCCATATAAATACAATAAAAAATAAAAAAGCTCTTCAGAAAATGAGGGGCTTTTTTGTTGTGATATAATAAAAATATGAAAACATTAGCACAATTTGTACAAAAAAGAAGAGATTATCTTGGTCTTTCACCGAAAGGTCTGGCTGAAAAATGCAATCTTCCTATTACTGTCATTGAAGAAATTGAAGCCGGAAAAGAGCTGTTTCTGGCAGTAACGGTAAGGCAAAATCTTGCAAAAGGCTTAAGGTGCAACCCTGAAGAGATAAAAAGATTAGAAAAAGACTTCACGAACAACCTTGTTTCACAGGAAATAATAGAAAGCCTTAAGGAATTGATTTTAAATGGTGCGGGCGGCTTAAAATGTCCGCAATGCGGAGCTCCTCTGGTAACAAGAATTGCTAAGATGTATGATTTAGAGGATAATCTTATCCTGCACCCAAGGGCTCATTGTTCAAAGTGTTCATTCCAGATACACAGTTAGTATAATTGGCTTACAAGCTGCTTTATATAACCTTTTACAGCAGGGGTAATAATCAAGTCCGGCTCTTTAACTGCAAATTCATCAAGGGTAGTAATTGCATCACGCAGCTTGCCCTGACGCTGATAAAGCAGTCCGCGCATAATAAGATTTAGCGGATTATCATTTTCGTAAGTCTGCTTAATTTTTGTGTTCACAAGCCCCAATTCTACATAACAATCTGCCAGGTTTTCATAATAACGGAAGTTTAAACTAAACTGTTTTAGCGCACGTTCAAAACAATCCTGCGCCATGTCAGGATAACCCATTTTCATATAGCATTCACCAAGATTATTATAATAAACAGCTGAGGACTGTCTGTTAGGACTTAAGCTTATTGCAATCTTAAACTCCTGAATTGCAGGATAATACCAGTGGTCTTTCAGATAATTTAAACCAAGATTGTTATGGTAATACGCATTCTTTTCAGAATCTATGGTATAAAAATCAGGCTTTCTGTATCCGGAAAACAATACTGCACAAAATAAGAGTGATATAAGCGCTAATTTTTTCATAACATATTACCCGCAGATTAATTAAGGATAAAACCTTTTAAAGTCAAGATTTTACAACAAATTAATTTCCAAACCTTCATAAGCGAGTTGGGCCTTGCCTCCAAGACCTTTATAATGCTCGCTGATACTATCAAGTTTTTCATCATCATAACCAGGATCAAAATGGAAGAATACTAATTTTTCAGCATTGACCTGGTTCTGGCATTCTATTGCCATATCAAATGTTGAATGACCGTAACCTTGTTTAGGTACAAAAGAATTCATATAGTCTTCTGTTGTATACTGGGCATCGTGAATTAAAAGATTGCAGCCTCTGGCAAAGTTAGCAAGCTTTTTATCCCCTCCAAGGTAGCTTTCTTTATCTGTGGCATAAACCAGAGTTTTACCTTTGTAGGAAATTTTATAGATTATTACACCTTCCTGAGGGTGGGCATAAGAACGGTAACAGGTTATAACAACATCATCTTCTCCGGCATCTAAATCTTCCGGACGTTCAACCCGTTTTATTATAGGAGGTTCTCCATTACGAAGTATAATGGCATCTGTTTCCGCAATATCCTTAATATTAAGGTTTCCGGCAATATCACCCAGATCAAGCGGGAAAGATTTTCCAAATAAAAGTTCAGCAAGTTCATCAGAAAGTGATTCATTATAGTTTACATTTCCGTAAACATTTATTGTTGTTGACGGGATGTGAAGAGGTCTGAAAAATGTAAATCCCTGTATATGATCATGATGAATATGAGAAAGCAATACTACCGCCTTAATCGGAGTTCGGTTGCTTGTTTCGGTTCCGGAAGCAATATACTTTTCTAAAAGTTCATTTCCCACATCAATTAAACCGGTTCCTGCATCAAGAACAATTAAATGTCCGCCTGCATTTACCTCTACACAGGAAGTATTTCCGCCGTATTTAAGATATTCTTTTTTAGCAATAGGGTAACTTCCCCGGACGCCTCTGAATTTTACTTTGAACTCGCTCATTTTTTAAACCTCTGTTATTTTTTTATTTCGTAAACTGCACTTTGGTCTTTGCTTTCGCCTGCATATAAATTAGATGCAAACACAAGCAGTTTAGCCATTTTTTGCACACTTGTTTCACGCGTTTCTTTCATCTGGATGTCAAAGATAACCTTTTTGCGTGTATTTGTAACGGTCACTATCCTAAAGGCATTTGGATATGAAACCAGAGCAGGAGAATCAACATACAGCACATTTCCTTTTTGGAAAATTTTTGCAGCATGATAATGACCGGAAAAAACAGCTATAGGATTTTTATATTTTTCAATCACAGCCTGAACTTCACCGGCATTTTGAAGCCTGTGGCTTTCACTCGGAAAAGGTTCTATTATTGGTACATGCATAAAAATTAGAACTGTATCATTTTTAGCATCACTTAGCTCTTCGTCTAACCAGGCAAGCTGTTCTTTCCCTACATACCCTTGAGATGTAAGCCTTTCGCTGATAATTGTATCCAGTACTATAACTTTATATCCTTTTCTTGGAACAAATGAATAATAACGGTCTCTGCCCTGCATATTTTCATTATGTGACCCGAGAATATCAAGATACAACTCCTTGGTTAAAAACCCGCCTACGCACCTGTCATGGTTACCAAAAGCAAAATACCAGGGTGCATTTAGTTTTTCTATATGCGGAAGAACAGCATTAAGTTCTTTTTCAAACGGCTTATCAATTAAATCTCCTGTAAACATAACAAAGTTAACGTTAGGGGTTTCATTAATCTGCTGCACTGCATCATCAAGAAGTTTAGGAGATTCTGCAGTCATTTTAAAAGTTGTGTTGGAACCGGCTTGTAAAAAATGAACATCGCTAACCTGTACAAATTTTAAACTTGAAGCACTGTAACACTGTAACCCGTAAATCATTACGCCTGAAAGTGCCAGAGTAATTACCGCATTCATTAATCTGGTTAAAAACGATTCTTTTTTTCTGTATTTTTTTCTTGCCATACTATTCTTTCAATTCTGACTGCTCTGAATTTGCACCGTTCATGGCGGATTTAACTTCATTATACTTTAAAAGTAAAAATTTATCATCATCAGAGAGGATGAGTGCTTTATCAAGATTAATAAGAGCGTTGTTGTAATCTTTCAAACCATAATAGCAGAGCCCGATATATTTATAAATATCGGAGGTTTGTATATCTTCGGTTAAGCCTTCCAGAAGCGTCTTTGCCCTTGCATAGTTACCTTTATTATAAAGAATAATCCCATGAACATATTCATATTCTATATCATCATTAAGAGCAATTGCAGTATTAATCTCAGTTTCTGCATCATTATACTGCGACATTCCCATATAAGCTTTTGCTCTAATAAAATATCCGAAATCTTCCTGCTGGTTATAGTATAAAAATCTGGTAACAGGAGGGATTACAGCATCGTAATTACCGGCCTCCAGATAACATTGGGCAATAGAAAGCAGTGCTCTGGTAAAACCCGGCTGCATTTCAAACGCTCTGGAGTATGCATCTACAGCCTGATCAAACAGCCTGTTCTCTCTGTAATAATCGCCTAAAAATGTATATACCCAAAAATTACCGCCGGCAGCAGCAAGATTTAAGGCATCAAGCATACCCTGTCTGTCACCCTTTTTTCGTGCTTCGATTACTGCATTAAGTTTAGGGTTAGTGCTTGTAACGTAAGACTTGCGGTTTACATTAAGAAGTCTGATGAGCATACTTCTTATATCACGAAAACTTTTATTATCAGGTTCCAGGGCAAGAGCTTTATCAACATATGTAATTGCACCTGAATAATCACCCATTACAGCGTAATTCTTAGCAATATCCAGATAGTCCTCGGTCATTTCACTCGCAAATGCCGGAACAGTCAATAATAAGCCAACCAAACCTGCTAATAAAAGTTTTTTCATATCAGAATTATATCATAAATTAAAAGTTTGTAATTAGTCCTGTAGTTTATCAAAATCCAACAACTCTTTTGGTTCAACACCAAGAACGTCGGCTATAATTTTTAATTTTGAAAGCGTTATATCTGTTCGTGCAGTTTCTACCATAGCTATGGTAGAGCGCGAAATACCGCTTACTGCAAGAAAGTCATCCTGTTTAATCTTTTTACTTTTTCTTATAAATTTTAAGTTCTTTGCAAATTTTTGTAAAAAGTCCTTGTCCATTTTTATATTATCAGCTATACTGACATTATAAAAAATCAGTACCACTGACATTTTAAAAGGAGGAAAAATTATGTTAGATATACGGCAAAAAGGATTTACACTGGCAGAAGTTCTTATAACACTTGGAATTATCGGTATAGTTGCATCAATGACAATGCCAACATTAATCGGAAAATATCAAAAAAAACAAACTGCAACCCAGCTCAAAAAAGTTTATACCGAAATGTCACAGGCAGTAGCATTATCCGAACTGGACAACGGAGATGTAAAATATTGGGATTACAATCTGGGAGCAAAAGATTTTTATGATAAGTATATGAAGAAATATCTAAAAAAGACCAGCGAACTAACTTATGGACAATACAAATCACACGTTACACTTAAAAACATCAATGGAACAGCATGTTCAGAATCCTGGTGTTCAAACTCTGTTTCACATTATGTTAAACTTGCAGACGGTACAATTATCGGTTTCTCTGAATATCTCGGCGGGAATTATAAATCATTTGTTGTTGACTTAAACGGGTATAAAAATCCTAATACCACAGGGAAAGACTACTTTGTCTTCACAATTCAGGATAAATTTAAAGTTGCACCTTACGGAATTGGAAATTCCGAGGGGGTAACAATTGGTAAAACATATGACAGAGATATTATTACCGGAGATAACATAAGAGCCTGTAATAAAACGAAAACCGGCGTATGGTGCACAGCTCTAATCATGATGGATAACTGGGAAATCAAAGATGATTACCCCTGGTAATCAAAAGCAGCCCTCCGCTGTGTACGCCCCGCCTTCGCGTGCCTTGCGCAGCTTCGCTGTCTAATACGTTACTCTTAAATTTCGCTTACGTTTATTTAAAATGTTTTGTTTAAAACATGATAATGAATTTTCGAGACGATAGCGGGAGCAGGGCGGGAGCGTGTTTGAGAAAATTTATTATCTTGTTTTATAAAGTAAGCATTCACTGTCTAATACGCCACTCTTAAATTCCACTCACAATCCTTATCGCTGAATTTTTGCAGACTAACAAAAAGCCTGATTATAAAATCAGGCTTTTTCTATTAATTTATTAATTATATATTCATAGCTTTCAAAATCTCTGTTACATCCGTTGAAGTCTTTTTAACATCTGCATTTGAGTATTTTATAGCATTATCCGGATCTTTAAGACCGTTTCCTGTAAGAATACAAACGATTTTTGCACCTTCTTTAATCTGGTCTTTAACCTTAATCAAACCGGCAACCGAAGCAGCACTTGCGGGCTCGGCCAGAACACCTTCGCAGGAAGCAATAAGTTTATATGCCTTAACTATTTCATCATCAGTTACGGAATTAATCATTCCATTACTTTCATCCCTGGCAGCTTCTGCCTGTTTCCAGCTTGCAGGGTTGCCGATACGAATAGCAGTAGCAAGTGTTTCCGGCTTAAGAATTCTCTCACCGCGTACGATTGCAGCAGACCCTTCAGCCTCAAAACCCATCATCTTAGGAAGAGCAGCAATTCTTCCAAGTTTATGGAACTCCTTATAACCTTTCCAGTATGCTGTTATATTACCGGCATTTCCTACTGGAATAAAATGATAATCCGGAGCTGTGCCAAGTGCATTACAAATTTCAAACGCACCGGTTTTTTGTCCTTCTATTCTGTAAGGGTTAACAGAGTTAACAAGGGTAACAGGGTATTCCTCAGCAATTTTTCTAACCAGCTCAAGAGCTTCATCAAAGTTTCCCTGAATTGCAATAATTTCAGCACCATACATCATTGCCTGAGAGAGTTTACCAAGTGCAATATACCCGTCAGGGATAAGCACAAAAGTTCTCATGCCAGCCTTTGCACCGTATGCAGCAGCAGAGGCTGAAGTATTTCCGGTCGATGCACAAATAATTGCACCTGAACCGGCTTCTTTTGCTTTGGAAACCGCCATTGTCATACCGCGGTCTTTAAAGCTCCCGGTCGGGTTACAGCCTTCAAATTTTAGATATATTTCAGCATCAACCCCTATTTTTTTAGCCAAATTATCAGCTTTAATTAAAGGAGTATTACCTTCATTTAATGTTACAACCGGAGTTTTGTCAGAAACCGGCAAAAACTCTCTAAAAGTATTAATCAATCCTTGATAGTACATATTTGTCACCTGGTTTACGGTTGAAGCCGCCTTTCTTATTTAAATTATATTTGTACTCTTATTAAACTGTTTACTCTATTTATATATTCATCATTTTCAAATGCCCGAACAGTATTCTGCATATCTTTTTCCCTGCAAAGTTCAGTTATAACAGTAATATCAGCAGTATTGTCCTCTGAAACACCTCTTTGAACAATGCTTGCAAGACTGATATTATTATCAGCACAAATTTTACCTATTTTGCCGATAACGCCTTTATTGTTCTTTGCATTGATAGAAAGATAATATTTATTATCAGTGTCTGAAATATCAATCGGTTTTGCATCAGAATTATGCTGACATCTCATCATAGGCAGAAGATAATCAGTCTTTCCAAGTTCAGCAGCAATTGCAAGAATATCACCCACAACAGAACTGGCTGTAGGGAATTCGCCTGCACCCGGACCTGAAAGTGTAATATCCCCTATAGGATGACCGCTGAGTGATACGGCATTTGTCACATAGTCAATGTGAGCCAATGTGGAAGATTTTGAAACTAACATAGGATGAACTCTTACATCAGCCCTGCCGTCTTTATCAATATGTGCAGATGCAATGAGTTTAATCTTATATCCTAAATCATTTGCTGCTTCCATATCCTGAGCGCGGATTTTTGTAATACCTTCGCGGTAAACATTTTCAAGTTTAATTCTCTTTTTAAAAGCAATTGTTGCCAGAGTTGTAATTTTATAAGCAGCATCAAAGCCTTCAACATCGCCTGTAGGATCTGTTTCTGCGTAACCAAGCTCCTGAGCTTCTTTCAAAACATTTTCATAAGAGGCACCCTGAACATCCATTTTTGTAAGAATATAGTTTGTGGTACCATTCAGAATTGCTTCAATTTTTGTAATATTATTTCCTGCCAGAATAGTTTTAATTGGCATGATAATAGGAATACCGCCGGCAATTGCAGCTTCGTACAGGACGACCTTATTGTGCTCTTCCGCAAAATTAAACAATTCCTGTCCATGCTTTGCAAGTAGTTCCTTATTTGCTGTAACAATATGTTTGCCGTTTTTGATTGCAGTTTTAATCAAATCAAAAGCAGGATTTACTCCCCCTATTAATTCTGCAACAATATCAATTTCAGGGTTGTTAACAATTTTATACGGATCATCTGTAATTATGGACACATCCAACCCTTCAATATTTCTTGGCTTATTAATATTTTTTACAGCAATTCCGGCCACCTCAATATTTTTAAAATAGCGGAGAGTTTTAAAAACTCCGGAACCAACAGTACCAAGACCGATTACGCCGACTTTAATCTTTTTTCCTTCATTCTGCTTCGGCTGCAGAATATCTTTAACATTATTTTCCATAGAAAAATTTTAACATAAAAAAAACAATTAATCCGTTACATTTATATTTAAATTAATATAGTCCGAATTTGCTTCTCTCAAAAGAGGAAACACTTTAGTTTGATATTCAGAATATTGTTCTTTAGATAGACTTTTTCTCTTTCCCTCTCTTAGTACTTTATGATTAAAATGGAACCACATAGGTTTATTATATTTTTTTACTATAAATTGTTTTAATACGTCAGTTACCTCTAACACTTCCCATGCATTACCATCTTTTATATCCATTCTAAAGTTTACAAAGCAGGTGAGCCAGTTTGGTATTATTAAATGATCTCCAAAAAATCCGTTAAAAATCCCTAAACAGTCGCGTTCATTGAGAAAATAGCAGCCCCCCCCCCCCCGAAACAGGCTCTACATAACCATTATAACCACCGAAAGCATTATGAATATTTGAAAAATATTCTTTTGTCATCAATTGTTCTATTTGGTTAAAACAATCATCAATATAAATCTGATCAGCATCAATCTTACACACAAAACCATTTCTAAACCTTGCAAGTTTCCGGCATTCTTTGTAACCAAATTCATAATATGCAGCAAGAGTATTCTCCCATTTGAAATCTCCAGAAAAGTACTCTGGGGCATGCTGAGTTAATACAGAATACGGATACTTCTTAATAATAAATTTATTCTTTAGTTTATTTTTTTGTATATATTTTTTAACCAGTTCAAGACTTAAATCATCAATATCAGAATATATCAATACTATCTTATCCAACATATTCATTACTGACATTAAACATGGCAGAATAGTATTTTCCTCATTATATAGACGTAAGAACCCAATTTTAAGAGGTTTTCTTAGAGAGAAAATAACAAAAATTAAAAGGGCACAAATCCTATAACATTTTCTAAATAAAAAATTTATAACCTTTTTCATAAGTGCCCTTTATAATTTTATTTATTTAATTCGGTTTTGGTTACGGTATTATTATTTCTTACTATGCTGGAAGTATTATAACCTGTTATATTACCATTCAAATCAGTTTTGGCTTTTTTAATAACAGTTTCAGAGTTAGCGCTGCCTGTAACATTTCTTTCAATGGATTTAACAAGCATTCCTTTGCTGTTGTATGACTTGAAAGAAGAAATGTAATATCCTTTCGGATAAACATTCCCTATGCTGTCCAAATTACTCAAAGTCATATCAATTGTTCTGTTCTTTGGGGTAGAAATTATACGTCTTATACCGTTTGCAAGCTTTTCTTCAAGTGCAAGATTGCGTACTAAATTTCGGGGTCTAAAATCAATTTTCATAATAAAAACTTTTCCTTTAACTAGTGTACATTTTACACTAATAATATATTATGAATATCTGATTTTGTAAAGAGGATAATCAATATTATTTAACATTAAAGAAAATTTTTACTTTAAGTATAATCTGTGCAATCAACTTTGCAAGAGAAAAACTATCTTCAGGTTCTTCAAATTTTAAATCTTTTTCTGAGATAAAAATATCTTTTTCTTTCTTTGAAAAAATACTTTCATCAAAATGACGTTTTTTCTCTTCTTGTTCGCTTTCACCTTGCTGCATATATCCCAGGTTACCTGCCCCGCCGTCATTTTGCATGCTTGCAGCTTCTCTGATTACAGGTTTTGTACTCAAAACATTAACATCGAAACCACTCATAACTTTATTCCTTATATTTTTCCCTTATATATATAAAGTATTTTTCATGAAGAAATGTTACAATTTTCGCAGTTTTGTAAACATTTTGTTACAATATGTTATACATCTGCAAACTTAATCACAGACTGGCATTTAAACCCTATTTCCAGCAAATCCCTCTTTCTTACCGCTACTGAAATATCAGGACGAAATTCCGGAGTATTCAGGGTAAGATAAATCTCTATAATATTATTTTCTTCATCATAATCTATTCTAATTGATTTTATTGCAGACAAATGTGAACAATCCAAACCATCAGCTACCCTCAAAATTCCTGCAAGCCGTTTAATTTTTTTTCTGTCTTTTTTTTCAAAGCTTGCATATAACTCGTGCTTTTCTTTATTAGGAAGGCTGCCTCTGTGATAGCGGGCAATACAGGCAACCATTTCCGTTTCATGTTCGGAAAATTCATCTAAACCATTATCTAATATTATCTTTTGTGAATGCTTATTGTGGGATTTTGCTTCTATATAATATCCTATATCATGTAAAAGAGCAGCACTTTCAAGAATTTTTCGATCCTTTACAGACATTTCTTTAACATTCCTGCTCAAACCGTCAAAGAGCATCAAAGCTATCCGTTTAACTTCATGAGGATGAGAAATATTGCTAGAAAATTTTGATAAAATATCTTCCGTTCTTAATTTCATCTTGTGTAAACTTTAGCAAAAAAAATATTTTTAATCAAATTTTATGTTATAATAAGGTTTAGTAAAGGGGAGATTATGGTTGACAGAAAAGAAACAGATATTGACAATCTGAGCTTTGATATACCGCCTGAAGTTTTGGATGAAATCCAGAAAAACATTGAAGAAATAATTACAAATTTTCCGGTACCGGAAAGCAACAAGCTTGACGTTATAAGAAAAATTAATTTTATGTATTCACATACCAAACATCTCTCCGTAACTGATGCACTTACCGGACTTTATAACCGCAGAAACCTCGATGTACATCTTGAAAGAGAGTTTTTAAGAGCAAAACGCTACAAAAATGATTTAAGTGTTGCGGTTATTGATATAGATTTCTTTAAAAAAGTAAATGATACTTACGGACATCTTTGCGGTGATTATGTTTTAAAAGAAACAGCGTATTTAATTATGGAAACATTCAGAAAAACCGACCTTGTTTTCAGGTACGGCGGTGAAGAATTTGTTGCGTTGTTAACAGAAACATCACTTGAAAGTGCGCTTATTCCTCTTGAAAGATTGAGGAGCCGAATTGAAAATTATCAGTTCAAATACAACAATACCCCTATTAAAGTAACAGTAAGCATTGGTGTAAATGCTAATAAAGAAAATATAGAAACTGCAAGCGAATTTCTTGATTGTGCTGACAAAGCCTTGTATTACGCCAAACAACATGGCAGAAACCAGGTTATCACGTCAGAAGCCTGTAAATAGGCTTAGCCTGTCGACTAATCTTTTTTATATATACCCAGTCGGGTGATAGTATTTTTCTTTCATAACGATTATGATTAGTAAGTTATGGAGGAATAGGAATAGATTAAATGATAGACAAGATTAAGCTATACATAATTGAAGATTATTTACTGACAAGAACAACTTATAAACATCATTTTACCCATTATAACGACTTTGAGGTTTTAGGGGATTTTGAAACAGCAGAAGAAGGGCTGGAAGCCTTACAGAAAAACCCTGCTGATGTAGTGCTGATGGATTTAGGTTTGCCGTATATGAACGGACTTGAGGCAACAAAAATAATCAGCAGAAAATTCCCTAACACAAAAGTCATTGTGCTTACATCTCATGAACGCGATGAAGAAATATTCGCATCATTATCTTCAGGAGCAAATGCTTATGCACTAAAAGACATTTATCTGCCTGACCTTTGTAATGTAATAAAAGAAGTTCAAAAAGGTGCTGTATGGATTGATCCGAGAATTGCAAGAATGGCATTATCAGCATTCCCAAAACCAGCATCAACTGATTTTGATAATTTGTATAATTATAAAAAGAAACTTGATATAAATCTCTCTGATAGAGAAAAAGAAATATTAAAATTAATCGTAGAAGGCAAATCAAACACAGAAATTGCTGACATTATTATGATTAGCCCTCATACGGCAAAATCTCACGTCTGCAAAATCCTATCGAAACTCTCTGTTCCTGACAGAGTTCAGGCTGCCGTTATGGCAGTTCAGTATGACCTTTTAAAGTAAAATGTAGTTAAGAAGTAAAGAAAAAACTGAATATGAATAAAAAATTAGTAAAAAGCATATTTTATACGTTTTTTACGGGCTTTATACTCTGGAGTGTCTACGCAGACGCTGCTTTAAGTTCCAGCCCGCAGACAGTCGTGACAATCGGATTAATATTAGTCCTTCTTATTGCATATGTTGAAAACAAAAAACTTGTAAAGCGGCTTAAGGTAAAAAACCAGACTCTTGAGGAAATGATAAACACGTTCAGTGAAAATTGTCCTGATTTAATTGCATACAAAAATATAAAACATCGTTATATAACCTGTAACAAAGCAATGTGCAGGTTATATAGACTGAAAAGTTTTATTTCCGTAAAAGACAAAACAACATTTGAACTTCTGCCGCCAAAAGCGGCAGCAATAATCATGGAACATGACAGCAAAGTAATCGAAACAGGAAAAAGTATTAAATATACAATTGAAATAGATCATCCGTCCTCAGGTTCAAAAACATATGATGTTATATCAGCACCTACAAAAAAAGACGGTGAAGTTACAGGAATAATGACAATTGCCAGAGATATAACAATTCGTGAGCGGATACGTGCAAAATTCATTGAAAAACAGAAACAGGTAAGCGAAATGATGGACAATCTTCCAATGGTATCATTCGTAACAGATAAGGAAGGAAAATACCTGAGAGGCAATAGCAAATTTCTTGAACTTATGAACCTTAATCATGATGAACTGGTCGGGGTAAATATCGCACACACCTATACAGATGCCGGCACAAAAACTATTGATTATGAAAATAAAGTTGTAATAAAAGAAAAAAGACCGCTTATAACAGAACATCTTTATAAAATTGCAGGTCGGGAAGCTGCCTGGTATAAAGAATACCGCGTTCCGATAATCAATGAACATAAAAGAGTAATAGGAATAACAGTATTCCTTCTTGATATTCAAAAAGAAAAAGAGGCAAGCCAGCAGAAAGAAAGATTTATAGCAACGTTAAGCCACGATTTAAAAACACCGGCAATAGCACAGGTGCGTTCATTAGAAATGCTTCTGGACGGAATGTTTGGAGGACTAAACGAAGAGCAGCAGGAGATGCTGAAACTTACACTGGAATCCTGCAAAAATATGTATGATATGGTTTCAACAGTTTTATTTTCATACAAGTTTGAAAATGAAGAAATAAAACTCCATTGCACAGATATAAATATAATAGAATTGACAGCAGAATGCTGTAATGACCTTGCAAAATATGCAAACGAAAAAAATCTTGAAATCTTAATAAAACCAAAATCAAAAAGCAGGCAAATCTGTGCAGACCGAACTTTTATAAAAAGAGCTATAGCAAATATTTTAGAAAATAGTATCTCATATGCTTTTGAAAAAACAAAAATAGAAATATTAATAAAAAATCATAACAAAAACCTTGAAATACAGATAATTTCAGAAAGCCCGTTTATAAAAAAAGAAGCACTTGAGATGATGTTTGATAAATACCGTGGGCAGGCTTCTTATAACAAAATAGGTTTTTGTCTGAAATTACATCTTGCAAAACAGATTGTTGAAGCTCACAACGGGGTGCTTATTGCAGAAAGTAAAAAGAGTGACAAAAATATTTTCGGATTTATTCTTCCTTCATCTGTAAATTCACAAACACCTTTGGAAAAAGTTATGCTATAATTTTTGCATGATGCTGAAGTTAATTAACTCCGAAAAACTCGATGAAAAAATATATTCAGATATTCAGGCACAGTTTCCTCCAGAGGAAATAAAAACACTTGAGGAATTTAATGACCTTCTTAGAGAAGGGAGTTACAAGCTCGGTTTGGTTTATGATGAAAAAATATTAATAGGTTACATTTTATATATAAAAAAAGATTTTATCTGGATAGATTATATAGCAGTTCTGCAGGAATTTCATTCAAAAGGTTATGGAAGCAAAATACTTACAGCTATTTTTGAAAAATATTCAAGCCTTAAAGGATGCTATTTTGAAGTTGAACCTGAAGATACACAGAACCCTCACACCGTTAGACGTATTAATTTTTATAAAAAACTCGGCTGTATAGAGTTGCAATTTAAATATTACTTTCCAAATCCGGTGAGAAAATTAGAAATGAAACTTCTCTATAAAAGCTTTAATGGTTTAATACCGGATAAGGAAATAATTAAAAAAGATATTGAAAAAGTTTTCAAAATTTTGCACGAAAATGTTGAATGCAAAAACGAAATTCTCAGCCTTATACAACAGGAAAATTCTTAAATGTTTACAATCCCTGCAATCATATTACGAATACTTTCAAACTCATGTTCAAATGTATTCCAGAAAAAACTAACAGCAGAAGGAATGCCGTCTTTAACCGTTAACTTTTTCACTTATGCAGGATTGAGTATTGTGTGCATTGTTTTGTTTCCAACTCTTTATCCAGCTGTGCTGACAATCAAGACATGGGAGTATGCTCTGACTGGAGGGCTTCTGGGAGCTCTTGGCAACGGGTTTTTAATAAAAGCACTTGAAAAAGGAGAGCTTTCTCTGCTGGGACCGATTAATTCCTACAAGGCTGTTGCAGCAATGGCGGCCGGGATTGTTCTTGCCGGAGAAATTCCTTCACCTGCAGGAATTTTTGCAACTGCTCTTATTATATTCGGCAGTTACTTTATATTTAATTCAACGGAGGAAGGATTTTCATTAAAACTTTTAAAAAGAAAAGATATTCAATACAGAATTCTTGCATTAATATTTACAGCAGCAGAAGCTGTTTTTATAAAAAAAATTATTGTTCTTTCAGATATTAAAACTGCATTTGTATTGTGGTGTGTTTTTGGAACAATTTTTTCTTTTTTTCTTCTTAAAGTTAAAAAAATTAAGATTGAAATTCCGGCAAAAAAGACATCGTTTCTTGTATTATTCCTAATTATATCAACAGGCTTGATGCAATACACCACCAACTATGTTTTTAAAAACATGAATGTAAGTTATGCCCTTGCACTTTTTCAGCTTTCTACAATTTTAAGTGTTATACTTGGATGGAAATACTTTAATGAAACAGATTTAAAGAAAAAACTTCTTGGGTCTGCAATAATGGGGGCAGGAGCCGCGATTTTAATATTGTTATAAAAAGAGGCGCCCGCATATAATCTGCGGGCGCCATTAGATAATATAAAAATTATGCAGTCTTTTTATGTTCTTTTTTCTCTTTCATTTCTTCTTTCTTTTCCGCAATTTTTTCTTTTACTTTTTCAGCACCTTCTTTAATATCTTCTTTCATATTGTGTGCTTTTTCCTTTGCGGTTTCAACGCCGTGTTTAACATCGGCTTTTACTTTATCAGCAGTTTTTTCTGCCTTTTCTTTAAGTGTTTCCTTATCATGATTTTTATCCATAATTTCTCCTTTTCAAAATAAAAATTTGTAGTGACAAGGATATTATAAGAGTTTTTCAAAACACTTTAATCAGAAAAAAGCATAATCAAATAACCTTTAGAGATTATACAAAAGTACTATTAATGTTTGTGGAACTTTCTCCATTTAAAGTTAGGATAAGTTCTTCTGATACGGCTCCAGTCAACTTCCACATTTGAGCTGCCGGCAGAATGCTTTGATGCTTCCCAGTCTTTAATAAAATCAACGCAAGCATGATCAATAAAATGAAGCCTGTCTGCACAAACATAAATATCTTTATCTTTAGGAAGATGCTCAAAAATATCAATTAGCTGCGGAAGCTGCAAGAAAATAATATTCCCGCTGAGTTTTACAATAACTTTATTTTCTTCTTCATTTTCTTCAACATAAATGTGAACCCTGAGCATTTTGAAAACACTCTTGGCTATAGCAGCCCCAAAACCTATCAAAATACCTTCAAATAAATTAGTAAATAAAATTGAAATAAGAGTGATTAAATAAATAGCAAACTCACCTTTACTTAAATGATACAAATGCCTAGCTGCTTTGATGTCAACAAGTTTATAACCTGTATAAACAAGAATTGCAGCAAGTGAAGCCTGCGGAATAAAATTTAAAACCTGAGGGAAAAATGTGACAAAAAGCACAATCCAGATACCATGCATTATGGTTGAAAATCTTGTCTGTGCATCAGCATTAATGTTAGCCGCGCTTCTTACAATTACACCGGTAATCGGAAGCCCTCCAACAAGTCCAGAGAGAGAATTTCCAATCCCCTGTGCAATAATTTCCTTGTTGTAATCTGTTTTAGAACGCTCGCACATTTTATCAATAGCATTTGAAGTGAGCAAGGTTTCTGCACTGGCAATAAAAGTTATTATCAATGCACTTAAAAGAATTTTAAAATCCAAAACATACTTAAATGTAGAAAGGCTTATAAATTTAACATTATCCCAAAACTTTGCACCCAGCCCAATATAATTTATATCAAAATGGAAAACTCCGGCAACAAGCGATGCAGCAATAACAGCTACAAGTGCTGCAGGAATAACTTTGAACTTTTTATTCGGGATATTATTCCACAAAATAATAGAACCTATAGTAAGAATCCCGATAAACGCGGCATGATGATGCTGAGAACCGTCAAAAGGCAGAACTGAATTATAAATTACAGAGCATAAATCCGCAATATTTTCAAAAAAAGTATTTTGGGGTTTGCTGTCAAGCATTATATGGAACTGTGACAGGAAAATTGAAATTCCTATACCGGCTAGCATACCCTGAATAATTGCAGGAGAAATAGCCCTGAACCATTTCCCAAGTGAAAACAGCCCGAAAATTATCTGCATTAAACCAACTATAAAAATTATCAAAAATAATTTATCTACACCTAGTGTTGCAATAATATCTACAATTATAAGAATAAGTCCGGCAGCCGGTCCTGAAACCTGAAGTGAGTTTCCTGAAAAAGCACCAACAACAATACCGCCGACTATTGCAGAAATCAAGCCGCTATATACAGGAAGCCCGCAAGCAATAGAAATACCGATAGCAAGGGGCATTGCTATTAAAAATACAATTATAGAAGCAAGAAAGTCCTTTTTTAATGAGGCAATATTAAATGTATTAATCATAATATGACAATCATAACAGTTAATCAAAAATCTTGCAAGTATTCTGTTTATCGTATTTTATTTTCTTTGCTTTTGAATAAATTGATTAAGCCCATTTTTATAATACAATCCCAAAACAAAGTTTTATTAGTTTCTTTTGTCAAAAGGTGTTTATACTTATCTTTATTTTTCACAAGATATTCCGGGAAGCTTGAATCAAGCTTAACCGCAGCCAGTTCATAACATCCAAATGTCTTAAATTTCATCATATTTTCTGCATCGGTTTTATAGTCCCTTATACGGCATCTTTCAGCAGCCTCATCTCCATGAATTGCAACACTCTTTAATTTTTCCGAGAGAGTATCAACTCCACCGGTGTATGAAAAATGCCAGCCGGCATAATTATAAAATTTTTGGCATTCTAAACCGTCATATAATCTTATTTTTGAAGCAGTAGTTCCTTTATTCAGTTCGGGCAAAACTCCTGGATGGGGAACTTCAATATTATCAAGTATATTTTTAAAATCTTTATAAAACAAAATTTTAGTTGCATGGTTAAATTTCATTCCTACAGCTACATTATTCAGCCAATAGTAGAACCCGAACATTTTCAATGATTTTATACCAGGCTCATCTTTTACTTTCATAACAATATCCGGGTTAGGAATCTCATCAACATCGGAAATCATAATAATATCATCATCGCTGCAAGCTTCTAATCCTATAGAGATGCAATTTCTCTGGTAATTTTCTAAACTCCATGTTGAATTATGCTTAGGTATATCATCAACAATTATATGTATAATTTTATCTTCAAAAGACTTAAATCTATCTTTATTTTCCAAAAAATAAAGTGGTTTGTCATAACCGGTATGCGTTTTAGTCGCTTCTACAATAATAAATTTATCAACAATATCATTTAAAACATTTAATCGTATTTCTAAAATATCTAATTCATTAAAAAAAGAAAAACAATCGTAAATTTTTCCAGAAGAAATAATTATCTGTTTTCTTCTGCACAGGCATAAAGCGGATGCCCCCCCCCCCGAAGTAATTGATATAAGCGGTTTTTCATCATCTTATCTCCTTATTTTATATTATATCAGAAAAATTAAAAACACGTGCTATAATAAAAAAGTAAAAGGAGATTAAATATGAAAGCACTTGTATATAAACAAAAAGGAATTATTGAACTATGTGAAAAACCTCTGCCGGAAATCCGGAATGAAAATGATGCAATAGTAAAAGTAACCTTATCAACGATTTGTACAAGCGACCTTCATATTATGCATGGTGCAGTTCCTCTTGCAAAAGAAGGAGTAACTCTCGGACATGAATTTGTGGGAGTAGTTACAGCCGTTGGAGAAAATGTAAAAAATCTCAAAGCAGGCGACAGAGTAAGCGCAAACTGCATAACCTTCTGCGGAGAATGCAGATTCTGCAAACGCGGATTTATAAATAACTGTATAAAAGGCGGCTGGGAAATCGGTTGTAAAATTGACGGCTGCCAGGCAGAATATGTCAGAGTTCCTTTTGCGCAAACTGGTCTTACAAAACTTCCTGATAACGTAAGTGACGAGAATGCTCTTTTTGTCGGAGATATTCTCTCAAGCGGATATTTCGGTGCAGAACTATGCAATATAAAACAAAACGACATAATAGCAGTAATCGGCGCTGGACCTGTAGGCTTATGCTCAATGATGTGTGCAAGACTTTTTGGCGCATCCAAAGTAATCGCTATTGATATTGACAGCACAAGGCTTGATATAGCTGTAAAAAACAAACTTGCAGATTACACAATAAATCCTGCACATCAGGACTTGCAAAATATAATAGAAGAGATAACAGGCGGTGACGGAGCCGATGGTGTAATAGAAGCAGCAGGCGGAGAAAATACGTTTGAACTCGCGTGGAAAATTGCACGCCCTAATTCTGTTGTTGCTCTCGTTGCAATGTATGAAAAAGCTCAGACACTTCCTCTGCCTGATATGTACGGGAAAAATCTTATCTTCAAAACCGGCGGCGTTGATGCAACACATTGCGAAGAATTGGTTAAATATATTTCGGAAGGCAAAATATCAACTGATATTCTTATAAGCAAAAAAATGGCTTTTGACGATATTCTTAAGGCTTATAAAATGTTTGAAGATAAAACTGACAATTGCCTGAAAATCGCAATTACTTATTAGTACCGGATAAATTGAAGAGCTATTCCTCCAAGAATACTTATCAGAAGAAGCAAAATAATTATCAGAGCTGTGTCTTTTATGCTTGTATTTTTTCTGAGTAAAACAAGAAGTCCCAGACCGGCATTTGAAAACAACCCTGCCATTGCGGCACCAAAACTTATTGTTCCCTTAATCAGCATCATTGTAAGAGCAATTGACACCGCACAATTAGGAATTAATCCGAGTACACCGGTTACTACAGGTTCAAGTATTTTATATTTGAAACTTGTGTTTGTAAAAAATGCACTTATAACAGAATCCGTTACAAAATAATTTAAAAATAATGTAATCACCAGCACAAAAGCAAAAACATTCACAGTGTGAACAAGCGGGTGCAGCCAGAGATTATTTTTATTTAATGAAATTATATCATGCTTGCAGCAGCCCTCATCAGGAACTTCTACTACTGCATCTTTAACCAGCCTGGTTTTAAAAACTAAGTCGATTAAATACCCGGCACAAATCGCCACAACAAGTTTGACTGCAATTACAGGCACAACAAGCCAAACTTTATCAGGTCTTGCAAGCAAGACAGGAATAGCTTCATCTGATGTAGCAAGGTATATAGCGATTAATGTTCCTTTTGTTATTAATCTGCCGGAATAAAGCGAGCTTGCAATAATCGAAAACCCGCATTGGGGAACTATAGCTGCCAGACTGCCTATTGCAGGACCGGTCTTTTCAGATTCCTTCATAAAATGGTTAATCTTATCAGCATAGTAATATTCAAAAAGTTCTATAAAAACAAATACAATAAATAAAAACGGAATAATATGAAAACTATCAATTAAAGCATCAGTTATCCAGTCTGATAACCCGAAACTTTCTATAAATCCGTCAAATCCGTGAAATATCCATTCATTAAAACTGCTTAACTTATTTAAAAAACTTATAATCATAACACTCTTCCTTTTCTGTAATTTTAATATAAAATATAAAAATAAAACAAGAGTATCTGTTCAAACCAAAAAGGATTTATTATGAAAAAGATTGTATTAACTCTGCTTTCACTATTGATATTAGGTACATCAGCAGCACAAGCAGAAACTGTAGTATTTAATCCGAATTCAAAAATCTACCATAAGCTTTGCTGCCATTCTGCACAAATCTGCAAGGTTTGTATAAAAATTGATAAACAGGAAGCTGTTAAAAGAGGCGGACGTCCATGTAAAAAATGCGGAGGTTGATATTCTAAATTACCTTATAAGGTAATGATATTTTTTAGTGTTTAAAAAATAATTTCTTTATGAAAAAACTGCTTGCAATAATATGTTTTATCTCAATTGCCGGAACAGCCGCAGCAGATTACGCTGAAACTTTAGACACTAATGACTGCAATGAATGTAACGAGCAAATAGTATCACGTGAACATATGTTCTGCGAGAAAGGCGCTGTGACAAATCAGGTTGTTATTACAAATCTCAGAAATATAATCTGTAAAGGCAATGCACTTAAAGTAGTTTTTAATGAAAAGTTTAAGTCCGAGTGTGTAAAAGCAGGCGACAGGGTAAATTTTAGCATACCTGAAGCAATTTATACACAAGAAGGAACTCTTCTTATTCCTGCCTGTTCAAAAGTTGTTGCAACTGTAATAAAAATCGAAAGACAGAGAGTTCCAAACAAAAACGCACGTGTATATTTTAACTTTGAATGTCTGATTCTGCCGGATGGAACAGCAATCTCAATGTCTGCCCGCCCGAATACAAAAGATTCATCATTAAAGGAAAACGGCTGGCATACAGCCGGTAAATTAACAGCCTGGACACTTGGGCTGGGTATTGTAGGCGCAGGGGCAGGAACAGGTTTTGCATTCATACCAAACCCGGCAAAACTAGGTGTAGGTTATGCAATTGGTATTCCGGTAGGTACATCGGTAGGTCTTATAACAGGATTAATTACACCGGGGCTGAACTATCACGCAAAAGCCGGCGAGGCTGTTATTATAATACTTTGCGAAGATTTATGCGTTAATAAACAATGCAGTTAAGATTTTTTTGAAGGTTTAAATAATTTTGACATATCTGCACCTTCAAGTTCTAAAAGTTTAATTTTTGTATCAATACCGCCGGCATATCCTGTAAGACTTCCGTTTGTCCCAACAACCCTGTGGCAGGGAATAATAATTGAAACAGGGTTATGCCCGACAGCACCACCTACAGCCTGTGCAGACATAGAAGTTTTGTTCATCTGTTTGGCAATTTTACGTGCAAGCTCGCCGTAGGTTGTTGTTTCGCCGTAAGGGATTTCGCATAATAACTTCCACACATTCTGTCTAAACTCATTTCCGGATGGTGCAAGAGGGAGTTCGTTTATAGAAGGTTTTTGTCCTGCAAAATATCGGTTAAGCCATTTTTTGGTTTTAACAAAAACCGGTATATCATCTTTTTCTTCCATTTCTTCAGAAACTGTAATTGCAAAATATTTCTGCCCCTTAAGCCAAACGCCTAAAATATTTTGACCATCACTGGCAATCATTAACTCTCCTAGAGGTGATAAATATGTTGTCTTGTAAAACATTTCTTCTGTCTCCTATTGTCTTGATAATAACATAGAAATATAATTAAATTATAGGCATGCAAAATGAAAGGAAATTTCATGAACAGACGAGTCACAGGAATAGTAAATGGATGTATAGCTGCGGCAAGTTACGGCACTAATCCTTTATTTGCGCTTCCTCTTTATGCAGGAGGAATAGGTGTAAATTCCGTACTGTTTTACAGATACTGCCTGGCTGTAATTATATATGGTGCATGGATAAAAATTATTAAAAAAGGTTCGTTAAAGCTCTCCCAAAAGGAAGTATTTCCTCTGTTTTTTCTGGGAATTGTCTTTTCGCTTTCATCTTTAACATTATTTGATGCTTTTAAATATATAGAAGTCGGCATAGCGTGTACTATTTTGTTTATATATCCTGTTATGGTTGCTTTAATTATGGCAATATTTTACAAGGAAAAAATTACAAAAACCGTCATTTTTTCTATCCTGTTAACCTCAGCAGGAATTATAATGCTTTACAATAATAAACCGGGGTCAACTCTAAACTTGCATGGCGTCTTACAGGTTTTGCTGTCAGCTCTGTTATATGCAATTTACATTGTCGGTGTAAAAAACAATAAAGTTGCCAAACACATAAAACATGATAAGATGAGTTTTTATGTAATGCTTTTCGGGCTTTTGGTTTATATTTACAACTTGAAATTCTGTACAGAACTACAAATTATAGACAAACCGTTTTTATGGCTTTGTACAATTGCCCTTTCAATTTTTCCTACAATAATTTCACTTGAAACAATAAATGTATCAATCAGGTTAATAGGTTCAACAACAACTGCAATTCTTGGGGCTTTAGAACCGCTTACGGCAATATTTTTCGGAGTAACAGTTTTTCATCAGCATCTTACATCAAGGGTAATAACAGGTATTGTATTAATTTTAACCGGTGTAATTGCAATAATTTTGAGAAAAACTGTTAAACCTAAACAACATTGTTAAATAGAAATTTGAATATTAAGCATAAAGCCCCATCCGGTTCTTCCGCCTGTGCGGATTACGGTTTCGGCAAAACATGTTACCCTGTCTTTTATACGTCTTCTTATACCTGCACCAAACTGTGCCCAGGGATTTAATGTAAGTTTGTCAAGATTTACTCCGTCAACATTAGCTTTTATATCACTCATTATAGGAATTACACATCCGCCGAATATATATGGTTCAAATCCTTCCTCATTTCGATAGGTTAATCTCATTGAAGGAGCTATTGTTAAACCGTTAACCTGCGACTGGTTTATATCTAAGCTTTGGAAGTTTACAAGATTTGACGGACTCAGAAAAGTATATGCAGTGGTGAAATTTGGCTGAAGTATAAACTTGTCGCGTAATTTCCAGTTGTAAGCAAGTTTTAATGCAGTACCGGCTGTTACAATAGCATAATCATCTTTTCCGGAATCATATTTTGATTCAACACCAAGTCCGCCGCCGTTGACTGTCCAGCCGGCGTAGAAATCCTTTTTGTATGCACTAAGCAAAAGTCCGCCGTAACCGCCGTTTTGATACATATCGGAATCAACGTACTGCTGGCTTGAGCCAATATAAGCTCCATAGATTGTAGGGAAGAGTTTCCAGTCATTTTTGGTTTCAATCATAGGGAAGTCAAATCCGAACATTGTACCATATGATTGGTTATTAACAGTACCGGAAGCACCTGAAAGATGAAAGGATTCTATGTTGACGTAAGGCCGCATCCAAAATGCAGAGCCATCAGCATAATACTGATCCACATACATGCCGGCAGGAGTTATAGACGCATATGAATTCAGCTTTCTGGCTGCAAGTTTCTGTTCTCTTAAATTTGTATATATTTCATCTGTTCTATATAAGGAGTAATCATAACTGAGCATCTGGTTCATAAAAGCTGCTGCTGTTGCCCCTTGAAACCTTTGTATATTAGGGTTAAAACCGCCTATTTCAGTTAATGTTAATTTTGGTGTTAACGACCATTTGTATTGTTTTAAAGCACCGTAAACTATTGAATTTTGCAGCTCATCAGACAACGCTAAATCCGTTCCGTATTTATCATGGTCAAATATGTCAAAAATAGTAACCGATTGAATAGGATCACTAATTACATTTACCTCTCTAATGATAAATTGGGTAATATTTGCCGGATCTCCTGTCAAAGTTATATAATCACATGTTAAAGCTGCCGGATCAACATCAAGGGAAAGAGAATTACCCCCTCCTGAAGCATCCAAATTTAAAGATACGTTATTTAAATATCCATTCATAAAATTAAAGTTTGTATTTTTGGCAAATATATTAGCATTTGCAAGATTGGATTCTTTATTATAAAAATACAGGTTAATATCTTCCGCTGTGACATCACCTTTAAAATTTTTGTTTTCTGACCCTAAAGATACATAATCGTTATAAGATGATGTTCCCTTGATATTTAACTTAGTACCTGCCAAACCTGAAAAATTATCATCAATAATAATTTTTGCTCCGTTAGAAACATTTAAATTTACAGTTCCAACTTCATCCGGTTTAGCGCCGGCTGCAATATCAATATGAAAAGCATTTGTTCCGGTAGAATCTGTGTTCCCTGAAAATATAACCGATTTATCCGGATTGTTTGCATTTATATTAACTGTTCCCTGAGCAAGGATACCGCCACCAAGACCATCTGTAGATTTATTGTTTAAGAAACTTGCTGTCCCGTTAATATTTGTTACTGATTGCGTGGTAGTATATAATGCCCCTCCGTTGTATTTTGCTTTGTTATCAGTAAATACATTTGAATTGTTAAAATCTATTGTTCCATAAAGATTTACAATTGCTCCGCCGCTGTCAAAACCGGTATAATTTCCTGAAAATGTACAGTCCGAAATTTTTGCATCACTTGTAACTATTGCACCGCCAAAACCGCTCTGCGGATCATTAGGATCTTCAACAATACCAGAGCCATTATTTTCAAAAATACTGTTACTTATTGTTAAATTATCATGTATTATAGCTCCTGCAATACTATGTGTAGATTTATTATTTGAAAATTTGGAATTTGAAATTGTAAGACTTCCAGAGCCAGTTATTGCTCCGCCATCATTTTTTGCTAAATTATTATCAAATAGAGCATTATCTATAACCAATGTACCATTAAAATTATCAATGGCACCTCCGGAGCCGGTTACTACCTTATTATTTGTAAAAGAGGAGCCTCCCTTAATTGTCACATTACCCGCAGTATAAATAGCCCCTCCGTTTGCAGCATCACTAACCGAATTATTATCAAATACAGTATTATCTATGACAACAGTAGCACTGTTATCTACATATAGACCTCCACCCTGAGACTGTGCAATATTATCTTTTATGTTTGAATCTGTTAAATTTAGGCTTCCTCCACTTATATACGCAGCACCGCCTTTGGAGGATGCATAATTATTTATAAAGTCTGAATTGTAAATATCTGCACTACCGCTTGTTATATATAAAGCGCTGCCGTTACTTGCAGAGTTATTTAGAAAATCTGTATTTGATACATATAAACTACCGCCGCCCTTATTGTTGATAGCTCCCCCTTCAAAAACATTTTTATAATTTTGGAAATCTGAATCGGTTATTACTAACTTTCCTCCGACATTAGAGAGAAAACTATTTCTATTTGATGATAAATCTCCTGAAAAATGAGTATTATCAACAGTGAAAGTTTGATTATTTACGTTAATTCCGCTGCCTGCTGCATTTGATATAATATTTAAATCCGAAATTTTAGACTCTTTACCGGCACCATCATAAGTAAAAGTATTACCATTTAATACAAAATTATACGGGTTAGCTTCATTACTACCTGCGAGTTCTAAACTTACAGCCTCTCTTATTGCCGAATCCAGGGTAATATCACCATTAATATTAATTTTATGACTGGAAGACGAGTCAGCTTCAACCTCAGATATTGCCCTATTAAAACTTGAAGTATCATCAGCATTAAATTCCTTTGCCCAGCTTGCCTGGACAGCTGATATTAAAACTAATACAATCATTGTAGTAGTATTCAGTGATATTTCAAGTTCATAAGTATTATCTCCTATATTAAAAGCTGATAGAGATAATATTTAACATTTAAAAAAAATATTGTATTACCTATGAGGCTTTACATATTACTAAGTTTTTTTTCGTTCAATATATAGAGATTTATAACAAACAGCTTAAGAAACATTAACATCTACCAAGCTTAAAAACTATTATTTACAAAAATTCAATGTATATGTTATAATTGTAGTGTAAAATTGAATAAAAGATAAAAAGAGTAAGATAAGGATTATAAAAGTCCCTGTCTTACTCTTTTGTTTATACTAACCAAAGAAAGGAAAATAAATGGCAAATTTAAAAGAATTTTTCAACAAAATCTCAAACAACAACAGAATTTACACAAGAGAAGATATTGGTAATATGTCTTCTGATGAATTTAGGGCTCAGGAGAAGGCAATTGATTATCAATTAGCCAACTTAGGTGTTCCTACGAATTCTGATATGGCTTTATCTGATGACGTTGTTTATGTTCACTCCTATACGAGAGATGACGGCACTAAAGTTAAAGCACACTACAGGTCAAAACACGGATATATTTCGGGTGCAGCAAGTAATATTGAAAACCAAATGACACCCGGTGAAAAAACATTAGATATTTTAGGGCATGGAGTAAGTAAATTTATGCCTGTTGCCGGTGCTAATTTACAGAACGCAAGACGGGATTTTGATTATGCCAAAGATAACGAAAATGCACATATAATAAATTCACGTTCCGAAATAAAAAATAAAGGCTTAAATGATTTAATGGACAAGGCAGGCATTCCAAAAAATTCACGCGGAGTGGTTTATGATATAAATTCCAAGCAATCCAAAAAATTATTTAACTCACCGGAAATCAAAAATTACATATCTGAAAATTATTCAAAATTATTGAATAATAAACAAAATAATACGGTGGATATTGAGTTTAGACCTCACAGTTTATTAGATGATAACTATTTAGGTATTCAACATTGTAAATTATATAATCCTCATATAACTTCTGAGGGTTATTTCAATGCTATGATAATTGATTATTTTGATTTTAATTATAGGAAACCTGCAAGTTTTAAAGATTATAAATCTAAAATTAATAATTGGGGCTATTCAATGCAGGAAAAAGGCTTATTGGAAAATCAGTTTAGTATTTATCAAATTCGTGAAAAGTTATGGTAAAATAAAAATATGAATAAAGATGTTAAAGGACTAATCAAATATTTATCACTAATGTGTGTAATATGGCTTTTACCTGTAGTTATGTTATATTGCGGCTTGTTGGCATATGGTTATAGTGACCATGGTAAAGAGTTTATAGCATATATATTTTTACTTTTAGGATTAGTCCTTTTTCTTCTTTATTTTATATTGCCTGTAATCTTTACGTATAAAGCTATGAAAAATCATTGGAGTAAATATTTAGACATATTTTTTTACAATAAATGGTTACCGACAATAATTTTAATTATATTAATAGGATTATATTTTGTTTTACCGCCTCTCAAGTATGAATGGATATCATTTTTTGTTTTGCCGTATTATTGTACGATATATCTTACAATATTAGCCGTAAATCTAATAAATTGGTACAAAAATAAGTATAAAAAAAAATACTTAAATTTATTATAAATAATTATTCGTGAAAAGTTATGGTAAAATAAAACTATGAATAAAGATGTTAAAGGACTGCTAAAATATATATTAATTAGTTTTTTGATATGGTTCATGTTACCAGCTATGTTTTATTGTGCAATAATTGCATTATCATTGAGTTCCCGTGGTTATGAGTTTTTAGCATATATCTGTTTGATTTTTGGTGTAATACTTTTTCTTCTTTATTTTATATTGACTGAAATCTTTACATACAAAGCTATGAAAAACCATTGGAGTAAATATTTAGACATATTTTTTTACAATAAATGGTTACCGACAATAATTTTAATTATATTAATAGGATTATATTTTGTTTTACCGCCTCTCAAGTATGAATGGATATCATTTTTTGTTTTGCCGTATTATTGTACGATATATCTTACAATATTAGCCGTAAATCTAATAAATTGGTACAAAAATAAGTATAAAAAAAAATACTTAAATTTATTATAAATAATTATTCGTGAAAAGTTATGGTAAAATAAAAATATGAATAAAGATGTTAAAGGACTACTGAAATATTTAGTAATAATGTCTATAATCTTTCTAATGCCACTGGGTATGGTATACTGTGGTTTGGGGGCATTATATTATAGCGGTCGTACACTTGCCGTAATTTATTTTATTTATGCCATAGTCCTTTTTCTTCTTTATTTTATATTGCCTGTAATCTTTACGTATAAAGCTATGAAAAATCATTGGAGTAAATATTTAGACATATTTTTTTACAATAAATGGTTACCGACAATAATTTTAATTATATTAATAGGATTATATTTTGTTTTACCGCCTCTCAAGTATGAATGGATATCATTTTTTGTTTTGCCGTATTATTGTACGATATATCTTACAATATTAGCCGTAAAACTAATAGATTGGTACAAAAATAAATATAAATAAGTGCATGAATTTATTATAAATATTATATAAAAAAGCGGGTTAAAACCCGCTTATATTATAAATTTATCCTGGATGCGATTGTCTTGGATTTGCTCCACGCTCACAGAATTTCGCCAAAGTTGCTACGCAACAGAAGGCTCAATCTGTTCGCTATCCGGACTAACGTCCGTCCGCAAATCCGCTCAAACACAAACAAAGCTCCGCTTTGTTGCGTTCTCATATCAGAATCTTAAACATATTTAAAAAGACCCAAATGTTTGGGTCTTTTTAAATATACCCTGGATGCGATTCGAACGCATGACCTACCGCTTAGAAGTAGTTCAAGGCAGTATTTGTACGGATTTTCAGGTTTTATTAGAATTTATCTCTATTTATTACCACGCATGAATTTGAGCCAGTTTGGATTGCTCATTTTTAGTCATAATTATTTATGATTTATCAGAACTTTTGTAACCTTTTTGCAACTCTAATGTGATTGAGGAAAGATTGAAAATTTAAAAACAGTCATTTCTTGCTAGGGCGGGGAGGGGTGAAATCTATACATAGCCTCCTTTAATCGGAGTCATAGAAAAATTCCATAATTTTTGAATAATAAAATTTCGCAAACTTTTGCAACGAATATGCTTAATAATTATTCTTACTGAATATAATTTTATAAATATGAGAGAGGAATAAATGGAAATTAAAATAATAAGAAATCGCATAAAATGTAAACATTGCGGAGATATAATTGAATCAACAAATACGCATGATTTTAAATTTTGCTCGTGCGGTAGAGTTGCCATTGACGGTGGCAAAAACTATTTAAAACGTAGCGGCAATATAAATGATTGGGAAGAATTAAGCGAGTTTGTACAAATATAAGTACTCTACAATTTTTTTGGCTTTACTTCTTTTATATGAGCTTCTTTATAAAATATAGGATATAAATCCTTTATTAGATTTAAAAACAATACTAAATCTTGCTTTAAATCCTCAGCATTAAATTTCCACATTAAAACTTCTTTATTTGAAAATTGATATTGACTTATCAAAGATATTTTTTCTTGTTCCTGTTGTATGTTATCTTGTTCTATTGTATCAATAGAAATTTCCCTTAGTTTTAACGAAATTTTTCTTAATTTTTCTTCAAGAAGAATAATGTCGTTTGAATTTTTAAACTGATTTAAGGTATTAAATTTTTTTATAAGGTATATGCTAACACGCTGCAAATGTGCCAATCGTCCCTTGGTGTTTGCAGAATTTTCATATTGCAGTAAATTTGGAATAATTGTTTCATTCATTGTTATTATATGATGTACATTTTCCTGCATAAATCTTACAAAACCAAAATACAAATAAAACTTTGCAATTTCATTATTTGCACCTTTGATAAAAATCATAATATCTTCTATTTTAACTTTAAAAAATTTAAGATTATCGATTTTTATATTTTTAGCTTGTGAATTTTTAGGTGTAATAATTGTATTGCCTAAGCCAAAAGTTTTAAAATAACCGATTTGCCAACTTATGGTATAAAAAATATTTAAAATTTCAATTACAAAAGGGGTAGACATCTTGCAATTAGCTTGAATCCTTTTGTAATCCAAGTAGCCGTTTGTTAAATTAAGTATAGTAAAAATTGAAATTATAACACTTGTATACCTATCTTTTGATAACATTGTAGAATTTTCAATAAATATAAATCCAAAAAATAAAAAGATATTTATTACAAGATTATTTACAAAAATAGACTTAACTACTTTAATGGGAATACCAACAAAATCGCATAAAATTTCTTTTATATATTCTTCATACCAAAACCAGCATTTAGGGCAAATTCGAAATTTGTAATATTTGATAAAAAATTTTCTTATTTTTAATATAAATCCTTTGCAATTTTTTCTCAAAAAAGTTTTTAATTTTGATTTATTCATATTTGAATTATAGCAAAAAATCTAATATTATGTGATGTTCAAAACATACTAAAAATTGTAACAATAGTGTTATCTAACTCTTAAATTAATTTTTTCTACACCATAATGATTTAAGAAAAGGGAAGTGGTAGATATGGAACTGGAAGAAAAATTAAACAAAGTTGGACCTCTATACTATTAGGGATTAAATGTCTTGCAAAATTGGAAGCTTTAGCATCCTTAGACAAATCACAAATCTTGTGATTAAAATAGAAAGGTTGTTTCAAGATTAAGTTCTAATATTTACTACTTACATAAATTGACACGGCACATACTTTTTTTAAAGATGTTGTATTATGAAATCATAAAATGGCTAGATATACGCATATAAATACAGAAAAGTTAATTTTAATGTGTGATAAAATGAGTTAAATTTTATAAAAATCCCTATTGAGTGCAAAAATAATTTATATAACTTGCAAGTGTTTATTAAATTAGGCATCCTATCAAAACATAAGGCGTTAATGTAATTCTAAAAATTTATGTCCATTAAAATGAACCATGTGTTCAGGTGCTTCTGCAATCCAAACTTCCGTTTCCCAAGCAATATCCAGAGTCCATTTGCGAAAATCTTTTTTAGTTAAAAATGCAGTAACAAATACAATTTCTGCGGAACAATTTTTTAATAGTTCTTTTAATTTGCGAACCCTTAATTCACTCATTGGTCCAGCACTGTGTACTGCTTCACATAAGAATAATATGTCCTTGTCCTTGCTGTATGCAACTACATCAGGCAGTTCATCATGTTTTAACTCAAAACATTTTAAATCAGATAACATTTTTTCATCTTTATACAAAAATTTATCAGATGTATCGCCTACATATAAAACTTGCGAATTAAAACCAAACTTTGAAAGAAATGTTTCTATAATTTCTTTTTGTAATATATTATGTTCACCGTATGATAATTCAATGTTTTTACCAGAAGGAAGAACCACCGGAATTTTTTGCAAATTTCTCTTATGTTCAATTTCTTCTTTAAGCGATTTATTTAATAACAAAAATTGTTGTAGTCTTTCATTCCAACTTTGCGTGTTGTAAGCTTTTAATAAAGCTGCAAATAGGGGATTTAAACCATAACCTCTAGTTGGATTGTTTGTTGCCTTTGCTTCTATAGCAGAAGAATTATAAACAATACCTGCTGCAACTAATAAAATTAAATCTTTTCTTCTTATATCATCATAAGAACCTGGAGATATATTTTCAGAAAAATGTTTGTTTTCGTATTCTATAATGTCTCTGGTTTTTAAAAAATGATTGTCCTCCGTTGATAAAGCTTCGTTAAAAGACTCTTTTATATTTCCTACAGACAATAATGCAAGAATCATTCTTTCTTTTCTTCTGTCAGACAAATCATCAAGCGGTATACCAACAGCAGCCAATATGTCCAATGTTTTAAATATTAAATTTTTAAGTTTTGGTTTTTTATTACCTGTTAAATTAATTTTCAAATTGCCTCCAAAAGAGTTAATTGTTCCGAATAATGATGATTTGTATTTTGCGTACATAAATCGTAATAGGATTCTTTTATAGCAATAGCCACTTTGTAAGCCAAAAGTGGAGGAACGGCATTTCCTATTTGATTAAATTTTTCTGTTTCATTTCCGGAGAACTCAAACCAATCAGGAAAACTTTGTAGTCTTGCGGCTTCCTTGTGTAACAACCTTCTTCTGCGTCCGTCTTTTAGTTTTACTCTTTGCATATCACTTGTTGCGCCTGCTAAGTTTCGACAGGTTAATGTTCTTGCTGGTCTATCTGGATGTAAATCTCTTGGGACTTTACAACACGAAGCTTTTTCGTATTTCGCAATATATTCATCTTGAGATTTTGTCAAAAATTTACTATCTTCTGGCGTAGTATACATTAAATCACCAATTGCTTCTTCAACACAAACTCTTTTTATTTCTTTACGAGGAAATGAGAAATTATTTTTATGTCCAACAACAATTAATCTTTCTCTATTTTGGGGAACACCATAATCGACAGCATTTAAACATTCAAATGTTATATTATATCCTAATTTTTTTAAATCTTTTAATATTAATTCAAGATACCAATTATGCGAATACATTAAATTTCTTACATTTTCAAACATAAAAATTTTAGGTTTTACAGTTTTAACAGCATCTATAAATATAGGAAAACCATCTCTAGCATCCTCCATTCCCTTTTGCACACCTCGAACACTAAAAGGCTGGCAAGGCGGACCACCAATTATTATATCAGCACGAGGATATTCATAACCAACTGTTAGTTTTTCATTATAACAAGTTCCAGATAAATTTTGATTATAGGTATCAGAAGCAGCCTTATTCATCTCATAGCCAATAGTTTTAAATCCAGCCGCCTCAAAACCTAAAGATAATCCACCACAACCAGCAAATAAATCAAGTACAAGCACTTCACCATCACTATTATTAGGCCTCAATGTTTTATTTATATTTGATAAAAAAGACATTCCCTTTCCCCTTATAATAAGCATACCATAAAAATTTTAATTTAATAACATTAGTTTTTTATATTGATTCATCTTTAATGGAGATATGAAAAATTTTTGCATTTTTTAATTAGAATTATCTAGCTTATTTTTTCTTTTTTCTTGAAAATAGTTCTTTTCTATACATTTGCAAGGCTTTGTTCTTTTTAAAAGCTTTACATAATTTGTCAACATCTTGTTTGATATTTTTAGAGTTTTTGAAATCCGATTTACTAAAAAAGCCTTTTGCTTCGCTATCAAGCAATTTTTTCATTATTATTAGAATTTCTTTTTTATAATTAATATCTTCAATTTGAAGATATGCATTAAAAAGCGTCCTAGCATAATTTGTTTTTTCTTTATTATGATTTTTTATAATATAATCTGCAATATTTGTACATTCATTTATTAGTGTATCGTTACAATCTGAAAATAAACTTATTAATGACGCATTTAATATATCAAAATTGTTATATTGCAAATACATAATTTTTAACCAAATTGAAAAATTTGCATCCTTTGGAAATTCTTTCAAAAAATTGGTTGTTCGCCTTTGTATACGCGGAACGTCAGCAATAATAAATAATTCCGTCCATAGATTTTCAAGAATATTAATTTTATCTTGTGGAGTTCTTGAACTTAACCATTCCCATTTAAAATCAGTCAACATAACTTCTTTTAGCTTTAAAAGTTCGTGATATGCATATTCTGTATTATTGTACCACAGCATCATTAAAGAATTTACATATTTATTTTTTGCTTTGCTAATTTTTTCAATACCATTTATGTCCATAGAATAAATGGATTCAAAAATACTTAACTTTGATATTGATGTTTTTGATTTTTGTATCAATTTATCTGCAATTTCTATTACATTAAACATATCATAGTCTTTTAATATATTTTTGTCTTCATGTGGCCATACATCCTTCATTGAAGCATATAATTTTTCGGTTTTATCTGTTTCATCAGTTAAATGGTCTGTGATAATATAAGATAAAAACGAATTTAGTTTAGAAGTCTTTATAGTATCAAAGAATTGAGCAATAGAATCAAAGAATGTATCAAAATAATCTTCATAATCATTACTAATAGCGAGTTCCAAAGCCTCATACATATTTGAAATATGTTGTATAAATATTTCATTAGAATAATTTTGCTTATCTAAATTCGACAATAACTGATAATATCTTTCGCTATTTTCACCATCTATCGTATTAGTGTAGTCTTCAAAAAGATTTTCAAGTATTTTAGAAAATATCTCAATTTGTTTCTCTTTAATATACTTTTGAGCAAGTAAAATCAATAAATCTGTTTTAATTATTTCTTCTTTAGAGATTTCATCTGTAATAAAAATATTTTTTACAAGTTTATTTAATACGTTTTCAGCCTTTTCAGGGAATAAATCTCCATACTTAGAAAATAATTTATCAAATAATGGAGTAGATTCATTTGCTAAAATATTAACCAAACTGGATAGACTAGATTCAATAATATTATTGGCACCATTTAATTTAATACATAAATTAATCATTGAAATTAAGTTGTTGATAACATTTTCCAAATTTTCTAATTGCACTGCTTGAACATAGTATTTTATAATTCTTTGAACATAGGAATCTATAATTTCTGGAATTAAAGCTTTATCAACTTTATCAAAGGCATTCTCTTCAAATATTAATTTTTCAAAATAATTAATAATCCTTATATTATTATTTGCCAAACCTTTACTTATAATATTTTCAAGTTCTTTTGGCTTAACATTTGTACTATTAGATATTATATAATCTATGTGCAAAATATAAGACTCTACATCTTCTTCTGAGTTATTCAAAAATTCTAACAAATCATCTACATAATTAAGAGTTAAATCATTTAAAAGAGCTTTGCCATAAGTTTTAATGTTTTCTATGTAAAAAGAAACGTCTATTTTATTAACAAAAGATGATTCATTCTCTGCATTTTTATATTTATATATACCATCATTCAATAATTTTATTAAATTTTTTGTGTTGTTTTTATCTAGTTTTTTGTTTGTATAGTATTGCTCTAAACCTATCTCGAGAACTTTTTTATATTGATTTTCACTAGCGTTCTGAGTGATAATTTTACCGTTTTTTAAGGTTGCAACTAAATAAGAATATATTTTATTTATATTTGCATCACTGATATACTTTGTATTTAAAAGTTTTTCAATATAAGAAATCTCTATATTTTTTATAAAATTTTTATCAACTATTGTTTTTGAAATATCATTAATTAAAAGTTTGGCATCATCCCCCTTATATAGATTAGCAAACATAGATAAAATAATATATGCTTTTTCTCTACGGTCATCATCTTCATGCCCATTAATCTCTTGTACAACTAAATTCAATTGTGAAGTCTGTAATTCTGAAATTTTTATAGTTTCGTCTATAATTCCCAGATTATCTTTAAATCTTGTTACATTTTGAGTTATCAAAGAATTATATATTGGAATTGAGTTTCCTCCAATTCTTCTTTCTAGATTATCTTGTAATAACATTATAAAAGGTTTAATATCATCTGGTATTGAGGTCGTTTGAATTGAAGCCAAATAGCTCTGTAAATTAGAATATTTTTTATCAAATACATAAATATTTTCTTCATCCTCTGGTACATATTTCTTAGCCAGTAATTTTAGTAGAGCATTGTCAGCCATTTCATAATTTCTCAAATCAAAAAACTTTTGCATTATAAATTTTAATAACTGAGGCTCAATTATAACATCGTTATATAATTCAGGAAATTGATTTTTTAAAACAGTTATTATAGCTAAAATATCTAAATGTGAAGTAATAATATCCTTAACTAATAAACACTCTCTGTCTGTAGGACAAGGGGTATTATGCTCTTTGTTGCACAATTCGCATTGTTCTTCCCTTTGTTTGGCAATCCACCAAGCTTGCATATATGAATTTAATATTTGTATGACTGCGCGAGGACTACTTATTTCAATAGGGATTAAAATATTTAAAATTTTATTAATATTATAGGTGCCAGATTTTTCTATATCTTTTTCAAATATTTTAAAAGATTCAAGCTGTTTTAGGTGTTCTAATGCAAAACTTTTCATGGACTGATTTGGTAAAGCAGGAACATCAATTTTAAACTGAAATACTCTATCTAAATATTTTCTTGCACTATCAATATTTGAGAATGTTGTTTTTGTTTTAGTAATAGATTTTGCTATATGCTCATCATAGCAAGACACAACGAATATAAAATTACTTTCTGGTACATCTAGAAATACTCTTATTGCATCAAGACCATTAATCATTTTTTCAGCAGCTAGACGGTCTAAGTCATCTATGAATATTATTATTTTTTTGTTTTTCGCAATTTTAATATTTTTATTATTTTCTTTTAATAGCTCTAATATTTCTTCTTCAAACTGTTCTGAAGAAACGATGGGAGGAGTCATAACAACTCTATCTGTATATTTTGAAATAATAAAGCCATTAACATTAAAAGCATATTTTATAATAGCTGTTGCACACAAACTAAATACAATATATACAAGTGCGCCATCTGTGAAACTAAAAGAAAATAGATTATTAATTTTGGTGGCTAGCCATGCTAATATCAAAATAATGCAAATAATCTGTCCTGGTATCCATAAATATTTATCTATGAATTCAATAACCCATTCTCTTTTAGATTTTTCTCTTTTAAAAATATCTGTAATATTTGAATATAATCTTTTTCTTAACTGACTTTCATTTTCTTGGCTCAATTCCGAATGCAAGAATTTTAATAATGAACGTCTAATATCTTCACTCTCATATCGCCAAGCATTAAAATCCAAAACTTTATATTTATCTTCATTTAAGTTTAAAAATTTATTAATGCAAATTTGTTTAATAGAGCTTTTGCCAACACCCCATTGTCCGAGCAAGCCTATAGAAAAAGGTGGCTTATGAGTTTCTATTATAGAAAAAAGAGCTTGAGCATAGTGCGAATGACCAAATTTATCTTCAATCTCATTTTGGATAGCTTTATCTAATATAGATGGCAGTTTTACAATGTTAGTCTCTTTCATATCTCTTTTATAATTATAACATTGATAAAAATTTGTGAATTTTATAAAATTATACAGTCTTAACAAAACTTTATAGTAATAAACTAAATTTTCAAGATTTAACCAAGCTAATTACTAACATTTGCAACTCGCATAAATTAACATGGTGCACGGGAATTTACTTTTGCGTTATTGTACGATTATGGCTTAAATTTACACTATAGCAACAAGACGCCTGTATAGATTAGTATAAAATAGCTAGTTATACATATATAAACATAAAGGAGTAAATTTTAATGTGCGATAAAAAATCGATAAAACTATTAGAAAAAAGAATTTCGGACGCAAGAATGATTTTGTACGATTTAAGAGTGTTCATTAAGTTAGGCGCCCTCGCAAGTGATTCCGGGATTATTGATAATGATTTACAACTTGATAAATCAGGTGACGACTATTACATACTTTTTAGAACAATAAACAAAAAGCTGCAAAAAGCAATAGATATATTGGATTTTAAAGATTCTCAAAAAGATTAGAAGGCTTTATATTTAATGCTCTTGCGATTTTAAACACATTTTCAACGGTTGTATTTCTTTCACCTCGCTCAATCATTCCAATAAAATTAGGGGACATGTCGAGGATTTCAGCTAATTCAAGCTGGGTTAATTCTTTATCAAGCCTTAGAAATTTTAATCTCTTGCCAAACTTTTGTAAATCTTTTTTGCTCATATTGTAATTTTCGTGGTAATATGAAGTTAAATAAACAAACTGACCGTGCGTTAATATATATCAATCCTTTATAAATCAATGATTTAGAAACAAATACTAAGCGTAGTTAAGAAAGGTAAAATATGAAAAAGTTATTTGTTTTAATTTGTGTTCTAACAGCCATCACAGGAAAAAGTTTTGCTTATTATACAGTTGAGCAGATTAAGTATGAACAGAGTTTGGGTAAGACTGATACATTAAATCGTGCTATAGAAAATCCACAGCAATTTGAAAAAATGTACAGCGATTATTACAACAAACAAAATTATGAAAATAATCAAAACAACTACAATAGACCAAATTACTCACAGGAAAGACCTTTGCATAAGTTAGGTAATTCATATAAATTGTAAGTATAAAATTTAAGGAAGGTGGTTTTATGAAAAAGTTTTTAGTTTTGTTTACAGCTCTAATGTGTTTTATTTCTGTTCCTATTGCAGAAGCAAAGAAACCAACAGCGGAAGATGTGCCAGCAATTGGATTTAAGATTTTAGAATCAAACAATATTCAAAAAAGAATGGTGTTTAAGTATATGCCAGCTGTTAAAAATCCTAGAGCAAGAATTGATTACAAACCAGAAAATACAGGTCTTGTATATACAGACCGCACTATATGGGTTTATTATGACGCATTGACTTTAGTAGAAAATGAAGCTGAACTTGCAGGGCTTTTAAGTCATGCTATTGCATTGGGTGAAAATTCTTACAAAGGTTTGTTTAGAGGTTTCTTTGCTGATATGACATATTCATTTAATCCAAAACCTAAAGAAAACAAGGCAGATTTAAAAGCCGTTGATTATATGGTTAAAGCCGGATATAACCCTTTGGCATTGATAACAATTTACAGTAAAACATTAGGACAGACACGTTATGAATGGTGCCATTATTATCCATTAGCAACCAAAAGAATGATTAATGTGTATGAACATATTACGGTTAATTACCCTCAATACCTTGCTAACAATATTTATGCAGATAATATTTATTACAAAAATTTCTTGCACAATACAACCAAAGAAATGAAAAAATTAGAAAAGAAATTGAATAAGGAATAACATGAAAAAATATTTAATATTTTTATTTTTATCAATAATAACCATAATACTGCTATTATTTGCAGCCCATAAAATACCAAAAGTAGAATACACGTTACAGCCCAATATTGAATTGGATATTCAAGGAGCTTTTACAACAACACTTACCGATATTACGGTGAAAAAATTTAATAATAATGTTTTAGATGTTGTGTTTGTATTTGGTTATTACGGTGGTAATAGATTGAATGATAAACCTGAGTTGCATTTGATAAGGTTTGAGCCAAACAATTTAGGTGGTTATAAGAGCGGTATAGAACAAAATATTAATGAGGAATAATTTATGAAAAATAAAAATATTTTATTAAGTATATCTTTTTTAATTTTATCAATAATTGTTTCTATATCTATTATATATTTCAGAAGTCCTAAGTTTGATTATTTGTTTCATCCTCAAATTATACTGTCAACCATGGACACATCCAAAATTAAGCTAGCAGAGATAAAAATAAAAAAGTATTATGATAATAGTTTAGATGTAAAATTTGTTTTTGAATACCTTATAAAAGATGAAAAGGATACCCGAACACGTACAATAAGATTTGTGCCTAACGGTCGGGGTGGCTTTTTACCCGGTAAGGAAATAGGGGGATAAAAATGAGAAAATGTTTTTGTTTTTTTATATTTATTATTTTCCTGTTTCAACATACAAAAGTACAAGCACAAGACACCGTTATACATGAAACATTGCAAATAAATCCTAATATTGAAATGCTTATGGGCCATGAATATTATAATGGTATTCAGGTCAAGAGTATAAAAGTCAAACAGGTTGAAGTTGAGAAAGATAATTACATAAGGAATGGTGAAGTAATTGAAGGTGAGCCTAATTGCTTTGCTATAATCATTGAAATAATTGACATGAAAGGAAATACCACAGAATTACTTGGTATACAACCATTATCTCAGGGGGATTATACTTTTAAAATAAAGGAATAATCTCACATTTTAGTTTCGGTGTCTTCCTAAAACTTTGATTCTGCTATACATAAGTAGAAAGACCGCATACACCATGGCAATTATTAAATCTATTTGCTTGCGATTGGCATAGTTCAGGCATGATAAAATTTATATCGAATATTGCAATAAACAAATTGCTTTATTGTCATGTTCTTGTATAGTGTAGTTAATTTTCATATTTTCTTTATATTGATTTTCGCAAAAAGCAATGAAAATTTTATCAAGCTTATTCTCAAGGATAGCTTTTTGTTTTGTACTTGCATTATTATCTTCATAATTTTCTATAATATCATCAGCTAATTTTTCTGTTTCTTTTAGTGCCTTTTCTAAAGATTTTCTCCTACGTGTCCACTTTGCATAACAACAATTATCATGTTTGTCGGGATTTGAATTTGAATTACATTTATCTTTATGACAATAAACTTCTTTTAAGTTAAAATTTTTAATTATGTTATTTTTTATATAATTATTTGGTTTTCCACAATAATAACATTGATGATATGGAACAATAAGAAACTTTTTTAATTTTTCAGACAAATTAAATATACCCAGTAAATCTACTTGAAATAAAAGCCAATTCAAAGCATTCTTTTTGCGCGTCATTGATAAATCATATTTCAATTCACTATCAAATATTATTGTTGATTCTTTTGTATATGTTTCAAGTAATTCAAAAGCAAGTAATTTAAATACTATATTTAAATCATGTTTAGAGAGATTTTTAAAAGGATTTATGTATATGTTGTAAAACTCTTTTTTGCTTATTGCAAGCTTTTTAAGTGTTTTTCTAGGCGGATTTTTTATGCTCGTTTTTTTATTAATTTCTTTTAATTTATTAAAATACCAACCTTCAAAAACTTCTGATAACCTTAAATATTGCTCTTTTATTTCTTCTTTTATCTCGTTATTTATCTTCATAAATATATTCTACTAAATCGAATATATATTTTCAAGTATAAGATTCTATTGGTATTAAATTTGCGAAAGGAAATATACATGATAAATAAGGAACGGCTCAAAATATATAATTTGCCTAAATTGAGAATCTAAATTGCTAGTTGTCGGTTATTTCGGTTAATACGGTTATTAACTTTTTTTATTTTTTTAAATCTTTTATAAAATCGCAAATAAATAAAAATAAAGAAGTTTTAAATTTTTTATTAACCGAAATAACCGCTTTTATAGTTGATACACAAGCAAGAAAAGGAGAATATTCTAATGAAAGAATATAATAAACTTCTCTTGGCGTTAAGTGTAGCTTCAAAAGTGATTACAAAACACGCAGACGCCAAGACAATTACAACGGTTAAAAATATAACAACAGAAAATTTTAATAAATTAACAAGACAGCACTTATTAGGGCAAACACGTTTAGGTGTAACACCTGAAATATTGGGGCAAGAGGATAAAGTTGCTTTGGGTTGTATAGATATTGATTTACCTGATATCTTATTAAATGAAAAATATGACATAGCCTTAAACATAAAAAACAAGTTGCTTGAGGATTATGGCATAATAGCACTTATTGAAACATCAAAATCAAAAGGTTTTCATGTTTGGGTATTTTTTTCCATACCTCAAGAAAGAACATTTATAAAAAACATTCTTCAAAATGTTATCAAGAATGTAACAGACCATAAAATTTCAAATGGTAAAATTGAAGTTTTTCCGAAGGGGGATAAGGGTAATGCCATATTCCTGCCGTTCTTTGGAATGTTTAAAGATGAAAATAACCTTAATAAAAATTACTTTGCACAAAAGAAAAATATTTTTGTTAAAGGTCAAAATATGAAGGTTATTAAAAATCCTTTAGAAGCAATTCATCAGGCAATACGACAAAATGATACAATTTTACAAATACTAAAAGAAATTAGCATATATCCAGAATGTATAAGAAAAGCCTTATTCCATTGGATAAAAGGCGAACGTCATTACTTAACAATGGGGCTCGCAGGCGTTTTGAAAAAAGTATCTAAAGTCTCAGAAACCGAAGCCCAAAGTGTGATTAAATTAATTGCTCAATTTAATCATGATGAAGAAATAAATGACAGAATCAATGCAGTTGGAAGTACATATAAAAATGATGATGTTGCAGGCTGCTCAATTATGCAGGGTAAAAATGAAAATATCACAATATCGAATACACTTTGTACCGAAAATTGCAAGCTTGTAGAATCAAATGCCGAAACTTTAAAAGCAAAAGTAAGAAGTTTGCAAGCTATTCATAAGGGCTACATTTTAAAAAGTGCTGTAACAGACATGCTGCTGGCAGAAATAAAAGAAAAAGGCCGCATATATTTTTCAAACAACTGTTATTACTTATTTATGAAAGATGAAAAGCTGATTATTCCAGTTACAGAAGATTCACGCTGTCTTAAAAATTATTTAACAAAAAATGGAATTAATGCTGCTGAGGGCTTATACAGATATGTCTTACAAGAATTAATTGCATATTGTTTCGATAATGCGAAAAATGTTGATATACATAGGTTTGCATATTTCGATAGAGAGAATTTTGTTTTATATCTGTATTGTACGCCTACATCTTTGCTAAAAATAGATGAAAACAATATAACAGAAGTTGATAATGGTTATAATGAAGTACTATTCACAGAATTGCCAGATTATAACCCTTTTAAAATCGTAAATATAGACGTTAACAAGGATTATTTTAAAGAAAATTATCTTAATAACATAATTACTTTGGACAATACCAATACAAATATAGATTATAAAAAATTGATTGAAATATGGTTTTATAGTTTATTTTTCGAATCAATAATGCCTACAAAACCATTACTTGCTTTTATAGGAGAAAAAGGAAGCGGTAAAACTTCAATCGTAAGGCGTATGGGGAAAATACTATACGGTGAAAAGTTTAATGTAAGTCAATTTACACCAGATTATAAAGATATTAATACAATGATAACAAACAATTATTTGCTTGCAATAGATAACTTAGATTCCCCAACAACAAACATAAATGATACATTAGCAAGAGTTGCAACTGGCCAAGTGATAAAATTACGGGATTATTACACAACCAATAAGCAGGTTGACTTTGAAGTACATTGCTATATTGCTTTAACGTCTATGAAACCGCATTTCACACGTGATGATGTCGCAGACCGTTTAATTTGCGTATTCTTACATCGTTTTGATGATTTTGGTAGCGAAATTAGTAGGATGGATAATGCAGTCAAAAACCGTGATGAAATAATGAGCTATGTTCTCTTGAGGCTTCAGGTTATTATTAAAAAACTTAAAGAAAATAAACACAAATTTTTTAAAACAAAAAGTCGAATGGGAGACTTTGCCGAATTTGCACTAAAAATAGCGGAGAATGAGGAAGAACAGAAAATGTTGTTGCAATTATTTGAAGCATTATCAAAACAACAGAGTGATTTCGCAACAAAAGAAGATATTATATATATGATATTAAAAGAAATTATTGGAAAACAAAGCTACAAAAGAGCAAGATATTCATCTACTGAATTGTATAAAAAATTTAGAGAAGTTGCAATAGAATTAGGTTTGGAACGTAATTTTGACAAGATATATTCAAGTCCTAAAAGTGTAACTACACATCTAATGAACATACAAAGTAATATTTCAGATGATATTATAGTTGATAGACGCAAAGGTCGTGCGAATCAATACTTCTATACATTTGAACGTGTTATAAGCGAAGATATCCCTATATCTGATACTGAAAGATTTAATAATGCTTGTGATGAGCTTGATGAAATCAATGCAAAATTTGCTAAAAAAGCATTGGACATGGATAAGGGGGATGATAAGAATGGAAAATAAATACTATCCTGTCTTTGAAGTTGCTATAAAACTACATATTTCAGAAAGTACACTTTACCGTTGGATACATCAAAAGAAAATATCTCATATAAAAATAGGCTCCAGAGTACTATTTTCACAAGAAAACATTGAAGAATTTCTCAATAAGAATACCGTCAACAAAATAGACTAAGCAACATATTAAGAGCACTGTGGGCACCGTGCCGCCTCAATGGTACGGTGCTCACTCCCTCAGGGGGAATAATTCAAGTTAGCAAAAATTAGCAAAGGGGCTTACAAACCACGCAGAACGCGTTAAATTAAAATTAAAGGAATTTTAAATATGATTGATTCAGTAAGAAAAAATCCAAAAACTGCCAAATGGGAATTTGATTACAAAGACCTGAAAGGCAAGAGAAAAACTAAAAAAGGTTTTAAAACCAAAGCCGAAGCTGAAAGAGCTCAAACGCAGCTTATTGAAGAATTAAACAAAGGTATATGTCCTGCTGATTCTAAAACTTCTTTTAAGGAAGCAGGCGAAATGTTTATGAGGCTTCATGTTAGTGTTCATTGCAAACCCTCAACAGAAGAAGGCTACAAAGGCTATTTAAAAAATCATATTTACCCGTTTTTTGGTGAAATGAAATTAACAGAAATTACACCTCTTATGGTGAAAGAATTTGTAAAACAAATGGTAGATACGGGCAGAACACATTCAACCGTTAATAAGTATACAAAATTAATTAGTGAAATTTATACATTCATGATTGACAGTAATGTAATTACAAGAAATCCGGCACGCAAACAAACATTGAAAGAAACAAAAAACGATAAAATTAGGGCTCTAACATCTGTTGAAGTTAAAACTTTGCTTTCAAAAACAAAAGCGGTTTATCCTGATTTTTATCCTTTGTTATTTACGGCTTTATTTACCGGCATGAGACAGGGTGAATTATTAGCTCTTAGTTGGGATTCAATCAACTGGGTTACAAGGAAAATCACTATTGATAAGAATTATACTCATGGTCGTGTTGGGACACCAAAAACGGGCAAAACAAGAAAAATTGATATGTCGCAGGAACTTATGCAGGTTTTGAGGGAATGGAAAATGGCTTGTCCGCCAAATACAAACAATCTTGTTTTTCCTAATAGTGACGGAAATTATCAAGACGCCAATAATATGATTAAAAGAAGATTTAAACCTTCACTCGAAAGAGCTGGAATTGATACAATAAGATTTCACGATTTAAGACATACTTATGCCAGTTTACTTCTTGCTAACGGTGCCCCGATGAAATATGTACAGCACCAGTTGGGACATTCTTCAATTAAAATGACAATGGATTTATATACTCACTTGTTACCGGAAGTTACGGAACAATGTGTCAATTTGCTTGATTGTCTTGTAAAAACTTCTCAACCTGTTGAAGAAGTAGCAAGAAAATTTGGGACATAAAACTTGTTATAATTATTTATCAATCATATTGCCTGTTGATTAATTCAACAGGTTTTTTATTTTTAAATGTTTTCTACACCATATCTTTATGCTTTGAATTTAATTTTGGGATAGCTACGGCGTCCATTATCGCAAGTTTTATATTCTTAGAGTATAAAACTAAACAAATAACTATTTACAAACCTTAAAACTTGACACATAAAAAAGAAATCAAGCCGCAAAAATTTGTCTTGAATTTGCTTCACGCTCACAGAGTTTCGCATTTATGCCATTCGGCATAGTATGCTCAATCTGCTCGCTATCCGGACTAGTCGGACTTTGTCCCCCGTTGTCCGTCCGCAAATTCGCTTTGCAACTTTTTTGCGACTTTAAATAGAATGGGCACAAAAAATACGCCTGCCGCGATTCGAACGCGGGACCCTCTGCTTAGAAGGCAGATGCTCTATCCAGCTGAGCTACAGACGCATATCTTGTGTTCTATTTAATTGTCAAATCTTTGTTTTTATCGCCCGTTGACCTACCGTTTAGAAGGCGGTTGCTCTATCCAGCTGAGCTACCAGGGCTTGGATCCAGAGGAATTTTCCAGACGTTTGGTTTCTGTGGGGTATCTGTATTCATTCCTCATAGTTTTTATATTAGCATAAACATTTTTTCACGCAAGTTGTTTTTTATTTCTTGCTTTTTATTTTTACAATTGGAATTATTCCAAATAGCATATATTTCTTTGTATTTGGATAATAATAAAACGTTTTTAGTATTGTTACTCCCAAAAACTTGAATTTTTCACGCTTCACCAGTTTTAATCCATCAAGTACAGGAAGATGCTTTTCTTCGGCAAATTCTATCATTTCCTTTTCTGATTCCATTGCATCAGATACGTGTTTTGGAGATTTTGTAGAAACAATTGAATACTCATTCCTACGATAATAATATGCACAATCAGGAACTGTTACAAGCCCATTCAAATAATATAAAACTTTTATTGACCAGCAAATATCTTCATAATATCTGCCATATGGAAATGTTATATTTAAATTTTGCAAGCTTGTACGTTTATAAATTTTATTCCATACATAATTATATTTAGGAATTTTTGTAGCCTTTAATTTTTCTACGTTATCTGTTATAAATTGTTCATTTTCAAATTTTAACTTATATTTTTTAACTTTATTACCACATCTGATAATATTTGCGCATGCAGCCTCTGCATTATATTTCTTTGCAGCATTATAAAGCTTTTCATAGAAGTTTAAATCAACCCAGTCATCAGAATCAACATAACCAATGTATTCGCCTGTTGCCGCATTCAAACCATCATTACGGGCAGCTGAGAGTCCTTCATTATGTTTATCAATAATTTTTATTCTTTCATCATTGAGAGCATATTTTTTTAGTATATTCAGCGAACTATCTTTTGAACCATCATTAATACAGATTATTTCAATATCCTTAAGCGTCTGGCTAATTAGAGTTTCCAAGCATTTTTCAAGATACTTCTCTACATTATACACAGGTACAATTACAGATACCTTTGGAGATCCAGCCATTTATAACCCTTTCTTAATTTTCCATTTAGCTTTTGCTATAATAATTCTCGCCTTTATACTTATATAACTATCATTTCTATTTAATTTAAAATACTTCCACCAGCCGGAAGAATATGTTTCATCAATATATTCCTTTAATTCCTTCAGCTTGTTAAAATATTCCGGTTTAAAATCCTTACTGCATTTACCATACCACGATAGCGCTTTTGAAAAATACTTATCTGTAACCTGATTAATATATTTATTACTAAGCTGAATTCTGTTAAGAAGTTTTTCTGCAGCATAAAAATTTAGAATAGGAGATACAGATGTTTTCGTATTATCTGCTGTTATAGCACCTATCCTGTTTTTGACGTAATAGTATAAGTCTTCATCTATAATATACACGCTTTTTGCTGCAAGCATGGTGTGCAAATAAAAAATCTGATCCTCACCATCTTTAATTTCCTGGAATCTTATATTATTTTCATCCACAAAGTTTTTACGGTAAAGCTTACACCAAGCAGTTGGCGGAAACCGGAAAATATTGACCTCGTAGTCCTTTAAAGTTAAAATACTTTCTTTAAATTTTTGTGGAATTCTGTTTACGCTATACATTCCTTTAGAAATATTATTTCCCTTAACAGAATATGCCCCGAAAATAACAACATCGGCATTAGTTTCGCGAATCTTATCAACAGTCTTCTCAACAAGCTTTTCTTCTATCCAGTCATCAGAATCTACAAACAGTAAATATTCACCAACTGCAGCAGCTATACCTACATGACGTGCAGAAAAAAGACCTCCGTTCGGCTTTGTTATAATTTTAATTCTGTCATCTTTATTGGCATATTCGGTCAGAATTTGAAGTGAATTATCAGTTGAACCATCGTTTACACAGATAATTTCAATATCTTTATAAGTTTGGGAAATAACACTGTCAAGACATTTACATAAATATTTCTCAACATTGTATACCGGAATTATTATCGAAACTTTAGCCATAACAAGTTAATTTTATAATCATAGTTACATAAAGTCAACAAATTGTAATATTTTAGAAAAATTTTCTATTTTTCATTTATAATATTGAAAATTTATAAGGAGTTAATAAATATGAAGATTACTAGTATTTCTGCAAATTTTACAACAAACAGAGTTAATAGAAGCAAATCTAATCCTCAAACAAGCATAACAATTCAGCCCATTAGCTATGATAGTTTTGAAGTACCAAAAAACAGATATAATACAGTATCTTTTACCGGTGTTGACGGAAAGGGAAAAGTAAAACAGCGAGGAATGATGTTCCATATTACAAGCCTTCCTGCAACACGTTCATATTGCGGACAGTTCCTTGACCCGGAAACAGACAAGTTTATAAACTTTCTCTCAGAAGCAAAGCAGACACACTGGATAATGAACCCTCTGTTTGCTCTTGAAAATGATTTGTGCCCTTATAATGCGTCCGGCAGATTTAGCAAAAATAAATATCTGGTAAATCTTAATGAATTAACAAAAGAAAAGTACGGCAAACTCCTAAAGACATCTGAGCTGCCTGATGATGTAACCTCTCCGGTGTTTACTCTTGATATGTTGAAAACACAGAAAGATCCGCGTTTCAAGTTAGCTTTTGAAAGATTTAAGGAACTGCCTTCATCGCATCCTATCAAGACGGAATATAAGAATTTTGAAAAAGAAAACGGGAAATTATGGCTGGATACATACTCTGCACATTCTGCAATTACCAAGGTATACGGAAATAACTGGAAAAAATGGCCGGATGAATTAAAAAATCTGCCTGAAGATGCAAAAAAGAATAACACTTCGTTAAAAAATCAGCTGAAAATATATTTAAGTGAAAATTCAGAAGATAAAACATCATCAAAGCAAATACTTGAAGATATTGATTTATATAAATTTGAACAATTCTTATATGACAAACAGTTTAATGAATTTAAAGACCAACTTGCAGCCAAAGGTATAAGATTAATCCTTGACCTTGCAATCGGCGTAAGTCCGAATGGGGTTGATACCTGGGCAAACAAAGGTATATTCCTGATGGATGAAAACAACACCCCGACAAAAGTAAGCGGTGCACCGCCTGAAAGTGCATACCCGTATACACAGGTATGGGGTCATGCTTTATATAACTATGACGCGCCGGAGTTTTGGGATTATCAGGAAAATTCGTTAAGAAAACTCCTTCGTGAAGGTGACCTGAGGCTGGATCACTTTGCAGGCTACATCAATCGTGCAGAAATTCCGACCAGTTATACAACTGAAGACGGCAGAGTTCTGAAAGGAAATGAAATCTTTAAATCAAAAGAACAGGGTGGAATGGGAAAAGATTTCTTTGAACCGGATTGGATTGTAAGAATTGATAAAAAGCACAATTCACGCGGAGAAAATATGTTTGAACTTTTCAAACGTGTAGCAAAAGAAGAAGGACTTGTTCCTGAAGATTGTTATATACTGGAAGATTTCGGACCGCTTGCAGAAACAGAAGCTTATAACGAATTCAGGGAAAAATACGGCAAAAACTTTATCAGCCAGAGAGTTCCTGTTGCAATGGGCATAGGTGAAAGTATTGAAAAAGCACACGAAAAGAATTCAAGCTCTCCGGAAGCCGTAAAACTGCAAAAAGATATTGCAATTTTAACAGGAAACCATGACCTGCCGCCGTTAAAAGATTATATAGACACCCTGCTTGACGGAGAACCGGAAGAATTTGCCGATGGTAAAAATTCTCCGGCACTTTTCAGAGATTTCTGTAAAGAGGAATTAAAACTTACAGAAGATGAAATGAAAGATCGTGACCTGATAGCAAAAGAAATTATGAAATGGTATTACACCAGAGATGCCAAACAGGTTCAGACAACATTGCAGGATGCTCTGGGACTTTACTACCGTCCGAATATTCCCGGCTTCTGGAATGGTATGCAGGATAAATACCTTATGAAAACTACACCGGAAGCACTTCTTCCATTTTGGAGCAGAGTATTCCCTAAAGGATTTCTGGAAAGAACAGATAAAAGCGGGATAAATCCGGGTTATAAAGACCTTGCAGACAATTTCATAAAAATGATGAACGAACTCTTTAGTAATAATAAAACTGACAAAAATTAAATAATTTTATAATCATAACAAAGTCAAGAATTTGTAATATTATTAGATTCTTTGTTATACTTCATTGACATAAATAAGTTATAAAAAATCTGAGTTAAGGTGCGGTCTTTTTCCATAGCATCATTAAGTTCCCTAATCATGCATTCATTTGAGAGTGGTTTAAAATAGTAAAATTCCCAGATATTAACCTGTAAAGTCAATGCAAGTTTTTGTAGAGTTTCAACAGAAGGCGCAAATTTGCCTGTTTCAATATAACTCAAACTTGGCGGTTCAATGCCAACAAGTTCAGCAAGCTGTTCCTGCGTATAGCCTTTTGCCTTCCTGATAGCTTTTATTCTGCTTCCAATCTCTTTTTTTATATCCATTAATTTGCTCCAGTTTTTTTTATTATTTGATAAATTCAAAGGGCAAAACATAAAGTTTTTATTTAAAATTATATTGTTTTTTAAAGTTAAACATGATATTATATAAATAGATACTTTAAATTCTTGGAGGGAATATAATGTTAAAGATTAAATTAAAAGGATTTACATGTACCAGAAGCCTTGATGTAGAAATAGCAAGTTTCAGCCAAAAAGCGTTTACCCTTGCAGAAGTTCTTATAACCCTTGGTATTATCGGTGTGGTTGCTGCAATGACTCTCCCGACAGTTATTAATAACACAAAGAATAAAGAGCTTGAAACCGCTTTTAAAAAGACATATTCACAACTCGGACAAGCAATACAGAGTATCTTCTTACAAGAATACGGAGGCAGCGGATTTAATATCGGAACCACATCCGATATGAAGGGCGAGTTTACAAAATTTATAAACTATATGCAAAAGCAATATAAACAGTCCTCAATTTGCATTGATGGTCAGAAAAACTGTCCGCTGTCAATATTTCCACTAAAAAACTACTCAGGAACAGATGGTACAACTTTCATAATGAACAATTACAAAAGTTATAATGCGAAATCTGCTAACGCAGGCGGATATTGCAATGATGGAATTATGTCAATAACAGACGGGAGTTTTATCTTCTTTGATACGAGTGACAGCAGTCAGGATACAGCCGGAAAATTCTTTATCTGTATTGACGTAAACGGCTGGAAAAAACGCCCTAACAGATTTGGACATGATTTCTTTATGTTTGAAATTAATCAGAATACAGGCAAACTTCTTCCAATGGGCGTGGAAGGTTCTATATTTCCTGAAGATGAATACTGTTCTGACACCAGTACTTCAGTTAAAAACGGACTTGGCTGCACAGCAAAAGCTCTAACCGAAAAGGATTATTTCAACAATCTGCCTAAATAAATTTTCTTTGCATAACATCTTTGTTTAATATATTATTTTATCAGATATATTAAATGAAAGAGGAAAAAGAATTATGCTAACCGGAAATGAAATAAGAAAGTTATATTTAGATTATTTTAAAAATAAACACCAGCATACTGTTGTTGAAAGCTCAAGCCTTGTGCCTGATAACCCGACAGTATTGTTGACAACAGCAGGAATGCTTCAATTTTTGCCTATATTTTTGGGAATTGTTAAATCCCCGTACGACCCTGCACGTGCAACTTCCTGCCAGAAATGCGCAAGAGCCGGCGGAAAAGATTCGGATATAGAAAATGTAGGCCGCACTCCGCGCCACCACACTTTCTTTGAAATGTTAGGCAACTTCTCTTTCGGTGATTATTATAAAAAAGAAATTATTCCATGGGCGTGGGAATTTGTTACAGAAGTTCTCAAACTGGATAAAGACCGCCTGTGGATAACAATTTTTGAAACAGACGATGAAGCTTACGAAATATGGAGAAGCGTAGGTGTTCCGGCTGAAAGAATTAAGAGAAAAGGTAAAAAAGATAACTTCTGGGGACCTCCTGGAGCGTCAGGTTCCTGCGGTCCTTGTTCTGAAATTCATTACGACTTGGGTGAACAATACAAATGCGATGACCCGAATTGCGGAATTGATACCTGTGAATGCGACAGATGGGTTGAGATTTGGAACCTTGTGTTTACAGAACTCTATCAGGATGAAGAAGGCAACCAGTCCCCTTTAGAAAGCAAAAACGTTGATACTGGAATGGGATTGGAACGTATTACAATGGTTTGTCAGGGGGTTGCTTCCACATTTGAAACAGACCTTTTAAAACCTATTCTGGATAAAGTTTCAGAAATGAGCGGAGTACCTTACAAAAAATCAGAAAAAACCGACGTGTCACTGAGAATTATCACAGACCACGCAAGATGTGTTTCATTCCTGATTTCTGACGGTGTAATTCCGGGCAACGAAGGCAGAAGCTATGTACTCAGAATGATTTTACGACGTGCACTACGACATGGTAAAATCCTCGGTATGGATTTGCCGTTCCTCTACAAACTTGTTGATGTTGTTGTAGAAAATTACGGCGAAGCTTATCCTGATTTGATTAAAAATAAACAAAAGATTATTGACACAATCAAAAAAGAAGAAGAAAGATTTGCAAAAACACTCGACCGCGGTTATAAAATGCTCGATGAATTCATTGCAGATAAAAAAGATATTGACGGAGAAAGCGCATTCAAATTATACGATACATTCGGTTTCCCGCTTGAGCTTACAAAAGAAATTGCAGAAGAAAACGGTCTGAAAGTTGATGAAGACGGTTACAAAAAAGCCATGCAGGAGCAAAAAGACCGCGCAAAAGCAGCAACTGCAAAAATCAGTGTTACAGGCGATATGAAATACGCAAAACTTGAAGATGAAGTAGGCTCAACAGAATTCGTCGGCTATGAGAAGAATGAAGCTGATGCAAAAATTCTTGCCACAATTGAAGGCGAAGGCTACGTTGATATTGTACTTGATAAAACACCTTTCTACGCAGAATGCGGCGGTCAGGTAGGCGACTGCGGATATATCGAAAATGATAACCTTAAAGCTGAAGTTTTAACTACATTCAAAGTTAACAACCTCTTTGTACACCGTTCAAAAGTTATCAACGGTGAAATTACAATAGGCGAAACAGTTAAGGCAAAAATTGATTTACCGCGCCGTGAAGAAATCAGACTTCACCACACATCAGCCCACTTATTGCAGGCTGCATTGATTAAGGTTCTCGGAGATGAAGTTCATCAGGCAGGCTCTCAGGTTGAACCGGACAGAATGCGTTTTGACTTTACATTCTCACGTGCAATGACACCGGATGAAATTTTCAAAGTTGAAGAAATCCTTAACAACTGGGTTGCAAAAGGTTTGAATGTTCATACTGATGTTATGGATATTGAACAGGCAAAACTCACCGGCGCAACTGCATTATTCGGCGAAAAATACGACGAAGTTGTAAGGGTTGTTTCAATCGGGAACGAAACCTGCATATCAAAAGAATTCTGCGCAGGTACTCATGCAAGAAACACCCGGGATTTAAGACTTATCAAAATCGTTTCAGAAGGCGCAATCGCAGCAGGCACAAGACGTATTGAAGTTGTTGTTTCAAAAGCTGCATTTGAATTTATGAATGCAAAAGTCAGAGAAATGGATAAGCTTTCTCTGATGTTCAAAACACACTACAACGAAATTGTTGAACGTGTCGAAAAACTTCAGGAAGAAAACAAAGAGCTTCAAAAAGAACTGGCTTCCGCTAAGGAAGAAAATGCACGTGCAAAATTTGCAACATTCCTTTCAAAGGCAGAGGACATTGACGGCGGAAAATTGTTCATTTCAAAAATTGAAAATATTGACGGAAATGCTCTAAAAACCGGAATTGAATTTATGTCGCAGAAACTCGGCGAAAGCATTATTGTTCTTGCATCAGAAAGAACTGTTGCAGTAAAAGTATCTGATGATTTTGTTAAAAAGGGCGTAAACGCCGGTAAAATCGTTGGTGAAATTGCAAGAGCAACAGGCGCTAACGGAGGCGGCAGACCAAACTTTGCACAAGGCGGAGTAAAAGATGCGTCAAAGCTAAATGAAATTCTCGAAAAAGTTGAAAGTGATTTAAAACATTATCAACTCGTTTAGAGAAGCTATATTAAAAACTTTACATAAACGGTCAAGCTGATTGAAAGAAATTTTTTCCGCCTGACCGTTTTCTAATTGCAAAATCCAAGCCGGTTCTGAATTTATCATAAATGCAAGCTGTTCAACTGACAGACCGCGCCTGAGCCTGAGGCTGCGCAAATTTTCACCGGTCTTTTTCATTTTTTCTTCATAATTGTGCATTGTCGTTAACCTTTACAAGTTGCGTTATAAAAAATACTTTTGCGTCATATGTAACGTATATTATATATTATTTTTACACTTGTGTCAAATAAAGTATAATTTTTAATATGGAGATAAATACCGATTTAAAAACTAAACTAAAAATTTTGATGGCGCTCAGGCAAATGTCGCTGCAGGATTTAGCTTGTAAGCTGACCGAAGCCACCGGAAAACCATACAGCCGGCATAAAATTTATGGTAAAATCAAAAGGGATACTATTTCATTTACAGAAATTGAAACTATCGCAAAAATTTTAGGTTACAGAATAGAATTTGTAGAAGAGAAGTTATGACAGTATTGAAAATAGAAAGATTGGCACACAACAGATTTGTGCCTGAATATAAAACAGAAGGAGCTGCCGGTATGGACTTATGCGCAGCAATTTCTGAGCCAATTACTTTAAAACCGCTGGAAAGAGCTTTAGTGCCTACAGGATTGAAAATAGAACTTGAACATGGCTATGAAGCCCAAGTTCGCCCTCGTTCAGGACTTTCAATAAAGCATGGCATAACTCTAATTAATTGTGTTGGTACTATTGATGAGGATTATCGCGGGGAAGTCTGTATTCCGGTTGTGAACCTCTCAAACGAAACTTATACAATTCAGCCGGATGAAAGGATTGCTCAAATGATTATAGCAAAAGTCGAACAGGCTGAAATTGAAGTCGTTACAGAACTCACAGAAACCATCAGAGGGGCTGGAGGATTTGGTTCTACAGGTAAATAATTAATTTTTATTACTTATTTCAGCTAACCGGGCAATTTTATTTTATCAGGGTTTTTACATATAATAACCTTAAACAAGGAGAATTATATGGCTGTAAACCGTATCGAAAATAATAGTTCGCAAGGCAAATTTGTCCGGACTTCAATTGCCGGCGGGTTCATTGCCGGCGGTGCAGCAGGTTATCTGAAATCTGTTATTAATAAAAACGGCGAGCCGACTGACAGCTTTATAAAAGAAATCTCCTACTCTATCAAGAATGAAGATAATAAGCATATTATAAAAACCGGAGAAATTCTTGATGCGCTGGATAATTTGCCAGACGAAGAACTCCACCCTGCAGAACTTGCACAAGCAAGCTCAGCTGGTATAAATCCGGCAGAAACAGCTTCTAAAAAAGCTGCTTATGCAAAAGAAGAAATTATAGATTTTATTACAATGCACTCAGATGAGATTGGAATAATTCCACAAGAAAATCAGACACTGGAAGAGGCAGTAGAAAACTTTATCGGCAGCAAAAATGTTAAGGAAATAAAAGATGCCGTTGAAAAAGAAATGTCAGACCAAATAATTAACCGTCCGACAATGGATTATGACGAACTGGCAAAAGATTATTTTAATAACGTTTACGACAAAACAGCAAAAAAATATAAATCAGTTAGTGATGAATTACCAAAGGAACAGATAGAGTTTATTAAAAAAGCTGCAAGAAACACTAAATTAAAAACTGGTGCTATTTACGGAATTGTAACCGCAGCAGCAGCCGGTGTTCTAACTTTTATATCAACATCTCTGACAAAAAAGAAATCTAATCTTTAAGTTTTGGAGAAAAAACTGAAATCTTTTTCAGGCTTTCTACATCAAAATTAGTTTTTATAAGATTATCAAAAAGGTTTTCCGGCTTTTCAGCAGATTTCTGCGGCTGCCAGTAGTCTTTATCCAGCTGCGGCAAACCTTTGGGATTAGATATGTCACTATTAAAATCTACCATTTTAATATTCCTTATCTTTGAATTATATAACGGTCATCAAAAGAAAAACTTTAGCTAATAACGGAAGATTTTTTACAATATTTAACATGTAAAAATTTAATCTCTCTTTATGTTTAATAGCATTTCGTTTGGAATAAATAAGTCACTTACCCCTCCTGCTGCTATAACAAATACAAACTCAAGGCTTTCTCCGACATCAATATCCAAACAGTTGAAAGGCACTCTCAAATCAATTACTTTATCAAAGACAGCAAGAATTTCTTTTGAATTCTGTACTGACCAAAGATTGTTAGGAATAGCTTTAATTAGTCTTATTAAACGCAGACGTCCGTCAGCAACGGTAATCTGGAGCTCGTTATGAAACTTCTCTTTTGATACGGGCAGAATATTCTCGGTCTTGTTTATAAGTCTTATCGGAGAAAGAGAATGTTTACGGTTGGAACTTCTTGTATAAACATACATCTGGTATGTATTCTTAAGCAGTTCCGGATTACTCTGCATAAATTCACTGATATAAAAGCGCAGATATAAATTGTCCTTATCATAGCCAAAACAGATTCTGTCAAAGAACTTATTTTCCTTTATTACAGGACCATCAGGAATACCAATACATCCTGCATTCAGCCAGGAATCATCGTTCTGTCTGTCAATGCCATCCAGTGCAGGATTTATTTCACCCTTAGGATAGCGGGATGGTTTGGTAATTGCCGACAGAAGCGGAATATCAAGATAATCCGGAGTTTCAATGCCAAGATAAATATAAATATTTTTTAAATGTTCTCTGAAAATATAATCGAAAATATTGTCGCGTCCGGAATCATTGGGAGCACCATACCACCAGAACCAGTCGCTTCCCTCGCAGATAAAGAGTTCTCTCCTTGCAAGCTCAATATTCGGATTGTAAGGGTTCTTCTTAACATAATCTGAAAAATCATCCCGCACCTGTTTTAAATAATTCCAGGCAAGATTTTTCATCGGTTCATCAATCCAGAGCTTAAAATTCCGGTTAATCCATGAGCCTGAAACAATTTTATTCAAAGGTTTGACGGCTTTGTCATTTTCAATGTAATCACTTAATAAAACAGTTTCCAGCGAGTCATCCTCATCAATCAGCTCGTATAAAGTTTTCAGGAATGTAATACCATCCTGCGGATAATTTTCCCAGCAATTTTCTCCGTCCATTGCAATTGTAAGAAGGTGATTTTCGTCAGGCGATGTCAAAAGTTTGCTCTGCATAACCTTTATACGGTCATACAAATCATTTGCCGCAAGCTTTGAGTCGTAATTTGGATATTCAAAACCTATCAAGTTTGATACAAGAGAATCTCTGAAAACCATCTTTAAGCCGTTTTTATATTCGTAGGTTTTCAAAAGATGATAAGGTTCTTCCAGATACCCTTTAAAATCGCGTACAAATTCAAAATTAATAGAATCTGCAAGAATACCGTCATCGGAAATAGTCCATTCAATACCCAAATCTTTAAATAAATCCAATTCTTTCGGGCTGACGCAATGTTCAGAAGGCCAGATACCCCGAGGACGCACGCCGGTTAATTCTTCTATACGGTTCAGAGCGTTTATTGTCTGCATTTTGGCATCAAGCGGCATCTTTAAATTGGCAGGAAGCCCATCTGTGTTAGAAACTTTTATACTTTTAATATCAAGCAGTATCGGAAGTATAGGATGGTAATATGGGCTTGTGGTAATTTCAATTTTTCCCTCTGATGCATATTTTCTATATGCCGGAATAATTCTTCTGATAATATCCCTTTGAATTTCAATAATTTTGCATCTGTCTTCAAAAGTATAACCTTTTCCTTTTTTAAACAGTTTTTTTAATTCAATATATTCATTCTTATAAACCGGATCAAACCATGCAAGGTTAAACAAAGCCATCAGATCGGAGTATTCTTGTTCCGTAAACGCAGTAATATCAGCCTCAGCCATCTGCTGCCGTTTCTGGAATAATCTGTTGTACTCCTCATATGGAAAAATCATAGTCTGGTAATTTGAATCAAAAAAATTATTTAAAATAAACTCTTTATCATCAGAGTTTAAATCTTCCACCGGAGTAACAGTAAGCCTTGAATGCAAATCATGCAGCCCTTTTTCGCCATAGTCAATAAACGCATCCAAAAGCACAGGCACAACATTAAAATTCAGCTTAATATTTTTAAAATTGTCAAGGATAGTAACCATATCAAGGTAATCTTTGACTGCATGAAGCCTCACCCATGGCATAAGATAATCACCTTCGGGCGATAGCTGGTAAACAGGCTGGTGCATATGCCAGTAGAATGCTATAGAAACTTTTTTATTTTGACTCATCATGGAAAAATTTCTTAACTCCGATTACACAAAAATTATACCATTGAAATGGCAAAATTAAAACATTATAACTTTTCTTAAATTACTCCAGTATACCTTTTGCAAATTTATATAAAATTTTTAGTTTTTTATCTTCAAGGATGCGGATAATATTAATAACGTTATTTTCCAGTTCTTCCCGTGAAACTTCATTATCAAAACAGAACAACTCTGAATAATCTGTATTTAAAGCACCGGCCAGCCTTTCAATTAAATCACAGGATGGAAAGCTCTTGGCATTTTCAATGTAAGATATATAACGAAAATCAACTCCGACAGCTTCTGCAAGCTGTTCTTGAGTTAATCTTCTTGATTTTCTTATATTTTTAAGATTAGTTGCAAATTTTTGTTTAAACATTTTTCCTACTCATATTAAGTCTATAGATAAATGAACAAATGTTTACAAATCAATATATTGAATTATATTGACATTTTTCTAATTAATATATAGAATTTCTTATTAGTATACTAGAACAACATAGTAAAATCCTTTTATAAAGAGTATGATAAAATGGTATTTTTTAAATACAAACGAACTTTAGGGCGTATAGATTTTGAAATTTTTGGTACAAAATTTACCCATATACTTCGTAATAAAAATGTCAACCGTTATATTAGTTTAGGCTCAAATTGTTTTGTACGCATGGTATTTACCAGATATGGTATAAAACCAAAGAAAAAATATGGAGAACTTAGTTTCCCTTTCGATTTATGTATAACCCCGATTGCTTCTCTTGCAGAATTATTAGAAAATGATTTTAAAGGCATAACAGACAATGTTACCTGGGTAGAAAATGATATATATAAAACCTGGGTTAATAAAAAATATTCATTGGAATTTGTACATGACGGCGAACTTAGTTTAGAAGAATTAAAAATACGCTATGACAAACGTATAGAGAATTTTAAAAATATTTCCCAAAATGCCAAAACAGTAAAATATGTAATGGCTTGTTTTAATAGAAACTGTTCAGAAGAATATTTAAACAGAATTTACAACGCGCTAACAAAATTCAGAAAAGGCAAAAAAGTTGAGTTTATTGTCCTAAGCTTTGTAGAACAAGAGATGGAACAAATATTTAAAAATATTAATCCTAATATTATGTATATAGAATATGCAGTTGGAGATGTAGACAAATTTGGTGCAGAATGGTTCAGAAATAGTTGCACTAATATAGACAAAAATCTTTTAATAAAAATCGCAAAAGACGTAAATTAATATAGAAAATAACCAAAAGAGCATGTTTGTAGTACAATGTTGGCGTGGAGTATTACTCAAGATAAGGAAGAGAAAATATGAAAAAACTTTCACCATTACAAATCGAAAGACTAAAGTATCAGCCAAAACTTCCTGAATGTCTTGCAAAAGGCATTAATACACTGGAATTGGTTGAAGGTTCTGCGACTCAATCAGTAAGAGATCAGGAACAGATTAAAGAATTATTCAAAAATACTTATGGCAAACCTGTCGTAACTTTTAAAAACTCAATTTCTATGACAGCATCAGAACAAAAAAATGTAGGCGTAATCCTTTCAGGCGGACAGGCACCTGGCGGTCACAACGTAATCGCAGGGTTATATGATGCTTTGAAACAAGCAAATTCATCTAATAAATTATACGGCTTCCTCGGAGGTCCTTCAGGTATAATTGATGGAAAATATATTGAATTCACTGATGAATTTATGGATGAATACAGAAACACAGGCGGCTTTGACATTATAGGTTCCGGCAGAACTAAGCTTGAAACAGAAGACCAGTTCCAAAAATCACTTGCTGTTTGTAAAAAATTAGGCATCACAGCAGTTGTAATTATCGGCGGTGATGATTCAAATACAAACGCTGCACTTCTTGCAGAATGGTTTGTTAAAAATAACACCGGTATTCAGGTTATCGGATGCCCTAAAACAATTGACGGCGACCTGAAAAATGACCAGATTGAAATTTCATTCGGCTTTGATACAGCAACTAAAACCTACGCTGAATTAATCGGAAACATCCAGCGTGATGCAAATTCAGCAAAAAAATACTGGCACTTTGTAAAAATTATGGGCAGAAGTGCATCCCACGTTGCGCTTGAAGCTGCTTTACAAACCCAGCCAAACATTACTTTGATTTCTGAAGAAGTTGAAGAAAAGAAAATGTCTTTGGAAAGCATTATTAACTATATGACAGAAATTATTGTAAAACGTGCTGACAAAGGCAAAAATTTCGGTATTGCAATTATTCCGGAAGGTTTGATTGAATTTATTCCGGAAATGAAATCAATGATTGCAAACCTTAACGACATAATGGCATCTTTAGAAACTGATCCGGATTTTGTAAATGCAACAACAATCCGCGATAAATTTGAAATTGTAGAAAACAGACTTGAACCTGCAAATGCAAAAGTATACAATTCACTTCCTGCATTAATCAAAGGACAGCTTCTTGCAGACCGCGATCCTCATGGAAACGTTCAGGTTTCAAAAATCGAAACAGAAAAACTGTTAATTGAAATGATTCAAACAAGACTTGATGAATTGAAATCACAGGGTGACTATATCGGCAAATTCTCTGCACAGTCACACTTCTTCGGTTATGAAGGCAGATGTGCATTCCCGTCAAACTTTGATGCAGATTACTGTTATTCTCTCGGATATAACGCATTTGCATTAATCAACTTCGGTTTGACAGGCTACTTATCATCAGTAAGAAACTTAACAGCACCTGCTGCAGAATGGGTTGCAGGCGGTATTCCTCTTACAATGATGATGAATATGGAAAAACGCCATGGCGAAATGAAACCGGTTATTCAAAAAGCACTTGTAAAATTAGACGGACCGGTATTCAAACAGTTGGAAGCAAACAGAGAAGACTGGGCAATGAATGACAGATACCTCTTCCCTGGAGCTATTCAATACTTCGGACCATCTTGTGTATGCGATGTAACAACATGCACACTCCAGCTGGAAAGAAGCAAAGAACTGGTAAATGCTTAATTTAGTATTAAATATAAAAAGACCGTCTATTAAAAAGACGGTCTTTTTTAGTTAATACTATTTCCTGTTTTACCAAATAATAACAGCCTAATATTCTGAAAATTCCAACAGAACAAAAAGAGACCTGATTTTCAGTATACACACTTATTATAAAAGCAGTGACACAAAAAGATTACTGCAAAAGGTTCTCAAGGATTTTTGCATTATCAACAGCTTTTCTGGATTGGCTTACAGTTACTTTCCGCATATATGTGCGCAGAGCCTCGCGGATTAGTTCGCTTCGTGTTCTCTGCTCATTATTTGCCAGACCATCTACTTTGCTTAAAAATTCATCGGGCATTGTGACTAAAATTTTTGCCATTTTCTAACCCTCCATACTACCACTCCATAAAAATAGTTTAACATATCTTTTTAATTTACGCAATATATAGTCCGCAGGATTAGTCGAGGCAGACTATAGACAAGTTTTATCTATTTGAAATATTATGAATTGTGTTAGATGAAGAAAGGAGTTTTTCAATGGAAGAACATCACACTACAGATTGTTTTTTATGCGGTCATCCTGTTTTAAAACATATCCTCGTTGGACTTTTAGTTTTCTTCGGTGCTTTTGCCGCATTTTACGTTGTAACTGACTGGCATTATAAAAGAATGCTTGATCCTATTGTCCAGATGAAAAAAATGGATAGAATGATGATGAGAGAACAACGACAGGCAGAAAGAATGTTTGAAAATCAGGCTATGAAAGATTTCCGTTTTGAACAGAAAACAGAACGCTTTATCAGAGCAGAAAAAGACAACAAAAATTACAAAATTATCATTGACTTAAAACCATTTGATAATGATGAGAAAAATGTTGAAGTTACCACTAACGGAAATGTTTTAACAGTAACTGCTGCCGGTGCCGTTAAAAAACATGGCAAAGAACATATCCTGAGAGTTTCACAAAGCTACTCTTTTAATGATGATGTTGATTTAAGCAAAATGACAAAAATCAGAGAAGGTAACGAATACATAATCTTTATTCCTGTAGACTAAATAGTTAATCTCGCATACGTACACCAAAACAAAAAGCCTGGTTTTGTAAAAAATCAGGTCTTTTTGTGTTAATATCAGTTTATGAAAAGAATTTTAATTACAGATGACTCTCCAAACTGGGTAAGATACCATGAAAGCGCATTATTAAATATTTTTGGAGGTAACAGTGTAATAATTGATAAAGCATATTCTGCAAGAGAAGGAAATGACAAAATTACAACATCAATTGATGAACCGTACGATATAATTCTTACTGACATGCAGATGGAAACAGATTTTCTGCCATTTTATGCCGGAGAGTGGCTCATAAAACAAATACAGCTTTTTAAAGAATACAAAAATACAAAGATAATAATAATTTCTGCAACCGGCAATATACGCCAGATTGCAGAAAAATACAAGGTTGATTTTATCCCGAAATATATGTGCAAAAGTATTGATGCTTATAAAAAAGTTTTGGAATAATTATTATTTACAGCTCTTCTTGCCCTTCCAATCCAAATCATCACAATACCAGTAATCCAGATTTTCATTCATCAGAACCCAGGCAGAACAACCCATGCCATGGACATAATTTGTATCATCACTGGTTTTATTTCTATCACAGTATTTTTTGAAAGTTACAACCGTATCACTTTCGCTTCCCATAGGAAAAACACCCTGTTTAGTTACATAAAAAGTAAATATATCTTTACCATATTCATTCGGCTTGTCATTACCATTCAAATCAACAGCAAACCTTCCGCATACATTTTGAAGCTGTTTTGAGGACCCGTATTTTGATGTGCATTGTCCGTTCCAAATTCTGAATATTAAAGTTGAGCCATCATTTAAACGAAAAGTTGAATAATTGGTAGTATTTGAAAACATTTCCGAACAATTAACAGCAACATTTGAATTACTCATGTTAATGCAGTTTCTCATTACTTTCATATATTTAGCAAAATTCTGCGCCATAATTTTATGGCTTTTAGCTTCATACATACCATCTGCCCCCCAAGTATCAGGTGTGCCGTTTTCATTTACAGCCATTAAATATGCTTGTGAAAGTGCCGAATAAACCTTTTTTAATTTAGAAACAGTCTGCTTATCCTGTGTTTTTTGAGTAATAGTCGGAAGCGTCATAGCAGCTACAACGCCTATTATACCCAAAGTTATGAGAACTTCTGCTAAAGTAAATCCTCGTTTGAATACTTGTCCTGTGCATCCAATACCGTTAAAGGAGCTTAAATTACTCTGCCCCCCCCCCGGAAAGTCTTGTCATTACTGCGTTTTCCATAATTCATTCTCCTTTTTTAGTTGTATGTGTTCTTTCTTTTTAAATTAAATATAAAACTTTTTTCGGGCACGCTCTCGCCCTGCTTCAGCTATCGCCTCAAAAAGTTTTATATTTAATCTAAAGGTGTCCCTGCTTTGCGTTATCTGTATATTTTTGCTCAAGCACGCTTCCGCTCAGTAACCGATAGGATTTTCGTTAACTCGCGTTGTGTCGTGCCTCAGGCTCCGCTTTCGCTTCGAAAACATATATAACTTTTCTTCATGTTTTCCTCTGCTTTTTTATTATAAACTATTTTTGTTTTTATTTCAACTTAAAAAAGACTGCCCAAGCGGTCTTTAAATCCTTTTTGTTTTTATTTTTTCGTACAGCTCTCACTCACACTCCGTTCACGTTAATGAAATTCACAGTAATTTTTATTTAATCTATTTTACAGGAATTGCAAGTTCTATTGAAGCCGGCGCTTCAATTCATACTTAACATCCGAAAGCGGGCCGTTATTTGGTGTTCTTACTGTATTATAATAATTTCTTGCATAGACAAAAGGATATTTAGGAAGCCAGCCCAGCTTAAAAAATATCGTTACAGTATCAGCACCCTGCGACAGCATTAATTCATCAATCGTCTTTTCATGAGCCGGAGAAATTGATGAGAAAATTTTCAAAAGATAATCAGTAAATGTTATACTGTAATATCCGGTTGCTGTACCAGGTTTTGCAATAAGTTCAGAAATCTTGAAGTTTTCATTACCCTTAATATTTTGTACATCCTGAGGAAGTGAAAGAGTTTCTCCATGAACCTGTTCAATTTCATACCATTGCCCATTGTAGTTTATACGCATAATATTAGGTTTAGGCATATAAATATCATCAAATTTGTTTTCCAGAATTGTCTTCCCATTCATATCAACAACGCCGTACTTAAAGTTTTTGCAAGTCAAAAACATGCCGCCAAACAAAAGGTCAATAGAAGAATATTCACGCGGTAAAATTTCTTTGCCTTTTGCATCGTAAAGTGCATATCTGCTTCCGCGTCCTACTTTTAGGTATTTCCCAAGCACTCTTTCGACATGAGTGTATTTAACCGGAACAAGCACATTCCCCTGATTATCAAGCAGTCCGAACTTGTTTTTCTTTTGGACAATAAATGAAGAGTCGCCAAGAATTATCATCTTTTTATATTCAGGCTCGATAATTACCTTGTCATCACAACTCTTAAGCCCGAAAAGATTCTCTTCATCTTTAAAAACTTTCACACAAGCATTTTCTGATACAGAAGCTGTTTGAATTTCTGCAAAAGCTATGTTCCGGCAAACCAAAATTAAACTTAAAACCAATAAAAATTTCTTCATAAATATATAATAACATAAAATTGTGTTATGATATAATATGTATTGAGGATAATATGAAGAAAAAGATTAAAGTTTTAGGTGGTGTTATATGTGCGGCAGCGGTATTGGCAGCAATTCCGTCTGTTTTATATTTAAAAGTTCTGCCGGCGGCAGTTTCCAACCCGCGTGTTATTTCTTTTGTGGAAAAAAATGTAAATAAATATACTGATTTGAACGTGGAAATAAAAAATCCTGTTCTTAAAACAAGTTTTTCACCGGTAATTGCTTTTAAAACAGATAAAATTAAGCTCGCAAAAAATGACATTGAAATATTTGCCGTTGAAAATCTTGATACAGAAATTTCTTTTAAAGATTTGTTTAAAAAACGAATAATTTTAAACAGATTTGGCTTGGATTATATATTTGCAGATGTGAATAAGTTGATGGCACTCGCTCCCCGGCAAGAAGAGCAAAAACAACAAAAAAATGACTGGGAAATTGACTTTTTTGATTCTGTCCTCTATTTGAAAAAGAGCTTAATCCTCTACAAACTTGAACCGGATGTTTTTGTAAAACTTAACGCCGATAATTTAAAAATAGACAATACCCAGAAAGTTGAAAAATTTGTACACTTTGATATTGATACAAAAATAAAAAAAGGTGACAAAATTCTGCACTTTGCAATAGCAGACAAAAACAGAGTTGTTATAAAAGATAAAACCCTTTTTGTAAAAGACTGCGTTCTTGATATAAACAAATCAAATGTACATATAAATGCTGATGCGTCAAGAAAAAATGGTTTGAATGTAAATCTTTCTTCTAAAAAATTTAAAGTTAAAGACGTAATAGATATAGTTGATTCAAACATAATCATTAATAACGGAAGTGAAATGCTCGCGTTTTTTAAAGATATGGACGGGGATTTTGACTTCAATATAAACATGAAAAATAATGATTTGAATGGTACAGTAAACCTTAACAAAAGTTCTTTGAAGATTATTCCTGTCAGCAATCTGCCTATTACTGTAAATAAAGGAACTGTAATTTTGACGTCAAACGACATAACTTTAAAAGACATCGAAGGTTATTACGGGTCACAGCAGATAAATAAAATTGCACTAAACGGAATTATGAAAGATTACACAAAATCCTGTGATACTGAGGTAACAATAACAACTGTTGCTACAAATGATTTTGCAAAAAATTATCTTTCAAAACTTGTAGGTATACCGCTCGAAATCGTTGGAAAAGCAGGAACACGTATTATAGTCAAATCAATTTACAATAAAATTGATGTTGATTGGGCTTCCAAGCTTGCTAAAGGCAATGACATTCTTGTGGACGGAGCATCTCTAACTCCGGCAAGCTGGGATAGAGCAGTTCAAGCAGATCTGCATTTTGAAAATAATATTTTAAATATTAAAGATATTAACTACTTCATTGCACAGGAAATTGTAAAAGGCAGCAAAGTTAAACCGGTCTTAACACTTAACGGTAATGTAGACTGCTCAAAACCTATACCATTTGTTCAGGATTTAGGTTTTAATATTCCAAAGCCTCTGCCGAGTGAATTTTTAAATGTTCTAATCGGACAGCGGCTGTTTAAAGGCGGCACATTTTCCGGCGAACTTGCTATGGTTAATAACGGAACTTACCCGAAAATTAAAGGCAAAATGAAAGCTGAGAAAATTAGAATTCCTTCACAGAGAATAGCAATCAAAAACGGGGAACTTTTTACCGACAGAGATACTATTCACCTTGTAGCGGACGGACGATACAAACGCACCCGATTTGATTTTGCAGGTGATATTGCAAACGGAATTAAATATCCTATAGTTATCAAAAATGTTGATTTTGGTATGGATAAAATTGATATTGATAAAATTTTGCAGTCGTTTAACAAGCAGAATACCGATGCGGTTAAACAGCAGCAGAATGTTGTCCCTGAATCGGTTATGGAGGATGAAAACAGCGAAATAGCCGATGAAGCAGTTGTTTTTGATGTAAATAATCTTATTATCGAAAGATGTATTTTCAGACTTAAGGAAGGCAAATATAAAGATATTAACTTTGGCAACCTTGCGGCTAACCTTACACTGGACAAAAACAATATTTTACAGCTAAAATCCAACAGATTTGATATTGCAGAAGGAATATCTTCAGTAAAAGTATTCTGTGATTTGAAAAAACATAAATATAATATTAAACTTGGCGCAAAAGATGTTAATTCTGATTTGATGTCAACTACATTGCTTAATCTTCCGCGTGAAATATCAGGAAAAGCAAGCGGAATAATAGATTTATACACTGATGACAGCTTAAAACTTAACGGAGCAATTAAATTTGCTGTAAATGACGGTCAAATTCAAAAAATCGGACTTGTTGAGTACGTAATGAAATTTGCTGCGCTATTTAGAAATCCGCTTGTTATGATTAGCCCTTCAACAATTTCTGATATAGTTAACATCCCGGAAGGAAAGTTCAACAAAATATCAGGTGAATTGCTGATGAAAAATAATGTTATTGAACTTCTTAAAATAAAATCATCATCACCACAGCTGAGCAGCTTTATAATTGGACGATATGATATTGAAAAAAGCGATGCAATGCTTAGGATTTATACAAAATTCAGCAATGAAAAGAAAGGATTTGCCGGAGCTTTAAGAAGCTTTTCATTGAACAGTCTTGCAAACAGAATTCCTCTAAGCAGCCGTAATGATGCACAGTATTATGCCACAGAACTTGAACAGCTTCCTAAGCTTGAAGTAGGTGAAGAACAAGCTCAGGTATTCTTAACTAAAGTTGACGGGGATGTAGTTAACAACAACTTCCTTTCCTCTCTTAAAAAAATTAAATAACCGGATAGCAAGTAAATGATTAGAATAAATAATATAAACTTCAACAATGATATAGTTAAAACAGCAGAAAATGTTAAAAAGTCTTCTGAAATTAATACTGTCTTTGGCGCTGAAAATTCATCCAATATCTCTGGAGGAAAAGGGCTTTCTGTTGAGCAGGAAAAGGTTTCGCCTAAAGGAAGCTCCAGCCCGCAGCACTTGAAAAATGCTCCAAGTCCTATCATAACAGTAGCAGGCGAAAAAAAGCTTGCAGCCATTGTTGTAGATACAAAAACAAATCTTTTATACACATATGATGCTAAAGGTAAAGCAGAAACAGTATATTCGGTTGCTACCGGCAAAAAATATACCCCGACACGCAAGGGTATAAAAATGATTACAAATGTGGAAGATTATCCTTATAAAACAGCCTACGGAACAAAACGAAAAAAAAATCCGAAGGATTATGGACCAAATGTAATCATTATAGAAAATATCAATCCTGAAACAGGCAAAATTTACGGCAGAAACGGACAGTTTATCCATGGCAATAATAACCCGAAAAGCCTTGGTACATATGCTTCATTAGGTTGTATAAGAATGGACAACGAAGTTATTAAAAAAATTGCAAAAGATGCAGTCAAAAATTCATATGTGCTTATTCAATAGCACATATTATAAATAACATTTGCGCTCCTGCCCTTCAACACCTGCATAAAGTTCAACAAATTGTTTTGCCGGACTTACATCAATCTTTGTCAAAAGAACCTCTTCAATCTGGAAAAATCCGACATCCCCGGACATTTCAATATCTATCTTAATTGGTTTTCTTTCTCCATGGTAAATTCCTATACGGTTGATAGCATTTGCAGAGTATTTATGAATATCACCGACACGCGGAGCAGAATTTATTGAAAGAGGAATTCTGGCTCGCCCTTTTGTCATATCACATCCGTCTGCAATAAGAATAATTCCTGCTTCTATAGAGTGAATTTTTTTGGTTGACATGTGACCGATAATAGCTTCTGTAGCAAGTGACTTTATTACAACACGCTTGTGAAGATTATCCGGAAAAACATGAAGCAGCGTTCTGTCAATTATAGGCTGTGCAAGCATTGCAGACATATCTTCATGCCCCTGCCGTCCGATTGACATACCCAGATCATGCATTAAACCAGCAAGGATAACGGCGCACATACTGTCCTCAAACGTACCTATCTCTTCGGTTTCAAGTGAAGTCTTAATTCCAGATTCCTGCAAAATATTCAGCATTTTAATAGCGTTACCTGCAACCTGGCGCATATGAACAGGTCCATGGTCATTAAATCCCAAACGCTTTATCGAAACATTATTTGCGTAATCCTGTAATTCCTGAAGCTCCTCATCAGCAAAAAGATAATTAACCAGCTTTAAACAGTTAGGATTATTCTGCAAACGCTTCTGTATTTTTGATTCAATTGAAACTTCTTTAACTGACTTCATAATTTAACCATTCTCTTACTATTTACTATTATTTATATAATACACCATAAATAAAATTTAGTTCAAATTTTATTATATTGACATTATTACAAAAATAGTATAAAATTATTTTGTTAGGCATGCCTAACAAAATAAACAAAAAAAACACGGTTTGAAATTGATTTAGGAGGTATTATGTCAGTAAAAATCTTGTATGGCACTGAAACCGGGAATTCAGAAGCATTAGCCGTTCAGGCATCAGAAGCCCTGAAGGCAGCCGGTATAGAAGCAGATGTACTTGATATGGGTAATGTTTCATTAAATGATTTGAAAGGTTACGATAAAGCTCTGTTTATTACAAGCACATGGGGGGACGGTGATGCACCGTGCAACGCTATGGCTCTGCTTGAAGAACTAAAATCTGAAAAAACAAAATGCCTTACAGATTTGAATTATGCAGTATTTGGTATAGGTGAATCCATATATGAGCATTTTTGTCAGGCTGCAATAGACTTTGATGAGGCGGTATTTGATTTGGGAGCAAAAAGGATTGAGATTTTAGAAAAAAGCGAAGAGGACAATGAAGAAAATCTAAAAAATTGGATAGAAAAAATTATTCCAAAACTAAAATTCTAATAAACTCACACACAGTTCTCCTTTATGCTTAAAACGGGCAAAAGCCCGTTTTTATTTTTAATCAAAATCTGCCGTCGCATTTTGTTCCGCAAAAAATGCAGCTTCCTCCGTCAAGATTATACTCAAGAAGTCCATAGCCGTTTCTTACAATTACCGGTCTATGACAATTTTTGCAATATGTTGCAGAAGTGCTCCGGCTGGTTAAGTTCCCGGTGTAAACATATTTTAAACCTAAATTTTGTGCAATCTCATACGCTTTTAACAAAACGCCAAGTGAGGTTGCCTTTCTGTCCATAAATCTATAACTTGGGAAAAATGCACTAAAATGAAGCGGAACAAATTCTCCAAGATTTTCTAATATCCAACTGCATTCAGACTTAATATCTTCATCAGAATTATTTTCTCCCTCAATCAGCATTGTTGTTAATTCAAGCCAGCAGTCCGTTTCATTTTTTACATATTTAATAGTGTCCAGAACAGGCTTTATATGAGCAAGACAATTTTTCTTATAGAAATTTTCACTGAACCCTTTCAAGTCAATATTAGCTGCATCCATGTATTTAAAAAATTCTTTTGCGGGCTCCGGATTTATAAAGCCGGAAGTTACTGCAACAGTTTTAATCCCGTTTTCTCTGCATAATTTTGCAGTATCAACCGCATATTCAAAGAATGCTATAGGATCGTTATAAGTAAAAGCAACACTTTTACAAGCATAGTACTTTGCAGTTTCAACAATTTCAGGAGGCGATGCTTTATTTAAAAACTTGTTACTGCCCCTGTTTTTTGTCGTCTTCCAGTTCTGACAAAATTGGCATCCCATGTTACAGCCTAAAGTTCCAAAGGAAAGAACCAAACTGCCTGGATAGAAATGGTAAAGCGGCTTTTTCTCAACAGGATCTATTGCAAGCCCTGTATTATATCCGTAAGAAGTTAGAGCAATTTCCCCTCCGGTGTTTTTCCTTATATGGCAGAAACCTTCCTGATTTTCCTTAAGAATGCAATTACGCGGACAAATTGTACATTGAACCCTGTTATCATTTAAATTCTTTTGATATTTCATAAAGAGATTATAATGCTTTTATGTAAAAAATAAAATAGCCTTAGAAAACTAAAATCATCATTTATTATCTGTAAATTCCGCTGTATCAGCAGGAATATCTTTTGATTTGATATCAGATGTTTTCATTGTAATGTATTTATAATTGTCGCATCCAATAATTAACTTCCTGTTTGCTTCTATATTTTTATTAGCCTTAGAAGCAAGCTCTTTAATTTCAGGTTTTGCATTAAGAGCTGGAACTATCTCTAATCCGCGTATTACAAGGTTTCCAAGTTTTAAAATAGCTTTACGTAAATGATTTTTAAATTCATTAATATTACATTCTTTTTCATTAATTATACAGCCGCTCTCAGCAATTGCTTCTTCAATAAGCTGTTCTTTATAATCATTAAATTCTTCTTCTTTTTGTTTTTCCAGAATTTCGATTGTAGTCTGAATAGCCTTAAGCTTAGCCTCAGAAGCGGAAGTTTCTGCATTCTTAATTTCTGCGATAAGCTTTTTACCTTCCAAAAATTTATTGTATAAACTTGCTGCCTTGTCAGCCAGTGACAAAAACAGTCCAGCAGTCATTTCAGAGAAATCAATACCAATCCATTCTGAACCGACATCAAAATTCACCACCTTCACTTCTTCATTTATATATTTAAAAGGTGCGCAAACATCTTCTAAATCCTCAAAAAAGTTTTTGTAATCACTAATAGAAGAATAATCTTCCGGAAGTTTTAAATTAAGAGTGTCAACATTTTCTTCACACAGCATATCTGCTAAAGTATTTGAGAAGTTAGTAACACAGTCATACAGCTCATTCAACAGATTTGAAAATCTCTTTGTGATAGACGAAGAAGATACACTTATACTATTTTCAATACTACTTGTCAAGTTTGGTATTTCAGCAAACTGATTTACCAAAGACAAAAAAAGTTTAGCTTGTTTAAATTCTTTAAGTATTCCTAAAAATGCCTGAATATTTGTTATATTATATACTGTATTATAATTGCTTGATTTTTCAGTAATTTTAACTTGTTCAATGACTGGAATAGCTTTATTTAGTAAATTTTGATAATCTCTTAATCTCATAGTCTTCCTTTTTGCATACTCTAAAAAAGCCGGAGCGAACAGTCCTGTGAGCAACAGGCTCGCTTCATAAACATTATAAATGTAATTTTTATATTTGTAAATTCCCTGCTAAATTAAAAATCAGGGAAAATCTACCGATTTTTGTTAAATTTCTCAAATAAAATCATTACTACATAAGGTTTTTAAGGCATATTCCCTGCAAGACAAAGAACAGGGAATTCTATTAATATATTCTACATTTTTTTAAGTGTTTTTAGTATATCATAAATATCTTCTTTCGAAAATTTTTTTTGCAAATTTTCAATATATTTTATACATTTATTCAAATAATCATCTTCAATTGATTGTATATAAGAAATATTGCCGATTAAATATTCTTTAGTTTCATTAATATTTTTTTTAGAAAATTCACCGGTTTTATATAAAAAATATAGAATTGATCGTACTTTATTTTTAATGTTTTTTGATACTTTTAGATTACCATCATTTATAGTTATACCTGTAACTTTCTTATGAGAAGTATTCTTTACTAATTTTGTTTTTTCAGTATTTAATTCAATATTAAAATAGGTTGTCCTATTATTAGCAATTATTTGAGGTAGATAAATATCTTTTAAATTTTTTAGTATTTCTAAATCATTTGCTGAGAACATTAAGTCATCAGCATATCTTGTATATGAAATGTTATTTGTATTACAGAATTCCGATATTTCTTTATCTAATTTATAACAAGCTAAATTTGATAAATATGGTGAACAAATACCCCCTTGAGGAAGTTCATTAAAAAATGTACACAATCCAGCAAGTATATCAGAAATTTTGTCATCATATCCTAATTCCATAAAAATTCTTTGTATTTTTTTTCTTTTTATACATTGAAAAAAGTTTTTAAAATCCATTTTTAATAAAAAAATTTTTTCTTTATGAATTAATGCATTTTTCAGAAGTCCATTTTTATTTTTAATAAATGCTGTTGAATATTCAGAACAAGGGATTTTTTGAAGAATCTCTACAAGAATTATTTTTTGCGCCATTTTTAATTTTTTCTTAGGTGCATTTATAATTCTTTTTTCTGAAGAATGTTTTTTAGGTATTCTAAAAGAAACATAATGTTTGTCTTTATTTGCAATAAAATCATTTAGTTGTGATTTTGTAAACAATAATAAACATGCTAGATCATCTAAATCTTTAATTCTAGGTAAATCTAAATAACTAATTAAATCTCTTTCCATATTTAATAAATAGTACATCATTATTCCTCTTACTTTGTACGATTTTTCAAATTTGACTGTGGAAAATTTGAAAAATCGGACACTGGCTTCCATTTTTGTTTAATGTATTTAAGGGTTTGTCATCATTCCCCAATCAAATAAATTTTGATTATATCTAAGAAGAATAATGATAATACTTTAGTTTTATTATATCAGAAATTACATTATTGTAAACTGGTTTTTCATTTTTATTAATTAATTCTAACATCATTCTTTTAGCTTTTTCAGTTAATTCTAATTCTTTTTGACTTTTATTTTTGATCAAATTTTCATTAAAAAGAATTTTTTCTGCTGCATAATATCTGGCTTCTAAATCATTAAAATCTTCCTTGTTTTCAACAGATAATATAACATATTGTAAATAAGATAATAGTTTTTCTTTTTCTAGACTTCTAAATAAATAAAGTAATAAACATATAAAATAAAACATACCGGTTATTTTATCAATAGTTCTTGGTTCGTTAGATATTTTTAAATGATGTCTGAACATTTTTTTTAAGTCATCACATATTTTTGTTAAATTTTCATCATTATAAAATTTCACTGAATTTTTATTATGTTTCAATAGGTGTTTTATTGGTCCTAGGTTTATAAAACTTTTTTCTTTTTTATATTTTTCATCATTTAATGCTATAATTTTATTTCTTATTTCTTCAATATTTGAAAAAGCTCCAAGTTCTACTAAGGAACCTGAACTTTCACAAACAATACATATGTAATCCACATTTTGAGCTAATAATGTTTCCAAAGCAAGATAATCTGAATTTTTATTTAAATTAAAATATTCTACAAAAACTTTTTCAGGATAAAATATCATTATATATTTCTCTTGTAATAAAGTCTTAACTTTTTTTCTAATAGTGTTTGCTGCTAAGTCTCCTCCACATAGAAATATATCAACATGATTCTTAGAGAAATTCTTATATATTTCTTTACAAATATTATTTAATACTTTTTTCTCAAATTCATTCAGTTGAATTTCAAATTTATTCAATATTTATTCCTCAATATGATTTGTATATTTGATTTTATCATAAAAGTGAAAATTTTATATGTAATAATAATCATATTAAAGAGCGTTTATATAACTATTTAAGTATTTCAAATTTATAAATTTTATATTTTTAGTTTCTTTAAGTAAAACTTCAAACAATTCACTATCAGCCACAACATAAAGAGAATGAATTTTAGGATTTTTATCAGGAATTGGCCATTTAAGAATTTCAAAAATTTTATTTAAATTATTCTGTAGATATATTTCTCTGTTTTTAACTTTTTCTAGGGAATTTTTTTGTGATTTTTTATCCTGCTTTAAAACATTATTAAGTAAGCGTTTTGCATCTTTTAAACAATACGGTTTAAGATAATATTTACATTCTATATTTAGAACACAATTCTTTTCAGGAATATAACACAAAACATCATAGTCCCCAAGATTTGCTGGATGATTACCTTTTTTGTCTCTATGGTGCAAATAAACATTTTTTTCACAATAATTACTCCATTTTTTTAACAAAAAATTATATGTGTTGTTATTTAATTCAATCTCCCTTTTTTCTTTTTGCTTCTGAATAATATTTTTAGTTTCACAAGCCGGAAGCCCATACGGAAAACGCGGAAAAGCAATATCTCTTGCCCAGACATTTTTTGACTGATATACTGACTGAGCCCCCCACAATATTTGATTGTCACCTATCATTATCAAAGGTTTAATTATATAACGACTAAATCTTTTATTATATTCATATACAGGAATTTCATTGCACTCTTTAAGTGAAAGAAAATTATCTTCATAAATTTTAGTAACATCATTAGGTTTTAATGTAAGAAAATCTATAAGATTTTGAATAGTTTCTTCGTTACAATTATCTTCATTTTTCAGTTCATTCAACATCAACATGATTTGAATAACCTCCGTTATTGATGCGGTGTAGTACGGATGTTCTTCGATATGTTTATGCATTGCCCATTGACTTAAACAAGATAATAAATCTATCAATAACTGAAACGAAAAACCAAAATCCTTTATCATTGCACTATTAAGTTCATGATAATAATCTTTTTCATCATTAAACTTCATTTCTTTGGGTAAATTATTATAAAGATCATTATCGGATTCATACTCTAAATATTTGTTTTGCCTTTCTATCATTTCATTACAAATATCTACATAAATTGTATAATCATCTTTAATTATTAAACTCATTTCTGTGAGACTATTATGAATGATATCTCCATATTGATATGTATGTAAAATCCAATGAGTTTCAGCAAGTAATAATCGTAATTTTTCTTTTGTTAAAAATTCAGTACCAGTGTGTGGTAAATTTACAAACTTTTCAATAAGATATCTATACATTACATTATTATGTTGACTTTCATTTTTTATTTCTATTAACCTTTGGATTCGATTATAGTCAACGTCATGTTCTGTGGAAATATCCAGAGACCGATATTTATGTTCAGTTTCATTATAATATGCATCCATTTGCTGTATAAGATATGAAATTCCCTGAAGAAAATCTATTCGACTTAATTCCTTATCAAATTCAGGCATCAATCCTTCTCTAACAACTTTGAGTATATTTTTAGTTTCATTATACATATAATTACCTGGTTTGTATTCAGACAATTTTATTATTCGGGCAATTTCATTTTGTACCAAAATAAAATCCTTCTCTTCCGGCAATATTACTGGCCAATTTTCAGGAAAAGATGTTAATTTATCTAAAAAGTTAAATGCAAAACGGGGTTTATCATTTTTATGTTTTAAAATCTTATTTTTGATTTTTGAAAAATTTTTATCTTCAACATAATAATCAAGTTTTTCTAATATTTCTACAGCCAAATTTGTTTCAATTTTACGATCTTTTGCACCGTTCAGAGCATCAAAATATAAATCTTCGTTATATAAAATTCTGATACCATGTGTATTTTTATCTGGATAACCTGTAATGACAGTCCATATTAAATCATCATCAATTTCATTCTGAAGAAATTCAAAAACCTTCTTCTCTTTAATCATACTATAAGGAATTACTTCTATCAGTAAATTTTTATATTCTGTAAAAAACTTATGTTTAGATATAATATCCAGATACAGATAAAAAATATCCTCAATAATATCAGTAATATTATCTAATATTCTAAATTTTTCTTCTGGATAAATTCCAAATACAGGTTTTATGCATATATCGGATTTATTAACTTTTTGATATTTGATAAAACCTAAAAGAGTCTTTGCTTCAAGCCTTAATTTATTAGAATTTTTATCGTGCATAATATGCCATTTATCCAGATTTTCAAGACTATACAGTAGAGGAAAATTTTTATATTTCTGTTTCAATGACTCAAACCTAGTTGTTGAACCATAATTTGCATCATCTAACATTAAATATGTAAAGTCATTAGCTCCTGTTAAAATTATTCCATTATTATTTACACGATAAAAAGCTAATTTATCAGATATTGAATATAGCGGATTATATTTTAACGGATTATTTTGCAGATATTGCAGTTGTTTGCTAATTTCCCAAAAATCATCAAGTTCATTTATCATTTGTATAAAATCTACTAATGGAAAATAAAATATATTTTTGTGCGCCTGTAAATTAATTATTTTATTTTCAAAAGAAAATAAAGTATTAACTAGGATTAATTGAACATTAATGTTTTGCGGCAAATGTAAAGAAGAAATAATTTCTGATTTTAATAAATCATATAATTCAAATAAATGTTCTTCCTCCTTATCTATAGTTGGATTTAAAAAATAAAACAATATAACTTCGTTATTTATAATAATCGAACTGCAACTAAAATTGTTTAATTTTTCATTATTAATATATTCACCTATATTATCAATAAATTGTATATTACATGGTTTTTGTTCCTGAATATAAGCTTTTACAGCAGATTTAATCAATTCATGTTCAATGAATGAAAATCGTTTTTTAATTATCAGATTATCAAGTTCATTATTCCAATTTTCACATAAAACATAATTAAAACGTCTTGGCATTATAGGATAATAACTCCCTTTATAATTAACAAAACATTTATTTAATAATTTCCCTTCCATAAAATTTGTTTCAAAGTTAAGAAGTTTTTCATAAACCTCCTCTTTGCATCCAAATTTAACTGAATATTTATTCAAAAATTCGTTATTCAGGTTATTGATTGTTTTTTGTATGTAATAAAAACAAATCAAGCATTCTTTCCAAAAAACTCTCGGGGGAATCGAAATGTACCCAGGTTCTACTTCATTATTTTTTTGCATTTTGATATTTTCTATAATCTGATTTTGAAGAAACAAGAATATTTCTAACTCTCCATTTGGACTACCGAAATGATTGTTATAATAAAATTTTTCCAATGAACAATGTACCAATTTAAAACATTGCAGGTAATCGTAAATGTTACATATTTCTGAACCATAAAAGATTTTGTAATGAAAATTGTTATGGAAAAATTTAACTTCTCCCCAATCCTGTTCCGGACAATAATCTTCTAAAGTTGGAAATTCGGGTAAATTTTTTATTAAAGATTGTGTAAATCTCTCAAAATCGTAATAATTAAGAATTTTATCTTTCTTTTCAAATTCAAATTCATCTAACGAAATTAAACAAATAATAATAAAAATCTGCTTTAAAATAGCCGAACTATTATTATTCCATAAAGTAATGACAAATATAGATTTTATAATATCATTAAAACTATATTTCTTAAATATTTGAACAATATTATCAAATTGTTGTTTTAAATCAATTTGGTTCATATCTTTTTAAATTTAATCTGATTAGTTTTTACTTTGTGTTCTTTTTTCTAATAGTTTTTGCGTTTGTTTAACCGATTCTAAGAAATGTTTTTCAACTTCGGATAACTCATCTTTTATCGTTTCTTTATACTTTGAATATTCTGCAAGTGCCTTATTTTCAGCTTCTAATTTTGATATTTTACCGGGATTTTCCAGTAGTTCACTTCCTGTCATTTTTATAAAATCATCGAGTTTAGCTATCCAATCTTTCATTGTCATCGGAATATGTCTAATTGCCTGCAGTTCAGCAAATTCAAGATAGGCCGATGTAATTCTGTTCAAAATATTTAATTCTTTTTCATCAAGATAATTTTTTGCAACAGTAACTTCATCTTTTTTTGGATGCTTGCCTTTGAAAACAGTTAATCCCATATTATCTTTTGTGCTATCTGCTCGTAAATATATAACTTCTGCTGCAGTATGACCGTGTGCCGCAAAATGCATTTTATTTTGGACAACTTTGAAGAATAATTTAGTTTCCTCCGCATTCGGATTGTAATCTGTACTTGTTGCATAAATATCTAAAATCTGGCGGTAAAAAACTTTTTCAGAAGAACGAATATCTCTGATACGTTCTAAAAGTTCTTGCCAATATCCGCCGCCACCGGCTTGTTTTAATAAATCATCATTCAGAGCAAAACCTTTTTTCATGTATTCTTTTAAAACTTGTGTTGCCCAAATTCTAAATTGTGTGCCACGTAAAGATTTTACACGGTAGCCCACAGAAATGATTACATCAAGGTTGTAGTGCTTGGTATTATAATTTTTTCCATCGGATGCAGTTGTCAAGTAATCCTTGACAACTGCATTTTCCAGAAGCTCTCCTTCTTCAAAGATATTTTTAATATGCAGGCTTATATTCTGTTTTGTAGTTTGAAACAGTTCTGCCATTTGATTTTGCGTAAGCCAAACTGTTTCGTTTTCTATTCTTACATCAATTTTTGTTTGCCCGTCTTGAGTCTGGTAAATTATAATTTCATTTTCCATGCTATGATCCTTTATTTTAAGCAATTATAACATATATAATTGTAATTAAAAAGCATCCCCTGTTTATCAAAACAGGGGATTGCCTTTATAACTTACTCATTTTCATTTTGATTTGAGTGATAGTAATCAATGAGTTTATACAAAGTCTCCCTTAAATATTGTTCATCGTCCTTGCTAGTTTCCGGTTCAAAATCTTGAAATGCTTTGTTTTCAATCATTTGCCAGAAATCAAAATTAAGCAAATTCAGATTTTGCAGAAGCATTTTTCGTGTTGGACCATCATGTTTAATCGCATCTTGCACGATTTTTTGAGCAAAAGCCTGTATAAACGAGATTTTTTCACGACTGCCTTTTTCATTTGTAATCGTAATTTCTTTTATAAACGCAAGCCTCAGGGCTTCCATAATAGTTTTAGGAATAACCTTTTTCTTTCTACCTTTAGGGTTGCCGCTTTGACCTTTTTTAAACTGACCGCTGACAGGAGGTTTTTTATAACCGACGTCATATAATGTATCTTCAATTTCTTTGCGGCATTTGTTATCATTCTGTATTGTTTCTGCGGCTTTTAGCAATCTATCCTTATCTATTTCCATCTTGAGCCTCCGTAAAATTTTTGATTAATTTAGCCGTTTTCCCTGTTTCCTTTTCCCAGCGATATATGGTTACATCCACGTATCTAGGGCTGATTTCAATCAATCTTGCCCTACGTTTGCAACGTTCTGCGGCAAGTAATGTAGAGCCGGAACCGCCGAAACAGTCAAGAACTATATCGTTTTTAGATGAGGCATCAAGCAAAATGTCATGGAGCATCGGCACCGATTTAACAGTAGGATGAAGCTTTAGAAGCTCCAAAGATGATGGATTTGTCGCTCGAATTCCGGGATAATCCCAAACGTTAGTCCTGTATCTCCCGTTTTTACCAAGCTGAATATGGTTCTGATGCTTAGCTTTTCCGTTTTTGAATATCGGAATCATTTCATTCTGAGACCTGTATAGCAAGCCCATACCGCCCGATAATTTGTTCCAGACTGCAATATTTTTCAGCTCGGTATAATGTTTTTTACCCTGAGTTAATAACGTATTCAACCCAGCCCAGTCCATAAACAGATAATGCAGCGAGCCGTCAATCGAGAATTTAATTAGATTCTGCATAAATTTTGAGATAAACTCAGCAAATTCTGTATCTGTCATTTCTCCAGACGCCATTGCAAATTCTTCGTGTTGAGTTTTCCCAAGTCCGCAAACGTGACCGTTAATCTTACAGTTGTATGGCGGATCAGTTATGACTATTTGTGCCAACTCGCCCTGCATAAGAATCTCAAAAGATCTGGCAAGTAAAGAATCTCCGCAGTAAACGAAATGATCCCCAAGCCGCCAGAGGTCCCTAAATTTAACTTTGGGCGGAATATTTGCATCAAGCCAACTTTCGTCTTCTTTGTCAGAGTTGTGTATTTTGCTTTCATCAGAATCATTAATGAGAAATATTTCATCGTAATCAACGGTATCGAAGCCTAAATCCTCAAAAGTTATGTCAAACTTCATTAACTTTTCGATTTCTTCTTTGAGGTTTCCGAAATTCCATTCGCCATCCTCTGCAATTCTGTTATCCAGAATTCTGATTGCATCAGCTTCTTCAGGTGTCAAATTCTCAAGAATTATTGCCGGAATTTGAGTAAATCCGAGCTCTTTTGCCGCCAAAAGTCGCAATTCCCCTGCTATTATATTGTGTTTTTCATCAAGCCGGATAGGATTTACGTAACCGACTTTCATAATCGCATTTTTTAACTTTTGCTGCTGCGTTTTTGAATGTTTCCGCAAACTTTTGCTTCTTAAAATAATTGAATCAACATCAATCATCTGTAAATTGCTGCTTGGATGCTTGCCTTCAAGAACAACTTTTTTAAAGTGGCGCAATGCATTTTCAATTATGTCGTTATTGAGTTGTATATGTATGTTTTCCATATATATATCCTGTAATTTAACTTGCTAACAATCCTTATTCAGCACAAATTGTGCCGATAAAGGCAAAAAGACCCGTGCAATAAAAACTGCAATTATGCAAGTAAATCAGGAGTTGTATTGTCAGTATAAATCTGATGTGAGAGCACTAAGTTTTGGATATTTATTTCTGATAAAGTCGGAATTTGTAGTTTTATAAATTTCCAAAGCCGTAATTCTGTTTCAAAATCAGTCAAGGACTGAACAAAAAATTCAAAATTTGAAATTGAACGGATTAGGTCGAGCAAAAAAGCCTGCATATATCGGCGAACTTTTTTGCATTTATGCTTTATCGGTTCGTTAATTGAGGAGACCATGCTACCAATCAAAGCTTCCATTGATTGAAGCCCGTTTGAGTATTTTATTGAGTTGTCGTCTATATTTTTACTGATTATGATACTCATTTCTTTTCTCCTACATGCATATTCTAACCATGCTTTCAGATTTTGGCAACCCCATGATGTAGATTTTACAGCTGCTTTAGTGATTAATTATAGTTAAAACCGTTATCATAAAAGGCTTTTGTCTATATAAAGTCTGTAAATTTTTTGTTACAAAGGCCTTGCAGGCAATAAAAAACATTTAATTTTCCTATCAGTACAATTTTTTCTGAAATTACTAAAGTACTGGTCAAATTTAAGTTGTATCAATTGACACAAAAGTGTTAGAATAAATTAAAAGTAGATTATGCAGGAGTAATTATGACAGAAATCAAAATTTTAAAAGGCGACATAACAAAATTAAAAGTAGATGCAATAGTCAATGCCGCAAACAGAACTTTGTTAGGCGGAGGTGGAGTAGATGGTGCAATTCACAGAGCAGCCGGGAAAAAGTTGCTTGAAGAATGTAGAACTTTGAACGGTTGTGAAACCGGACAATCAAAAATTACTAAAGGGTATAATTTACCGGCAAAATATGTAATTCATACCGTTGGACCGGTTTGGTACGGTGGGGATAAAAGCGAGTCTGTGCTTTTAAAATCTTGTTATATAACAGCATTAACTCTTGCAAAGGAAAATAACATAAAGACAATAGCCTTTCCTGCAATCTCTTGTGGAGTTTACCACTTCCCGATAGATAAAGCTTGCAGAATTGCGTATGATACAGTAACCGAATTCATAAACAAGTACGATTGCTTTGAAAAAGTTATTTTCATTGATATTAATGATAGTGTAATTGAAGTTTATAAAAGGATTTGTAATTTTTGATGAACAAATCTAACTTAGTTAATTTTGTAATAAATACTCAAATTTAAAAATGCAATAATAGTATCATTTAATATTTAAATCGTTTGTAAATCATATAATTTTTTAAATTTACCATTTGTATTCTGCAAAAGTTGTGTTTGAGCACCTTGTTCTACAATTTTCCCCTCATCAATAACTATTATTTTATCAACATTATTTATCGTAGAAAACCTGTGTGCAATTATTATTACAGTTTTATCTTTCATTAGATTTTCTATGGCTTTTTTAATATAAAATTCTGATTCATTATCTAATGCACTTGTTGCTTCATCAAAGATTATAATCGGAGAATTTTTTAAGAATGCTCTTGCTATTCCTAATCTTTGTTTTTGCCCGCCGGATAGTAATAATCCTCTTTCTCCGACTTGTGTATCAAGTCCTTTTTCCGTTGACATTACAAAATCATACAGGTAAGAACTTTGAAGAACAGAAAATAAATCCTCATCAGTTGCACTCGGTTTTATTATTTTAAGGTTTTCTCTTATTGTTCCTGTAAATATAAAATTATCCTGTAAAACTATTGAGATATTATTTCTTAACGAATTTATGTCATAATTTTTTATATTAATACCGTCTATTAAAATTTCACCATTTGTTACATCATAAAATCTTGGAATAAGGTTTATTATTGTACTCTTTCCTCCGCCTGAATGTCCAACAAGTGCAATCTTTTCACCTTTATTAATTTTGAATGATAGTTCATGTAAAACTTTCTTATTTTTTCTATATTCAAACGAAACATTTTTAAACTCAATTTCGGAATTGAAATGTTTCATCAAAATTGGCGACGCATTATTTTTGATTTTTGGAATATATTCAAGTTCATTTATAACTCTTTCTATTGCAAGAATTGAAGTTTGCAAATTTTTTGAATCGTTTCCTATACCTTTAATTGGGTTAAAAAGTAAAATAAGTGCGGTTACAAATGCCACGAAATTTCCGCTTGTAATTGTATTATTGTTAATTAAAGTACTTCCTATTCCAATGATAAGACCTATGCCAATAGCAGCTACAAGCCGCATTAGCGGTGTAGTCCAACCTGTACGAAGAATTATTTTCATATCAAGTTGAAAAGATTTTTTAAGATGTTTTTTCAATTTATTTATTTGAAAATGTTTAAGATTAAATGCGGAAATGATTTTGTTGCCTGAAAATGTTTCATTGTAATCTGCAATAACTTTTGCATTCTCATTTTCGTAATCATTAACGATATTTTTTATAAGATTCTTAACCTGTGTAACAGGAATTAGAGCAAAAACAAGAATAAATACAGCAATAATTGCAAGCTGCCAACAATTATAAATTAGAACTATGATTAAAGAAACTGCCGAAAAAATTCTTAGGGCATAACTTTTTAAGTAGCCTAAAAGGCTTCCAAAAGCTTTTGAAACATCATTATTAAATGCCTTTTGTATAAAACCAGATGTAGTTTTGTCAAAAAAAGAAGTTTCCCTGTTAAGTAAATTTTCAAATAAGATTATTTTAACTTCATTTGTAATTTGTCCTGCAACATAAGAATTAATATAAGTAGCTGAAAAATTAAGAATTCCCTGAATACTTGTAAAAAGTAGAATAAAAAAAGAAATTGTCCATGGAGAATGTATTGATTTATTCAACATAATGACATCCATATACGGTTTTAATGTCATAACAATAACTGCATCCAAAGCACCGGCCGGTAATGTTAATAATATTGATAACAAAGTCATCGGCAGATATGGTTTTATGTATGGGATAATTTGTTTATAGTTTGTCCCCATATTAATTTATTTCTCCAATGTTTAAATATTTTTCTATATTTGGAATTACTGTAGGAAATTTCATATAATTACCATAAATATTTTTTAAATAATCGTCACTTTTATTTGGAATGGGGTAGTATTTTCCCTCAAATAAACCTTGTGATAAGGGAAATATTTCATCATGGTTATAAATCAAATGATATTTACTGTAATATGGGAAATCAATACCGTAAAATAAAGCAGGATTTTTCATTGTAACTTTTTGATTTTGTAATACTATTCTATTTTGGATATTGATAAGTTCTGTCTTTAATTTGTTAATATTACAGTTTTTTATTTTCTGTGCAGGGAAATTTTTATCAAATATATTTCTTGCATTTTTAATTAAATCAGTTATTTCTTTTTTTTGTTTATTATTTAAATTAGAAGTGATATAGTTATCAATAGGAAAAATATCTAAAGCTGCATCATTATTTTGTGAAATTATTCTTATTTGAAAATTATTATCCAGTTCAGCTTTTAATCTTATTTCATTTTCTTTAAAATAACTTTTTAGAAGATTTACAAAAATATTGTAATCTTTTCTGGGCATACAAATATCAATATCGTCATCCCATGGAATAAATCCTTTATGTCTAATGCATCCAAGAAGTGTTCCAGCATCTAACCAGTAGCATAAGTTATTATTTTTACATATTGCATCAACTTTATCTAACATTTTGATGCAAGATTGTTGAACATTTCTTAATGTTCCATCTGCCTTTTTAACCTGTCTTATGTCTGCACAATTATTTAGGAAATAGTTAAGAGTTGCAATTTGTCTATTCATTGTTGGCAATGAATATTTTTTTCTGATTTTTATTTCAAAACCCAAAATAGTTAATATTATTGTTGTATTAACACTATCCCATCGTTTATTAAATATTTGTCTTATATTAATCATATAATAAGTCCCTATTTTGCGTTATTACTTCTATATTTGCAGGAAGATGTGAATCTACTTTGTTTTGTAATTTTTTATAATTTTCATATATACGTTGTTTTAAAGATGAAGAACTAATCCCATCCCCATATGGGAAATAGACAACATTAACTCCAAGCTTTTCTAGATAATCATATTTCCCAACCCAGTCATCACCTACTACAAATATATCAAAATGTAGCTTTTTAATTTTATCGGTATGATCTAGAGATTTTTGTGGAATTACAATATCAGGACCTTTAATGGTTTTCATTAAAGCAATTCTTTCTTCAAAAGGAATAATTGGTTGTGATTTGTAACTTGCAACTAGTTCATCGGTATTTACTCCAACGATTAATATATCACCTAATGCCCTTGCATATTCAATCATTTTTAAATGATTGAAATGAAGCATATCAAATGTTCCAGATGTATAAACTACAATTTTATTCCCAATCATTACCACTCCTTTTTAATATCCAATAGGAAGCGTTTGTTTCTTTTCTATTGCCTGTTTTATTATCAAGTAACAGCCCAGAGGCTAAAATTTTGAAATTCGTACAATATTGTAATAATAGATTTTCATATTCTGGTATAGTTCTATATATTGCACTATAATTTTGTCTTAAATCATTTGAGTAAAAATTATCTAACGTTAATCTCCCTTCTGTTAAACTTACAGATTCTTGTAAATAAATTATGTCATCAGTAAGATTATTTAAAGTTGAAAATAAATTCGGTAAGTCTTTGTCATTTATGTACATACAAATTCCAGTAAGAATTGATAAATCATAGTTATCACGTAATAGTGAGATATTTATATCTGTTGCTGACATTTGTATGAATTCTAGATTTGTTTGTTTATACTTGTTTTTTGCAAGTTTAATAAAACCGTCAGTATAATCTATTCCTGTATATTGATCTATATAAATGAATAAATTCTCAACCCATCTCCCGATACCACATCCAATATCTAAAATCTTATATTTTTTATTTGGGTCAAGAAATGATTTAACTAGGTTACTTTCTTTAATATTTCTATTTTTGATTACGTCATCATTAACTTCTTCATTTAGTAATACCGTTTTTAAATTGTACCCATTTTGAACTCGTGTTTGCCAAAATTCTTTAGTTGAATTTATTTTAATATCTACACTTTTATTTTTAATTCTTGTTTCCATTATTATTGATTTCCTTTATTGTTAATTTAAGAGAGTTTAAAAATTCATCAATTTCCAGTTGATTTATATTGCCATAATTACCTATTCGAAATAGCTTTTCTTTTAACAGGCCACCTGATGATGCAAGTTCGATGTTATATTTACTTCTCATAATTTTTACTATTTCATCAGCATTATATGTGTCTGTCCAAATTCCGGTGACACAGTTTGCTGGATTTTCAGCAAATGTATTAAATCCCAATTTTGATAGATGTTGCCGTAAATATTTTGTATGATTCCTGTATCTGGCTTGGAAGTTTTCTAATCCTTCGTCTTTTATTTTTTGAAGTCTATAATCTAATTGATTTACAATTCCCGTAGCAGGTGTAAATGGGGTTTGATTTCGTTTTTGATTTTCAATATATTCATAAATATCAAAATAAAAATTTCTGAGGTTTGATTTTTCGGCAAATTTTAAAGCTTTATTATTAATTGCCATAAATGATAATCCAGGGGGCAGGGCAAGAGCTTTTTGGCTTGCACTAACTGCTATATCTACTCCCCATTCGTCCATTAAAAATTCATCTGAACATAAACCGCTAATACAATCAACTATAAATAAAATATGTGGATATTTTTTTAAAATGTTTCCAACCCCGGCTATATCATGTAAAGAGCCACAGGAAGTTTCATTTAATGTAGCAAATACAGCCTTCGTATCGGGATTATTTTCTAGGACTTTTTCTACATCTAAAATGTTTACACTTTCCCCAAAGTTTACTAATATTTCTATTGTTTCCAGGTTATGCTTTTTACAAATATCTCCCCAGCGTTTGCCAAATGAACCTGAATTAATATAAATAATTTTATCTTTAACTGATAAAAAATTCGTAACAGCAGCTTCCATTGCTCCTGTACCGGAAGAGGCATAGCAAACAACAGGATATTTTGTTTGGAAAATATATTTTAAATTTTCAAAAATTCTTGCCCATTTTTTAGAATATTCTTCTGTTCTCATATATTCTTGCGGTGCTGAACATATATCTAAAATTTCTTGTTCTATTTCAACAGGTCCTGCAACCATCAGTAATTTCTTTTGTTCCATTTTGTATTCCTGTCACTTTTTCTAAATAGTTAATTATTTTTTCAGATGCACTTTGTCTCAAATCAAAAAGATTATGTATAAGTTTTATGCGTTTATCTTTTAAATAATCATTTCTGTTTACTATAACTTCATTAAACAATGTATTTAATTCTTCATTATTTGTACTTTTGTATAAAACTTCTGCAATCCTATCTCCTATTGAATTATACGGATGATGCATTTTGTTAAATAATTGAATTATCGGTTTTTGTGTCGGCAAATATTCAACAAGAAAGGAAATAGAATCAGTAATCAATGCATCTGTGATTTGAAATAATTCTAAGTAATTGCCGTATTCATGTACTATTCCAACTTCCTGCCAACTTTTCCAATATTCATTAACTTGTTCTTGCGTCATTATTTTATTATCCAAAAGTTCAAACCTTAATTTTGGATGAGGTTTAAATATCCAATCTATTTCTCTATGTTTTTGGGCTAAATTTAACATAAATTGTCCATTATCTCGAAATGTTCCAAACCTTAAACTATGTTTTCCTAACGAATGATGTGGTGCATATATAATTTTTAAATTGTTATGGAAACATTTTTCTTGCGTTGTAATGTAGTAATCTAATTTTGGATGTCCGGTAATTATACAATTTTTTGAATTCTCTTTTCTATAATGTTCGTATCGTTCGAGATTTTCTTTGCACTCTACAAAATAAGCAAATAAATGTTTATGAAAATTATCTGTGTAATTATTTTTAAAATTTAAATTTTCATACCCATAAGGGAAATACATACATAAAGAGTTCTTGGACACTTTGTGCAAACTATATTTTGGTGGTAAATCATAAGGCTGTTCGTAAAATACAATATCAGGCTTAAATTGTTTTAAGTCTATATATTGATGTTTTATAATGTCATAACCCAATTCAACTTTAATATTATTTGCTTTATAAAATTTTAAATTATCTTCAAGTGAAAGTTTTGTTAAATCTTCTTCTTTATGAACAGTATATGGTGGAACAAGAATAACTTGCGGTTCAAAATTTTTGTGTTTCTCCATCATTTTATATAAATACTGAGCTCCCCATTTGGAACATTCCATGCATAAAAAGATAATTTTTAATTTCTTTTTAGTTCTAATTTTAGATAGTACCTTTTTATAATTAGAACTTATAAATAAATTGCTAAACTTTTTTGGAATAAAAAATATACTTCTTTTTATAAATGTTGATGGTTTCAATTTAATTTTCCCCTTAACAATTTATAGAAATGTGCAGCACAATTTTTACAGATCATAAAGCCTAATAAAAAATACATTTTCAGACCAAATTGGTTATATAGTTTATTGTGGAATTTGATTATATTAAGTCTGATTTTAAGGTAATTTATTGGTCTTAAAGACTGCTTGGTACGTTCGTTTTGCTGCTTTCTGTAATAAAATAGAACTTCTGGAATCTGATAAACTTTTCTACCTGTTTCGATAATTGAAAGCCAGAAATCCCAATCTTCACAGCCAAGTTCCATCTCTTTTTTATATCCGCCAACCTCAAGGAATTTTGATTTTCGATAAATACCTGATGGAAATATCCTATTTTGGATAAGCATATTTGAAAGAGTAGCTGGTTTTAAGTCCCATTTTTTATTTTGTCCTGTTCCGAAAAATTCTGCTTCGCAATAAACAATACCAATATCTGGATTTTGCTCTAATATTGAAACTGCTTTTTCAATATATGTATCTGCTATTCTGTCATCTGCATCCAAAGGTAAGATATATTCTCCATTAGCCTTTATTATTCCGTTGTTTCTGGCTGCACATACTCCAGAGTTTTCTTGATTAATCAATATTACATTATCAAAAGGCATGAGCATGCTCTGAATCTCCTGCGGAGTTTTTTCAGTTGACCCATCATTAACGACAATTATTTCCAAATTTTTGTAGGTGGAATTTACAACCGATTTAACTGCATCTAATAAATATTCAGATTGATTATAGCAAGGTATTATTACGGAAATCTTTTTCATAATTTATATAACCCAATTTGATTTTTACATGAAACATAAAATTTGTAAATAGGGTTTATATAAAATTATTATTTGGTCTTTAGATGAATAGCTACATGTAAATAGGCATAAACCTATAAGTGTAATATCATTGAATAAATAAAGAGGATAAATATGGCATTAAAAAATGAGTTTTCAAAAGACAAACCACTTCTGACAACAAGTGTTGTTGCTAATATGCTTGGGATTACTCCTGATAGACTAAGAACCTATGATGCCGAAAAATTAATAAAAACACATAGGATAAAGACTGGCGAAGTTCAAAAACGGCTATATAGCCAATATGATGTAGAGTGGTTACAATGTTTGCGTATTCTTGTAAAAACTCACAAAATGAGTATTTCCTCTATAAAATTTCTTTTACAAGTAATTTCTAAAAATCCCAAAATTCAGCTCCCGCATAATGAAATAGGGGAAGTTCTAGTTGAAATGTGTCAAAATCCAAATTTTAAAGATATAGTTAGAAATTTCTAATATTGCTGGAGTGTTAAATCCCTGCTATACTATATGTTCATTATCCTCAATTGGCAGAATTTCATCAAGTTCTATATGGTACCGTTTGCCGTTTTTATCAACACAGGTAGCGAACCAAACTTTCCCGTCTGCGTATTCATTCAGCCAAGTTTTGATAAGTAATCCGATTTCATTTGTCTTTCTGTTGATAATTTTTGTTCCGAATGCGATATCCATAAGTCGTTCCTCCTTGTACTTACATAAATCGCTCTTGTTGCAAGCAATATCAAGTCCATTGACACAATTGTTATCATTCGCTACAATTAGAAAAAAGGAGTTTAGAATGGCTATTCCAAATTATCAAGAATTTATGCTTCCGACATTAGAAGTTATTGCAGATGGTCAAATTCATAAAAACAGCGAAGTTGCTCAGGCTGTAGCAAAAATATTAAATCTAACAGAAGAAGATATGCAGGAAATGTTACCTAGCGGTAATCAACAAACATATTACAATAGAGCCGGTTGGGCAAGAACTTACCTGAAAAAAGCAGGCTTATTAGAATACCCGTCTCGTGGTGTGATGCAAATTACAGAAACCGGGAAAAATGTAATGACTAATAAACCAGATAAAATTGATAATAAATTTTTGTCACAATTTGAACAATTTAATCAGTTTAAAAATAATACAGAAAATGATATAACTGCAAATAAAGATCAAGAAGTTTTAACAGACTCCCATACTCCTGATGAAATTTTTGAAGTTGCGGAAAATGAATATTTAAATTCTCTAAAACAAGATTTATTGGATAATCTAAAGAAAATTGATCCGGTACGTTTTGAGCGAATAGTTATTGACTTGATGGAAAAAATGAATTACGGTGTCGGTTCTATGACAAAGTTAAGTCATGACGGAGGCATCGATGGGATTATAAACGAAGATGAACTTGGATTGGGTAAAATTTATCTTCAAGCCAAAAGATATTCAGAAAATAAGGTAAATGAAAGAGAAATCCAAAATTTTGTTGGAGCACTCGATTGTTCAGATACTAATAAAGGTGTTTTTATTACAACCAGTTATTTTGGAGAAAAAGCACAGCAAAAAGCTGCAGCCGCAAAAAATAAAATTATACGACTTATTGACGGAGATGAACTTACAAATCTAATGATTAAATATAATCTTGGAGTCCAAGTAAAAAGAACCTTTGTAATAAAAAAATTAGATGAAGATTACTTATCGGGTGATTTATAACACGATAAGTTTTGTGTTTGAAGGCTTGATATAAAATCCTTTTGAGGCATGTATGTAAGTACAGAACTTGAAAGGATTTTATTATGGCGAATTTAGAAGAACTTATTGGTGTGCTTACTGAGGTACAAAATTTAGATCCTGAAAATAAAACTGCAGATGTAAAAATCTATAATAAATACATATTAATAACAAGACCAAACCAGGAAGATGGGTATTTTATTGAACTTTAATGATAACAATTGTGTCAATGGGCTTGATTTTATCTGTAATAAGAGCGATTTATGTAAGTAAGCAGAACAAAAAGGTATTCACATGGCTATAAACATTTTTGAAAAACGAATTAAGGCTTGGGAAGAAAAATATGGCTCATTGCCAACACAAATTCAACGTAAAATTGATAAGCTAGTTGAACAATATGATAAAACTCAACAAACCGATAAATCTCCTAAAATTTTATCAATTACTGACGGAACTAAACTGGTTCGGGAGTTTAAAGGTAAGCGATACTCGGTAACAGTAATTCAAAACTGTTATGAATATAATGGCAAAAAGTACAAAAGTTTATCTGCAATAGCCAATGAAATTACAGGTACTCGTTGGAATGGTAAGAAATTCTTCGGATTGCTTAAGCCGGAGTGTAGCACGCATACGGCTGCGTTGAGCAGGCGGAGCAGTGCGAAACTTAACGATAGTGACGTAGGATTGCAGGCACAAAGTGCCGAAACCCACAGGAGCACAGTGGCATGATGCAAAAGAGAATTAGATGTGCTATATATACAAGAAAATCAACAGAAGAAGGATTGGAACAAGATTTTAACTCGCTTGATGCCCAAAGAGAAGCATGTGAAGCTTACATAAAATCTCAAATGCATGAGGGATGGATACTATTAGAAAAGCAATATAACGATGGTGGATATTCCGGCGGTACAATGGAAAGACCGGCATTTAAAGAATTACTAAAAGATATAGAAAATGATGAAATTGATATCGTTGTTGTATATAAAGTTGACCGTTTAACCCGTTCTTTGATGGATTTTTCAAAAATTATTGATATTTTTGATAACCATAATGCTTCGTTTGTCTCAATTACTCAGCATTTTAACACAACGACTTCAATGGGTCGATTAACCTTAAATATCCTATTATCCTTTGCACAATTTGAACGTGAAGTAACAGGGGAAAGGATAAGAGATAAATTTGAAGCTTCTCGAAAGAAAGGTCTTTGGCTTTCCGGAACTAGTCCTTACGGATATGAAAAAGACGAACATCACATGTTACACCCACAACAGCCTTATGCAGATAATGTTCGAATAATTTATGAATCATATCTTGAAATAAAAAATGTATTGAAGTTGAAAAAATACCTTGCTGAACAAAAAATTCTTACAAGATCGGGAAAAGAGTTAGCCAAAGGCAGCTTATATCATATACTTTCAAATAAAGTTTATCTTGGTAAAATTACCCATAAAAACAAAGAATATGATGGTTTGCATGATCCGATTATTTCTAAGGAATTATTTAATAATGTACAAAATTTATTAAAAGCCAATTCCGTTCAGAGAAAACATTCAACTAATGCTAAAACCGGCTCGCTTCTTGCAGGATTATTGTATGATGACAAAGGAAACAAGATGTCACCTTCTTATAGCAACGGAAAAGGGAAACAATATAGATATTATGTAAGTCAGGCAATTAAAAATCCTGCAGACCACGAAAGAGGAGAAATTACAAAAATTTCAGCAGGTGAGATTGAAACTTTTGTACAGAATGATTTTGTAAAGTTATTACACAATACCCATAAAATGCAGGAATATCTTGAAAGTTACTCTGTCGAACAACAGAAATTGATGTTAGATTTAATGAAAATTTACGAAGTAGATAAAATATTTTTAAGGACTGCGATTAAGAGAGTTGATTTGAAAGCGAATTGTATTTCAATAAGTTACGACATAAATTATATAATAAAATATTTTGCGACAATGGCTTTTAATGCAGAGTTTAAGTATACGAAGGACAATGAGCAACTGATAACTAATCAAATTGCAGTACAAATTTCTTTAACTCCGCAACGGCAAAATAAAATCATAATTCCTGGGAAAGCAAATTATGATATGAAATTGATTCAGGCTATAGTAAAAAGTTTTTGGTACAACAAACTTGGGGCAGAACGAAAACTGCCGATTGAAGCCAGAAACGGAAATAACAAACGTCTTAGAAAATTAAGATTTTTGCCTCCAGAAATAATCGAAAGTATAATGAATGGAACCCAAGCTCCTGACTTGACCGTTAAAAAACTAATTGAGATGGCAGAAAAATGTTGTAAGTAATGTACCTAATATTTAGGGCACTAATTGCAAAGGGGGCTTGAATGTCACGCTTCCAAAAGTCCCATCTTCTTTATACCAATCATATTGCATTTGTTGCCAACTGTTAACTCCTGCCTATCAACAACAAGTTGCCAAGTTTTTCCTGTTTTAGCATCTAATAAAAAAGTTGAACTTGCTTTTAGTGTCCCATTTGGATTGACAATTACGTATCTTGCATTAGTAGGATACTGTATATGACATAATAGTAAACAAAACAATACAGATACTACTTTACTTTTTTTATAGCTACTCCTTGTCTTTTATTGTGTACAAAATTTTAACCATTGTTGATAAGCAATATAAGTTCCTAAAACTGTTATTGAAATAGGAATTAAAGCATTCAAAAATTTAATTGTTGTTTCTATATTCATAAAACAATAATAGCATATTCAGAAAAGAAAGGAAAAAATCATGACAAAGAAACACGGTTACATTATCAAAATGCCAACAGAACAAGCATCATTATTCTTTATTATCAAACATAAATTTTAATAAATCTTCTATTTGTAAAGCTACTTCTTGCCAGCATTGAAAAGATTTGGAATTATTAGAATCCGCTTTTAATAATCTATCCCGTTCTTGAGATAATTTGACTAGTTTCCATATTTCTTGCATTGGTCTTTTATCAAAAGCGAATGCTCTAACCATATAATTTCCAAGTTCAGTTTTACCAATAATATCACCACTAACTGTCCGCTCTAAATGTTCATCGTATTCCTCTAATATAGGATCGACAAATCCTTCTTTTTCATTATGAGAAATATTAGCATCATGTGTTGGCCACTTATTATGCTTTTTTCTATTGCATTGATAACAAGAATATACTAAATTGTTGTAATTATTAATCCTACTTTCATCTATGCTTCGTGGAACAAAATGATCGATTTCAAATGCATTTTTAGAGATATTTACTGTTTTCCCACAATATCCACAAGTATCTTGAAAATCTATTCGCAGGTCATTTTCATAATCTCTATAATTATTTTTAGGTTCGACATTAGTCCTTCTTGATAATTTTTTATCGCCGTGTATCCTAGTCATTCTTTTTCTTCTCCAACGATACACATTGAGTTGCAAGTTCTAAAATCTTATCAATTTTATCAGATATTTCAGATTTAAATATTTCACTAGGCAAATCATCGATTCTGTTATAGGCTTTTAAAACAGAATATAAGTTAAGAAGAGATTCTTCTTCATTAGTTGTAATAATTTTCTCTCTTTTTTTTACTAGTAGTATGTTGAAATCATTCTCTATATTAACTAATCTTTTATTAAAAACTTTTGTAGCTTGTTTCAGTTCTTCGCCAAAAGTCGTAATATCTTCAACACTACTTAAAGTGCCTCTATCTTTAATTAAAATTGAACTTACAAGATTTTCTGAAATTGAATCACAAGGATAATTCGTTAATATAATACATACTAAATCTGGGAGCTTTTTATTTAAAAATTCAAGTAATTCTGCACCATTAAAAGTATATTGGTCTGATAATTTAAAATCCGCAATAAAACATTCTATTTTGTTTTCTAGTATCCAATTGTAAACATCTTGCTTTGTTGAACAATTTTCCACAAGTTTTAGTGTTATATAATTTTCAAGTAACTCTGCATAATCCTTAAAAGCACTAGAATCATCATCGATGTATCCTATATTGTATTCACACATTATTTAAAAACTCCTTTTAAATTAATATTTACTATGAAGCCTGTTTGACGTTCTATGTTTTGTGATAAATCAACATCACCATAATACTCTTTTACTGTTTTATTAACAATCCACATTCCCATTCCTGTTCCAATAAGGTTATTATTTGCGTCACGCTTACTAGTTTCAAAAGGTTCTAAAATCAAATCTGGATTTTTTTTGTATTTTTCAGATAATCCTTTTCCGTTATCTTCATATAATAATCTTAATTCATTATTTTCTTGTGTTAAATTAATATTAATTGTTTTATTTTTAATTGCAGCATATTCAAAAGAATTGATACTATTTGTTATTAAATTACTAATGATACTTTCTATGTCATATGGAAAGCATTTAAAATTTGTTTCAACAACATTCAAACTTATTTGAATATTTTTCTCGCTCAAAACTTCTTGCCAAGATTCGATAAAATCTTCAAATAGCTTCTTTATTGGCACATAGGTCATTTTACGTTTGTCTCTTTTAACCATTTCAATAGTTACAGTAAACCAGGAATTAAATTTCTTTTGCAAATCTAAGGCTTCTTCTAATTTTTGCTTGATATGTTCCTCTGATTTTCCTTTTTCTAATGCTTGTTGTGCTGTTAAAATTTTAATATTTAATTTATGAGCAACATCTTTAATTTCATGAATATATGAATTTGTTACAATACCAGTTGTTGCTAAGGTTCTTAGTAGTCGATTTTCATCTTCAAGATCTTTTATTTGTTCCTGCTTGGTATCTATAACTGCTTTTGCTTTTTTGGCATCAATTAAAGTCTTTTTTCGCTGTCGTTTGTTATTTGATTTATTATTTGCTGATTTTTCATTTATTTCATCTTCATAAATTTCAATAGGATGAGTATCGTCATAATATTGTCGTAATATACGGCAGACATATTGACGATCTTTTTCCATTTCTTGTATTACAAAAATTAAAAATTCCCTAAAATATGCAAACTCTTTTGTTTCAACAATACCTTCTCTATTGGATTGGTCTGGAAGATTGATATTTAAACGAGAAATATGAACAGAACCTAACATTTGATCTGCCGCAACACGCCAAGCCCCAGTTGGGTGTGATATTGCAGCAGGAGATTTAGATTTACGATTAGACAATAAAAGCCAATCAAAAGTCGTTGTTTTTGGTTCCCCATAAGGCCTTACTCTAAAATTGTCTCGATAAATTTTTATTCCGCCAAAGGTGTCTCTTGTATCTCGCCTTGAAGAAATATCCTTATAAAAATACCTTTCCTTTTCATCTTTCATATTGGATAACTTTGCAAAATAAAAAGTTCCTTTAAAAGGACCAATTGTATTTATATCTATATCAGATAAAATTTCATTAAATGCATAAATTTTTTCTATTGGTTTACCTTTAAAATATTCAGCGTCTTTTGAGGTAAAATATGGTTCTCTTACAATTTCATTAAATTTATTTCCAAAATCAAATTCATCTCTTTTTATTAAAATCCTAGTATTGCCACTCTCATCTACATTAAAGTCTATTTTATAATCATACGAATAATCATTACTGTTTACCGTAATCTTAGATTCTTCTAATTTTGAATTTTCAGAAAATACATATAACTGAAAAATATTATCAATTTCTGGTGGAATTAATGTGGCTAAACTCTTTTTTATATCTTCAATTAATGTAGTTGTCCAAGTATCTCTTAAATTTTGTAACTTGAATATTGTACCACTATTGTGACATTTTGCTTTAATTAATGACTTTAAATCATTATTCAAAATTTCATTTGTATAATTACAAAAATCGATATTCGTTATTTCAAAATCAGCTCCAACATCTGTAATTTTTGTTCCAGAATTAAAATCAGACCAATTAACAGACCATAAAACAGATTCTGTATTTGTTTTTGACAACATTTTACAATTATCAGCAATACGATCTAGTGCAAATCTACCAATTCCTTTTGCACCAGTTTGTATTCTTCCAGAATTAAGTTTATAATTCTCTTTTTTTGATGAATATCCAATTGTCATCCAATTACTATGAATGGTTTCTGATGTCATACCAGAGCCATTATCTATTAAATAAAATACATTAGTCGATTTTTCATAGTATAAAATACAAGTATTAGCATCAGCATCATATGCATTTTTTACTAATTCTAATATCGCACCATCCAACTTTGATACATTTTCTCTACCTATAAGCCTTGCTGTATTAGCATCTACATTAAAAGGAATTTTCATACAGCAACCTCCATATTTAATTCAAAATTATTAACATCTTTTGGGGTAATACGTAAGGATTTCCCACTGGCTTGTATTCCTATATTATTTACGTACTCTATAAAATCTTTACTATTAAGAATTTGCTTAGCCTGCTCCAGTGATGTTCCATTTTTAGATGTAATATATATTCCTGAATAAGGAATATCTTCTTTAGAAAGTTCATATACTTTTATATTATCAGTTACAACTGTTGATATTAAAAGTTTTTCTTGGTTTAAGTGAGATAAAGCCTGGCTTCGCCCGTATTCAAACCATTCTGCAGAAGTATCTTTATTTCTTTTTTCTAATTCATCTTCAAATGTTTTTAAATGTTGAAATGCTACAGGATATTTTTTCTCAAATTCTTCTGGTTTATATTTCATTAATTTACCATCTTCGTAATAATATGGAAATATAATTTGTTCATCTATTGCATATGCTAAATTGCGAGGACTTTTAGCTGGTCTTATAATATCCTCTTCAATGCAGCAATTTAATACACCGCCTGCATCTGGTTTTATAATAAAAGCCTTGTTTAACAGAGTAGCAATAGAAATTTGAGCATTAAAAAAATCTCCAAATTTTAGTTTTGCAGTTTTATTTTTTGCTTCTTCCACTTTAAATACCCATTTTTGTTTTAAAGAATTTTTTGGAATCTTGATGAAAGCTTTATTTTCTTTATTTCTGTATAAAATTTGCGTTTTATTTTTACCTTTTTCACAAACTAAAATAGATGTTGCGACTAAAGCTTTTGAAAACACTTTTTCTGTTTTAAAATCGTATATTTTACTAACTGAAGGAAGAATAAACTCTCTAAGTTTTTCTGCAAAAACATTCTTAAAAATACTACTTGGTATAAGATAAGAGAGTTTACCATTATCAGATAAACAATTCAGACTTTTTTCAATAAAAGCATAACAATAGTCAAATTTTCCTTTAGAACATGTAATAAACGCATTTTTAATAAATTCTCTAGTCTCAGGTTCAAGATCTCTATAATTTATATATGGGGGATTTCCGGCAATGTACGAAAACTTTTGAGATAGTTTGTATTTTAAAAAATCCGCAACATGAATATTCCATTTTACATTATAAATCCCATAGTATTCTGAAACTTTATTCAGAGTTTTTATACAATCATTATATTTAGAAGAATCAATTTCAAAGCCCCAAATGTCATCTTGCAGCCCAGTTTTTATTGTTTTTAGCGAAAGTTTTTTACTAATACCGTCCTTAATATATCTTGAAACTACATGTTTTAAGACGGACCCATCACCACACGAATTTTCTAGGAATTTTTGTCCTAATAACCCCTTTTTATATCCTATGATATCTAATAATTTATTGACTTTATCATCAGGTGTAAAAATTTGACATCTTTCTATACGCTTCATTTCTACCTATATAATTAACCTTTATAGAACAATATTATCACAAATATAACCATTTAGCTTATATGTCTGCTAACTTTTTGTATACCATGCACCACGAGTTTTACCGTGTTTTATCAGATAATTGTTTTCAACAAGATTCGCGAGGTGTTTTTTGATTGTATTAATATTTGTACCTGTCATTTCAGATAGCTCTGAAATTGTTGCACGGGCTTTAGTTTCAAAAACTTCCATAATTTTGGCAGAAACTTCAGGTAGATCAAGATTTGAAAGTTTTTTAATTTCAGTATGTTCTAATTTGTACTCTAATCTGATTTTTTGCTTTTGCAAAGTTTTCAAGAAAAACATTAACCATGGTTCGTAATTTGGCTCAGAATTTAAAGTAGTTTGAGTTTGCCTTAAAGCTCTATAATATCCTTCTTTATTATCTTCTATTATTGATTCAGTAGAACTATAAGGAACATAAGCGTAACCGGATTTGAGCAATAATAGATTGGTTAAAGCTCTTGAAAGTCTGCCATTTCCATCCTGAAACGGATGGATTGCTAGAAAGTTAACAACAAAAACTCCAATAACAATTAGCGGATGATAAAATCTATCTGCCAAATTTTTATTAGTCCAATCGATAAGTTCTTGCATTTTTAAAGGTGTTTCAAAAGGCGTTGCCGTTTCAAAAACAACTCCAAGCTTTTTACCATTGTTATCATAGGCAGCAACAGCGTTCGAAATTTTCTTGTATTCTCCTTTGTGTTTTTCATCTTTTGAAGAATACTCCAATAAAATTTTATGCAGCTGCTTTATATAATTTTCGGACAGCGGAATTACTTCCCAATCTTCAAAAATTGTATCCGCAAGTTTTGCGTATCCGGCAACTTCTTCCTCGTCACGGTTAGCAAAAGATTGTTTATTAATTCTTGATAAAAGTTCTTCAACTTGTTTATCTGAAAGTTTGTTCCCTTCAATTCTGTTTGAAGAACCAACGCTTTCAATCGTTGCAACTTTTTTCAAAGCCTGTAATTTTTCAGGTGCCATCTGCCCCAGTAATTTCCAACTTCCCTTAAATTCATCTATTTCAGAGATGATAGTGAGCATTTGGTTGTTTATTTTGATATCAAAATTTTCAAGCATAATAACACCTAATTAGACCTAATATGACCTAATGGTATATTATTCTTATCTGATTGTCAAGATATTTGTATAAAAAGTCTAAACAATGTCCAAAATTTTCCCATTATGTAGTATTTTATCCTATTGACAATATTACTCTATGTTGTAGTAATATCAAGTATTTCTGGTGATTTTTGTATCAACTTGAGACAGTATTTGTAAAGTAAAATTTTTACAAAAACTTTGTAAATTTTATTATTTTTATATGTCAAATCAGCCTTAAGTCATGTAGAATTGCAGGTTTCCATGTCAATTACTCTTAAGAGTTACGTAAAAATACGGACTGGCAGGTAATTTGAATAATCGTTATAGTATGAATGTTTTTTGAGATTTAAATAGAAAAGTATAAAAATTGTAGCAAATATATCTGTAATAATAAGGAGAAATATACATGGCAAAATTAAAAGAAAAAATTCAGCAAGCATTTAAAAGTGATGTGGAATTAGAAACTACTTTGGATGATATCTCCAAATCACAGGAGAATTTACTGAAAAATCACTCTAATCCTGTTTTTAATCAAAAAGACAAAAATAAAATTTTGAAAAAATTTAGTGATTTGCAAAGTATTGGCAAATCCTTGCATAGATATAAAAAACTGAATGAAAATAATTATGATCAGGATGCTCAGGAAGAAAAAGAAAATATTGAAACTATCCTCTTGAAGGGCGGTATTAGTTATAACAAATATATTTGGCACTCTGAAAATAGCGAGAATACATGTGATGTATGCAAATCTTTAGATGGCAAAGAATTTGACTTTTATGAAGAAGTTCCGGAACGCCCTCACCCGAATTGCAGATGTACTGTTGAAATTGTAGAGGAAAGCAGTTCAAACGATGATTCAGGAACAATGACAGAAGAAAATTATAATACTAATAAAATGCCTCCACAAAATCCAACACAACAACCTACATCTAAATCTCAGTCACCACAACCAAATCCTGCACCTAAAACCCTAGCACAGCAAAGATGGATATTACCTTGCAATGGGCCAATCGTTGGACAATATGGGGAACAAAGAAGCACACACGTCCATAATGGGATTGATATTGCAGTACCTGTTGGCACCCCAATAAAAGCTGTTGCAGATGGAACTGTTTACTATGCAGGTGCAAATGATCCTAAAGGATATGGTCAATATGTTATAATTACCCATAAAATAAATGGAAAAATTGTAACCAGTGAATACGGGCATTTATCATCTTGGAATGTACATGCAGGAGAGAGAATTAAACAGGGGCAAATAATTGCAAAATCCGGAAATACTGGTCATTCACAGGGGCCTCATTTACACATTACAATAAGAGAAGGAATTTATAAAGGAACGCCTGTAAATCCTAATAAATATTTTGATTACTAGTTGGACGTAATTTTTCAACTTGTTTAATATACTCTTCTACAACCTTAATTTGTTTATTTTCATAAAGTAAAATCTTTGTTAGTTTGCTCCTGTTAACCTTATTATCTATGAAATATGGAGATAGAATGTCATCAATGGGGTTTACACTATCAGTTCCAATAGGTGTATATGTTTCATTCAAATATTTTTCTTTTGTAACTTTTAACATTTTGCCATACAAATCTAAATCAGAAGACGGAATACAAGTTTCAGGAATAAGAGATAAAGTTATATAATCTTCTATATTAAAACCAATTTCTAAAATTTTATCTCTTATTCTTTTTGCATCTTTAACTTCATTGTCAATTTTTTTAATAACTATTGGATATTTTTCGTCAATAATCTGTTCCATTTCGGTTTTGTATTGTTTGCTCAAATTTTCAGGAATAGGCTTGTATTCTGCCATAGCAGGAACACAAAAAAATAATAATGACAACAAAGTAATAATAAATTTTTTCATAATTATCCTATAGGTTTATTTACATTAATAACTTTTACAGTCTAATATTCGTTTACAAGTTGTACTCATCTCAGGATGGTAAAAGTCGAACTTTTGTCCAAACATACTAAAAACTGTCCTGTATCTATATTTCAGAAAGGACTCTTTTTATTTGCGGAAAGAGAATTTAGGTGCAAGCGTGATGAAATTCTCTAAAAATTGTATCAAATAAATTCTCTTAAATCGGCGAAGGTCCGCACAGTGCAGTGATTTTGCTATTAAAAAAAAGAGGCTATCACAAGCCTCTCAATTTTAATGGTGGAGACGAGGGGAGTCGAACCCCTGTCCAAAATGGATAAAGACAAACCTCTACGAGTGTAGATTTTCATTCTCTCGGCTGATTCGGGGGAAAATCAAAACCTTATAAATCAGCCCGAGGTTTTATTTCAGGGAAACTCTAAACCCTTGATGGTTATCTTGATACGCCTACCATCATCAACGCACTGCGTCTTGCATAATGGACCTATATCACCGGCAAGCTGGGCAATATAAGTAGCTAATTACCGACTAAGCAGCTAAAGCATATGCTCTAGAGAAGTCAGCTTTAATTACGTTGTTAGCATTTAATTTAATTTGCTCGTTGATAACCGGGAACAGCGCCCGGACTCGCAGCCTGCATTCACCGAACATCCTGTCTAATCCAAAACGTCCCCATAAATTTAATTATTAATGTACAAGACCGCACCTTGTGCGGTGTCTAATCTGTCACTATTTTATTATTTTGAACAATAGTAACATTGTTTTTGAAGTCGTGACGCCATTTTCTATAATTCGAGCAAGCTCTCATTAAGAAAAGAAGGCAAACGTCCCCATAAATTTAATTGTTAATGTTCTACAACCCCACTGTTGGGGTCTCTAATCCGTCAATAGTAATTATCATTTGTGACAGATTTTTCATAATCGTGATGCCATTTCCTATAATTCAACCCTGACATTCAGGAAAGATAGCATAACTCACAGACATTTTAGCGTGAAGCTCCTGCCTATAACCTGCATACCGTTTACTAAGTAATAAAATGGTCGTAAGGTTATCTTATTTCATTATAACCGGTTTGAAATAAATTTCAAGCAGTTACTCTAATTTACAAGTAGTCGATCAAGACAGGCATTTTGGGAGTATTGCCATTCGCGGTAGGTAACTCTGTTTACTTTGAAACCTGAACGTTCTATAATTGACTGCTTTTTCATGTTTGAAACCGTAGGACGTTCACTATCCTCAACACCGTCAACTTCTATTACAAATTTGTCATCCACAAGCAAATCTGCACTTAAGCCGGCAATTTCGACTCCTGCACGAACTTTATGTCCAAGACTACGTATAGTTTGTGCTATTTCGCGTTCAAATTTATTTTTATAAATATTCTCGTCAATATCCGGATTATTTAATGCTTGCTGCTTATTCTGGTATTCTTCAATATATGCCATATAATCCCTGAACAATCCATCCTGAAGATCTTTAGGGTCACGTGAAACAAAGTTTATTACTTTGTATCTGGCACGTGTAATTGCAACATTAAACAGATTTGGTTTTTGAAGGAATGTAAGGCTCTGCGGGAAGCTGTTAGGTGCAAATGCCCATGACATAAGAATAATGTCGCGTTCATCCCCCTGGAAGGTATGGGCTGTACCTATTTCTATCTGGTGTTTTCTAACCATATGATCAGAAAGTACTTTTGAAACAGAAACTTTAAGCTGTTCAACCTGAGCTCTGAATGGTGAAATTATTCCGATAGAAACAGGATTATCAGGATTTTTGCGTTCATCCTCTACCACTATATCATATAAGCGCTTCACTAAAGCTTCTATTTCAGGCAGGTTACGTGTAGCGTCAAAATCGACACGTCCATCAGGAACCATAACTGTTTCAAGAACCTTTCCATCTCCTACATCTTTTTTCATAACACGCATCCTGCCGCCGTAGAATTCCCTGTTAGAAAATTCAATAATTGGCGGGAGGCTTCTGAAATGTTCGTCAAGCATAACTGAATTCATTGAATAGTAATCAGCTAAGTCAAACATCGAATTTGTTCTGAAACGCCACATTAGCTGATATTTATCAGGAATGCCGTACTGGCTTAAGAAGGATTGCTCTTTAGCTTTTTCAAGGAATGAAAGATGAGGAAGCTGTTTGTCATCGCCGACAATTACAGCTCTCTTCGCCCTGAATAAGATAGGGAAGCAGCTTGCAATATCACACTGTGAAGCCTCATCAATGATTGCAACATCAAACATTCCCGGTTTGAGTGGAAGCGAACCGGAAATTGCATAGGTTGTTACACACCAGCAAGGAAAGGCTTCAAGAAGAGGTTTAAAGTCTTCATTCTCCAGAATTCTGTTTTGAAGATTTTTCTTGCGTTCGACAAGGGACTTAGCATGAACTATAAGCCTTTGCCGTTTAATCTGGTCGCGCAATAGACCCTTTAAAGCTTCACGTCTTCTGCCTTTCAAAATATTGATTGCAAGCGGTTTTTGTTTTTTCTTCATCTGGCGGATTTGTTCTGATAAAACGTGAAGGTTTCCTGTTTTTTGAATATCAGATTCAATTTTTCTCAAACGCCAGATTAAATTTGCTACATCGAGCTCTGATTTTAAAACTCCGAGATTTTCATAATCAACATCAAAATTTTTCAATTTAAGGATTTTTTTCAGCTGGTTTACACTGCCATAATTTGCAATATTAGCAAAGAAGCCTGTTTTATCCATATTATTTTCCAAAGTCTTTATAATATTGGAAATTGTATCAATTTCGGATTTTTTAAGTGTTGTTTTAATAAATTGGGTATTTCCTATAGCTTTTTCCTGTTGCTCAACATCAATAGAAAGATTATGCCAGTCATTTTCAAGCTTAATAATTTGTTCACACTTATTTTCCATTTGTTTAAGCAGGTCAAGATGCTGTTTCATATCATCAACCCCGGCAAAAAGACTGTCCTCAAAGTCGCTGTCAATATCCACTTTACCGGACAAGAGGTCTTGAAGCTGATAACTTAATTGCTTCTGATAATTCAAGCGACCTGCCCGAAGAGCAAGAAACGGAGCTCCAAGTTCATTAAGTCTGTCTGCAACAACATCAACCGCTTTATCCATGCGGGAAGCAACAAGTACTGTTTTGCCGTTTGCGATTAAGTGTGCAACAAGGTTTACGATTGTCTGTGATTTACCTGTTCCGGGAGGTCCCTGAACTGCTATGAATTTATTATTATCAATATTTTTAATAACTCTTTCCTGTGAGTCGCTGAGGGAAAGGGGGGTTATAGGATAAAAATCAGAAACAGCTTTCATATCTTTAATAGGAACTGATTTTTCTTTAGATAGATTAAATTCCTCATTAATAATATTTAATGCTGTTTCTCGGTATGTACCGCTTGGTCTTTCTGCTATTTGCGTAAGTTCATGCAAAACACCGGCAGTGACTGAGGGGCGCTTAGTAAGTATTATTGCAGATTGGCTTGTCAGGTTAATTTTTTCGAGTTTTTTAACCTGTTTTTGTTTTGTTTCCTCTTCTTCAATTATTGCTTCAACATTTTCTGCATTAATCTTTTCTTCGTAAAATTCTTTTGCAATATCTTTTGAAATATTATCTTCGTCAACATTATTTTTGCTGTCAAGAGTAATATCAATTTCAGGAATAATAGACTTCAGGGTGGTCAAAAATATTTCAAGGCTTTCATTTGTAATTGGAAGGGATGGAACAACCTCAAGCAATCCTTCAAGAAGCTGTTCGACCTCATCATCGTCATCACTCTTTTTCATCAGCGCAGTAAGTGCACCGGTGTTAAGCGAAAGCACCTCATCCTGTGGAATACAGTTTATATTAACTCCGTTTCTTTCAAGACGGCATGGAAGATACAAAAGCGGGGTTAGAAATTCATTCTGCTTTCTTGTTTTAGAACTTTTACCTACAAGAAATAAATATCCGTAAATAAGGTACTTATCTTTCTGGCTCATCTCAGATTGAATCATAAGCTCTGTGAGCTTGCTGTCACTGCCGTCAAGGCGGAGAAACTCCTCATTATTAGTTAAAAGTTCTTCCTCGCCTTTTAGGAAAATCCATTTGTTATCTTTGTCACCTTTAAGGTTTCTGAACGTAGAACTCTTAACCTCTTCACGTACACAGTCATGAAGGTACTGGCTTAGTTTTTTAATAAAACTGTTATTAAATGCCGAGTTAATTGCTTTTGTTGCTTCCTGTAACATAATGTATTCCTTTCCGCCCGCCTGGCTAGCCTGTTTGCCGGGAATTTAAAACACCCGGTTTTATCAAGCAGGGGGTTATTCCTTTTTATTCTATTTTACGCTAAAATAGGCAATATGGACATCATTAAAATAAAGGATACTTCAAATAAATTATACTATGTAGGCGGGGTTGTCCGCGATGAAATATTAGGTATAAAAAGTTTTGATGTCGATATGACTTACGAAGGAAATGCAATTGAGTTTGCAAAAAACAATTTAATCAAACAGGACGAACAATCCAACCTTCAGGATACCGGCTGTATTTCAGAAATTTTGCAGATTAACGAGCCTTTCGGAACTGTGCGGGTAAAAATTGACGGGCGGGAGGTTGATATTGCATCAACAAGACAGGAAGTATACGAGCGAAAAGGGCATCTGCCAAAAGTAACAAAAATCGGCTGTACTTTGAAAGAAGATGTCCTACGCCGGGATTTTACAATTAATACTCTTGCAAAATCTGTAAGCACAGGAGAAATTATTGACTACACAGGAGGACTTGAGGATATTAAAACTAAAACTCTTCGTGTTTTGCATGACAGAAGTTTTATTGATGATCCAACCAGAATTTTACGGGGGTTAAAGTTTTCAATTCGTTTCGGTTTTGAACTTGATGAACATACAAAAAAACTTCAGGATGAATACCTGCATAATATAAATTATGACATGTGCTATAAACGCATAAAAAAAGAACTTATTGAAACATTCAATCTAAATTCACAAAAAGCATTTGAAAGATTCATAAATGACGGTATCTGCAAGCTTATAACAACAACCCCTGTGCCGCTGCCGCAGGTAAACATAGAAGAACTTGTTAATAAATACAAAATTGAACATCCCTGGATTATTTATGCAGGGGTTTTAAAAGATTTGTCAAGACTGCCGCTTACAAAAACAGAACAAAAAATCCTTGACGATTTTAATGCAGCCGGAAATCCACAAACTGATTTTGAACTATATAAAGCATTTGAAAAAGTATCAATTAAAACTGTAATTCTTTATGCAGTGTTGAAGGATTATGAAAAAGCAATACATTATCTTGATAACCTGCGCGGAATAAAAATATCCATAAACGGTAATGATTTACAAGCAATAGGACTGCCTCCGTCAGCAAAATATGCAGCCATTTTTGACAAAATACTTGAACAAAAACTTGCTAGCCCCGGTATGAATAAATCAGAAGAATTAAGTATTGCTCAGAAATTTTTATGACTTTTTCTTTGGTATAAATTCCAAATCATAACCAAGAATTTCTGCAATTATATATGCTTCATGCAGACTTAATGATTTGATTTTCAGTTTGCTTGATAAACTAGCCAATGTATATTTCTTGCCAGTTTTCTCTGTCATTAATTCTGCAAGTTTTGTAATTGTAACTCCATTCAATGATAGCAATGAATGGATAATTCTTTTTACATTTTTCTCCATTAATAAAATTATAATTTATTTGACAAAAAGTCTAAAATATATTATATTAATCATTGAATATCATTAACTCTTATGATATATCATTAATATAATTACGGATATTTTATTTGTCTTTTCAGCATGCTATAATTTTGCTGGAGTATGAAAAGGACAAAAAAAGCCGTTCCATAAAGGAACGGCTTTTCTTTTAAATAATACGCTGCTAAATTTCTTTAAGTACAATTGTTGCATTTTGTCCGCCAAATCCAAATGAATTTGATAATGCTGCATGAATTTCCGCTTTTCTTGCTTTATGCGGAACATAATCCAGATTAGCAACTTTTTCATCCTGATTATCAAGGTTAATTGTAGGCGGTACAATATTCTCATTAATTGCTTTAACACAGGCAATAGCCTCCACTGCACCGGTTGCACCCAGCAAATGCCCGTGCATACTCTTGGTTGAACTTACCATAAGTTTTGAATTTTTATTTCTATCACCGAATACACCTGCAATAGCATGTGATTCTGCAATATCACCTAAACCGGTACTTGTACCATGTGCATTAATATAATCAATATCCTCTGGCTTCATACCTGCATCTTCAAGCGCAAACTGCATTGAATGGCTGGCACCTTTACCCTCCGGACATGGTGCAACAACATCATAAGCATCAGCGGTCTGACCATAGCCTGCTATTTCGGCATAAATATGAGCACCGCGTTTTTTAGCATGTTCATACTCTTCAAGAACCAGAACGCCTGCACCTTCTGACATTACAAAGCCATCTCTGTCTATGTCCCATGGACGGGAAGCTTTCTGAGGTTCGTCATTGCGTTTTGAAAGTGTTCTTGCACTAGAGAATGCTCCGATACCTACGTCACATATAGTAGCTTCACAACCACCTGCAACCATAATATCAGCATCTCCATATTGAATAGCTCTAAACGCATCGCCGATTGAATGAGTACCTGTTGCACAAGCTGAAACAACAACTTTATTAATACCTTTGAAGCCGTATTTCATAGAAATTCTGCCTGACGCCATGTTTACAATCATCATAGGTATTGTAAACGGTGAACATTTATTAGGACCTTTTTCCAATATACGAACATGGTTTTCTTCAAAAGTACGGAAACCACCTGCTGCAGAACTAACAACTACACCAATTTTATATGGATCGACGTCATTAACTTCTTCTAACTTAGCATCTTTAACAGCTTCATCAGCAGCAATCATAGCAAACTGAATAAATCTGTCCATTTTCTTTGCTTCTTTAGCATCAAGATACTCTTCCGGGTTGAAATTTTTAACTTCTCCGGAAATTTTAACAACGTGCTTGCTAACGTCGATTAATTCGGAAGTACTTATTCCGCTTTTTCCTTCAACAAGACTGTGCCAGAATTTATCAACACCTACACCAAACGGTGAAACAGCACCCAATCCTGTGATTACTACTCTTCTCTTAGTCATCTCTTTACCTTTTATCCTCTTAAAATTTACGAGGGGAAAAAAATATTCAATTTTCACCCTCGTAATTTAAAAATATCCAGCTTTAAAGCCCGATTAACACTTGCTTAAAATTAAGAGTGTGAATCAATGTAGTCAACAGCATCTTTAACTGTTTGGATTTTTTCAGCTTCTTCATCAGGAATTTCGCAGCCGAATTCTTCTTCAAAAGCCATAACTAATTCAACTGTATCTAAGGAATCAGCACCCAAATCAGCAGTGAAGCTAGCTTCAGGAGTAACTAAAGCTTCATCAACGCTTAATTGATCTACTACAACTTTTTTAACTTTGTCAAATGTACTCATCTTCTTTACCTCATTTAATTTAATTGTATACTATACTTTGTCATTTTATATTATATCCGGCACATAAATTTTTTGCAAGGAATTTACATTCTGCCGGGCAGATTGTTAAAAATCTTAACTCTTATTTTCTATGTTTTTTGAAAAGATTTTTAAAATCTTTTTTTTTTAATAGCTTCAGCAGAAGCCATTTGTTTTTTGCAGGCTGTTTGTTTTGTTTGGTTGAAAGCACCAGAAATTCTCATATCCAAATTTAAGGTTTGCTGAGCGGTAAGTAATTGCACTTTTCTTTTTGCAATTTCTTTTTCATAAAAACAGTATATGTTCCCTCAATTCTTGCCATAAATTTAAATAATCAGCCCGCCGTCAACTTCCAAAACCTGACCTGTAACGTATTCAGCATCAACTGCCAAAAATTTAACAGCTTTTGCAATATCTTCCGGTTCGCCGAGGCGTTTCAACGGAATAAAGTCAGTGAATTTTGAAGTATCCAAATCTTTTGTCATATCAGTATTGATAAACCCGGGAGCAATTGCGTTAACTCTGATACCGCGTGAGCCGAGTTCTTTTGCAAGAGTTTTTGTCAAGCCGATTAAACCTGCTTTTGCAGCAGAATAATTTGCCTGTCCGGCATTTCCTGATACGCCGACAACACTTGACATATTAACAATTGCACCGCTTCTTTGTTTCATCATTACCTTAACTACCGGCTGTGATACGTAGAATGCGCTTGAAAGGTTTGTGTTAATAACAGCATCCCAGTTTTCTGCACTCATTCTCATGAAAAGTCCGTCTCTTGTTATACCTGCGTTATTTACAAGTACATCGATTCTGCCGAATTTTGCAAGAACTTCTTCAACGCCTTTTGCTGCTGCTTCCTGACTTGAAACGTCAAATTTAAAGGCTTCGGCATTAACTCCGAGAGCTTTAAGTTCTTCTACGGTCTTATTTGCTGCTTCAACATTACCTGCATAATTTACAGCAATATCATAACCTGCTTTTGCAAGCTCTATTGCGCAAGCCTTACCAATTCCGCGGGATGCACCTGTAACTAATGCTAATTTTTCAGACATTTTTTCTCCTTTTTATTAATTTTAAACTAAAGCAGCTTCCTGTGTAAGAGCCTCAACTGTTGCATCAAGTGATGCTTTATCAAATATATTAAACACCTTAGCCTCAGGAGCAATCTTTTTATTTAAACCGGCAAGGACTTTACCCGGTCCGATTTCAACAAAGATTTCCACGCCATCAGCTGCCATTTTTTGAATTGTTTGAGTCCAATGTACGGACGAATAAATTTGTTTAGGCATTTTTTCTCTGAAATCAATTGAAGATGTTGCAGGTTCTGCGTCAACATTTGTAATAACAGGAACAGAAGCGTCATTTATTTCCAAACCGGAAACAAATTTTTCAAATTCTTTTCCTGCCGGCTCCATAAATTTAGAATGGAAGGCTCCAGATACCGGAAGCGGCACAACTCTTCTTGCACCCTTGGCAAGTAACAATTCGCCAGCTTTTGCAACTGCTGCTTCATCACCTGTAATTACTACCTGAGCAGGCGAGTTGTAGTTTGCGACATCAACGTATCCTACATTTGAAGCTTCCTTCAAAGCCTCTTTCAATGCATCTTCAGATGCGTTAAGAACTGCAGACATGGCTCCGCCTTTTGTTGCGCCCATTAAATCAGCACGTTTTTGAATTGCTTTTAATGTATTTTCCAAAGACATAACGCCTGCCGCGTACATAGCACAATATTCGCCCAGACTGTGACCTGCAACGTAAGCTGGAGTAACATCGCATTGAGATTTCAAGGCCTCTAATGCTGCAATTGACATTGTAACGATTGACGGCTGGGTGTTAACAGTTTGTTTCAAAGCGTCTTCCGGCCCTTCAAAACACATTGTTGTAATAGTTTTACCTAAAACTTCATCAGCAGTATCGAAAACCTGTTTTGCACTTTCACAACTTTCATATAAGTCTTTTCCCATGCCTACAGCCTGAGAGCCTTGTCCTGGAAAAAGAAATGCAACTTTTTTTGTCATAATTACTCCTTATAAAATTATTTTTTAAACATGCTACGGCACTAACTGTCTAACAGATACCTTCACGAAGCCTTACAATAGCACCGCCCCAGGTCATACCTGCGCCGAAACCGCAAAGAACAGCAGTTGAGCCTAATTTTACATTACCTTTTTCAACGCTCTCTGCAAGTGCAATTGGAATTGATGCAGCAGAAGTATTGCCGTAATATTTAATATTAGTAACTACCTTTTCATCTGAATATCCTAGGCGTTCCTGAACAGCCTGTATAATTCTGATATTTGCCTGGTGAGGTATCAGGTAATCAATATCTTCGGCCTTCATACCTGCATTTGTAACAAGTTCTTCTACATATTGAGGGAGAACTTTTGCAACAAAGGTATAAACACCTCTTCCGTTCATTCTTATACCTTTAGGCTTTTCTTCATACTGTTCAACCAGCGGGCAATTTTTACCGTCAAAAGACAATTCAATCAAATTACCATGACTTCCGTCAGCTTTAATATCAACTGCAATAATATCATCAACTCCGTCTTCAGATGCAGTTACAACCATTGCACCTGCTCCGTCGCCAAAAAGGATTGAAGTTCCTCTATCAGCCCAGTCAACAAGACGTGAGTTATTATCGGTAGCTACAATCAAAATGTTTTTATACATACCCGAAGCGATATAAGCTTTAGCAATACTCATACCATATATTAAACCTGAGCAAGCAGCTGTAATATCAAAGGCAGGGATATTGGTAGTTATACCTAATCTGTGCTGAATATGGCATGCTATAGCAGGATATAAATCAGGCGGAGCAGAAGATGCAGCTAAGATTAAGTCTATTTCTTCCGGATTTATCTTAGCTTTTTCTAATGCTTTTTGAGCAGCCTCAAAACCTAAATCAATTGCATTCTGTTCTCCTGAAACCACTCTTCTTTCTTTAATACCTGTACGGGTGTAAATCCACTCGTCAGAAGTTTCATATAACTTTGTTAAGTCATCATTAGTGATAACTGTTTCGGGTAAACTATATCCAACACCGGCAATACGTACCGGAATTAATTTATCTGTCATTCTTTATTCCTCATAAAACTTAGCAATCTTTTCGTTAACGCCTGTTTCTACAGCATATTTCGCAACTTTTACTGCATTTTTAATAGCATAAGCTTTGCTTCTGCCATGAGCGATAACCGTAATACCTTTTACACCAAGTAAAAGAGCACCGCCAAATTCTTCGTAATTAATTTTTGTATAAATTCTTTTCATAAAAGGCATAGCAAGAAGTCCGATAATTTTACCGAGCAAATCAGATTTAAATTCCTGCTTAAGCATTCTAAACAGCATTGAAGATGTGCCTTCGGTAACTTTCAAGGCAACGTTTCCTACAAAACCATCGCATACAACAACATCACAGACACTCAGGAAAATCTCTTTGCCTTCAATATTACCTACAAAGTTGATTTTTTCCTGATGTTCTTCAAGAAGTTTATAAGTCTGCTGTGCAAGTTCATTACCTTTTCCGGCTTCTTCACCGATATTCAAAACTCCGACACGCGGATGTTCAATACCTAAAACATTTTTAGAGAAAGTTGCACCCATGATAGCAAATTGGTATAACATTTCAGGAGTACAATTACTATTTGCACCGCCGTCAATAACAACAATCGGTTTTTTAATAGTAGGAAGCGTAACTGCAATAGCAGGTCGGTCAATTCCCGGCAATCTGCCAAGACCAAACAAACTGGATGCCATAGCCGCACCGGTAGAACCTGCGGCAACTACCGCATCAGAACTTCCCTGAGCTACTGCATCAACCGCAAGAACAATTGATGACTTTTTCTTTTTACGAATAGCCTGTCCCGGAGCTTCACCCATTTCAATGATTTCGTTGGCATGGGTAATTTTAATATCAAGCTTGCTTGTATCTATCTTGATACGTTTCTGGCGCTTGCCGCCTTTCCCGCAGTCTGAGTAGAACCCTTCCTGACTAATTCTGTCAAGTTCCTGTTCAATCTTATCCTGCTTTCCGACTAATTCAATAGCCACGCCGTATTCATATGCGCCCCAAACAGCACCTGCCACGATTTCGTGAGGAGCATGGTCACCGCCCATTGCATCAATTGCTATTCTTGTCATCTTTCCCTCTCAAAGTCTTATCTAAATGTTATTTGAAATTCCCGTCACCGTTATGATGACGGGATTAAAACAATTATTCAGCTTTATCTTCAGTTTCAGCAGGTTTTTCTTCAGCTTTAGCTTCTTCTTCAACTACTTCTGCTTTAACTTCTTCAGCTTTTTCAACCTTTTCTGCTTTTTTTGTAACTTTTTTTACAGGTTTAGCTGCTTCAGGAGCTTTTGCTGCTAATTCAGCTTTATCTTTCAAGCTTACAGGTTGACCTTTGTATGTTCCGCAAGCTGTACATACTGTGTGAGTTAATACTGTTGCACCGCAGTTAGGGCATTTTGTAGTTTCCGGTTTTGTTGCTTTCCAGTTGCTTCTTCTATGTCCTTGTGCGGAATGTCCTGTTCTTTTCTTTGGTACTGCCATTTTTGTTTTTCCTTTATGTTTTCCTACTACTTATATTTCTATTCTTTTTCACCCTTAATCCGGATATTTTTAAATACTTCCAGTCTAGGGTCGGTCAAATCTTCTTCTTTTTGAAAATTATCCCTACTACAATTTATACCACAAACTTTTTTATTTGGTATATTTAATATTACAGATTGATACAATAAGTCATAAATATCAATCTTATCTGCACCATTCAGATCGGTTACGAATTGACCTTCTTTTATTTCAATCTCCTGTCCGTAATCCTCTAACAGTGCCTTTTTAGCAAAAATTTCGTCAATCCGGAAATCCATATCATATTTGAATTCATCCAAACATAAATCGCATTCAAGATTAAGGATACCTTTAACATTACCGGTTACTTCCACAAATTCTCCCAGATTTTTTATAGTCAAATCTGCTCTAACCGGACCATCTGAATTTATGCCTTCTATGCTGTCTTCAAAAGTATATTCAAGAATTCCGTCTTTAGCATTTTCAATGTCTTCAATTGAAACAAAATTTTCCATAAATTCTTCTCAACCAATGGAACGCAAAGACCTTAAACGTATTGTTCTTCCTGCATTGCAACTGCTGCAACCTGATTAGAAACAAAACAAACTTTTTTCAAAGGTCCTTGTGTTTCTTTTTCTACTAATACTGCTGATGCTGATTTCATCAATTGTGTAAGTTCAGAATACAAATCCTGAGGATTTTCAACATACAATACCAGCGGCGCTGTTGAACCTTTTAAGAATACAAGAACAGAGGTTCTTTTTTTTATATTCTGCGGATTGATACCCTGCGGATTAAATTGTTGTGCCATAATTTTCTCCTTAACTTCTTAAGTATAACAATTTTAGAATAAAAATGTTTTTTATGCAAATCTTTACGTAATATATACTACCCTTGCCAACACCGGTCGGGGGATTAATAAATCTTTTATTCTGAAATAAATTAATCATGCAAAAGAAAGGATTTATATGAAAAAAAATATTTATATTGCGGTATTTGTTGCAGCAGCATTTGTACTCGGGTATTCTGTAAACAACATTGCAATCTCTGACACAACACCTAAAGTAGCAGTAATTGACGCAACAAAAATTGTTGCCAACTCATCTGCAGTTAAGGCACTGAAAGCCGAACAGGAAAAGAAGGTTAAAGATATTCAGGCAACTTTGGAAAAGGCAAAAGCCGAGATTTCAAAAGAAACTGATCCTGCAAAAATTGCGGCAATAGAGGAAAAATACAGAACTCAGATTAACAATCAGAAAATAGCACTTGATACTGAATACAATCAAAAATTAACCAAAATTGACAACGAAATAAGAGCTACAGTTGTTGAAAAAGCAAGAAATTTAAATTATGACCTTGTTCTTCCGAAAAATATTGTATATTTTGGCGGAGATGACATTACTGATGTAATTGCAAAGGATATAAAATAAAAAACAGGCTTAACGCCTGTTTTTTATTTAGGAAGATTGGCAAAAAATGATTTATCTGTTGATGCCTTGTATGCGCATGTAAAACCATTTAAACCGCTTGTGGATGTGTTATTACAAAAAACATCCGCACTTTGTTTAGCGCTGTCAAAGCCGGCACCACCTGCAGATGTACCCTTTGCACCCATTGGAAGCACCTTGCCGTCTTCCTGAATCTGGAATATAAAAAAGTCCTGCCCGTATCTGTCCGGTTTTTTACCTTTTCCGTTAATATCAACACCAATTAGTATTTTATTGCTCTGTGTGCAATGATTGACAGAAATAAACATTGAATCTGCAACAACAAACTGACCGTCATCAAACCAAATAGCAGAACCGGCTTTTCCGGTATAAGACTTATAGTCTGTCAAATAATTTCCGTCATCATCATTAAAAGTGGAACAACCGTTTTTCCCGCAATTTACAGACATAATAAAGTATTTGTTGAATACTTCGGCAAATTCATTAGTACAAGCCTTATAACTTGACCAGTTAGCAATATAACCCTGATCGGCATTCATACGATTAACAGCCTGCGTGATAATTGAATAAGCCTTTTTATATTGTGCTTCAAGCTCCTTACCTTTACTGTTATTCACAAGTGAAGGCAGCGTCATTGCTGCGACCACGCCGATTATTCCCAGAGTTATCAACACCTCGGCTAACGTAAAACCTCGTTTAATGGTTCTTTTTTCGGCGGTGCTAAATGGCTCAGTACCTGCACCAATACCGGTTATGGAGCTTAAACTACTCTGCCCCCCCCCCGAAAAACCTTGTCATTACTGTGTTTTCCATAACTTAATCTCCTTTTTTAGTTGTATCTGTTCTTTCTTACTTTTTCTTGATTAAATATAAAACTTTTTGAGGCGATAGCGGAAGCAGCGCGGGAGCGTGTCCGAAAAAAGTTTTATATTTAATCAAAAGGTGTTCCTGCTTTGCTTTATTAAGAAAATATATTTGTTTTCGAGGCGATAGCGAGAGCAGGGCGAGAGCGTGACCGAGAAAATAAATATATTTTCTTTAAATTGTTCTGCAGTTCTGGCTTCTCGCTATCGTTATAGCTTTTCTAACATGTTTTTCCTCTGCTTCTTTATTATAATCTATTTTTATATATTTATCAACCAATTCTGACAAAGCATGGTCAAAAGCAGACCTCCGCTGCTTACGCTCCGCCTTCGTGCGTCTTGCGCAGCTTCGCTGTCTAATACACCACTCTAAATTCCGCTCACGTTCCTTATCGCGGAATTTTTTCAGACATGCTATAATTAAAATATATGAATGAGAATTTGAAACAAACATTAAAACTTTTACCATCGCTTCCCGGCTGTTATATTTACTACAACAAAGATAACGAGATAATATATGTCGGAAAAGCAAAAATTTTAAAACGCAGGGTAATGAGTTATTTTAACAAAAAACACCATGACAGCGTTAAAGTGCAGGTGCTTGTTTCACAAATCGAGCGCATGGAGTATATTATAACAAATACTGAAGTTGAAGCGCTTATTCTCGAAAGCCATCTTATAAAAAAACATAAACCGCGATACAATGTTCTGCTGAAAGATGACAAAAAATATCCGTATTTTCTTATTACAGATGAAGACTTCCCGCGTATAACAGTTGTGCGCAAAAAAAATATGAACCCTGAAAAAGGACGGTACTACGGACCTTATACAGATGTTCGGGCTATGTATTCAACTCTGGATTTCTTAAAAAAAATCTTCCCGCTGAAGCAATGCAAATCACCAAAATTCAAAGACCGTCCTTGCCTATACTATCAGATAGGACGCTGCATGGCACCTTGCCAGAATATGGTTACAAGTGAAGAGTACAAAAATCTTGTACATCAGGCAGAACTATTTCTTGCAGGCAAGCAGTCCGAGCTAATGGCGCAGCTGAAAGAACAAATGGAAAAATATGCTTCCTCAGAACAGTTTGAGAAAGCTGCACGTCTGCGCGACAGCTATCTGGACCTGAAAAAAACTCTTGAAAAGCAGAAGGTTGTATATGAAAATACAAAACTCAATGAGGATATTATTTCGCTTCTGTCAGAGGACGGTATTTTTGCAATTGTAATACTCATGATACGCGAGGGAAGGCTTATTGACAAAAAAGACTTCATATATGAAGTTGAAGAAGAAGATAAGACAGAATTCTTTGCAACATTCTTTAAGGAATACTACAACACACTCTCTCTGGAATTTCCTGATAAGATTGTTTCTAACGAGCTTGAAAATATAGGAGAGAAAGCGCTTTATGAGGAATGGCTTAATATAATCTCCGGTAAAAAGGTTAAAATAAGCTACGGGAAATCAGCACAGGGCAAAGAGCTTCAGATGCTTGCAGACAAAAATGCGCGTGTTGTTCTTGATAACGCCAAAATTAAAAAAATGGTTAAAATCAACGAAGATTTTAATGAAATCGGCGCATACCTTGCAGAAAAACTTCACCTCAGAAACTTCCCGCACAGAATGGAATGCTATGATATTTCACATATACAGGGAACATATACCGTAGCATCTATGGTTGTATTCATAAACGGACTTCCTAAAAAGTCAGAGTACAGAAAATTCAAAGTCCGTACTACAGAAGGCAAGCCTGATGATTTTCAGTCAATGAAGGAGGTTCTCACACGCAGGATGTCGCATCTGGGTGAAAAAAAATGGGAAAAGCCGGATTTAATGATAATTGACGGAGGAAAAGGCCAATTATCAAGTGTTATGGAAATTATTGAAGGATTAGGAGTGAAAGATATTGACGTTGTGAGTTTGGCAAAACGTAATGAAGAGGTATTCCTTCCTCATAAATCAGAACCTGTAATTCTGCCAAGAGATTCAGGAGCACTGTTTTTGTTCCAGAGAATCCGCGATGAAGCACACAGGTTTGCCATAACTTACCACAGAAATCTGCGTTCAAAAGCAATTAAAAAAGGCGGTAAATAATTACTCTTGGACCTCTGTGATTTTGCCGCGATTATCAATGCGCCTTTTCCAGCATTCTTTTAAACTGCCGACTACATTAGGTTTATTAAACCAGCGGTCAATATACCTTTCATTTTGCCCCAAAGACCCATCCATTTTTTCCTGTGTATTAATATTGTATATTGCTTCTGAAATACCAATACTTATTTTAACATGAGGAGTTGGCTCTTTTACAACATCCATCGATAGTTTCAAATTGTTATATTTTTCAGGCTGAAAATTTTGTGACGTACCAGTATTGGCATCAATAATCAGCTTTTTCAATTCATGACCTAAATCATTTAATGACTTTCCCATAAAAACCACCTGCTAATTATTTAAACTGTGTATTGGTGCAGGAATTCTGCCTCCTCTGCAAACAAAACCGGCTGATGAAAGGTTATTAACAGACATAACCGGCGCTTCTCCAAGAAGACCGCCGAAAACAACCTTATCGCCTACACCTTTCCCTATAGCAGGAATTATTCTAACAGCAGTAGTTTTCTTATTAATCATACCTATTGCCATCTCATCCGCAATTATACCGGCAATTGTACTGTTTGGCGTATCACCGGGAATTGCAATCATATCCAATCCTACAGAGCACACGCAGGTCATAGCCTCAAGTTTATCAAATGTTAAATAACCGTTTGCCGCGGCCTCTATCATACCGGCATCCTCGGAAACGGGAATGAATGCTCCGGAAAGCCCCCCTACATGAGAACTTGCCATAATTCCGCCTTTTTTTACTGCGTCATTTAGCATAGCAAGCGCAGCTGTTGTACCATGCGCCCCTGCATGTTCAAGTCCCATTGCCTGAAAAATTCCGGCAACACTATCTCCTTCTGCCGGTGTAGGAGCCAGAGAAAGGTCAATTATACCAAATGGAATATCCAGCCTTTTTGCAAGTTTTCTGCCGACAAGCTCACCGGTTGAAGTAATCTTATATGCAATCTGTTTAATTTTATTTGCAAGCTGGCTTAAATCAGCATCTTTAGGAAGCGCTTCAATTGCAGCTCTTACTACGCCCGGACCGGAAACACCGACATTAAGGGCGCATTCCGGTTCGCCAAACCCGCAGAATGCTCCTGCCATAAACGGATTATCGCTTGCAGAATTACAGAAACAAACAAGCTTAGCTGCTCCTAGTCCATCTTTATCTTTTGTAAGCTCAGCTGATTTTTTTATTGTATCTGCCATTTTTAAAACCGCATCCATATTAATGCCGGCTTTTGATGATGCAAGATTTATTGAAGAACATAGCCTTTCAGTACAGGCAAGTGCTTCCGGAATACTTTCAATTAAAAGGTTATCGCCTTTTGTGCAGCCTTTTTCAACCAGTGCTGAGAACCCGCCGATAAAATTTACTCCTACTTCTCTTGCAGCCTTATCAAGAGTTTTTGCGATTTTAACATAATCAGGATTTTTACATGACTCGCCCACTAAAGATATAGGGGTGACAGAAATCCTCTTATTAATAATCGGAATTGAATACTCATTTTCCAAATCATTTGCATATTCAACAAGGTTTTTCGCATAGCGTTTAATCTTGTTATAAATATTATCGCATACAACGTCTACATCGCTATCCATACAATCTCTCAGACTGATTGCCATTGTTACAGTCCTGATGTCAAGATTGTATAATTTAATCATATTAATAGTTTCTAAAATAAGATTTTCGTTAATTACCGCCAAAATTTAACCCAAACATTCTTGAAATGTTCTTTGCCTTTACTCTAAGTTTCAACTCTACACGACGGCTTTTTGCGTAATCTTCCTTCCCGTCCGCCGTCAGGACTGGTTCGGAGAAGCTTTTGCCTTCAACAACAACCATTTTTCTGAGCTTTTCACTGTAAGCAGGATTGAACTTTGTCTTAAACATATAATTCTCAACCGCATTTGCTCTTAACAAGCTCAGCTCCATATTTTTCGCAAACTGCTCATTTGGAGTTTTCAAACCCTGAAACATCTGTGAATCAGTGTGTCCCTGAACAACAATATTCACAACATTTTCATATAATGCAGGATTTGAATAAATTGTATCAATATAAATAGGAACAAACTTTTCAAGGTACTGCTTACCTTTTGCCGAAAGTGTATAGCTGCCTACATCAAAAAGTTCAAGTTCTGAAATCTTAACGTTACCTGTAAGTTTGTCAACCTCGGCATCAATGTTCGCTTCCTTAAGCCTGTCAGCCAGCTGTTCGGAAGCTTTCATCTGGTTTTGCTGCAATTCAACAGTTTCTTGTGTAAAACCTGTCATAGCAAGTACAAACAGTGTCATGAAGATGATTGCCAGACCTAAAAGCAGGTCGGACATAGTTGTCCAGAATATGTTATCATTACCGTCTTCTATAGCTGGTTTTTTACCGTAAATACCCACTTTATACTCCGTTAAAATAATTCATCAACAGCATCTGATTTACTTGCTTTTGCAACTTCTTTCATCTGCTTGTTCATAAGGTTCATCCCAAAAATCAGGTTTTCCAGATAAGGAACAAGATTGCCTGCAATACCTGAATTAAGCGCAATTTTAAAATCATTCGGCAATGCTGCGATAAGATGCTGCATTGCATTGTTCTGAATTTTTGTTTCTCTTAAGAGTTCAAACAGGAACTTCTCAGACGAAATATTATCAAACAATTTGGCAATAACATCCTGCACCTTAGCCAGAGGGTTTTTACAGAGGATGTTATATGTAAGTTTTTCATAAATTATAAATATCAGTGAAGAACCTACCGCAAATACTGATACAAGCGCCGCAATCTGCATGGAGCTCATCAGCTGCGCTACAGATGCAATTGTTCTTTCCTGTGATGAAAAGTCGATTTTACCAAACGCAATCGCAATGTTCAAGAATGTAAACAACGGTCCGAAACCTGTCAAAATTGTTGAAACGGATTGCATAAATTTGTAGTTAAATTTGGAAGTTACTAAGGCCTCTTCATTAAAGAAGTATAAAGGATCAACTGTTGTTTGAATATTTTGAACAGTTGAAGACACCTCTTTATATGTAAGATTATTATTCTGACCTTTCAATGCAACAGATTCCGAAAATACCAGTGTATTTTTAAATTCCATCCAGGTATTTGCAACATACGGATTCATCATCATCCATTCATCGATTTCTTTAAAACGGTAGTTTAAGTCATTTTTCTTAAAATTGCTGATAAATGAGTGAAGGATATTAAGATTTTTATTTACAAATTTATATTTAACGACACAAAAAATAAGTGAAGATACAAACGTAAATAATACGATTAAAATCGGAATATCGGTAAATATATGCAATAACATTCTCATAAAGCTAAAATCTCCATTCTATGAAAAATTGTACCATAGTTTACGCTGCTGGGCAAAATATTAAGAAGAACTCAACAATTTCTCCTCTATTTGTATGAGATTAGAAAGTTTTGAATAAAGAAAAATTTACACGTGCCGATAAAAATAATACAGATATGAAAGACGAAAGTTTTTCATACCTCCTCCCCAAGTCTGGTAGCCGTTCTTATTCTAAGACGGCTTTTTTTTTGCTAAAAAATCTGCTATAATAAACCTATGAACAACAATGAAAAAAACTATGAAGATTTCATCTCTACAGTCAGTCATGAATTGAGAACACCCTTGACTTCTATCCGCGGTTTTTCACAGACAATGCTTGCATCATGGGACAAGATTGACGATGAAAGCAAAAAAAAATTTTTGAAAATAATTGAAGAACAGTCTAACAGGCTTATAAATCTTGTTGAGAATATGCTATCTGTGACAAAGCTCAACAGTTCTGCATCAAATTTAATATTAAAGGAAACTGATATTAAACCGTTGATTAATACTGTAGTTTCAATTGTAAAAAGTCAGTACAGAAATCATAAATTTGAAACAGACATAAACCCAAAAACACCTTCAATTTTTGTAGACAGGGATAAGTTCCAGCAGATCATGACAAATCTGATTGAAAATGCAGCTAAATATTCAGATGAAAATTCAACAATAAGAATAAAATCCGGTTTCTGTGATAACTGTGAATTTGTATCAATAAAAGTAACGGATACGGGAATAGGAATTAAGGAAGAAGATTACGAAAAAATATTCACTAAATTTTCAAGAATAGACAGCCCTCTCACAAGAAAAGTCCAAGGAAGCGGATTGGGGCTTTATATTACCAAAAATCTGACCGAAAAAATGGGGGGAACAATTTCTGTTAACTCCCGTGACAATGAAACATCCTTTGAGGTAAAGCTGCCGGCATATAATCCGGAAAAACATGCGAGGGAAAAATGCAGACAGTAACGCTTATTATTGATAAAAGACGGGAACTTCCTGCAAAATATAAAAAGCTTCTTGAAAATAAGTTTTCGCAGGTCATAATATCCAAAAACCTTATTTCGGCTCTTAAAATCATTCAAGACAAAGAACCTGATATGATACTGATTTCAGACAGTATAGACAGCGATTTGTCAGACTATTGCAAGAAAATCCGCGCTCTGACTTATAATATGCGGCCTGTTATTATTGCGCTTTCAAAATCAGCTGAGCTTGAAGATAAATTAAAAGTCCTTGAAGGCGGAGCAGATGATTTTATATCAGAACCGGTTAACTCCGAAGAGTTTGTTATGAGAGTAAAGGCTTATCTTCGGCGCGAGTTTGAATCTAATCTTGATATGAAAAAAATGCTTCCTAACAAAAATTATTCAATGCGGGCTCTAAAAAGGATTTTGTCATGCAGCTCCGGCTGGGCATGCCTGTATATAACAATAGAAAACTTTAAAAATTACAGAGAAGCATATACTAAACTTGCATCAGATAAACTTTTACAGACATATTCCGCAATTATAACCTCTTCGCTTAATGAAGATGATTTTCTGGGAAGTATCTCTGAAAACGAATTTTTAGTAATAACAAACCAGTATAAAGCAGAAAAAATCGCCAATTTTTTAACCTTTGCATTTGATACAGTTGCACCAAAATTCTATTCAAAATCAGACACCGCACGCGGTTATATGATTACACAGGGCGATGATATGGCAGGGAAACGTTCTGACTTTATGCACACAACAATAGGGGTTGTCACTAACGAATACAAAAAATATTCTGACCCGCAAGAGCTAATAACTTCATTAATTAGTATCCATAATATTGCCAACCTTCCGGCGCGCTCTAATTACCTTATCGAAAGAGCCAAGCTTTCTGCCAACGATGCTGTTTACACAAAAAATTACAACAAAAAAATCACAATTGTTGAACCTGATGATGCGATGACACTTCTTTTAACAACTATTTTAAATATGCAGGGGTATGAAACAGAAACATTCAGAAAATTCAAAGAGCATAATAAGGATAATGAAATTCCTGCAATAATAATACTTGATGCCGGAACGGTTGAAAACAAATCAGGACTTGAAGCAGCTAAAAGTATCAGGAAAAATTCAAAATATAAAAATACAAAGTTGATTGTAACCTCAATTTTCCATGATAAAGAACTGATATTAAATACCGGCGCTGATTTATACCTGCCTAAACCTTATGAGATTTCTACACTTGTAAAATGGGTTGAAGCATTTATAAATGAGGTTAATAATTAAATTTTTATATAAACTCGTTTCCAGTATTAGTATTGGTAGCTGTATATCTTTTCGAAACGATAGCGGGAGCAGAGCGGGAGCGTGTTTGAGAAAAGATATACTAATACCAATACGGATAACACTTTTATTGAAAAAATATTCATGATATAATAAGAAAAAAGGAGGATAAATTTATGCAAAACACACTTATAGCTTCAAATCCTATGAGGGGGGGGGGGCTTAGATAGCGCCGGCGGGCTTTTTTACGCTTTGGGATTATCCCGTTATGCCTTTACTTTAGCGGAAGTTCTTATAACTCTTGGTATTATAGGCGTGGTCGCAGCTATGACATTGCCGGCTCTGGTTAATAATTCACAAAATAAAGAGCTGGAGACAAAACTGCAAAAATCATATTCTGTCTTACAACAAGCAAAACAGCGTATGGATTTTGATTACGGGATGACGGTTACCCCGCAGACACATAATACCACGTCAAAATTTCTTCCGGATTTTGTTAAATATTTCAGCAAATATGTAAACTGCGGAGAAAGCAAGTGCAATATATTTGACAGAGATACTTCCGGCGATATAAATTATGTACATTCTAAAGTATACAAGGCATATAATAACAGAACAATACCGTATGGCGATTATTTTGATAACGGACTGTATATGATGGCTGACGAAATGCTTTTAATGTCAAATGATGCCTACTCTGCTTACGGCATAGTCTTAACTGTAGATGTAAACGGTGTTAATAAAAAGCCAAACGCCTGGGGACATGATGTATTTTCATTTAATATAAAAGACAACGGAAAAGTAATACCTATGGGAGCTGAAGGAACCCAGTATCCCTTAAGCAAATATCCGCAGTATTGCAGCCCGGCATCTACAAGCAATATGAACGGTATGTCCTGTACTTATAAGGCTTTGACTGATCCGGATTATTTCAAAAACCTGCCAAAATAAGATTATTTCTCATTGACTCCGTAACCGAACATTGCAAAATCATATTTTGCCGGATCTGCGGGGTCAAACTTTTTCAGATTTTCGGTTAGTTCAAGAACAGCCTTAAAGTCATTGGCATTTCTTGTCAAAAGCCCCATCTCGCGTGAAATTCTTGCAACGTGAACATCAAGAGGAATAAGAAGCTCTGATACCGGCATAAAATCCCATATACCGAAATCAACAGGACCTTTTCTCACCATCCACCGGAGATACATACACATACGCTTCATTGCACCGCCCTTTTTGGGATCAGGTATCATAAAGTAAAATCCCTGCCCGGAGTTTTCTTTGGCTCTGGCATAAAAATAATCAGTTACGGGTATAAACATATTTCCGTTTGGTTTTGTTTCATAACCGTATTTAAACAACTCTTCCAATCCTCCGTCTTTCTCATAAAGAGTTCGCATTATTGAAAAAATCTGTGCAAAGTCATCCGGTTTTCCAAAACGGTAATTAAAATCCCCCAGGATTTCCGGCTCAAAATTCATTATAAAATTTAAAGGTTCATTTTGTGCAAGTTCAAAAAGTGTATTAAGTTTTTTGATAAAAACATCTCTTCTGCCGTATGCAACAAGCGATGCAATAAAACCTGCTATTTCAATATCTTTTTTCTCCGTAAACCTGTTAGGAAACCTTACGGGATCATCTTTGATAAAATCTTCTGTTTCATACTCTTTTACCAGTTTTTCCAACTCAACTTTTGTAATCATCTAAGCTCCTTAAAACATTCTTCCAACAATTTATCACATTCTTCTTCCATAATCCCGCCGTAAACCTTAAGCTTTGAAGCGGTAAGCGTGCGCAAATCAGCAGCAGAGCCCAGAGCGCCGTAATTTTTATCATATGACCCGAAATACACAGCCTTAAGCCTTGATTGGATTATAGCCCATGCACACATCGGACAGGGTTCAAGCGTAACATACATTTCGCAATCATCTAAACGCCACCCGCCAAGTTTCTGTTCAGCCTCTCTTATAGCAAGAATTTCAGCATGCGCGGTTACATCCTGCAAAGCTTCCTTTCTGTTACAGGCTGATGAAATAACTATACCGTTTTTTACAACAACAGCACCTACAGAAATCTCGCCTTTTGCACTCTTTGCTGCCTCAATTGCTCTATGCACCTGCCATTACCTCATCTTTTGCCAGTCTGAGGATAACCTCCACACAAAAACCGCACTCTTTATCAGAATGAAGTTTTATCTGACCCTGCATAGCCTCTACAAGCCCCTTTACAATAAACAACCCTAAGCCGGTGCCACGTGTTGTTCTTGTGGTATTATCATCCAGTCTTATAAATTTTTCAAATAACTTTTGAAGCTTGTCCGCTGGAATCACATCGCATTCATTTCGTACAAAAATCCTGGCACAATCTTTTTCCACAACACCATCAACTGTAATCTGTGTGTCCGGATAGGCATATTTAACCGCGTTTTCAATAAGGTTTACAAACACCTGCTCAAGCCTGTTCTTATCACCAAGAACGTTGGCAAAGTCTTCCTTTATATTAATCACAATCTCTTTATTTTCTTTATTCTTTACAAGCAGCCTTGCTGTTTCCATAACTTCCGGCAGCCATACAGATTCTTCATTTGTTCTCAGGCGCATACCTTCTATGTCAGGAATTGTAAGCAAATCTTCAATAAGACGTTTAAGCCTTTCTGATTGTTCTTTAATTATTCTCAAAGACTTATGTCTTGTTTCTTCATCAATTTTTATATCCTGTCTTAACAGCCTTGAGGTATACCCCTGAATACTTGTTAGAGGGGTGCGCAGTTCATGGCTTACCGTATCAATAAGATTTGTACGAAACTCATTAAGCTTTTTCAATTCAACGTTATTTTTCTTTAACTGAAGGTAAGATTTATGAATCTCGCCCGCCATACGGTTAAATTCAAATGCCAGAAAAACAATCTCATGAGGTGTAAATGCAGTTGTCAAAAGTCTTATTTGACGCTCATAATTCCCTTTGGAAATAGCAATTATACCTTTAAATAACTGTCTGATATTAATATAAAGATAATAGATATAAAGTGCAGTAACAAAAATAATTACAAAGATAGCAAACAGAATTGATAAAATAATCTTTGCTCTGTTTTCGTTAATTGTTCTGTTTGTAACTTTTTCTGTTGTATTTACAATAATTGTAATAGCAGGATTTTTCTTATGCACATATACAAGAGGCTGGTTCTTTACATCCCCGAAAATAACCGGTGTATCCACCTTCATCTTTTGTGGAAGCAGAGCAAGAGTTTCTTTAAAAACACTATCTGTATAATTATGTGATGCAATAAGCTTTCCATCATCAGTCATTACATAAATCTGGCGCGCATCATCTTTTAGCGACTGAAAAAGTTCATCCTGCAAGCTTTCAAGGGTGTAAGTAGCTACAAGAAAACTTTTGCTGTCCAGCGGGATTGAAACAGTTGCTTTATTATATTTAAGATTTTCATCATGGATTGTTTGCAGTTCCTGTTTCGACTTTACAATTTCAATTTTTTCACAGTTATCAAAACTTGAAGAAATTCTTTTTAAATAGTTTTCTCTCTGCCTAAGGTTAGGAAGATATTTAAGCGAAAATGCAATCTGTTCAAGATTACCGTTAATTGTATTTGAGAAAAAATCTATCTCATCCGATACCATATTTGCTATAAGCACAGCCGATTCTCTAAGTTGATAACGCATGGAATGCTGGTTTACATTGTTGATAATAAACCCGCTGACTGTCATAGGAATTAATACAGAAAAAAGAAATACAATTCCTATTTGTTCAACAATCTTCAATCTTTTAAATTTAAAAAATCTCATACTTAACCTTCCGCAAACGGAGTAAGCTTATATCCGACATTAGTTACGGTATGCAAATATCTTGGTTTCTTAGCATCAGGTTCAATTTTATTTCGCAAGCCTCCGACATGAACCCTGAGCATTCTAACGTCCTCATTGCTGTCATAACCCCATACTTCATCAAGAAGGGTAGCAAGAGTAACTGGATTATTAAAATGCTGCATAAGGCTGTACAAAATCTCAAACTCTGTAGGAGTTAATTTAGTTTTTTTATTTACAACAATGCACTCAAGAGTTTCCGGGAATATCTGAATATCTCCTGCATGAAGAATTTCATCAGAAAGCGATGTTGTATCTTCTTCCATATTATTTCTTCGCAAAAGCACCTTTATTCTCAAAAGTACTTCCTGAATATCAAAAGGTTTTACCAGATAATCATCAGCACCGCAGTCAAAGCCTTCTGTCTTATCATCAATAGTTCCTTTTGCTGTCAGCATTAAAATAGGTATAGCAAGCTTAGCCTGTCTGATATTTTTTGCAACATCAAACCCGTTCATCTTAGGCATCATCACATCAAGCAGAATTAAATCATACGAGTTATTCAAAGCCTTATTCAACCCTTCCAGACCGTCACGCGCCGTATCTACAAAGTAACCGCTCTGCGAAACATCAAATTCAAGCAGTTCTCTTATTTCGTCGTCATCGTCAACTATCAAAATTCGTTTTTGAATATTACTCATATGACCTCACTTTTTTAAATAATTTTATAAGATTTTATTCTTTTTTTCAAGAAATTATAAAGAAAAACTAAGAAAGAACCGGCATAATCATTACCGGTTCTTTCTTCAAAACTTTATTATATTATGTAATTTTAAATATATTAAACTTCTGATGCGACCTGGCTGAAGCAGTCTTTGCAATAAACTTCTTTCCCAGGGATAGGTTTGAACGGAACTTGTGTTTGAGCACCGCATTTTGAACAAACAGCATCATACATTCTTCTTTGTCTTCTGTTGTTCTGTCTGCGTTTTTTTCTGCAATCCGGGCATCTTTTAGGCTTGTTTACAAGTCCTTTTTCTGCATAGAATTCCTGCTCGCCCACTGTGAAGACAAATTCTGCTCCGCAGTCTTCACATACTAGTTTTTCATCTTGGTACATTTTTGCATTCTCCTGATTTAGTACTTCTAAGGAATCTTAATATCCTTATCCGCTCATTATACTCTATAACGCAAAATTATGCAAGTGGTTATTGTCCAAATGCCCGATATTTCTATATTATAGTCGACAATGAAGGGGCAATAGAAATAAAATGACGCACCAGATCTCTATCCCATAGTTTACCGGCACCGTCTTTTAAGATTTCACAGGCCTTATCAATACTCATTCCTTTTCTGTATGGTCTGTCGCTTATAAGAGCATGGAAGGTGTCGGCTACGGCAACAATTCTTGCAGCCAGAGGAATTTCATCGCCTTTAAGTTTTTCCGGATAACCTGAGCCGTCAATATGTTCGTGGTGATATTTTACTATAGGGATTAAATCTCTAAGAGCTTCGTTAGGCATAAGAACCTTTTCAGCACCGATTACAGGGTGCTGTTTCATAATCTCCCATTCTTCGCCTTCTAGCTTGCCGGGTTTTTTCAAAACATTTTCGGGAATACCTATTTTGCCTACATCATGTAGCAGGGCTCCCAGCGTAATTCTCTGGACTTCATCTTCAGGAAGATTAATAGCTCTTGCAAGCGCTTCCGAGTATCTTGAAACAGATGTAGAATGACCTTTAGTGTAAGGATCTTTTGCATCAATAGCACCTGCAAGAGAATTTGCAAGTTCCATTAAGTGATTTTGCGAGATAATTTGTTCACTGTTGAATTTATGAACAAGTTCTTCTTCAAAATTTATTCCAAGCTGAGCATGTCGTTTAGCAATAACTTCTGCAAAAGAATTAAGAGCGGCATCGTCCCAGAAATTGAAATCTGAAGAGCTTACTATTGCAGACATGCCTTCTTTGTAACCTCTTGCTTTTGAAATATAAACAGCCTGTTCTGTTAAAATAAGAAGTTTTTCCTGATCCTGTGTTGATTCCGGATAAGTTGAAATTCCGACCGAAACTTTAACAGGTCCCACATCATCAACAAAACAGCAGGAGAGGGTGTATGTTATATATTCAGCAAGGTATTTTGCATCAGCGGTTGTAGTATTAGGAAGAATTATAGCTATCTCATCGCTGCCGTATCTGCCTGCTTTATCAGTTGAACGCATATTCTGTTTAACTTTCTCGGCAAGAAGCTTAATCACTTCATCACCCTTAGCGTGCCCGAGCTCTCTATTGATTTTGGAAATGTTATTTATGTCAAACATAACAATGGAAAGGTCCGTTCCGTTCTGGGCGGCTTTTTGTATTTCGCCGGCAAGAACTTCCTGAAATCCTCTGTGGTTATATAATCCCGTCAGAGTATCCGTATTGGCATACATATTTGTCTTTTCAAGCAGGTCAATATTATGAATAAACATTGCAGCATAATTTGCAATAAAGGATAAAAATCCCATATTACAATCAAGATTTTCTTTGCCTAAAATCATTACTCCTACAGTCTGGTTTATTGAAACCAGGGGGAGAACAATAGCCGAAGAATCCGGTGTGTATGGAATATTTAAAAATTTATTATTGTTTTTAAGCACAGCTGCGGATGTCTTGAAACATTCCACCACAGGGTTTTCACTATCAGATAAAAAAATCTTGGATGAGTATGTTCCGCCCATCTTGTTTAAAAGTTTCAAATTTATACATTTAGATTTTTCGTGAAAAACCCCGAACGCTGTAAATATACAGTTCAGCTTCTCTACAAATACATTGTGTAATACAGTAAACAGGTCATGCGTTGTCTTCTTATTCTGCAAAGATAAATTCAGATACTGTATAAGCTCGGAATAATCTACAACTTTTCCGGCAGAAAGAGAATTTGTTAAATACCCCCCATATAGTTTGTTGGAAGTTTTGCTTACAGTAAAGTTATTAATACGAGCTACAATCCCTGCATCTCTTGTCAACGGATTGCTAATGGCAGGTTTCAGCTCTGAAATTTTTGAAGGTGAGGCAGCTGTAGCTTTTTTGCGTCTGGCAGGAACTTTTTTCTTTTCTATTACATCAGGTGCACTATTCTTTGCAATAGGATTTGAAACCCTGACTGTTTGAGGGTTTTTAGACACTTCATCCATTATTTCTTTATTTTCTTGTTTCAGATTTTTTTCCAATGTTTGACCTGCCTACACCTGTTGTTTTTAAAAACTATAAACATTTTTTATTGTTAAATAAAATGTTAAAATTAACATTACTTAAAATAATTTTACTTTATACACGATAAAATACAATACGCCATTTAGATGGCTGTATGCTGATAATGAAATCCTTTCTACCACAAAACAATTTACTATATTTGTAGTATATCATTTTTTAATCTGTTTTTAAACCCTATTGTAAACATGTTTTACAATTATGTTTATGTTAATATTGAAAAAACTAAAGAAATTCAGATAACATGGGGGTAAAAAATGTTAGAAAATTTAGTATCGATGCATGGAATGGTTATTTCCGGCGCAATCTTACTCGTTGCTTATATTTTTATTGCAACTGAGAAAATTCAAAAATCCGTTGTAGCGCTTGTCGGGGCTTCACTGACGCTGCTTCTCGGGCTGCTTCCTTTTCACGGGCATCTTGACAAGGAAGCCGGTGTTTATATCCGGTCGGTTTTTGATTATGTATCCTTTGAGGTAATCTTTTTGCTTATCGGCATGATGATTATTGTACATATTTCAAGCCGCAGCGGGGTATTTAAATGGATGGCTGTGGAACTTTTAAAGTGTACAAAAGGACATCCGAAATTAGTTTTATTTGTACTTGCGGCATTTACGGCTGTTGCATCGGCATTTTTAGATAACGTTACAACCGTTGTACTTATGATGCCTGTAACTTTTGTTATTGCAAAAGAATTTGACACTGATCCTGTACCGTTTTTAATTACAGAGGTGCTTGCTTCAAATATTGGCGGAACAGCAACTCTTATCGGTGACCCGCCTAATATCATTATCGGTGCAAAAGCAGGTTTAAGCTTTATGGATTTTGTAAATGAACTTACCGGAATTATTGCATTAATCTTTATTGTGGTTGTTGCTGTTCTTACTTTTATGTTCAGAAAAAGCCTGAAAGCAACGCCTGAAAAAATGGCACATATTGCCAATCTGGATAACTCAAAGACAATTACAGACAAAAAACTTATGATAAGATCAATGATTACACTTGTACTTGTAATTCTTGGTTTTGTAACACATGATATTACCGGCATTCCGGCTTATGCGTTTGCAGTTGCCGGGGCATCATTCCTGCTTTTATTTGAAAAACCGAAAGAAATATACAGAGATGTAGAATGGCTGACAATATTTTTCTTTGTAGGTTTATTCATAATCATAGGCGGATTTGAGGCAAACGGCGGCATAAGCTTTTTAGCAGATAAATTGATTGAGCTTACAAACGGAAGCCTTAGTGCTGCTACAATGTTCATATTGTGGGGGTCAGGAATTTTGTCCGGTATAATTGACAATATTCCGTATACAGCGACTATGGCACCGCTGATTTCACAGGTTCAGCATACAATACCATATGCTGGCGAAGGTCATCATCCTTTATGGTGGGCGCTTTCACTCGGAGCATGCCTTGGAGGAAACCTTACAATCATCGGGGCTGCTGCTAACGTAATCGTTAGTGAAACTTCAACTGTTAAAGGACATCCTATTTCATTTATGAGATTTATGAAATACGGTGCGCTTGCAACATTTATTTCACTTGCGTTAAGCTCAGTTTACCTGTATGTAAGATATTTACATTAAAAAAAATAAACAAATTAAAAATAAAGCAGGAACTCAGGTTCCTGCTTTTTCTCTTTTTCATTGTGCTTCCTGTACTATCTTAATAAAGTCCATTATACCTTCATACATTTTGTAGTTTTCTTTAGCAAGTGAAAGTTTTCTTGCATATTCCAAATCCTCAATGGATTTTGCGAACTCTTCCGTAAACAGTCTGGAAAGTCCGCGCAGGAAATATGATTCCATATCTTCATTGTTGAGATCAATAGCAATAGAAAAATCCTGAACAGCGCCTTGGTAATTACTCAGATTATATCTCACGCAACCGCGGTTGTAATACGCATTTGCATAATGCTTGTTGAAATTTATAACTGCTGTATAATCCTCTTCAGCACCTTTAAAATCTTCAAGCGGCCATTTTGCACCTGCCCTGTTGTAATAGGCATCTATATTGTTAGGATTAATTTTCAGAACTATATTAAAGTCATTGATAGCATCTTCATACTGTCCTAACTCTTTTTTGCACATGCCGCGGTTAAGATAAGCATTTTCATTCTGCGGATTATACATAAGCTCCCTGTTAAAATCCTCAATCGCATTTGTATAATCTTTCATTTCTTTAAGCGCAAGTGCACGCATATAATAAACATTTTCGGCAGCCGGGCTGACATTGAGAACACTGTTAAAATCATCTATAGCACCGGAAAAATCGCCAATCTGGGTTTTTGCAAGACCTCTTGCCCAGTATGCGCTAACGCTGTTATTATCCTGTTCCAGTGATTTTGAAAAATCCGCAATTGCCCCAACATAATCTTTTATACGCGCCTTTGATAACCCGCTTCTGAAATAAACTTCAGATGACATAGCTTCCGTTTGAGAAATTTTACCCGCAGTTTCAATTGAAAGTGCCGGAGCTGAAGAAGCGGCTAAATAAAGGGCTGTAATTGCATACATAACAATTATTTTTTTTCTCAATGTGAGTTTCTCCTGATATTTGGGGTTAAAATATGCCATAAGAGAATACTTATGGTTTATGGGGTAATATCAACATAGATAATTATATCATAAACATATAAAATTGGAAAGTATTTTATATTCATAGGATATACTAAAACCAATCAATTAAAGTCCTGATTTCACCTGCCTCAAGGGCATATTTTTCTGCTAAATCACTATTTAGCCAAGTGGTTATATTTAAATTTTTCTTAACAGGATTCTGCAGGTTAACCATGCCTGTAGATTTGTCAAAAACTTCACAGTAGTTCAGCCCGGAATTAGCGCATTCAGGCAGAATAATCCGCCCTCCACTGAGATACGCAAGCCCGAACATGCGGCATGTTAGCCCCCGTCGTGAATAAAGCGAACAGAGATTATTAATAAGAAAAGGACATTTATATAAAAACCTTGCAGACCCAACATCACAGATGCCGCCGGAAGTTTGCCTGCTTTTATTGGAGCCGGCTGCAGAGTTGTAGAAGTTTTCTTTTTGAAGCTTAATCTGCCTTATATTTTCCCTGATGGCATCACGCGTATCTTTTGGCAGGCCTTGAAATCCCTGCATCAAATACTCAGCCTCCAGACGGGAAAACGGATATTCCCCCAAAGTACAGCAGTCAACACAGCCCTGACGGCATTTGATGTATTGCTGCTGGTCTTTGAAATACCCGTTAAGTTCCCGGTCAACCTCTTTTAAAAATTCTTCATACCTCTTAAGCATTATTTACTCTTGATTAAAACGTACTTGCGTCCTTCGATTACAACATCATAATCCAGATTTTTTGCATATTGGTCAAGATATTTTTTTCTTATAGAAATATAAGAATCCTTTTTCTCAAGTTCTTCCTCAAGATTATCAGTAGTTGTCTGTTCAATGTAATCAATATGATAGCCTGAGTAGTACAGCAGCGAGTATCTTCTTGTATCACCGAAGGAAACCAGTTCTGTCCTCTTGCTTCTTGCATATTTTGCAAACTTCATCAAATCGTCCTGTCCGAATTTGTAATCAATCTCAAAGAATAATTTTGTGCAAAAAGCAGACACAAGTAGAGTAAAGATTACATATGTAAAAAATACCCCGCGCCTTTTGTCCTTAATCGCGCATAATATGCTGGAAATTCCTGAAAATAGAACAATAGAAATACATAGCCATTTTGCCGGCAGAATATCTGCATAAAGCTGAGCCGGAAGATAGTACTGTGCAAACATTGCAGTAATACCGGCAAGAATACAAAAACCGCCCCAGATGTATACCGAAAGATTTATTGCAGTTTTACGCTCTCCTGTTTTAATGTAGTTGTACCATATAAAGCCTATTATCGGTGCAGCAAATACATATGCCGGCAGAATATAAGTTATCAGCTTTGTCTTTGATGAGGAAAAGAAAAGCATGATAAATAAAAATGCCACCCAGTTTAAAAACAAAAATTTCTGTGGATTTGTAAAGCGGTCAAAGTCAATATTAACTTTTATATCTTTCAGTTTTTTAAAATTAAACTTTCTTAATTTTGCAATAATAACAGCAATAGCCGAGAAAATCCAAGGTATCAGCCCCCAGCATAATGTAACAATATAGAACCAGAACGGCTGTGCTCTGTCAATTTCATTAGAATTTAAAAATCTTTCAAGGTGATGCTTAATAATATATTCTTCATAAAACATCGGATCGTGCATCTTAAGCATAATCATATGCCAAGGCAGTACAAATAACAGAAATAAAATAATACCAATGCCGAAATATTGCGGCTTAAAACCCTCTTTTACCTTTTTTGTCAAAAGACATGCAATAAACATGGTTCCGAAAGGAGCGACAAAACCCGGCAGCCCTTTTGCCATAACAGCAAGTCCTGAAAAAATATAGAAAAGCCACCAGAAAAATTTTTTATTTTCTTCAGCGCAGAAAAATGTTTTAAATCCGCACATAATAGAAAACCCAACGCAAGCAGCAACCACAATGTCAAGAATAGCAAACTTTGCAAGGATTACATATTCAAAACATGTTGCAAGCACCAAGGATGCAACAACTCCGTATTCTCTTGAAACCTGTTTTCTACCAGCAAAATAAACCAGAAACGAAGTCAGCATCCCGCACATTGCAACAGGAAAACGCGCCGTAAATTCGTTAACCTTATTAAAAAAGGCAAACGACAAGCACTCAACCCAGAAATACAAAGGCGGTTTTTCAAAGAAATACTCTCCGTTCAAATACAAAGTCATAAAGTCCTTAGTATTATACATATCTCTTGCCATTGATACGTATCGTGTTTCATCAACATCCATAAGCGCGTAACTGCCGATATTATGGAAAAATATAAAGTAAAAAAGCACGCACAATCCTAATATTGTAAAAAACTCGGCGTGTTTTTTCACATAATCAGTTATTTTATCAAATGTCATTTTACTCTCCCTAATCAATCAATAAGGCTCTAATTATACCATAAAAAAAGTTATTCATTTACAAACATTTTGTATAGTTTATAAATCAAATAAACATTAGACTCTTTCTGCAAATCCAGATTTAATTCATTTCTCATATCATCAATAGATTTATACGATTCAAAATCAAACAAATCTTTAACATCAACATTTAAAACTTCAGCAAGCTTTTCCAGAGTTGATGCGGTAACAAAACTTTCACCGCGTTCTATTTTTCCCATATTTGTTACAGCAATACCTATTTTTTCAGCAAGTTCTTCCTGTGAAAATTTAGCCTTTTGTCTAAACTTTTTTACTCTTTTGCCAAACAATACTTTTAAATCTGCCATAACTCTCTCCGTATAGTATATTTTAGATTGTATAAATTTTAAATAAAACAATATAAAAGATAATATTTAGTATTGACTTATTATCTTTAATATGCTAATGTAAATATTAAAAGGTAGATAATTTAAAAAAATATTATGTTTTAGATTATTTATCAGGTCGAGATGGAAATTAAGATAGGAGAAAAGGTTATGTCAACTAAAAAAGAAACTACAGCACCTAGCACAGATGAGGATGCTGACAGCGAAGGCTAGATTTCTGGTTATTTATCGAAACTTTACAGAAGCAGCCGGTCATCCGGCTGCTTCACTATTTAAAGGATATGGATATGGAAGTTTTCAAGCGTAAAAGAGAGTATAACAAAGAAGTATTAACTATTTTAGGACATGATTTTGTCTTATGTGATGATCTTGACAAAAAGTATTTTAAATATACTCAACAAGATATTAAACGTGGTATTCAAAAACAATATTTCTGGAAAATGCACAGAGTTCTAAATATAAAAAATCCGCGTCTTTTTACAGAAAAAATTCAATGGCTAAAACTATATGACTGTACACCAATTAAAACCATGCTCGCAGACAAGCTTCTTGTAAGAGAATGGGTGAAAGAAAAAATCGGCAGCAAATATCTGAAAAAAATCTACGGCACTTATAATTCCTTTGATGAAATTGATTTTTCATCACTTCCTAAAGAATATGTAATCAAAGCTAACCATGGATGCAATATGCAGCTTCTTGTAATCGAAGGCGGAAAACCTGATATGATAAAAGATGCCCGCCGTTTTGACAGATTTCTCCATACAAATCATGCTTACAAAAGCCGCTTTGAGCTGCATTACAAAGATATTAAGCCAAAACTCTTCACCGAAGAATATCTGAAAAATACCAATGAACTTTTTGAATACCTCTTTTTCTGCTTTAACGGGGAACCTGAATTTGTCCTGTTTGCTTCGGGAAAACGCTCTGACAGAATTGAATGCACCATGTTTGACAAAAACTGGAAAAACTGCCATTTTAATTACGGAGAAAAACTCCACAGAGAAGAAATTCCAAAGCCTGAAAATTTTGACGAAATGTTATCAATCGCAAGAAAACTTTCCGCAGATTTCAAGTTTGTACGCGTTGACCTTCATAACATCAATGGCAGAATTTACTTTGGCGAAATGACCTTTACACCGGCAGGCGGTTTTATGAAATTCAATCCAAGCAAATATGACATAATTTTAGGTGATATGCTGAATTTGTACTAAAATGCGGTATTTGTTTTCCAGAAACAAACGCTTACAGGAAAAGCTCATCCGGTTAACCAAATACATCAAATTATCCGCCCCGCTCGCACTTGGGGAAGCTGCAGGTAGGGTTTTCGCTGCACTTGTCATGCCTGACCACAGGTCACCTGTATCCCTGCCGCCCATGCCCAGGCTTTAGCTCACTAACGCTAAAACGCATCAGTTTTAAGCGGATTTTTGAATTTAGTAATATTACCCTGGAACAGAAGCTTAACGGTTGCAAGTCCGCCGTTTCTGTGTTTTGCAACGATAATCTCGGACTCTCCCTTGTTTGCGGCCTTGATTGCTTCATCTTCTTCGCCGTCAGCTTTTCTGTAGTATTCATCACGATAAATAAACATTACAATATCAGCATCCTGCTCGATTGAACCTGATTCTCTCAAGTCTGAAAGCATCGGTCTTTTATCAGTTCTGCTCTCAACCGCACGCGAAAGCTGGGAAAGTGCTATAACAGGTACATCCAGCTCTTTTGCAAGGATTTTCAGGCCTCTTGATATGGCTGAAATCTGCTGCATACGATCCTCTCTGCCGTTGCCTTCCATAAGCTGAAGATAATCAATTAAGACAAGTCCGAGATTTTTCTCTTCCATTTTTAATCTTCTGCACTTTGCCCTTATGTCAGTGATTGTACAACCGCTGGTATCATCAATATATATCGGAGCCTGTGCAAAAGAATTCATTGCATCAGCAAGCTTTTCCCAATCCTTGCTCTGCATTTTACCTGTTTTCATTCTCTGTGAATCAATTTCAGCTTCCGAACACAACATACGCTGAACAAGCTGCTGCTTTGACATTTCAAGAGAAAATATTGCAACAGGGGTCTTGGCTCTTATCGCAACATTTTGGGCAATATTAAGCGCGAAAGCAGTTTTACCCATCGCAGGACGTGCAGCAAGAATTATCAAGTCTGATTTTTGCAGCCCGTTCAGGCAGGCATCTAAGTCAAAAAATCCCGTTGGAGTACCCAAAAGCTCATCCTGATGGTTGTATCTGTATTCAATATTTTCATAAGTATTTAAAACAAGATCTTTAACATGAACAAGCTCTGTAGTTGCCTTACGGGAAGCTATGTCAAAAATAAGCTTTTCAGCACAATCAAGCGATGTATCAATAGGATTCATATCGTATCCAAAAGATACTATTTCTGAACCCGCATTAATCAAGGCTCTTTTTATAGCTTTTTCCTGAATAATTTTTGAATAATACTCAATATTTGATGTTGTAATTGCGTTATAGCTTAAATCGTTGATAAAAGCCCTGCCGCCAACAGAATCCAGTTTGGAGTTATAACTCAGCACATCAGAAACAGAAATTATATCAATCTTTTCGTTCTGGTTAAAAAGCTGAATCATTGCTTCGTAAATATATCTGTGCGCCGGTTTATAAAAACTTTCAGGCCGCAGGGTTTCAACAACCTTTGTAATAACCCGCGGATTTACAAGTATTGCGCCTAATACTGCCTCTTCGGCTTCAATATTCTGGGGCAGAAGATTTGTTTCGTGATTGTTTCTTTTTTCCTTAACAGGTGCCATGCCTAACTCCTCAATTTTAAACATCATGATATAACAACAAAACCCCAAAAGAAAATGACATGTTACAAAATAATTATTAACAAACGTTACAAATATTTAAAATATTGAATTTTTGATGAAACAAAACCGTTATTATTAATAAGAGAGGCAAATTCACATGATTATTATCGATGCTGACATGATTACATTAATGCAGAGACTGAACATTCCTGAAAGCAGGATGATTCAGTACGGCACTATGAGCGTCGAAGAAATTGTCGAAGCAGAAGCAGAAGCAGGTAATTCGCAGGCAGTTGAATTTGCTACAGAATTATTCACAAACGTTGAAAAACTGGTAAAAATATTCAAACTTTCTGATCCAAGCAACAAACTGGAAATCCTCAGCGAAATGACCGCTGACCAGATGTCAATATTTCTGCCTGTAATGGAAGAAAGCGATTTAACAGAAGGGCTCAAATATTTTACACAGGATAAACTACTCAAAATGCTTGAATCTGTTCCTCCGGAACAGTTGGTTAATACAGTATTCCAGATGTTTTCACAGGAAGAAATTATTGAATATCTGCCGGAAGAACAGTTAAATAAAGTTTTAACAAGTACAGATGTTGAAAAAAATAAGATTCTTGAACAAATGAAAAGCATCCAGCCGGCATATATTGCACAAATGCTGGAAAATGTAACCGGCAAGCCTGTGCAGGATACAAATCAGATTGCAATGATTGACCAGCTCGATGACCTTAATCCGCTTGATTTCAAAAATGCACTACTATCTATGCAGCCTATTGCAAAAAAACAGGTGACACTTGGTTTAACAAAACATGACAAAGACCTTTATCAGGAATTTGATGCGCATGCTTACACAAACATGATTAACACATATAAGCAGCAGCCGGAAGTTGTAAAAGCCATGGATGTTCTTGAACCTGAAGAAAAAATAAAAATGCTGAAAGAACTTCCTAATGACCTGCTGGGAATTGTAATAACCCAGATTGACGCACGAGATTTTGCGGATTTGCTGATAAACCGCTGCCCTGAAATTCTTGCACAAATCGTAGCAAGATAATTACTTTAAAACCTCAAGAGCAGCATCAATAGCTTTTTGCGTAAACAGAAACTTCATGAGCTTACGCGGAATTTTCGGGCACAATTTTATTTCTTTTAATAGCATTTTATCTTTGTAAAATGCAGAAACATACATAAGTCCGACAGGTTTTTCCCTGCTTCCGCCGGCAGGACCGGCAATTCCTGTTGTACAAAGCGCAATATCGCACCCTGTACGTTTCCTAAGTCCTTTTGCCATTGCCTCGGCACATTGTGAACTAACAGCACCATAGCTCTCAAGTATTTCATGCGGAACATTAAGAATTTCTTCTTTTGCTTCATTTGCATAGGTGACAAAATTCAGTTTTACAAAATCAGAACTTCCCGAAACATCGGTAAGTCTTGAGCTTAAAAGCCCGCCTGTACAGGATTCTGCGGTTGCAATAACAAGTTTATTTTCTTTTAAAATTCTTGCGAGTTTATTTAAATTTCTATCAAACATAACCTCAATTTAGTTTGGTTTAACACATATGTCAATAACCCGCTAAAATAAATTAAAAAAAGTTCTTGATTTTAAAAAATGTTCATGCTACATTAAAAATTGCCAAATGCGGGCTGCTAGCTCAGGTGGTTAGAGCGCACCCCTGATAAGGGTGAGGTCGGTGGTTCGAGTCCACTGCGGCCCATATAAAAAGGATGATGACTTATGTTATCATCCTTTTTATTTTGAAGTAGTAGGGCAAGAAGCACATTTGGAGGTTCGGCGGATTTCCAGAGGGACGTCACACATAGTGCTAGTTCGGATAGCGAGAATATTGAAGAGACTGAGCCAAAGGCTCAGATGTGAGATTATTCGGGTGTGGAGGAAATCCAAGACTAGTCTACTACAGCCTAGATTAAAAAAGAGGGCTGGATTTAGCCCTCTTTTTTAATTCTGAATTTAGGTGTTTTTTAGAGTTTTGTGTAATATTTGTGATAGCAATTGGTCGAATATCAATCACTACGTTTCGACATTTATACTGAGCGGTAATACCCTCGTACTTCAGTTCCGTCGCTTCGGGTGTAAGGTTTGACATAAATCGTTCCTCCTCTCAGGCTTGCGGTGTGAAGTTCATTTTCGGTTGGGACTCCGATTGATTGCAACTGTGCCATGATTTCCGGTTCGTTTGCTAAGTATTCATCACCTGTCATTTGAGAGATTACTTCCCGGGAAAAGATTTTGCTATTGCCGCTTACTGGATTCAGGTAGCCGCTGTAATCTACTTCAGGGGTTTCGGATTTTATTAGACCGTCTTTTAATTGCTGCATGATTTCGGGTTCATTTCGCATAAATTCTTCCGATGTCATATCTCCGATTTGGTCAGCAGTAAACACATTTGTTATTGGTGTCGCTCCGCCTGTTGTTGTACTCTGTTTGTAAAATAGATTTTCAAAAAATCCTTTAAATTTTCTATTATCTGATGGATGCTTAATCAATTCACCGTTTCGCATTTTCATCATAACTTTTGCTGCAATAATTGCATCTTTTTCTTTATCTGAGAGCTTGGCGAAATTTTTTCCATACTCTTTTTTTATTTCTTCCGCAATTTCTCGCCCTGCATCATTATTCCAAGAGTCCATGTTCCACTCATCTTGCGGATTATTTGGGGTTATAAATTCATGATGTATATCACCTATAAGACTACCAAAGCGTCCCATATCCAAAGCCATTTGTGCACTTCCAAAGGCATGTTTAAACGCATCAGCCTCATTATTCCAAAACTCATGACCTTGACGCGGGCTTGTTTCAAACCCGAACTTTTTCTGATATTCCCAGGTCTTTCTTACCATTTCGGCTTTAAACTCTTCTTGTTTTTGCTTATTGGTGGACATCTCACTAAATTTTTTAATTTCATCGTATAATTTTTTCATTTTGTTTTTCCTTCCTTTCAATTTATATTTGTAGTAATATCCGGTTATGAAATTCTTGCAAATCAGAAAATTTTTTTTCCTGAATATAGCAGCAGCACTTAGTGTCCTATTCTGGAGGGCTATTTATATTTGCTTCACAACAGACTTACCTCCGGAACTTGCCGATTTTGCTAGGATCTTTCTCTGGGCAGTTGCTGTTTTACTTTCTTATGGATTTGCAATAATTGAAATATTAATCAGAACCTTTGTTATTAATAAATATTTTCATTTTAAATTTAATTTTCCCATCAAGCTGCCAAAATTCTTAGATATTTTATATTCAGTTCTTTTCTTTACCGGACTTTTACTATCCATTGGGCCTGCTTTATTTGCCGTTTTATTTATTCTTGAAGCAAATTTTCTCATTTAATTAAAAATAAATTATTGGTTTACACTTAATTTTTCATAGGCATCACCTCTTTTTTTTTCATTGTAAAATAAAGGTACTTTTATACCCTTTTGCGTGCTACTTATATTTCAAGATTATGAGCGGTAATAAACTATTATATCATTTGCTTCATGATTTCGTCAATGAAGCTTTTTCCGAAAGTATTAATCCTGATATAAACAATCATAAAAAAGAGGATTGAAGTGAGTTTTTTTATTACAAGCTTCCCCCCTCTTCTGCTTTGATATTCTTCAAAAAATATTTACTTTTTAGCCAGTAATGTGTACACATTTAATAGTTTTGATAAGCATTCATAAAAAGGTGCTAATTAAATTTAAATTAAGGGCTTGACTGATAGCTGCTCTCAGGTTGTAAAATATAAATGTTATCTTGAAAACAACAGAAAAGGAGATTAATTCAGTATGATTTTAGACAAAATTAACACCCCTGATGATTTAAAAAAAGTTCCAGTTAAAGAGTTAGATATGCTTGCAGATGAGATGAGGGAGCTTATTATAAAAAAAGTTAACACCACAGGCGGGCACATGGGACCTAACCTTGGGATTATTGAAGCTACGATTGCACTGCACTATGTTTTCAATTCTCCACAGGACAAAATTATTTTTGATGTTTCTCATCAGTGCTACCCGCATAAAATGCTTACCGGAAGGAAAGAAGGATTTACAAATCCCGAAATGTACCACAAATATACAGGCTATACTGCTCCGGAGGAAAGCCCTCATGATATTTTTAAAGTCGGACATACCTCAACCTCTGTAAGTTTGGCTGCCGGATTAGCAAAAGCACGCGATCTCAGAGGCGGGAAAGAGAATATAATTGCTCTTATAGGCGACGGCTCGCTCAGCGGAGGAGAAGCTTATGAAGGGTTAAATAACGCTGCCGTTCTGGGAAGCAATATTATAATACTTGTAAACGACAATGATATGTCAATTGCAGAAAACCAGGGCGGACTTTACCAAAATCTTAAAGACCTCAGGGATTCAAATGGTAAAAGCGAATGTAATTTCTTCAAATCTTTAGGATTTGATTATTACTACATTGATGAAGGGAACAATATAGAAAAACTTATTGAAACTTTTAAAAAGGTCAAAGATATAAATCACCCTGTTGTTGTACATATGCACACAATCAAAGGACACGGACTTGCTGTTGCAGAAGAAAATAAAGAAGCCTTCCACTGGATTTTGCCGGGAACTCTTGATAATAAACCTTCTTCTCCGGTTGAAGCAACAGAGGATTATAATACAATAACAACCGATTTTATTCTTGAAAAAGCTAAAAGTGACAACTCTATAGTTGCAATTACACCTGCAACACCAGGTGCTTATGGATTTACTCATGAGTTTAGAGAAAAGCTTGGCAAGCAGTACACTGATGTAGGTATTGCAGAAGAACATGCCGTAGCTTATGCTTCTGCGCTTGCAAAAAGCGGAGCCAAGCCTATACTTGCAATATTAAGTTCATTTGTACAAAGAACTTACGATCAGATGTCACAGGATTTGTGTTTAAACAACTCTCCAATTACAATGCTTGTCCATTGGGGCGGAATTTCAAACGGCGATGCAACACACCTGGGTTCATTTGATATTCCTCTAATAAGTAATATTCCTAATATTGTTTACCTTGCACCAACATGTAAGGAAGAATATACCGCTATGCTTGATTGGTCATTGAAGCAGACAGATTACCCTGTTGCAATAAGAGTACCGTTCGGTCAGTTCGTTTCAAGCGGAAAAGAAGATAAAACCGACTACTCTGTTTTAAATAAATTCAAAGTCACACAACAAGGAGAAAAAGCTGCAATTCTTGGTTTGGGAAATTTCTACAGTCTTGCAAAAGAGGTGAAAGAGGAATTGAAAAAAAGATACGGCTTTGATGCTACCCTTATAAATCCGCTTTATATAACCGGTCTGGATGAAGAGCTTCTTGAGAATTTGAAGCAAAATCATAGTGTTGTTATAACTCTGGAAGATGGAATCCTTGACGGAGGATTTGGTGAAAAAATTGCAAGATTTTATGGTAATTCCGATATGAAAGTTCTGAATTACGGCGGGAAAAAAGAGTTTACCGACAGAGTGCCTCTTGAAGAATTATATAATCGCTACCGCCTGACAAAAGAACTTATTTCTGATGATGTTGCCAAAATCCTGAAATAACATTATGATTATTTTATGAAATGCAATATATGCTCAAATAACTGTAAAGAAGTTTTTGAAGCAAAAATTCTAAAGAAATATAATATAAAATATTACTTATGCCTCACATGCCGGCATCTTCAAACAGAAGAACCCTACTGGCTTGATGAGGCATATTTAAATACTATCGCGGCAGAAGATACAGGAATATTAAAAAGGAATTATGATAACCGAATAGTAACTTCTGCGGTAATAGAAGCTTTTTTCAATGCACAAGCCGGATTTCTGGACTATGCAGGCGGATGGGGAATATTAACAAGGCTTATGCGTGATGAGGGTTATAACTTTGTATGGTGTGACAAATACAGCAAAAACCTTTTTGCAAGAGGTTTTGAATATAAACCTGGTGATAAAATTGAACTTCTGACAGCATTTGAAGTACTTGAACATCTGGTAAGCCCGATGGAAGAACTTGAACAAATGTTTACTATCTCACCAAATATTTTATTTTCACAGCCTTTTCTGCCAACTCCTCTGCCAAAGCCGGATGACTGGTGGTATTATGCAGCAGAAACAGGGCAGCACATAAATTTTTACAGCAGACAATCTATAGAATATATTGCAGCACATTTCAACAAAAATTATGTTTACTGCAACGATTTTCACCTGTTTTCCGATAAAATAATTGCACAGGCAGATTTTGAAACTGTTATTAAAAATGCTTATTACATCTATTTAAAACATTCACACATCAGAAAAAGCAAGATTTCTCAAGATATAGAATATGTAAAAAGTTTGAAGCTTTAAAAATTTTTTCAATAAAAATATATCTAAATGTTAAGAGATTTACAATAAAAAAACTTTCAAAATACTAGACAAATGGTTATTATTATTTTATAATATAATTTATAAGTTAATAAAATAGTCAAAAAGGCTATGGAATTAATAATACTGGTATATGAACAGATATTTATGCAGACTTAACAGTCTGCCTTTTTTTATTTTTTATTGTATAATTAACCAAAATAAAAGGTAGTGTTTATGATTGAAAAAGGGTTTGTAAAAAATATAGAAGTTAAGTATTCCGAAATGGATTACAACCTTACGTTGAAACCTTCCGCCCTTTTGAACTATCTACAGGATTTTGCCAGTGAAAACGCAGAAAGCCTTAATTTTGGCTATTCCTATATAACAAAACAGAATCTTATGTGGTTTTTGCTGAAATACAGGATGGAATTTGAAGATTATCCTGCAGGGGTCTATGATTTAACGGTAAAAACCTGTCCCAGAGGTTACAGCAAACTCTTTGCATTTCGTGACTTTGAATTATGGGAAAACAACAGATGTCTTGGAAGAGCTGCAAGCACCTGGTCGCTTGTTGATATGACAAACAAATCACTTGCACCTATGGATAAAGTTTTACATAGCCCTCATATGCCGCCATTTGAAAAACAGGAAGATGACTTAAAGTATGAAAAAATAAAAATTCCTGACAAAGAAGCTGATATAAAAAAACAATTTGAAGTTAGGTATAACGATATTGATGTTAATCAGCATGCTAATAACGGAAATTATATTATATGGGCGTTTGAACCGTTAAGTTTTGATTTCAAAACAGCTCATAAATTAAAAACTCTGGATATGGTATTCAAAAAAGAAATAAAATTCGGTGAAAATGTTATATCCGAAGTTTATTTCAAAGAAGAATGCACTACGGTTCATGTTTTAAAAAATTTGAAAACCGGCGAAGACTTATGCCTGCTGAGATGTGAATGGAGGAGCCTGTGACAATCTTTAAAAAAGTGAAAGAAAACGATATGACAAAACTGGCTGCACTTGCCTCAAAAATTTGGCATGAATACTGGACTGAAATTTTAACAGAAAGCCAGATTGAATATATGCTTGAGAATTTTCAATCAGTAAATGCTATTGAAAAACAGATTGCTGAAGAGCATTACAATTACTATTTTATTTCAAATGACAATGACGAAAACATCGGATATTTTGGAATTTCAAACAAAGAAACCTATATGTTTTTGTCTAAATTATATCTGTTAAAAGAATACCGCCGCAAAGGCATAGGAAAAGCAGCATTTGAAAAAATAAAACAGCTCGCTGCAAAAGAAAACCTGACTACCATAAGGTTAACCGTAAATAAATACAACACAAATACAATTAATGCGTATAAAAAATGGGGATTTGAAATAACGGATTCAGTAATTACTGATATAGGATCCGGATTTGTTATGGATGATTACATAATGGAATACTATCTATAAAAAACGCAAAAAAATAAAATCACAGGGTTTATAACAAAAATAATATTAAAATATCATGCAATTAAGTATAAATAATATCAAGCAAAAATTTTATTCAAATATAACACACACATCTCCTGTACAAAAAAATAGAAGACGTGAGGTTTATACTGCGCCTTCTATGCCGGCATTTACAGGAAATAATGTTTATATGCTCGACGGCGGTCAGCATGCTGATGATCTGTACTATTTTGCAAAAGCAATTGATAAAGACTTTGATTTAACAATAGTGCCTCTGGAATTAAATTCCAAAGATACACGTATTAAACAACTAAAAAGCTTAAAAGACGCACTGGTGAAAATAAACAATCTTCCAAAAGACAAACAGCCGGATTACATAGCTATTCCGCTGGGTGTTCATGTATCTTTACAGAACCTGTCTAACCAGATGAGCAGAATATTTGAGCAAAATATCAGCCTGAAACCGGAAGATACCTCCCTTTCAAAAGACGGCGGCAAAATTTTAAAGATGCTGGAAATACTTTCAAAATATCCTAATGACAACCGCCACTACATTAAAGCGCTTGATTCTCTGGAACAGGGAATTGAATACACTTATCCTATAATACAGCAGATAAATAAAGCAGTATCTAACGGAATAAAAGTATATATACCATCCGGTCATCCAACCGAAAATTCAATTAAATGGCTTGCAAGGGATAAAAAACTTAAGCCTGAATTTTACTATTATATCTCACATGGCAGGGATATAGACAATACCGTTGAAAAAATGAAAAAATTTGTGAAAGACAGCAACTGGTATGACTTTAACCTGCTTTCACTCGCAAATGCGGAAAAAGTTGCTTTAAAAGATAAAAACAATAACGACCATTTATTTACTTCATATGACGGCTGTATAACCCGCAGTGCAAGAGGAGTTTACAATTTTACGCCGGTACGGGACACAGATGGCAAGGTGAAAGGTTTCAGCTTTACCGATGAAACAACTGTAGAATACCCTATAGACAAATACAAGATGATAAAAAATATCGAAAACCTGCTGGAATATGTAGGTAAAAATATTAATGAAGTCGAGGCAAATCCGGAAGAAATTAAAAATTTCAAAAAATTCTTAAGCGGAAACACTCACTTTGAATTAAACGACTTTAAAGGCAAACTTTTTCCAATAGAAGAAGCATTCTCGCCTGAAGAAATCAAAAACCAACGAATTTATCTTCAGGGTGAGTATACTGATGCAGAAAGAAAATTATTTTTCAGCACAAGAGACGACGGCACTATTTTATTTAACAAGTGTAACTACGAACAAACAGCTAAACCAAGTGTTGTGTCGATGTGGGGCTGTTGTTTTTCATTATTTAATGTAATAAAAGAAGATATAGAAAAAAATAACAAATAGGAGTTATATACAAATGCCGGCACAAAAAATATCTTCAATATATAAGTTTTGTAAACTACAAGACACACAAAAATATAAATTATATAATAAGGTGTTGGAAGAATTTTTAAACTAAACAGTAAACTGGAATTATGAATTACCGGGATGTAGTGTTTCCCGAAACTAGCAAAAAATAACAAAAATAGTGTAAAGCCACCAAGGTCTCATGGTGTAAATATTTAATAAGAGGTTTTCATGAAAGTTCCAAACGTACAACTTTACAACCGGGTTAACCCGAATTTTAACGGCAAAATAATAGATGCCCATACCCACGTAGGGACATTTACCGATGGTCTTTTCGGGACCTGCGACAAATTTGAAATCCGCCACTTTCAGGATATTCTTTCACAGCCGATAAGCGGAGGAGCAGATACTGTAGAAAAAATTATTGTATCAAACTTAGACTGCATAAATAACAAAATTCCGGCTCTTGAAGAAAAAGCAAGACAAAAAGGTATACAGCTGAAATATCTTAATGAAATTGACGGCAATCGTGACATGTTGAAAATATCACAACAATTTCCAATCCTGAAACCGCTTGCCGTATGCCAGCCTAATGAAACAGCAAATGCCAATCAAATCCGCAGTGTAATTAGAGAAGGAACGTTCTACGGCTTAAAATTCCATCCACTGCATATGAAACTGGCAGCAGATGATTATAAATATGATGATTACATGCGTGTTGCACAAGAAAACCATTTTCCATGCCTGTTCCATACCGATGGAGTAAGATGCCCATACTCTTCGCCTGAACAGGTTTATGAACTTGCAAAACGCCATCCGAAAGTTCCGGTAATACTTGCCCATATGGGTGCCGGAGAAGAAAGCCATTCACGCGCTGTAAAAGTACTTCTCGATTCTATTGAAAAAGGCGATGCCCTTATCTATGCAGATATTTCATGGGTAGATGACGGAAAACCTGAGAAAAAAGTTATCCTTGATACATTAGAAAAGTTACAGCATACTTCAAAAGGCGATATGACAAACAGGCTTCTTTTCGGAACAGATGCACCGCTTGGGAAATTTGGTGCTGACGGAATGAAAGACCCGCAGTATTACAGAAAAAATATTGAACAAATAAAAACTGCAATCAGAGGCAGATTTAACAATGCAGAAGCTCTGATAAACAAATTATTTTATGAAAATGCTCAGGAATTGTTCTTTACTAAAAACTGGGCAAAATCTGCCGCATCAGGCGGAATAAAAGGAGCTATAAAAAAGTTGGCAGCAAGTAAAACCGGTGCAATTATAATCGGCGGTGTGCTTGCTCTGGGAACCGGTCTGAATGCCGCAATACAGGCATTTAAAGCTAAACCGGAAACAATTACCCAGCATTCATTAAAAATCATGGCTTGACAAAATGTTAGGCTTACCTTACAATTAATTTACAAGTAGAAAACGGAGTGAAAATTGTGCAGGAAAAATTATCGTCCAGCTTAGAGGATTACCTTGAAACAATCTACAACTTCATTGAAGAAAACAAAAGCATCCGCGCTATAGATATATCACATGCGTTGAATGTAAGCAGGGCATCAGTAACCGAAGCGTTAAAAAAGCTTGCATCAAAAAATTTGATTAACTACGGCAGATACGATGTTATTTCAATGACCGAAGAAGGTAAGAAACAGGCTGTAAGCGTAATATCCAAGCATAGAGCCCTGCATCATTTTTTTGAAAGCATTCTCGGCTTATCATCTGAAGAGGCATCAGAAAACGCATGCAGAATTGAGCACGTAATCTCAGAGAACGCGCTCGACAGAATTGTAGCATTTACAGAGTACCAAACCCGCCGCTCCGAAGAAATAGAAACATTTAAAAACACTTATACAGGAAAATAGGTAAGGTAAGATATTATGAATACTCTAAAAGTAGCAGGCAAGTTTCTTGACCAGCCGGTTTTAGTTGCGAAATTTCAGCGTGCAGTACCTGCACTACTTACAACCGGCGCAGCAGTATACGGAATAAAACAGGTAAATCATGCACCGGAACATAAAAAGAAAAAAGCCGCAATAAGAACAGCGGCAATAATGGCATTTACAGCAGCATCAGCGCTTGCAGCCCCGAAAATTACGGACAAAATTTTTAAAGAGGCAGACGAAATACCTAAGACCTTAAAAGAAATAAAAAAACACAATAAAGAATTAATAAACGAATTTTTAGAATTTAACAAAGTGGATGATGCCACTAAAAAACTACTTGAAAAAGCAAAAGAAAAAGTTCTGAAATACAAAGAGGTAAAACAATTATTTAAAACATTCAAAAATGATTTTGACGGGAAAGAACTTCTGAATAAACTGATACCGGATCCTGAGAATATAAGTTCAAAGAAGATATTTTCAGAAATCGGACGTCTGTCAGTGTTTGGTCTTATTCCGGTACTTGGCGGGATTGCGGGAGGAATAACCGGAGACAGGTTAACTGATAAACGCTGGAAATCCAAAATTCCTGATAAGATAAAAGAAGGCTCCTACCAGTACCTTGCAAACATATTCCTCTGTAATATCGGTGCGGGCGGCGCGCTTGCGATAATGGAAAAATACAAGGTCAAATCAAAAAGCCAGCGTGCAATAGGCATGATTGCAGGAATTCTTGCAACGGGCGTCATAGGCGGCAGCGCAATTGCAAATTACATAGGAAATAAAGTTATAAATCCTTGTTTTGAGAAACACCACCACCATAAACATCATGGTAAAGACCGGCATTTATTTGATGAACGCAAACCGGAGCCTCTGGATATAGGGCTTCACACAGACGATATAGCAACAGTAGCTGTAATGTCAGGCTTAAAATGGATAGAACCGGCACTGCCGTTATTATATGCAATCTCCGGCTACAGAGCAGGTATAGGTTACAGAAACGGTCAGCACACAAACAAAAGCTAGTCAAAAATAAACAGTTTATGAATTTCAATTCCAAGCGCATCCGCGATAGAGCCAATTGTTTCAACACTTGGTGCTTTTTCTCCGCGTTCAACAGCCCCTATGGTTTCCCGGCTCAAATCAGCCTTTTCAGCTAACCCTTCCTGGTTTAAGCCTGCCTTTATTCTGGCAAGTTTTACATTCATGCCTACTTTTTTTGTATATTTCTTACCTTTAGCTAACATAATGATAATTATAGTACACTATTGACAAATTATTTTCTATGTCTTATTATGCTCTAAAAAGGAACTATAATTATCATGAAAGAAAAATTATCAGATATTGAAAAAAACTTATTAGATATAAAAAATCTTATAATTGTAATGGATGATGCTGTGCAATATTGCAGTGATAATGCGAAAGATACTTTTCATCTTTACAGTATAACAAGCTGCATATCATCAAAAATAGAAAATCTCTATGAAAAGTTTGAAGAAATTTATAATGAATACTTAACAAGAAATATAAGAAAATAAAAAACTTGTTTATCTTTCAATAAACAAGTAGTAATTAAGTATAAATAATATGATAAACAAAAAAGGGTTCGTTTTAATTTCTAAGTTTTACAACTTTGTCTTTAATCTTTAAATATCTGTCACACTGTTTTACTCTGTCATAGCCGAGCATTATACCAAGAATAAAATCCTGCTCCGCTGACAATTCATTCAATCTCGGGCTGAACGTTTTAACGACATTTACGCAGCTCTCTTCACCAAAAAAGACATTTATTTTTCCATTTCCTATATCATTAATTGCATAATTTATCTTTCGGTTTTGTAATTTATTTTCGATAAAATCTCTGTATTTAGCTTTTTCCGTTGTTAGAACAAGGTTTCTTAACCCCTTCTCATATTCATAAATATGGTGGTTAAAAACACGCAGATCAGAAATCTGTTCTTTTAAACTTTCTCTGCCCGGACAGGTTGATGTAAATGGCAGACTATCTGCTTTCTGCGGTTTTTGAAATATTATATTACGGTTTTGAACCGGCATTAACGAAATTGCGTCTACTCTCATTTAACCCATCCTGTTAGCAATGCCTAACAATTTTTATTGTAAGGCAACCCTAACATTTTGTCAAGGGGTAAAATAAAAAATTTATTAATATTATCTGTTCCGCTGAACAGCAGGGGGACTTCCCGTTAAGGCTATATGTACCATACTGTTTTTTAAGAAAGCTGCTACAGGAAATAGAAAATTTTTCATGATATGATAATAAAAGACACAGCCGAAACATAAGGGAAAAACAATGATAACGACTAGTAAATTAACAGTAAGATTTGGATCACAGACTTTATTTGAAAATGTAAGCATAAAATTTGCACCGGGCAACTGCTACGGCGTAATAGGCGCAAACGGTGCGGGAAAAAGTACACTATTAAGAGTTATATCCGGAGAAATTGAACCGACATCAGGAGAAGTTCATATTTCAAAAGGTCAGCGTATCGCAGTTCTGAAGCAGAACCACTTTGAGTTTGACGACTTCCGCGTAATTGATACGGTAATATACGGACACAAAAAGCTGTATGACTTAATGAAAGAACGCGATGAACTATACGCAAAACCTGATTTTAACGATGAGGACGGCATAAAGGCAGCACATCTGGAAGAAGAATTTGCCGAACTGGACGGATGGCAGGCAGAATCTATGGCAGCAAGCCTTCTATCTGAACTCGGAATTCCTGATGAACTTCATTATGCTCAGATGAAAGACTTAGCAGGAAGTGAAAAAGTTCGTGTACTTTTAGCGCAGGCTCTCTTTGGAAATCCGGACATTCTGCTTCTTGACGAGCCGACAAACCACCTTGACCTTAATACAATTGCGTGGCTGGAAGAATTTCTGATTGATTTTCCAAACCTTGTTATCGTTGTATCACACGACAGAAAGTTTCTCGATAAAGTTTGTACACATATGGCTGATATTGACTACAAAAATATCCAGCTTTATACAGGAAATTACTCATTCTGGTCACAGGCAAGCCAGTTAATCCAGAAACAAAAAGAAGAACAGAATAAGAAAACAGAAGAAAAAATGGAAGAGTTAAAAGCCTTTATCGCAAGGTTCAGTGCAAACGCTTCAAAAGCAAAACAGGCAACTTCCAGAAAAAACATGCTGGACAAATTATCACTTGAAGAAATCAAACCATCTTCACGCCAGTATCCGCGCATAAGATTTAATTACCAGAGAATACCGGGCAAAGATGTTGTTCAGGTAAAAGGTTTAACAAAGTCTGTTGAGGGTGAACTTTTATTTAAAAATATGAGCTTTGAAATTAATCAGGGAGAAAAAGTTGCATTTATTTCCAAAAACCCTCTTACAATATCAACTCTTTTTGACATAATTGAAGGCAAAACTCAGCCTGATGCAGGAAGCGTAGAATGGGGAGTTACTGCAACCCACTCATATTTTCCTAAAGACAATAACTTTTATTTTGAATCAGACCTGACAATTATGCAATGGCTGGCACAGTATTCTCCAGACCAGCATGTAAATTTCCTGCGCGGCTACCTTGGCAGAATGTTATTTTCCGGTGAAGATGCCGATAAAAAGGTTAATGTCCTTTCCGGAGGTGAAAAAGTCCGTTGTATTTTAGCCAAAATGATGATTGAAGAAGCTAACGTTATGATAATGGACGAACCGACAAACCATCTTGATTTGGAAGCGATTACCGCCCTGAATAACGCAATCATTGACTATACAGGAACAGTATTATTTACATCGCAGGACTATCAGTTTATAGACACTGTTGCAGACAGAATTATCGAAATAGCACCGCAAGGATTTATAAATGTACGCAGCAGATATACCGATTACCTTGAAAATCCTGCAATGATTAAGAAACGGGAAGATTTGTACAAGATGGCGGTGAAGAAATAGGCTCCGGGGATACAACCGTAAGCATAAATTTGTCCTGAAATCTTCGGGTAAATTTGCCACGCACAGGCATCTGAAGCTTTATGCCTGCCTCAAGCTCCGTCCAGAAACTGTAAAACTCCTCCGCGGTAGTTAAACATTTATCATATCGGGCTGAAAGCGACTTAAAATCCCGCGGCTTCATAACTTCCAAGTCAATTCCGCAAGGTTTTTTGTCAAATACCGCCATAACAACTCCCGCAGAATGCGTTATACTGAAATGCAGCCCGCCATGTTCAAATTCAGGCTTGGAATTATTTATAACAATAGCTGTATCTTTAATTCCGTAAAATTTTTCAGCGGCAGTTTTAACAAGAAACCGTCCCAGAGCAAATTCCACAAGCCGTTTTTCTGATTTAAAACTCCGCCCTTCCAAGTATGATTTCAAAAAATCTAAATCATGTGTATGTAGAAATTCTTGAGAATTAATGTAAAATAGTTCCATATATAAATCATACTATAAATACATTACTTTGCCCGAACAATCCGGCGTTCCAAGCGCAGCAACCGTTCGGCAGAGAATACGGGGAAACAGATACCATGGATTTTAAGCTGGCAAATGGAATAGAGAGAAATTTTTACAAGCAGGATTTCAGTGTAATAAATGAACTCCTCAAACGTATCAGACATGGTCTTGTTACTGGTGAAAATATAGATATAAGCGATCTTGATTTTGAAGGCATCTGGGATTATGATCAGTATCTTTCTATGACCTATATAAGTCTTTTCCAGAGCGGGCTTGCTCCAATACGCTTCGGCAACCGTAAAAAAAATCTCATGATGACTATTAACAGAAATATTGAAGTCCTCAGAAAAAATAAATTCTTTGAAAAATTCAACGTTGCTGATGAAAATAAATGCCGCATCCTGATTGAATACGTAATCGAACGCCAGCCTGTAACTTTAGAACAGCTCCAGCAGGAAAAATTTGACAAATACAGATTTGAAATCGGTATTAACGGACTTGAACTGAAAAATACAAAAGACAAAATGTCATATTATTACATGCCGACCGATGCAACAATCAACAGCCATATGGGACTTCAGGCAGCGCTCAGGCTTGCAGTAAGCCGGACACCTATAAGACAACTTTCCGATAAAATTCCCGAGCGCATGAAAATATTTAAAACATGCGGGGAATACGAAATTTTTAAACTCAGAAGCAGAGCCTTCGTAACCTATAAAGATGAATGTGTGCCGCTCTACCGCGGAAATATTCTCTATGACAGTTTCAGCTATGAAACTCTTCTTGAACAGTTTATAAAATCATCAGACTGGCTGATAGAAAATATGCTTGATGACGGAAGATTTATGTATTACTACGACTGCTCTCAGGACAACAATAAAGATCACGAACACCCTAACAGACCTCTTGATAATCTTTATTATAATGATTTAAGACACTGCGGCGGTGCAATAACACTGGTTAGAGCCTATACACAGACAGGCGATACAAAATATCTGGAAGCTGCAAAGCGTGCAATTGACTTCACTGTTTCAATCTCACGCGAACATACATACCATAAGAAAAAAGCAATGTACGTTCATTATAATAACAAAGGCAAACTCGGAGGAACAGGGCTTGCATTGATTATGATGATGCAGTACAGAATTGCATCAGGTGACAAATCATACGATAAATATATAAAAGGTTACGCAAGACATATTATGAGCCGTATGACACAGGAAGGAGAACTCCTTGGATATTATATCCATCCGGCTTATAATGACGGAAACCCTTTGACAAAATTAACCGATGAGGAAAGAAAAGAAACTTTCTCATTCTACTATCCGGGTGAAGCACTTCTGGGGCTGGCACTGTTTGCAAATCACTTCCTAAAACCTTCAGAAAAGTCATCGGGTAAAAACAAGGGAAAAGCTAATGATGCAGACAAAGAACTGGTAGAAGAAGTCCGTAGTATGGCAAAAACTGCACTTGACTGGATTGTAAACGAACGACCGAAGTTTTATAAAGACTTATTTACAGCACTTCCTTCCGATGCCTGGCTGATGCAGGCGATAGAAGAGTGGGCTGAGGATAAAGAATTTCAAAAACCTGACTGGCTGAACTTTGTCTACACTGATGCAAGAGCAATGATAGAAAGGTGCTACAAAAAAAATGATAGTCCTTATATAGATTATGAAGGGGGATATTACTACAACTACGGCGATCATTTTTATCCTGACGGGGCACGTTCAGAAGGTTTAATCGCAGCTTACTACCTTGCTAAAAAACAAGGCGAAGAAGAGCTTGCCGCTGAAATTCTTGATACAGCTAAAAAGGCTGCAAAGTGCCAGTTTCAGCTATTTAATGATGAAAAATCCGGTTTCTCTCATAGAAATCCTGCAAAGTCCGCTCATGGAATAAGATTTAAAGCCACACGCCAGTGGGTAAGGGTGGATTCTGTCCAGCATGTTGCCTGCTTTTTTATACGGCTTTATTGGTCTGAGAATCCCGTTGGTAGCGGAACTTTGTAAACAGATTTGAAATTCCTGCAACAAAAAATCCCATAACTCCGATACTGAAAAGATAAGGCACGCCGGAGATTAAAACCTTCTGCTTAGCAAGCTTTTTAAACTCTGCTTCAACTTTTGTACCGTTCTTTTTCGCAAGATTTTTTGCAAGTTCTTCTAATTTATCAAAATTTGGGGTATTAAGATTTTTGTCAATAGTTTCTTTACATTTGCCCATCTTTTGAAGCATTTTTTTAAATCCTTTTTCAAAAAGCTCGCTTCCTGTGATTATGTAAAATCCTACAAGCGGATAGCGGAACAGTGTTTCAAGGAAGTTTTGTTTTCCTCTGTCTTTTGATGCGCCAAAGTAGCCGGCACCCCCAATGAAAACGCAGGAGGTGAGTTGTCCTTTACTTAAGACAAGTTTGCCGTTTTGTGATGCGAAGTCTATGCTTGCATATTTGTTAAAGAATTTTTCGGCATTTTTATTTTTGCTGAAGAGTTTTGACCCTGGAGCAAGAATAAATTCTGAAATATTCTGCAAAGTTTTTGAGTTTTGCCCTCTTTTAGCAATCAAAGCACCGAGCCCCAGACATCCGGCAAAAACAGCACCGGCTCTTTTAATATTTTTATAAGCACTTTTTTCAACCTTTTTCTGTTTAGCTTTGTCTTCCGGTGACTTGTCCAGAGCTGCGATTGTATTAAAGTCGCCTTTTTTAAATACTTTCAATGTAAAAAGGTTTTTAAAATAATTAAGTGTAAATTCTGTTAACGGAATAAGCATTGCAGTAAGCGCAATTGCAGCTTTTACAGGAAGAACTTTTTTTGCCGCAGGATTTTTCATCTGCATAAGCTTTTTGGCACTCATTGAAACCATTTCTTTTTCAGCCTTGTTAAGGTTTTTAGAAAACGCTTTTCTTGCAATCTTTTCACCAATTAGAGCCGGAGCAAAATAAACAAGAGCACTCTCAGAAAGTTCCAGAACGGCATTTTCCGCCAAATCAGCCTTGCTGCGTGCGAAAGTTGCCTTCGGAACAAGACATGTTCCTGTATCCTGAATAAACCGCGATGTAGAAAGACCTGAAGCCTGTTCCTGTGAATTAACAAAACGTGCAGCTGCTTTGAGGGGGTTGGATAATGTATTTATTAAATTGATTTGCATAAAATTTTAAAAACCTTTCTAAAAAACTAAAAAACCTGTACATAATTTATAGTACAGGTCTTTCATAAAAATTTTATGCGTTATACACCTGTACTTTCTACAGGCGCCACCAATTTCTATTTAAATTAGATAAGTTCTTTCTCATACAGTTACTATAACGATAACAAAAAAATTTGTCAAGTAATGCTACTTGCAGCTGCTTCTTCCATCCCAGCTCAAATCATCAGGACAACGGAGATAATCCATATTTTCATTAAAAATTATCCAGGCCGTACGCCCATGACCGGTACTATGTGTAAAGGAATACGTTGTTTCATCCTGTGTACCAGACGGAATAATCCCATTTTTAGTAAGATAGAAACCAAAGAGATCTCTCCCCAGTGTATTTGGTGCATTTTTACCATTGACATCGATAAATATCCAGCCGCAAATGTTAGTTAAATATTTCCCTGTTCCTCGTGCTTCTGTGCAATCTCCACTGTTTACAAGTATAATAATACCGCTTCCATCTATCATGGAAAGAGATGAGACTTTACTATCAAGTTCTGTTGCCACTGAGCCGTTTGCATAATAATAATGGTCAGCCAAACCGCACTCAGACTTTTTTAGACCTTTATCACATATTTTTATATTTTTAACCTGAGAGAATAACTTATTTTTCAAAATCTGTGCATTGGATGCCTCATAATCCATATCCTCGTCATCTTCTGCACCTTCATCTCTATTTCCAAAACCCCACAAATCCGGTGTAC
>CABLZX010000004.1:0-146478 GCA_902383995.1 uncultured Brachyspira sp.
CAGGTTTTACGTTAGCCGAGGTATTGATAACCTTAGGCATAATAGGTGTTGTGGCTGCTATGACACTGCCGTCTTTGACTACAAAGATTCAGGATAGAGAACTTGTTACAAGAACCAAAAAAACAATATCAAATATTCAAAATGCAGCGCTTCTTGCCCAAAAGGATCTTGGTGTTATTGGAGATAATACTGCGCTATTTGATACAACCAAATCTTCTATTGAAGTTGCTCAGAACTTTGTCAAATATTTTAATGGTGCTAAGCTCTGTACAAGTAAGACACAGAAAGGCTGTGAAAAATATTATTATCAATTAAAATACGCTATGCCATATACTGATGGCAATGGAACTAATGCAGGTGTTAATATTAATGCTCCTAAAATAATTCTCAGCGATGGTGCTATTCTTCAAGTTCACCAGAAGAGTGCGTGTGATTTTTATGAAAATAGTTATGAAAAGGAACCCAATGGCGATTATAAGCTTGATGCAGACGGAAATAAAATTCCAACGGTATTACACAGGCAATACTGTGCTATAATAAGACTTGATACTAACGGGCTCAAAAATCCAAACCAGTTTGGTGCTGATGCCTATGGTTTATACGTAAAGCCTGATGCAATAGTGCCGGAAACCTGGAATGCTATTGGCTATGAAAGTTTGAAAAGTATTTTAACCGGCAGCGGTAAGCTTACTTATAAAAATTATTCTGTGGGTCAAAAATATGATTTTTAATTAATCAGGTTTAACGAAGTATTCTTTTGTGAAAGTGATTTTAGTTTTTCTAATCTTGCTTTCACAAAAGGCGCCTGATGCGAATTTGGCTTTTTAAGCAAAAATTTTCTGTAATATCTTTGTGCATCAACTCTTCTGCCCAGCTTGTCAAAACAGGTTGCAATCCCAAGGTATGCACGATAGTAATCCGGATTTAGTTTTATTACCTGATTTAAAAGAAGTGAGGCTTCTTTATAATTATCAAGTTTCATTAGTAATGTTGATTTATGTTCATATGCTTTAATAAATTTAGGCGAATTCTCGATTAATTTTTGATAAATCATTAGCGCCATATCATACTCTTCGCATAGTTCGTGCGAAATTCCAAGCTGTAAAATGGCATCGGGATTTTCAGGGTTTATCTGTATAGCCTGAACAAAGTTTTTTATAGCCCCGCAGGGTATTCCTTCCAAAAGGTGGCATACTCCAAGTTCATAGTACGCCTCGTAAAAGTCCGGTTCAATTTCTGTTGCTTTTTCAAGATATTTTATAGCCTGAGGGTATTTTTCAAGATGTTTGTAGCAAATACCAAGACCAAGGTAGGAATTAGCATTGCTTCTGTCAATTAAAACAGCGTTTAAATAATGGGAAATAGCTTCTTTGTGAAGATTTTCCAGACGAAGTTTATCTGCTTTTTTGCACAGTGAATTAAAAGTTTTTTTGCTGCTTTTTTGTGATGATTTCGGACTCAATGCTACCTCTTTCTTATCAATATTAATGATACTTTTTTTTTCTGAACGGTAGAACAATCCAAGGATTTATTACATTATCAATCGTTGGATTTATTATTTTTCTTGTGCTATAACTTTAATATGAGATGGCTTTTAATCTTAGTAATGATATTTTGCGGAACGGCTGTTCTTGCAGATAACGGGGAGGTAGCTTTAGAGGGAGTTAAGCCTGAGAAATTGGAGCTTCCTAAATCTGATGTCAAGCTGAAAAGTTCTCTGGTGCTTTCTGATGAGCAGGTTATGCAGGAACTTGTAAACTTACAGAAAGAAAAAGATTTACAGGATATTGAAAATCTTTGGAAGGGTACTATTGAAAATAATCAGGTTATTGAATTTACGCTGAAAAAGCTTGCAACTCCGGAAAGCCAGAGAAGAATTCACGCATCATTGATGTCAAAAACCCTTTCTGCTCTTGTCGCCGGAGCGTCTTTTGCACCTTCTCTGATGGGAGCTGATTATATGGCACAAACCTCTGCATTTGCAGCAGGAAGGCTTGCGCAGAATTTGATTAACAAAAAAAATATGCCGTCAGAAATCCCGCTTACAGATACAGAGCTTATCGAACTTGCCGGCTTGATAGAAAATCTTCAGGACAAGATTATTAATGCTTATTATAACTACAAGGCAGCATTGAGCCAGCTCAAAGAAACCCGTTCAAAGCTTTTATTGTATAACAAAAACTATTCCAATGCCTTAAACAATGATGATTTGCTGGAAATAACAATTTCATCTTCATTATATGATAATATGGCAATGGAAGAATTTTATTATCTCCAGAATGCCAAAAAATATCACCTTGAGCTTCAGCGTCTTGCAGGTAAAAAAGCTGTTGATAGTCTGAACCTTTACCAGTTCAACTATAATACAACTCTATTAAAGGGTAAGGAACAGTAAACATGATGAAAAGATTTTTTATTATATCTTTAATACTAATGCTCAACGCCCCTGCTTTTGCGGAAGTGAAGCTTGAAGACCTTGAGGAATTGAATATTCGTCCTCCGGCATACCGCGTTGGACTGACAGATGAACCTGAAAAAAAATATGTTGAAGTCAAAGCAAAATCCCAGGTTGAACAAACAAAAGCCAAAGTTGACGAAGAACAGATTGATACAGGTGAGATGACTTATGCGGATTTGAGTATAAAGAAAATGTCCAAAGAAATTTCACAGGAACTGGAACTTGAAAATGACGACATGATGGGAGATTTAACGCTTCTCTGGCAGGGTGCTGCTGCAAAAAGTGACACAATAAGTTTTGCATTGTATAAACTTTCCAATCCTGAAGAGGACAAGCCAAATGATAAATCTGTAAAGAAAGTTCTGCTAAATATCGCAAGCATGTCCACTCTTGTGGGCGCCGGCACAGGCAATCCTATGATAGCAATGGGCTCAATGCTTGGTAGTAATATCTTTGGTATTATGTCGCAGGATACAAAAGCGCTTAATTACAAATATACAAGAGTTACGGATTCTGATATGATTATCCTTATCCGTAAAATAGAAGACTTGCAGCAAAAGACAGTAAACCTTTATTATGACTATATGACTGCTAAACAGATGCTTGAGTTGTATACAAAAGTTGTTGAACAGCGCAAAAAGAATTATGATGCAGCACAGGATTTGTCAAGGGAAATTATACTTATAACAGATGCATATTACAGGACTGCTATGGATGATCAGATAAAAGCCCGTTCAAATTTCTATGCAAAACGTGCTGCTCTTGAACAATTTGTTGGCAATGATGTGTTCTCTCAGTTTGAAAAAAGTCTTGCCGAAAGAGATAAAAAGAAGAACGAATGATGATGAAGTTTATACCTTACGAGGTTAAAACAGGTGCTGAAAATATGCAGAGAGATAGTGAGCTGCTTGATTTTGCCGTACAAAATAAACTTGATTATCCAATATTCAGGCTCTATGGCTGGCATCCTGCCTGCATTTCACTCGGGAGAAACCAGCAGGATGGCTTTATAGATAAAAAGTTTCTAAAAGATACCGGCATTGATTTGGTCAAAAGGCTTACCGGCGGGCGCGCTCTGCTGCATGACAATGAAATTACATACAGTTATATTTGTCCCGTATCCTGCTTAAAACATGGCGAAAATGTCAGACAATCTTATGTGGAAATTTCACGAATTTTGATAGATGGATTTACTAAACTCGGCATAGAGCTTGACTTTGGAGCTTCAAAACCAGTGAATACAAAATTTGATTACTGCATGCTGATTTCAACGGGTGCAGATTTATGCTATAAAGGTAAAAAGCTTATCGGCTCTGCGCAATGCAGGAAAGAAGGCTATATTCTCCAGCATGGTTCAATTCTGTATGATTATGATGCAGCCTTATTGGAAAAAATTTTTAAAGAGCCGGTAAGTACAGATACAATAACATCAGTAAGAGAAATTAATCCTGATATATTAAAAAATGATGTAATAGAAGTTTTTTCAAATATTACAAATTATTAACAAAATGCATGAAATCATGCAATTTCAGTTTAAAATTTTTCTTTATATAGATACGGGGAATAAAAACACTAGGAGTCAGGAAAAATGATTGGCAGTTTTTTACCATACTATATGATGAATAATCAGGTATTGCCTTGGTCAGCAGCCTTGGGTAATATGAATGATTTCACATATTTCAATGCTCCAAATACCTGGCTTCAAATGCAGATGTTTAACCCGTTTATGACAATGCCTTCAATGGGTGACGGCATGTTAATGCAGAATGCCTATATGCAGGGGTTTCAGCTTGCAGAAAAAATCAGTTTTAATTCAAATGTTTCACAGACAATGCAGGAAATTTCAAGATTTAAACAGGAATTGACAACTATTCTTGCCCAAAAAGATCTTCCTGCTGATAAAAAACAAAAACTTGAAGAAATTAAAGAACTTCTTGAAGAAACGGAAAAGAAAATGAAAGATTTTGCAAGCAGAGCAAATACTCAGGATATGAATACATCAAAAGAACAGCTTGCAGAAATAAAAGAAGAGTTAAAATCCCTCAAACAGGCTGCAACTCTTGCTGTTAAACCTGAAGAAGCCGCTGAGGATGCTGAAAACGAAAATGAAGATACCCAGCCGGCTGAAAATGATGAAAGCTCTAATACGCAGCAAACAACACCTAATAATAATTCTAATCCTGCTCAGCACAGCAATTCAACAACAGATAACCAGACAAATCCTTCTGAAAACACACAACCGGCAGAAGAAGGTCCAACAGAAGCTGAACAGCAGGCTTATAAAAAAGCTTTAGCAATATGCAAGGATATATATGTTGCCATAGACGGTCCTGGTACTGATTGTGAGAAACTTGATGACGCTATAATGTCAATAAATAAAGATAATGTAATCTTTGTTATGGATAAATGGCTGCTTGATTACCAGCAAAAAACTGGCGATGATTCTTTGATGGAAACTATTTATGATGATATATTCAGCGGAGATGACAGAAAGAAATATACAGAACATATTCTAAATGCATTAAAAGAAAAAGCTGATGAATTAGGTATAGATATTTCACCGGAACAGGCTGTAGTAGAAAGTCAGCTCAGCCGCTGGTGGAGAAATGATGGTGCTATCTATAATGCTATTATGGATATACACGCAAAATTAACTAATATTCCTCTGATTGATGAAACCGGGGAAGAAGCAGCATAGGTCAAGGTTGGAGAAAATTTTTAAATGATATTTACATATTTAAAGAATTAAATATTTTTTAGTGATTCCTCATTTGTGAAAGGTGAAATGTGAAGGAGAGCAGGTAGGTTAGTGTAATGAAAGCCCCCGTTTTTATACAGGGGCTTTATTTATTAATATTTACTTCCGCTAATTTTTGTATATAATGAATGTATATGAAGAGATTTTCAATTGGCATAGATTTAGGCGGAACAAAAATTCTTCTGGCTCTTGTTAATAAAGAAACAGGTGAAGTCGTTTCCTCTGTTAAGAAGAAAACCAAAAAAGAAAAAGGTCCTGAAAAAATCATAAAAAAAATGGTTGAAGGTATCTCTGAACTCATTGACGAAAGCAATGCTGGTATAGAAGAGATAAGCTCTATAGGAATAGGTGCTGCGGGACAAATAGATAGAAAAAATGGAATAATTATCGGCGCGCCTAACCTTGATTGTTATGATTTGAATATTAAACAACATATTGAAAGTGAATTTGCTCTGCCGGTTTTTGTCGGAAATGATGTTGAGATTGCTACAATCGGTGAGATGAAATTTGGTGCGGCAAAAGCCTGTGATGATTTTGTCTGTATTTTTGTAGGTACGGGTGTCGGCTCTGCAATTGTGAAAGCCGGCAGGATAATCCGCGGGGCAACCGGAACTGCCGGAGAGATTGGGCATGTTATCGTTGATCTGAACGGAAGACCTTGTGCATGCGGTGCACATGGATGTCTGGAAGCTTATGCTTCACGTTCGGCTATAGAAAAAAGGATTGAAGGTGCTCTGAAAAAAGGACGGCATTCAGTAATTTTAGATTACCTTGAGCGCGGAAAGTCAATCACTTCAAGTATGATTCAAAAATCAATTGAACGTGATGACGAGCTTGTCATTCAATGTGTTACAGAAGCCTCGGAGTACTTGTCCGGCGGGATTGCAAGTATAATTAATTTTATTAATCCTAAACTTGTTGTTCTGGGAGGCGGACTTATTGAAGCTGTTGATTATTTCTACCAGAAAACAATCAAAAAGGCGCGTGCGAAATCTCTGCCTGTGCCGGCGGCAAAAATAGAATTTAAAAAAGCTGCTCTGGGGGATTACTCAGGTGTTATTGGTGCAGCTTTTCTTGAAGAAAACGGAGTTTGTTAATTGTGAGTCAGGAAAATAAAGGGAAAAAACTTCTTATAGTACGTTTATCCTCCCTCGGGGATTGTGTCTTTAACATACCTATGGCAAATCTTTTTAAGAAAAACGGCTATCGTGTTGACTGGATTGTATCAGAAAAAGGGTATGATATTATTAAAGATAATCCTTGTGTTGATAAGGTTTACCTTGCACCTGTCGGCAGATGGAAAAAGCGCGGGCTCGTTTCTTTTAGAAGCTTTTTTGAGTATCTTAAGATTTTGCATGAAATCAGAAAAGAAAAATATGATATTGCTATTGATACGCAGGGAATGCTTAAAACTATGTATTGGATGCGTTTTTGCGGTGCAAAAAGAAGAATTGTGCCAATTGATGTAAGAGAACATGCAACGCTTGGCGGAAATGAAATTATTCCTGCAATACATCATGGTATTGAACGGCACTCCGTAATAAATTATATGGATTTTACAAAATACCTTGGTATTGAGTCCGAAGAGATTAAATTTACTCTTCCTCCTGCAACTGAGGAGATTAAAGCAAAGATTGACGATTTATTAAGACCTCTTGATAAATCTAAACCTATGGTTGTTATTGCTCCTGCTACTACAAGATTTTTAAAACACTGGAGCCCTGATAACTGGAAAGAAGTTGTTGAAAATATAAAAGATAAATGTTCATTAGTTTTTACAGGAACTGAAAAAGATAAAGAGCTTCTCTCATATATAGGGTCTGATTACGGTTTAAACCTTGCAGGAAAAACAAACCTTAAAGAACTTCAGGAGCTTTTATCGAGAGCATCGCTTGTAATGGCGCCTGATTCGGGAACTGCTCACCTTGCTTGGGCTTCAAACAATCCTGCCGTAATATCTATATTTACCTGCACACCTCCAACGCTTTTCGGCTGCTTTGGCAATCCGGACAAGTATTTTGCAATTAATGCTAAACTTGACTGCCAGCCTTGTTTCTTGTTTGATTGTCCAAAAGAAGGCGATGCAAAAAATCTCTGTACACGCCGTCCTACCGCTCAGGAAATAATAAATATTGTAAACAAAGTACTGCAAAATACCAAAAATGTTGTATAATGGATATGTCATCGTTTACAATGCAGGTGGGTAATGAATTTTTTCGATAAACTTAAAGATTTACGAAGCAAAATTTCAGAAGTCGAAAATAATATCTACGCCGGTAAGCAGGATTACCTTGAGATTTACGAGCGTAACCTCCAGCTTGAAAAAGAAATTGCTGAAAGAACACGCGATTTAAATGCTGCAAATAAAAGAATGCTTACATTGCAGCATATTTTGGATATGATGAGCTCTTCCAAACCTCTTAATAGTGTGCTTGAAAGTATTGTAAACAGTATTAAGGGCGAACTCGGATACCTGCATAGTACGATTATAAGAAAAGAATGTGATGAAAACGGCGATTATATCAGCGTTATTGCGGAAGCCAAGGATGAAGCCATTGACAGGGTTAATGAAATTATAAAAATCCCGATGCAGGCAAGAAGACTGGTTTATGATACTGAAAGTATATATGCAGAAGCACTTAATGAAAAAAAGATAATTCAGACAAAAGACTTGAGAAAAGCTTTATACGGAATTATTCCTGATATGGAAGATGAAATGAAGGAGAAGGTTCTCAGCGGCATGACCAGTAAGTCTTTGAACATAATTCCTTTATTCTCAAGAGGAAAGCCTTTTGGCTGGTTCTGTGTTTTTTCATCCAGAGAAGACCTTGCCGGTGTTGAAATGGATTTTCTATCAATGTTTGCGCAGCAAATAGAAATTGCCATAACTATTGCTGATTTGTTTGAGGAAGTTAAACAGCAGGCAGTAACAGACGGACTTACCGGGCTTTATAACAGAAGATATTTTGAAGAATATCTTGCAAAAGAAGTTACACGTTCACGCAGAAGCGGACAGCCTTTCAGTATAATCGGAATTGATTTGGATTTCTTGAAACAGATTAATGACAAATACGGGCATATATTCGGGGATGTTGCAATAAAATCTGTAGCGGAAGTTTTGAAATCAAATGCAAGAGCAATTGATACTGCTGCACGAATGGGAGGTGAAGAGTTTAACGTTGTCCTGCCCGGAGTTTCTTCGGACGGTGCTATGATAGCCGCAGAACGTATAAGAAAAGCTATTGAAGATATGGAGCTTGAAACAATAGGGCATATAACAGCAAGTATAGGTGTTGCATCGTTTCTTGAACACTCTGATAATATTGAGGAAGTCCTTGAGCTTACCGACCAGGCTATGTATATGTCTAAAAGAAACGGCAGAAACAGGGTTACGCTTGCAAAACCGGTAAATGAAACATCCTGGCAGGAAATTGCAGTCAATACATTTACTGATATTCTTTCAAAGCATAATATGCCGATTCCTCAAGACCTTGCTGATGAACTGTGCGAGAAGTTAAAAACAAACAGTTCGCAAAAAGAAATTCTTTATTCTGTCGCAGATATTTTGACCTTAACATATAATCCTCTGCATTCCCAAGGGGGTGTAAAATCGAAGCTTTTGACTGCGGTATCGCTTGCAAAAAGATTTGACCTGTCAAAAGATGAGATTGATAAGTTAAAGATTGCTGTTCTTTTGTATGACATAGGCAATGTGATGCTTCCGCGCGAAATCCTCCAGAAGGCAACACCGCTTACAGATGATGAAATTGAAAAAATTAAAGCTCATCCTATTATTGCAGCAAAAGAAATTCTAAGCCCTATTTCATATATTCAGGATATTATACCTATTATTGAACATCACCATGAAAACTGGGACGGAACCGGTTATCCCGGTAAAATCGCACGTGATGAAATTCCTGTTACCTCACAAATCATATTAATTGTAGATGCATATTATGCACTAACAGAACAGCGTGCATACAGAAGCAAACTAAGTCCGCGTGAAGCGCTTGAGGAAATCAAAAAGGATGCCGGTAAAAAATGGAATGACAATCTTGTTAGGGAATTTATTACACTCATTGAACATGATATAGACTAGCATCCGGCATTGTTAAGTGCGGAGTTGAAAATGAAAGAGAAAGAATTTATAAATATAATTAAAAATACCCTTAACTCAGAACTTATAGGCGATGATTGTGCTTATCTTAAAGATTTGGGCATTGTAGTTACGCAGGATAGTCTGGTTGAGGATGTTCATTTTTCGAGGAAATTTGCATCTCCGTACCAGCTTGGATATAAGTCTGCTATGGTGAATATAAGCGATGTCTGCGCCAGCGGTGCAAAACCTCTTTATCTTACCGTATCACTTTCACTTCCTGATGATATAGATGGGGAATTTATAAAAGAATTTTATAAAGGAATGAGTGCAGCCTGCAAAGGTGTTGAAATTGCAGGGGGTGATATTACCGGCTCTGACAAAATTTATATTTCTGTTACTGCAATAGGTTCTGATGCAGGCAGAAAAATTTCGTCAAGAAAAAATGCTAAAGTTGGTCAAAAAATTATTGTTTCAGGTGAACACGGGGCAAGCGGCGCAGGGCTGAAACTTTTGTTTGAAGGCAGGCATGAGCCTCAAAAATTTATAAAAGCACATCTTATGCCTGACGCTCAGCTTAGTTTTTCAGAAGAAATCGCTTTGCATCAAAAAACTGATTATGCAATGATGGATACGTCTGACGGGTTAATGGATGCCCTTTCACAGATTGCCGCTGCAAGCGGGGTTGTAATGGACGTTGATTTTGAAAAAATTCCTTTTGATAAAGATTTGAAACAATTTAAAAATTTTGAGGATATAATATTATACGGGGCAGAAGATTACCAGCTGATTGCAACTGTTGATGATGCCCGAAATTTTACTGTTATCGGTGATGTAAAATCCTCTGATGTTTGCGGTGTTAAGATAAATTATTCTGACAAATCCGTATTTTATACAAAAGAGGATGTTGAAAGGAAGTTATATAAGCATTTTAAGGAGTAGATAATGAAAGTTAATGCAATCATTACAGCAGGCGGAACCTCGTCGAGATTTGGAAATAAGAATAAGCTTCTGGAACAAATTAACGGATGTGAGGTCATAAAATATACAGTAGACGCTTTCAGGTATTCAAATGTTGATGAAATTATAATCTGTGCCAACCTTTCTATAATGGATGAACTAAAGGAACTGTTCAAAGATTATGAAAAAGTAAGGATAATTGAAGGCGGGCAAACCCGGCAACAGTCTGTTTATAATGGGTTAAAAACAGACTGTTGCGACTATGTTCTAATCCATGATGGTGCGCGTCCTGTTATTACAACCGAACTTATAAATATTTGCATTGAAATGGTTAAGGAAAACAAAGCTCTTTCTGTTATGACCAAGACAATTGATACAATAAAAGAAGTTGAGCATGGAAAGATTGTAAAAACAATTGATCGCGCCAAATTGTATAATACGCAGACCCCTCAGGCTTTTGAATATGACTTAATCCTTTCTGCACACCAGAAGTATGCAGGCAGAAATTTTACAGATGATGCTGGCATGGTTGAGGCAATGGGTGCTGATGTTTATGTGATTGACGGAAGCTATAAAAATATTAAAATTACTACACAGAGCGATATTGAGCTTGCTAAAATTTATCTGGGCTAAATATTATCCGTCAAAACAAACATTCCTCCGGCTGCTGCTTCTAAATACAGATAGCAGGAAATTTTGAAACAAGTTTTTTACGCCTGTTTATATTTGTCAAGCAGATTTGAAGTACCGGCTGTTTGGGTTTTATGAACAACCTGAACAGAGGATTTTGCTTCTTCCGGAGCCTGTACAGCAACAGGTGCCGGATTTTCGTCATGATTTACGAAAACTCTGTCATCGTCAATCTTTTCCATTGCTTTCATAATACCAATTTTTCCGGCTTTTTTCTGAACATTTGTAAGCCATGCATTGAAGGCATACGGTACTCCGATTATTACACCAAGCGCCGGTGCTGCTGCCACTATTCCCGTATTAATCAGTGTATTATAATTTTTATAATTAAATTTCAATTGTTCGGCAACTTCCTTTGGTAATTCCAGGCCAATATCCGATGCTTTATATTTACCCCATAGTTTAATACTCTGTGAGGTTAAGTTTCTGAACCATTTTGCAGCAGCTCCTTTTTTAAAGTGTTTCTGCATTTGTTCTTTTATACCTTTTTCGCCGTTTGGCAGACCCTTCAGTGTGATTGTGCCTAATTCTGCAAATAACTCATCAAAAGGTTCTTTTAATACAGGAATCTCTTTTAATTCTTTAAGTTTTCCATGAGCTATTGCATAGTTAAGTTTTTGTTTAAGGTTTTTGTCGCCTTTTACTGCATCGTAAATTTTATCTATTGCTTTTTTTATGTTTGAATTTTTATCAAGTGATAGCGAAGAAATACTTTTAATTATTTTGTGAAGAGGAAATTTTCCTTTGCTTATGAGCATTGCGCTGCCAATCAATGCTCCCATTGAGCCTATTGTCCAGGTTGCAGCTCCTATTTGTTTAGCGATTTCTGTTCCTGCTTCAACATCTTCCGAGTATCTCTGCGACATCTCATCGACTTCATCAAATGCAGTGAATACTTTTTCCTGAAGATGCTTGGCATCTTTCAGTTGTTTTTCTGAAACTTCTGCGTCTTCTTTTAATACTGTTATAATTTTTTCATTTTCTTTTTGTGTTTTTTCTCTGTATTCTTTATATTCTTTTTTATCTTTCAAATACTGGGAAAGGAATGAAAAATTCTGTCCGATTTTTTTCCAGAAGCTGATTTTCTGTTCCGGAGCTTTAATATCTTTGGCTTTTTCCATATCTTCTTTGGAAAAGGCAAGAAGTGATGCCGGATTTTTCATTAATTCCTGTCTGGCTTTATATCTTCCTATTTTAGCTGCATTTTTTTGTTCGGCTGTTCCCCATAAAGTTATCCCCAGACCAAGGCTGAAACCTACAATTGTTGAAACCAGAGGTCTTACAGATTTAGGGAAGCTTTGCACATGTTTTAATATTTTGTTAATTCCGTATGTTAGCGGTATACCGGCTAACCATGATACTGCATTCATCGTATCAAATACGTTTTCTACATTTTCAGAATATTCTTCCGCTTTAATATTAATATCTTTTACTGCATCAACAATTAATTCTTTATCTTCTTCACCCTGCTTAAGCTGTTCTGGGGTGCAGGTCAGGTCTTTTAATTTTTCTATTGCTTTAGGATCCTTAGATTTCTGCCATTTTTCATAAGCTTTTTTATCTTTAAAGACCTCTTTCATTTCAGCAATCATTTTCATTATGCTGTTGCGTTCTTTTTCATCAGGAAGTTCTTTTGCTTTTTTTACTGCGCGTTCAATCTGTTCCGGAGTATAGATGACAAAGTTCTTTACATCATTAAGCTCTTTTTGTTTTGCCTGAAATCTTCCAAATCTGGACGCTTCTTTCTGTTTTGAATTACCCCATAAAATAAGACCAATTGCAGTGCCGAGTGTCAGAACCGGTGAGGCAAACTGTAACAATTTAGGAAGTTTTTTGCCCTTTTTGATAAAGTGAAGCATTAAAAATTCAAGACCCAATGCAGGCACAAGAATTGCAATTGATGAAGCAATTCCTGTTAATTGTTCCATATTTTCACATTTGTTTTCTGAACGTGTATCAAGTAATTCTGCAGCACGTATAACAGTTTTAGCTTTTGCTGCGGTTAATTCTGCTTTATCTTTTGGAATATCGAGCGTCTTTGCAAGGTATTGCTTTTTAGCTTTTTCATCAGCCTGTTTTTGTTCCCATTCATCATACCTGCTGTAATTATTTTTTACTTCTTTTATTGAGTTTATAAACTGTGACATTTCCCTAAAAAAATTAATATACTACCTGTTTATATAAAAAAACGTACATATAATTTTTTGCTATAAATTTGCTATAATTTAATATTATTTAACTGGCAGAATGATTTTAAAACATTCTTTGCTTTTTGGATGTCTATGTGAACGTAATTATTACGGGTTTGTTGAACAAGTTTTGAGGCTGAATCAAACATTTTTACGGCACCGGTAAGGTAGTCGGTTTGGTGAGCAGATTTAACAAGACCTATTTCCTGAAAATATTTTCCGTAAAGCAGATACAATCTTGAGAGTAAATCGTTCAGGCTGAATTTTTTAGCCTGTGCAATAGCACTTTCAAGATTTATTTTTGCAGTTTCGTATTCAGACATTGTAATGCAGGCTTTTACTATAACTATTTTTAATAATATTGCAAAGAAGTAGTTATCAATTTTGGGGTTCTGTGCAACTTCTAAGGCTTGTGAAGCAATTTCCTGCGCTGCATAGGGTCCTTCTGTAACAAGTGCTGCGTCTGCTATTAAATACCAAGTTAACAATGCACCGAGTGCCATTTTTTCTTTTGAAAAATATGCTATCTGATCCTGATAAATTTCCATTGCATGTTTTGTCTGGTTGTTGTCTTTGAAAATTTTACCAAGCAGTGATTTAAGCATATTTTTTGTGAAGTTATCACCGTTATTGTTTGCAAAGGTTACAATCTGGAACAAATCTTCCTGCAAGCCGTCATAGCGCTTTCTAATAAAATTATTGATTATATTTATCAAATTCCAGCGGATAATTGCTTCGTTATCCATAACATTTGACTGATAAGTTTTTAGAATTTCTTCCAGAAATTTTTCGGAACTTTGTGTGTCACCCTTCATTGTATTTGCAAACGCAAGAGTTAGTTTACATTTACAAATAAATAATTCATCTTGAATTTCATTTCGTTCTATTATGTCAAAAAGGATTGTCAGAATTTCAAAAGAACGGTCGTTCCCCTGCATTACAAGTGCATTGGCTAGGATTAAATATGTTTTCAACCAGCTTTCATACAGAAATGATAGAGGTATACGCGGGTGATTGTAATTTTTTCCGAGATAACTGTCAAATACCGGCATTATCTCATTATCTACCATATTAATAATTTGTCCGCAGTTCCCTATATATAATAGAGCGTTTAATTTGGTGCATTTTACTAACGCAATTTCCAAATCCATTTCCGGTTTCATTTTTTCAAGAACTGTATCAACGCATTCTACATTGCCGAAGTAGTTTCCTGTTTTTTCACAGCAATGTGTCATATATCCCAAAAGTTCAATTTCTCTTGGAGTATCTCCGATTGCCTGTGCATTTGCTATTGCATCAGGAAGATAATCCATTGCCTCTTTCGGGTTGAAATCAGAAAGAAGTTTGCCTAGTCTTTCCGAAATATTATATCGCGTTTTTAAAGTTTCGCTTTCGTCAAGTTCATTAATCAATGCAAGACATTGTTTCTGCGAGATTGCATACAGATTTGTATCACCTACATAACACGCAAGTCTTGTATTTTTTGTCCATATATCAAGTGCAAGTTTCGGGTGTTTTAAGTTTTGTGCGATAATACCAAAAATTGCATTGGAGTTTAATGTAAAATTAGCTAACGAGTTGCAGATTTTTGTATTTAATTCTGTAAATTTTTCGTCTGCTTTTGAAATCTTGAGGATAGTTTCCCACAGCAGCAAATCTTTAAACTGATAAAAGATGTCATTTAAAGGTGAGATGAGATTTGATTTTTCCAGATATGTAATTACATCATCAAACTGTTTGTCATTAAACGCAAAAATTTGTTTTATCAGGTTCAAATTAATTTTGTCACCAAGGATTGCTGAGCCAATGAGCGTAGTGTATGCGGTTTTATTATATTTTTTTAAAATAACCATGCGTTCATTGATTAATCCTGTGTAATCTTCAAGAAGATTATATGGGACATCTGCTATTTGTGCATCAAATCTCAAGCTGAGCGCCTGTTCCAAAAATGCAGGATTACCTTTACAGTTCATAAACAGATCTCGTTTTTCCGTATCATTCATATACGGAAAGTTTTGGATTTCATCTTCCTTATGTTTGACAAACTCAATCATTTGAGCCGGCTCTAGAGGTGCAATACTTATATCAAGGTAAATATCTTTGTCGTCAGAAAAATTAAAGTAACCCTTGGCAGGTTTCGGCTCGTCATAAATCATCAATAATTTTAAAATCGGCCAGACATTTTCCTTTTTTATAAAATTACTAATAAACTCATAAGAAAAACCGTCTATATTATCGAAATTATCAACAACGATAACAAACTGGTGATCCTGAATAATGTTGTCAAAAATTTTATTTAAAAGCTCAAATGTTTTTGTTTTATTTATAAAGAGTTCTTCAAACGTGGCAGTTTGTGCAGGGTATAAAAAATTTAAAAAATCAAAGACTTCGTTATTTGAAAGATACGGAAATTCGTTCTGGAAGAATTTTGTTGCATCTTTTTTAAATTTTAGGCTGTTTATGCAGAAATTTGGCAGGTTAAACAGATTAAACAAAATATCCTGTATCAGTCCGGCAGGTGTAAGTTGTGTTATCGGGGTACATTTGCCATAGAACCAGATGTAATGTTTTTCCTTAAGTTCATGCATTATTTGTGACAGCACAGTACTTTTTCCGATACCTCTATCTCCGCTTAAAGACAATATCTTTTTAGAGCTTGTTAATATTCCTTTTGCCAGCATATTTTTCGCACTCTGCTGCGTTACAAATTTTGCCGGATATTCAAGGCTGTTAAAATTCAACGGAGTAATTTTGTGCTTTTTAGGCGGTTCATGAAACGGGTAACCGCACTTTCTGCACTTTTTGGCATTAGGAAAGTTTACACAATTGCATTCCGGACAAAGTTTCAGGATTTCTTCGCCGCATTTTTTGCACACAATATCAAATACAGAATTTACGGTATGGCAGTTTTTACAAATCAAGCCTGTTCTATTCTTGCAATACGGACACTTAAGCGTATTATCTGGAATTGTTTTTTTACATATTGGACACTTCATTTTAGAATCCTGACTAGTTGAAAGCTTTTTTCACTTTCTCCATTAATTTAAACAATCTTTTTGAGATTTCGGCTTGCGAAAGATTTAACTCATTTGCTATTTCTTTTTGTGTCATTCCATCTTCGTATCTGAGCTTATAAATTTTTAAGAATTGTTTTTCCGGTTCAGCCTTATTTATAGCATAAAGAGAATCAACAAGTTTTTGTAAGACTTCCTTCTGTACAGCAAGATCTTCCGGTTCATTTTCAAAATATATAGGCTGATAGCTGATTTTTGCACTGCTGTATGAATTGGAAGCCGAATGTTCTTCTCTGATCTCATCCAAAGATACGTGATTTGTAGGTGAATAACCATCACGTGTTCTTCTAAGACGGCCTGAATCCTTCAAAACATTAAGAATACTTGTTGTTGCAATCTTTTTCAAGTAGGCTTCCAGCGTTATATCTGAAGTGATAGTATTTACAATAGGTATTGAACGTTTGCACATTTCATTGAAGAAGTCATCGTACAAATCTTCATTATTTGTAAATTTTCTATCATTCTTTATGATTTTTTCTATTAAATCTATTTTGTCCTGAGTTAATTCCACTTAATCATTCCCTTACTTTACAGTATTATAGCATAATTAGAAATTGATGGTAAGTCCTAACTTGAATTCAGGTGTAGGAACCTCTCCTGTAGCGGGTTTGATGACATTTAGTGTATCTTTAACAGTTTGTAACACAATTTTGTTAATCTGATCTGAGCCGCTGGATTTTACAAGCTGAATATCCTTAAGAGTGCCGTCATTACTCAATTTCATGGATACTTTAACCTGATTTGAATAAGCATATTCGTTTGTCAACAATAAATCACTTGACAGTGAAAGTTTTATACTTTTTCCTGCTGTTTGCAAATATTTACGTATATTATTGCTATATGACAGATAATCAGGTACTTCCCATGAAAGCTTTTTAACGCTCATATAAGTTCCTGGAGGATTTACTGGTTTTGTCCCTTTTGCAGCACTTGCTGCAGGTTTAACTTCTTTAGTATTTTTAGGTTCGCTCTGGGCTGCCGGAATTGTTTCTACAGCAGGAGTATTTGCCAGAATATCAGAATTGTCGGTTGCTGCCGGATTATCTGCAGCAGGGGCTGCAGGAGCTTCAGCAGGGATTTCTGTTTCAGGTTCATTTTGGGCAAGAGATTCCAATTCAGCAGGGTTATTTCTGTTTTTCATTGTAAATAAGAAGAATGTTCCGCCGAGTAATACAGCTGCAATTACAGCCACAAGCACTTTTTTCAGACTATTCTGAGATTTTGCAGGTTGTCTGTTCAGGAATGGAGAATCAAGAGTTTGTATTTGTTCTGTACTACTTAACTGAGTATCTGCATTTTCATTAAAAAGCATTCTCAGTTCAGGGTCTTCTTCTGTTTCATAACCCTGGTTGTCATCATTTTCCTCTGGTGAACTTTCAGACATTTCTCCAATAGAGCTTTCGTCTGCCAGTTCATCTAAGCCGGCTATAGCTGTAAACTCCGGATTTTCATCAGGTATTTCTGACATTGAAGAAACTTCCTGTGCCGCAGTTTGAACGTTTTCTGCTACTGCATCTGCCGGGATTTCAGACATTTGCTCTAAATCTTCCTGCGGAGCTTCAACTATGTCTTCAACAGTCAGACTTTCAAGTGCATTAAAGTCTGATATTTCAGAACTATCATTTTGTGGCGGCATAATGTCATCAGCCTCCATTGCAGCCTGTTTGGGTTCTGCATGCTGAACATGTTGAATCGGCTCTGATTGTAAATCAGGAACTCCATCCAAATCGTCCAATCCCATACCAAGTTCATTGCCAAAATCAGGAATTTCATCTAATGAAGAATTAAGCGCATCTTCATCTATTGAATTTGCAATTTCTTCATTTTTCTTCTGGATATTGGCGCCGTTATTTTGCGGAATGCTGTCAACAAGGCTAATGCTGTCAAGGTCAACTGCAGCAAAAGGATCCATTCCGCCATCATTAACAGGCATAGGATTAATAGGCTGTATTGTATCCATTGAAGCAACTGAAAGATTTTCAATATCTACAGAGTTATCCGGATATGTCATATCTTCCGGGTTTAAAGGTTCTAATCCGTTAAAACTGTCAATATTGTCAATGCTTACTGTCGGAGCTGTAGTTTCTACATTAAGCTCGTTTGAGCAAGGTTCATTGTCAGCTTGTTCAATGTTATTAAACTCGATAGTTTCGCTGATATTTGCATCAAGATTATTTGGTACAGCATTTACATTTGAAATATCCAAAACTTCCATTTCGGATTCTGCTTCCTGAGGCATTGCCTGAGGAACCTCTACTGTTTCAATTGTACTGAAATCCTGGGTTTCATTGCCGTTACTTTCAGACTCGTCAACAGGCATCAACCCTGCACTCTCATTGGTCGCAGTAATATCTTCAAGGCTTGATAAATCTGAGTTCAAATCAGGCAGGTCAGCCTCACCTAAAGTCATATCTGCTGTGTTATCCGGCAGAACCTCAGGGGAAATCTCAGCTGAAAGATTTTCAACTGTATCTGATAATATATCAAAACCTGCTTCTGCAACGCTTTCGACTGCATTAATGCCGGCATCTGCAACTGCGGCTTCTGCTGCGTTTTCAAGTAGCGCACCTGCTGCAGCTGTTTCTGCCAGTGATGCTAAATCATTTAATCCGTTTGCAATACTGTCATCCGGGTTTTGGTTGGCTGCTTCTGTGGTTACTTCTTCTTCTGCTCCCATTAAATCCGAACTATCAATATCGCCAAGACCGTCTAAATCATTTATATCACCAATATCACCAATATCGTTTACACTATTTAAATCTTCAAGCTCATTGGCGGCTTCCTGATTTTCTTCTGTACTTTCTTCCATTGTTTGTTCATTTTGATTTTCTTCATCTGAAGAAAGCAAATCTGTTTCATTTAAATTTTCAAAATCATCAAGAGTTGCATCAAGCGGGGTTTCTTCTTCAACATCTTTTGGCATTGTAACACCTTCTGTGTGAAGTGATTTATATGAAAGTGTTTCAAAATTTTCAAATTCAATAAATTTATCTCTCAACTCTGCACTTTTAGCGAGATATTTGAGTAATTCTTTCATCTCATTTTTTGAAACATTCTGATCCATTAGAGAAACCATAAGTATTTCTGCATTTTCATTTTCTTCTGATGAAAGAGAACTTGTAGTGTTGCCTTTAAAATTTTCAATATATTGTTTTAAATTAACCGGTGCTGATAATTTTTCTTTTTCAATAAAATAGTAATTATCATTTTGATTATTTTTGTTGATTAATTTAGGTTCAAAAAATCCTAAAAATTTTGCATGAGCATGGTCTTCTGAGAGGTTGAGAACAAGATAAATATCAGGAAGAATATCATATTCAAAATGAGATTTTGGAATAAAAATAAGATTTTCCTCAAAAATAACTCTCACATCAATGTGAATGTTAGAGAGCATAATATCTGAAATATCCATCTCCTCAAGAATTTTGTGAATACTGTGCAGATTATAAGTTTTTCCATTGTTAATATTTTCCAGTGCCAGATACTTCATACCCAAATTAGCACCGAGTGCATTAATATATGCTCTGCTTTTTGTTTCAGCATTAGCAAAACTTTGCGTTAAAATTCTTGCTTCTTTCTTGTCATTTTCTTCAATGTAAATTAGAGTTTCTTGTTCCATGCCCATTTTTTCTCCCTCCTACTTATACAGATTACACATAGTTTTAAAATATTCCAAAAATGATGTAAATTTTTGTAAAGATTGTTGTAAAATAATTCTATTTGCGTCAAAATCATATTATCAGGAGTTTTATTAATGGTGTCATAAATAGTGTGTAATTAAAGGAGGTTTTTCTCATGATAAGTTCTGTTTCACGTGTAAGTTTCGGCGACAATGCGCTCGGGGCTCATCAGGCTTTAATTGAAAGTCCTGGCAAATTTTCGGTAAAAAATCAACAATCTGTATCCCAACCATCTATGGCTCCTGAGCAACCTGCTGATGCTCCGAAAAAACATTCGGCTTTAAAAATTATCGGCGGAATTGTTGGTGCTGTTGTGCTCGGTGCCGCAGCTTTATTTGGCTTATCTAAATGTGTAAAGGTTAAGCACGATACAACAAATGTTTTCAGAAAAGGTATTAATAAATTAGTTGAATGGGGCGAATCTATTGGCAAACTATTCTCTAAAAAAGGTGCAGAGGACGCTGCTGATGCAGCAGGAAACCTTGGCGAAAATGCCGGAGATAAAGCTGGCGAACAAATTTCAAATATTTTTGCATAAAAGCTTTTGTTATATAAAAAAGAGCTCCCGGTTGTTAAGGGAGCTCTTTTTATTCCTCAATAAATTCGGACAAAATGATATTGCTTACAAGTATTCCGTTATTTGAAAGCTTATAGCCGGAATTGGTTTGAACTATATGACCGCTTGAGAGATATTTGTTTAAAATTCCGGAATATTTTTTTTCAAAATCTATATTATATTTTTCATTTATTAAATATTTATTTATCCCCGCCATTTTTCTAAATCCAAGAAAAATTTCTTCCTCGAGCTGTTCTGCCTTTGAAAGAACAGTTTCTTTATCATGCTTGTAAGGGTTTATAATATAATCTTCCAACGAGGCGGAATTTGAGTAACGAATGCTATCTTTGTATCCATGTGCAGCTGTTCCAAAGCCGTAGTATGAATTATTATCCCAGTAGTTTAAATTGTGTCTTGAGTAAAAGCCGGATTTAGAGAAGTTACTTATCTCGTAATGTTCAAATCCTGCATCTGTTAAAGTTTGTATTGCTCCAAGGTACATGTCTGCCTGAGTATCATCATCTGCTATATTTTGGGGCTTGTGGCTGTAAAAATAACATCCTTCATCAATTTTTAAACCATACAGAGAAATGTGCTGTACGCCTAAGCTTACTGCATTTTTTAAATCTGATATAAATTCGTCATAATTCTGCTCAGGCAAACCGTATATAAAATCAAGACTTATGTTTTTAAAGCCGGCATTTTGTGCATTTTGGACAGCATTTTTAACTTGTTCCGCGTTGTGTCGTCTGCCGATTAGTTTCAAAATATTATCATTAAATGTCTGGCAGCCTATGCTTATACGATTAATGCCGCAGTCATTCAATGCCCGCAGGTAGTCATAATTAAGTGTCTCCGGGTTAAGTTCTGCCGTAATTTCAGTTTGGCTTCCTGTATTAAAAATTTTTATCAAACTTTCAAATTCGCAAGGCTTAAGAAGCGATGGTGTTCCGCCTCCAAAATAGAGAGTATTAAGCTTTTCGTTTTCGTAAAAGTAAGATATTTCTTTGATAAGTGCTTTTAAGTAATCCTCTTTTTGCTCAAGCTTTGGAAAAGAGATAAAAGAACAGTATCTGCATTTTGATTTGCAAAAGGGAATATGGATATAAGCATTTTTTACCATAATTTAATTATACTACGATATGATATTCTAGAAAATATTTGCATAAGATAAGAAGTAATCGCTGATTATATTCAAAAGCATAGGCAAAATCCAGACCATAATCGCTGCACCAAGAACCGGTTTAAAAAGAAAGCTCAGCTGAAACACGTTTACCTGCGGTGCTGTTTTTGAAATTACACCAAGAATAATATCCTGCCCGAGTGTTGCAAGTAATATCGGGGAAGCTATCTGAAGCCCCATGTATAAAACATTTGAACTCATTTCTATAAGGTAATCCATATTTACAAGGGTTTTTAAATCAAAGCTTGTTGCAAACAGGGGAAATATCTCAAAACTTCTTAAGAAAGCTTTAATAAGCCAGTAAACCCCTCCAAGGTGGATGAATATTAAAACTCCGAACAGAGAAAATAGTTTTGTCAAAATTGACACCTGGCTGTTGGATGTCGGATCAAGCACCATTGCAGAAGACAAACCCATCTGCATATTTATCATATCAGCTCCGGCATCAACTGCAAGAAGAATTAACTGTGCCATATACCCTAGAATAGCACCGACAACAAAGTTTAAAAGGATTGAAAGTATTAGAGAATCTTCCATCCCCATAGCCTGCGGCTTTACAAGAGAAGTAATAATAATTGTCATCAGGAATGCAAGCCCGAGTTTTACAAGCCCGGGAACCTCTTTTCGGTTAAACACAGGTGCAAATCTGAAAAACCCTATCATTCTTGCAAAGACATAAATACCGGACGCCAGTGCGGTATTAAGCTGTGGAAATATTTTAGCTAACTCTGCAAGAATTTGCTCCATAGAAATTAAGTGCTCCTTTAATTGCCTAAAATCCTTCTTGTTTCAACGAGATCCGGACGCGGATTTGGCATTCTGTTTGACGGGATATTTTTTACTTTTTCTTCATTTCTTATGAAAGGAATTTTACCGGGATTTTTCATAATATAATCAATGTTATCCTGATTTCTAAATTTTTGCGGTGCAACTTCTCCGAAAGCTGAAGTATATCTGTAGTAATCGGCAGCAAGAACATAATTGTCGTTTTTAGGAACAACATTGAACGCCAGCGCCATACCATCGGTAAAAAGGTTAGTTAAAAGCCTTATGAAGCCGAAGCCTCCTATAACTATAACAAGGAATACACCAAGAATTTTCGGGGCAGCAGCAATGGTTTGTTCCTGAACCTGGGTTACTGCCTGTAAGATACCTACAACAAGACCGATGCCGGCAGCTACAAGAACGCAAGGCATTGAGATTGTCAGCATTATCATAAAACCCTGTGCAAGATATTCAACTAAAATTTCTAACATTTTTTACCTCTATTGATTGTAACTTGTAACCAGCCCCTGAACAATCAGCGCCCAGCCGTCTACAGCAATAAATATCAGCAGCTTAAACGGAAGCGATATAATCGTAGGAGATAACATAAACATACCAAGTGCCAGCAAAATGTTTGCAACAACAAGGTCAAGCACGATAAACGGAACAAATATTATAAACCCGATTTCAAATGCTGTTTTTAATTCGCTCATAATAAACGCCGGAGCAACCTGCCAAACGGTTATTTCATCAGGGCTTTTTGGCGGAACTTTGTTGGTTAATTCAACAAAGAATGCCAGATCAGTTTCTCTGGTTTGTTTCATCATAAATTCTTTTAATGGTTTCGAGCCCTGATCAATTGCCGCAACAATGTTCTGGTTCTGCTGATACGGAATACTTCCCATTTCATACATTTTCTGGAAAGTAGGTCCCATAGTATAAAATGTCAAAATCATCGAAAGTCCGATGATTACTATTGACGGCGGAACCTGCTGAGTACCCATTGCGGTTTTCAGCATTGAAAAAACAATTACAAATCTTAAGAAACTTGTCATACAGCAAAATACGAACGGCAGCAGTGAAAATACTGTCATTACTATCAAGATTTGTAAAACGGGATTTATATCTTTTAAAACATTATCCATTAATTATTGTCCTATCTGTTAATTTTTCTTACCATGTTGTGTAAAACATTTGGTTTTTCAGGCTGTTTAAAAGCCTGGATTGACGGCAGCTCATCTACAGAAGCTGCGGTGTGCATTTTTCTTACAATATGTTCTGTCTGCGCAGGCGCAGATGTGTCGTCAAGTTTTGAAATAAGAGTAGTTTTGTCAACATCACCGGCAATCAGAAATTTCTCATGACCGGCGCGTATTACATATAAATTTTTTCGCGGTGCAATATTTATAGTTTCTTCTACGTTAAGAAATCCGGATTTTTTGTTATAAAATCCTTCACCCGCAAATTTTTTGTATATCATAAGGGCAAAGAAGATTAACCCTATCATTGCCATTGTATATACTGAAAAGTTAACTAAGTATCCACCCATAATTCCCTCTTATTCTTATTTGCTAAATTGCGTTTAATTTTGATATATTAAATATCTTCATCTTCCAGTTCAAAGTCGCTGTAATCAAATTCTTCATCATCGTTGGCATTGTCGGCCGGCGGAATTGGTCCAGATGGAACAGGTGCTTCCGGAGCCTGAGTATTATCTTCAATGCCCGGTGCCACAGGAACAGGTTTTTCAGCCTTTTGTGCCGGAGCCTGAATTTCTTCCTCCACTTCCTCTTCATCAACAATTTCACTGATTTTGACGCCGTATCTGTCATTTATTATTACAAGTTCGCCATGTCCGATAACTTTATTTTCAACTCTGAGAGTAACCTTGTTGTCATAGAGTGCAGCAACATCTACAACAAGCCCTTCTTCAATTTTTTTCAAATCCCCCAGTGAAATTTTCACCGGATCAAATTCGGCATACATATCAACTTCTATGCTGTCCCATAAGTTTGCTGCTTCTGTATTGCTTCCCATATTGTTACCTACCTCCTCATCCAGCGGAACTTCAAGTTCCATGTTTGGTTCTATTAGAATTTTGTTTGTATAATCTTTTAATATTAATTTAAAGCTGCTGAGATTGCTGTGTTCGAGCAAAATCATATCGCCTGCTTCGAGTTCTTTTAAATCCTTGACGGTAAAACGAGTTTTCCCGACTTCGATTTTTACTTGTACAGGACATTTAAAAAATTCGTCATATTCAAAAGTATTACCTTCAGAAACTATTCTGTTCGGCTTCATTCTGCCGTCTGGAACAGAGATTATGAATTTCCCCATAGCCTGTTCTTCTTCATCTTTAATGATGAAAGTGATATGAGTCATATCAAAATTTGTTCTTTTAAAGTTTACTACAGGCGGCGGCTCAAGAAACTGAACAATAATCCTGTAAACGTAATCATTGAAAGCTGTCATAATTTCAGCTTCCAAATCGGTTAGTTTGTTAATATTGAAACTTCTTGAAGGTCTGCCTAAACTTCTGTTTAAAAGCAGTGCTACAGTCCTTTCGGAAATCCTCAGGAACATATCGTAGAATTTATCGATACGGACTTTTGTTACAAAGTAAGCTTCTTTAGTTTGCAGCAGATTAATATTTCTGCTGATGCCAATGAGTTCACACTTCAAGCCGGGCATAAAAAATCCGTCCGCTGACTTTTGCATAGCAAGCGGGAACAGTTTCTGGAACCAGTCATATTCTGCGTATAAAGCATCTGCTGTAGATATTTTACACTTGTCCATCTTGTCGGATTTATCCCCTTATGTTAGTCCGGTAACGAGTTTTCCCCACAAATACAATAGAATATATCCCGATACTTCACATCAACCTTTTAATGTATTTTTTGAAAAAATCAAGTTTATTCGTATGATTTTTTCTGTGTACCCGCCGCGTTCTTTTTGCAAATTCTTCTTTATCCGGCTGGCGTTTGATTTGTTTTGCCTAAACGGAAGCTGTTGCTGCCGGATTTATGGATTTTTTCTTTTTACAAATTCCAAATCGTAGCCAAGGACTCCGCCAAGAAATTTTGCTTCATCATACTTCATTGTACCGCTATTCAGTTTTCTGGAAATGCTATCTGCTGTTATTGTTTTTCCTGCTGCCTGAGTGGCTTTCTGCGCTAAAACTTTTATTGTTGAGCATTCTTTTAATAATAATATTCTTAAATCTTCGTTTATTCCCATATTTCGATTATACAGTATTGACAAGAAAAGTTAATAATGTTATTATAAAAGTGAAAAATTACTTCTAAACGTAAAATATTACTTATAAAGTTAAGGGAATTTAATATGCAATCCTTTCTTACAGATGAAAAATGCAAAATTATTGCATCAGAAATATACAAAATTCATAACATTCAGGTGCTATTAGAACAGAGCCTTTCTCTTATTGAGCTGGATTGTGAATATGAAATTGAGCCGCAGCTTATGCTTGTTAAGCAGCAGAAAAAACATATAAAAACAATTTTAAGGCTTATTTAGAATTATCAATATTTTTTACAAAATCGCTTATTGCAAAGGCTTCAATTGTTCCCACTATTATTTTAAAATCCAGACCGGCATTTGAGATTTCTTCTTCAAGCTCCTCTTTCATATGAGCGAGAAGCCCGGGAATTATAATTTTTCTATTTTTAACTTTGCTTGCAAAATCAAATTTTTTTAGTGTTTTGGCAACCATAACCGCCGTAAATTTTTCAGCAGACCACGCAGTCAAAACGCTCATTCCCTCTGCCGGAGTTACTATTAAGTATGACGGAACAGGGAGGCTTTCCAGTTCGTTTGCTACCGCGTAAAATGTCAGAGCAAAATTTGTTGTCATAAATATCAAAGAATTTTCATCCGGATTGTTAAATTCATATATTTTTGATTCCACCTGTAAAGGTTTTTGCGGGTCTGTAAAAATATTCTGCCTCAATGTCATAAGAGTTGCAATCAGCGCTTCATCAAAGTTTTCAAACACCAGCATATTTGCATATTTACATAAATAATATGACGCTTTCGCACAGAGTGTGTTTAAATCATCGTTAGTTTTAAAATAAACATAGACAGGCTCTGCAAAATTTTCATCTTTTTCCAGAATTGCTTTTTTTCGAATTGTGATTAAATCCTTGGAAGTTTTTGAAAATTTTTCATCAATAATTTCTTTCAAAGGCAGTTTTTTGAAATCCTCAAAACTCATTATGCGCAAGGCTTTTACCGCAGGCAATTCTTCGAAATTTTTGAAGATTACAAGGTCAATTTTCATTGTTTCGCTTACTCTTGTAATTTCAAAATTTTCAATTCTATTTAATTTTTCCTGCCAGTTTTTTTCTTTTTTATCAATAATGATTGCGATTGATGTTTTGTTTATAAAAGTTTTTTCGTGTCTATACAGAACATTTTCCCCGCCGATTTTTAACCCTTGAATATCTACGGTATTTTGCGGCTGCTTACAGCTTGTTTCGTAAAGCGCTCTTAGTTCATCGGTCGCAAAAGGACAATTTTCTATTTTTACGTTTTGTTTGGCAAGTTTCAGGGCAAAAGCCATACAAGTCGGACAGCCGCATTTTTTGCAATTTGAGTTTACAGCTTTTTGGGCGGCTGGTAAATATTTAAAAATTTGTAATCCGGAAAGTTCCATTATTCAAAAAGTCCTCTCAAAATATTCACGCTCTGAGGTTTGTTTAAAACAACCGCATCTGCTCCGGCAGCGATTACCGCTGAGGCGGATGCAAGTTCAAACATTTCTGCGCGGGTTTGTAAATTCCCCCAGCTTGGTGAAAATGTATCAGATTTTGCCTCTTTGGTTTTTAAGCTTTCTTCGGCAGCAAAGCTTATCATAGGCATATTCAGATAATCATCACCGCCAAGTCCTTCGAGCTTAATTTTTTCCATAATGCTGTAGCCGTATTCCAGCCCGTAACCCAGACCGCCGATGTCTGTGTCAATAAGGATTTTGTCCAAACTCTGCCCTAAATCTGATGCCAGAATATTTATTTCTTTTGCCAGATTAATATCAATCGGGCTTCTCAGAACAACAATGTGGCCTTGCTTTGCTGTAATCGGTATAATGTCTTTGTATGTGTTTTCATTTGCATGAGCAATAATTGTTTCGCGGTCTAAAATTTTTATTAACTCAGGCAGAAGAATTTTATCAATGCTGTCATTTCCACTGCCTCTAATCATTAGAGGTTTTTTGATTAATGGCAGCAGCTCTTTTAATTTGACTTTTGCCTGCACAATTTCAGCTTCGTTTTGAATATCAAACCTGATACCAAAAATATCTTCGCCTGCACTCATTTGTACAAAATTTTTCGCATCCATAGTGAATGCTGAAAATTCAAGACACAAAACCGGTCTTGAATTTCCTATGCTTAATCCTTGAAAATTTATTGTTCTGATTTTATTAAGCGTTTTCTCTGTCACTTTTTACTTTTTCCATTAATTCAACAAATTCTTTTTCATCTAGTGTTTCTTTATCTAGAAGAGCTTTCGAAATATATTCAAGCATATCTCTGTTTTCGTTCAAAAGATTCATTGCCACAGCATATCTTTCATCAACGATTTTCTTAACTTCTTTATCTATATCTGCCGCAATTTCTTCTGAGAAGTCTCGTCTTACGCCAAAGTCACGCCCCATAAAAATATGCTGCTCATCTTTACCGTAAGCCATATTGCCCATTTTTTCGCTCATACCGTATTTTGTAACCATATTACGCGCAAGTGATGTTACTTTTTCAAGGTCATTGCTTGCTCCTGTTGTAATACTTTCTCTGCCGTAAACGATTTCTTCCGCAACCCGTCCGCCTAGTGTCATTGTAATCATGTCCAGAAGCTGTGATTTCTTCATTGTCAGGTGGTCTTTTTCAGGAAGTGTCATTGTAATACCCAGTGCCATTCCGCGTGGTATTATTGAAACTTTATGGAGCGGATCTGTATTTTTCAATAATTTTGCAAGCAGTGCGTGACCAACTTCGTGGTATGCGGTATTTTCTTTTTCTTCATCAGAGATAATCCGGCTTTTCTTTTCCGGTCCTGCCATAACCTTATCAATTGCTTCTTCAAGATTTTCCATAGTTATAGTTTTCTGGTCGTGGCGGGCTGCAAGAAGCGCCGCTTCGTTTAAGAGGTTCTGCAAATCAGCTCCGGTAAATCCAGGTGTTCTTTTTGCAAGTAACTTCAATTCCACTTCTTTATCAAGAGGTTTATTTTTTGCATGGACATTAAGTATCTGTTCTCTTCCTAAAATATCAGGTTTGTTGATAACGATTTGTCTGTCAAAACGTCCCGGTCTTAAAAGCGCATTATCAAGAATGTCCGGTCTGTTTGTTGCCGCAATTACGATTATATTGGTGTTTTCATCAAATCCGTCCATCTCAACAAGTAACTGGTTAAGTGTCTGTTCACGCTCATCGTGTCCGCCGCCCATACCGGCTCCTCGCTGACGTCCTACTGCATCAATTTCATCAATAAATATAATACAAGGCTGGTGTTTTTTTGCCTGGTCAAACAAATCTCTAACTCTGCTTGCTCCGACACCAACGAACATTTCAACGAAATCAGAACCGCTTATTGAGAAGAAAGGAACGCCTGCTTCTCCCGCAACCGCTTTAGCCATTAAGGTTTTACCTGTACCGGGTGCACCTACGAGAAGTACGCCTTTTGGAATTTTAGCGCCGAGTTTTATATATTTGTCGCCGTTTTTAAGAAAGTCAACGATTTCTTCAAGTTCCTGTTTTTCTTCATCAATACCGGCAACATCTTTAAAAGTTGTTTTTACTTTACTGTCAAGCAGCATTTTAGCCTTGCTTTTGCCGAAAGACATTGCCTGTGAGCCGCCTGCCTGAATACTTTTTGCCATAACAACAAGAAATATTATAAATAACAGCGGCAGCAGCAGTGTTCCAAGAAGCGCCATCAACTGAGAGGATTCACTTGGTTTTTTAACCGAAATATCAACCTTGGCATCTTCTAATTTTGACATAAGATTGTTATCTTTCGGAGTTAAAACTTTATATTGTACCTGAGGGGTTTTCTTTTCTATTCCAAACGGGTTAGGTTCTGTTGATTTTTTATCAGGCTGTGTTTTCGGCTGATTCTTTGGAATTGCGATTAAATAATCGTCAGCTTTTTCAACTTTTGAAAACTCACCGTTATCAAGTTTTTGAATAAAATCAGAGTATGAAATTTCTGATGTACTTGTTGCCGGTCCTGACATAAATACTGATGATACAAATACCAGAACTACGATTGCCAGAACTATATACATACCCGCTGATTGATTTTTATTCATTAAATAACCCTCTCTTTTTAATATTCTCCTTTTTATTATACCGCAAAAAAGATAAAATGGAATAGGACATTATTCCACTTGCCAAAAGCTATACAAAAAGTTCTCTGTCTATACAGAGCCGCGAAAAAGCAGCGGCACAGGTACGGCGAAATTAAAATAATATTAAAATTTTGAACAGGAGGTTATTTTGTACTATAATTAACCTATTAGTAGAAAAGAGAGGTAAATATGATTGACAAAACAGCTGTAGTCCATCCTTCAGCACAAATTGCGGATGATGCAATTATCGGACCGTACGTAATAATCGGTGAAAATGTAAAAATCGGAAGCAAAACAAGAGTTATTGCAAATGCTTATATTGAGCACGCTGAAATCGGCGAAAGATGTACAATTTCACCATTTGCAACTATAGGTTCAGAACCGCAGGATTTGGGGTACAAAGGAGAGCCTACAAAGGTTGTTATAGGCGATGATACAATAATAAAAGAAAACGTTACTATTCACCGCGGTGCAGCCTGCGGAGATTTTACAACAAGAATAGGAAATAAATGTCTTTTGATGGTCGGCTCGCATGTTGCACACAATTGTGTTCTTGCTGATCAGGTAATCCTTGCTAATCTCGTAACTCTTGGCGGTCACGTTCATGTCGGGTTTGGCGCTTTTGTGGGCGGTATGAGCGTTTTCCACCAGAATATCAGAATTGGTGATATGGCAATCATAAGCGGTTTCTCTGCTTCACGCCAGGATATTCTTCCATATTCAAAAGGCGAAGGCAGACCTCCTGTTCCGCGCGGTTTAAATGTAATAGCAATGAAACGCCGCGGAGTTTCTCAGGAAATCAGAACTGCTACAAATGAAGCTTTCAAATTATTAATTTCTGAAGAATATAATACTTCACAGGCTATTGAAAAAATTAAAGCTGAAATTCCGATGAACGAATACATCGAAAAAATGATTGAGTTTATCAAAACTTCAAAACGCGGAGTTCTTCTGAAATCGCACAAATCAGGTCACGAATCGCTTGAAAACGAATAAATAATTTAATCCCTTCTTCCGATTGCAGAAGAAGGGATTTTTGTATAAAAATAAAGAGTGTAATTAAATAATAGTTTTATTTCGAGACGATAGCGGGAGCAGGGCGGAAGCGTGTTTGAGAGATGAAAATATTATTTATACGAAAATAAAAGAGAGGAGAAAGTTATGAAAACAATCTGGGATAAATATGCAGAAGTCCTCGTTGACTATTCTGTTGACGTTCAAAAAGGCGACCTTGTGCAGATTAGAGGAACAAGCGTTTACACAAAAGATTTGGTAAAGGCTGTTTATAAAAGAGTGCTTGAAAAGGGCGGACATCCGTTAGTCAGAACTTCAATTGAAGATTTGTCTGATACTTTTATCAAGCTTGCAAGTGATGAACAACTTGATTACGTTGATCCAATTACAAAACTCGAATACGAAACCGTTGATAAATTCATTTCAATCGGCGGTCCTATGAATACAAAAACCATGGCGCATGCAGATATGAAAAAACTTGCACGCCGCGGTAAGGCAACAAAGTCGTTATCAGAACTTTTGATGAAACGCTCCGCAGAAGGCAGCGCAAAATGGGTTATCGCTGACGTTCCTACTCACGCTCTTGCACAGGAAGCTAAAATGTCATTTGATGAGTATTCGGAATTTTTATTCAAATCTTGTTACCTCGATTTAGATGATCCGGTTGCAAAATTAAAAGAACTTGATGAAAAACAAACCAAATGGGCAAACTATTTGAATAATGCAAAAAAAATCAGAATTACAGGTGAAAAAACAGATATAACTTTCGGTGTAGAAGGCAGAAAATGGATTAGCTGTTCCGGATTAAATAATTATCCTGACGGAGAAGTTTTCACCTCACCTGTTGAAGATGATATTAACGGAGAAATATACTTTGACTTCCCGCAAATTTACCGTGGCAATGAAGCTCAGGGAGTTCATCTTGTAATTGAAAGCGGTAAAGTGGTTAAAGCTTCGGCTGAAAAGGGCGAAGATTTTGTAAATGCTATGCTTGATATGGATGAAGGCTCACGCGGTATCGGAGAAATCGCCATAGGAACAAACGATGAAATTCAGGAGATTACAGGAAATATCCTCTTTGATGAAAAAATCGGCGGAGCAATCCATATGGCTGTCGGAGCATCTTATCCTGAAACAGGCGGGAAAAATGTATCCGGACTTCACTGGGATATGATAAAAAATATGAAAAATGGCGGTAAAATTTATGCTGATGATATTCTTATTTATGAAAATGGTAAGATGTTAATTTAAAAAAAACGGGAATTTAAATTCCCGTTTTTTAATGCTCAATCTTTCCCTCTAAAAATATTCTTGATGTGCATGTAACTCCAGGAATAAAACCTTTATCTTTAGTACAATCTTTAACATCTATTCCCGCAGGAACAAGTCCTTTGTTTGTGAGAGCAAACGCAAAAATGTCACGCCCTACTGTATTAGGTTTTTTATCTCCGTTGGCGTCTATCCAGAAAACATAGCCCGATTTATTATAATTAATACCAAAGTTACTTAAATCAATTGAGAAATCATCCATGCTGATATTAGTACCATCAGCCAGCTTAAAGATAAGGATAGAGCTTCCAATACCTACCGAATCTCTCATTGTTATATTATCACCATTAAGATTTTTGCTTTTGCCTTTATGCCAGCATCCAGGTCTGTCTTCACATACTTTTAAGACTTTTAGTTCAGGCTCAATAGTTTCAAAAACCTTTTTCATATTTTGAGGGGTAGTTCCTTGATTCGCGTCTGAGGTATCATATTCCCATGTATCCACAAAACCGTAAGTTAGCTGGGCTTTGATGAGAGCCTGCGAAAGAATTGAATAAGTCTTTTTTAGACCTGTAATTATCTGCTTGTCATTATTTTTTTGAATAATCGCAGGTAATGTCATAGCAGCGACAACTCCAATAATACCTAATGTAATCAAAACTTCCGCAAGCGTAAATGCGGATCGGGATAATCCCAAAGCGTGAGAAAGCCCGCCGGCGTTATCTAAGCCCCCCCCCCCTCTTTGAAATTGAAGCTATAATTGTGTTTTGCATATCTAAAATCCTCCTTTTATTTTTTATATTATATCATATGGAGGAAATTTTTTCAATAAAAAAGAGGCTCTTTTAAAGAGCCTCTTTTTTATTTTAGGCAAGTCCTAAAACTTTTTTGTACCAGCTGAATGTTTCCAATTCAATTCCGTTGAATGTTGTTTTCAGGCATTGTTTTTTCAAATAATTTTCAAACTCGTCATTGAATTTAGATTTTGGTTTCTTCATTGTTGTCTTAGTTAATGTTTTCATAGAATCCTTCTCCTTTTTCTTACCATTAGACTTTACACCCCTAACAATGTTTGTATTATAACGTGTTTTATTTGATATTGCTACTACCTAAAAGAATTAGTTTTTCATATTTAAGACTATGATGTATTTTTTACGGGTTAATTTTTGTTAAAGCGATTTGTTTTTATAAATATATATTTTTTAGGATTAATTATTTTGTGCTATATTAATTCTATGATTTTAATTGGCGAGAATATTCATGTAATTTCAAAATCTGTTCAAAATGCTTTAAGAGAACGTGATGAAATTTTTATAAAAAATTTGATTGAATTGCAGTCAAATATGGATTACATTGATTTAAATGTTGGTCCTGCAAAAGGTGATATGGCAGGCGTTCTGCCCTGGCTTGCCCGGCTTGCGGACGGGAAAAAAGTTTCTTTTGATACAACAAATTCTGATGAGATGAGTGCCGCACTTGAAATCTGTAAAAATTCAGCTGAAGCTTTTATAAACAGTACCGGCAAAGATGAACCGCGGCTTTCAAAAATGACTGAGCTTGCTGAGCGCTACAATTCAAATCTTATTGCATTAACTTTAAGTAAAGAAACAGGTATTCCTAAAACTTCCGATGGCAGATTGGAAATTGCTTTTGAAATTTATGAAAAATGTCTTGAAAAAGGTTTGGAAAGTGAAAAAATATTTTTTGATCCGCTGATTTTGCCGGTGAGTGTTGACCAGTCACAGGCTATGGAGGCGATTAATACTATTAAAATGATAAAAGAAAGTTTTGACCCTCCGGTAAAAACCGTTATCGGTCTTTCTAATATTTCAAACGGGTCTCCAAAAGAGCTCCGTCCGCTTATAAACAGAGTTTTTGGCGTGCTTGCATTCGGTGCAGGGCTTGATGCTGCAATAGTTGATGCTTCGGATAAGGAGTTAGTAAGAATTTTTAGAATGCTTGAAAAAAAATCTCCGGAAAATGAAACTGATAAGTTATACCTTAACCTTGCCGCAATGGTGGAAGAGTTTGGTGATGTTTCAGAAATTAAATATAATAAAGAGGATATGGCGCAGTCTGAAATTATAAAGACTGCCGAGATTTTAACAGGCAGTAAAATTTATTCTCACAGCTTTACACAAATATAATTTTTTGCTAAAATACTGGTGTATATATGAGGGCAGAAAAAATTAAAAAGCAAATTTTATTATCAGCTGTAATACTATCTATGGTCGCTCCAATTCCTGCGCAGGCTTATATGTCATCGGAGGCTAACTCTCTGTATCAGCAGGCTTGTACTCTGGAGTACCAGCATAATCTTCCTGAGGCAGTTAATAAGCTTAATCAGGCAATTCAGCTTGCCGGAGATGAGGCTATGCTTTATACAAAACTTGCAGGAATTTATACGGATATGGATGAGTATGATAAGGCGGTTGAAACTTATTTAAAAGTTATACAGCTCCGTCCAAATGATGCTTTTGTATATATTAGTCTTGGTAATATTTACGAAACACAGAGTAAATATGATGAGGCGCTTGGTTCTTATAGAAAAGCTCTGGAGATTTTTCCGGAATATAAATATAACTATCTGAATATTGCCAATATTCAGTATCAGATGAAAAATTACAAAGAAGCTATTAATAATTATAATACGTTTCTTGCAACATATGCACAGCATACCGAAGCGCATAAAAATCTTGCAGCAGCGTATCTTGCCAACGGAAATTACGATAAAGCTGCAATGGAATATGAACGCCTTTATCTGAAAGATTTTCAAAATTTTGATGCTTATGCAAACTATGGTATAGCGCTGTTTGAAATAAAGGATTTTGGTAAAGCCGCTGAAATGCTTGAAAAAGCTATAGAAAGAGATGCTGACAATACTGCGGCTCATGCTACTCTTGCACTTTCTTATCAGGAGTTAGAAAAGAATGAGCTTGCACTTGAACAGTTCAAGGTGGTTTTTGCACAAAAGCCTAATCTTCATTCTCTGAAATTTGATTATGCAAATCTTCTGGCTGATATGGGTAAAAATACAGAGGCTCTGGCAGAATACAATGATTATATAACTCACTTCCCTGATGACCCTCGTGTATATAAAAATCTGGGACTTGTTTATAAACGCCAGAAAAATTACAATATGACTATTGTCAATTATGAAAAAGCATTAAAGCTTTCACCTGATGATACTGACCTGAAAAAAGATCTTGCAAGCTGTTATCATCTTCAGGAAGATTATGAAACAGCACTGAAATATTATGATGAAATCCTTGCCGTTTTACCTGATGATTATGACGTAAAATTGAACAAGGCCATTGCTCTTCATGCATTGAAAAAATATGAACCTGCAATTGCTATGTATAATGATTTACTTACTGTAAAAAACAGCGAAGTTGTGCAAAATAATCTTACAGAAGCTTATGTTGCACAAGGACATGAGGATTTGAGTCTTCATAATTATTCAAAAGCTACAGATGAATTTCTAAAAGCCGTTTCACGCGGAACAAAAGACAGTATGGCGTACTACGGACTTGCAAAAGCTTACCGCGCTTGTAATGTAAATGATAAGGCTGCCGAATATTACGAAAAAGCTATATCTATGGATCCGGAAAAAACTTTATACAGCACTGAACTCGCTGAGTTTATTGCAGAAATGAATTCCAAAACATCTTCTGAAAAACCTGCTGTTCAAAGTGATCCTGATGTTCCTGCTTCTGCTGTTTCCATTCAAAGACCGGCGGATGAAACTTTACCTGAAATTGTTGTTTCTGATAATACAGAAGCAGTCAATAAAGAGGCTGATTTGCAAAAAAATAAAGATTTGATTGCTCTTGCTGATGAAAATTACAAAAAGAAAAATTATGATACTTCAATTTTAAATTACAAAGAGGCATTAAAATTAAATCCGTCCGATGAAGTTACCTTATTAAAAATCGGCAACGTTTATAAATTAAAAAATGATGAAACAAATGCTATAGATTTTTATAAAAAAGCTATATTTGTAAATCCTTCATACGCTGACGGGTGGTTTAATCTTGGACTTGTTTACGCTTCTCAAAAAAATGTTTCAGAAAGCAAAAAATGTTTTGAACGCGTAGTTTCTCTTGATGCAGATTATGCTTACGCATATTATGCTCTGGCGCTTGCTTATGAAACTGAAAACAACAAAAAAGAAGCCGTAAAAAATTACGAATTATTCTTGAAATATAACAAAGATCCAAATCAGATTAAAACTGTTGAAGAAAAAATTAAAAGTTTAAAATAAATGAAAAAGATATTTTTAATGTTATTTGCAATTGTATTTGCACTTTTTACTGCGGCGTGTTCTGACAAGCCGGGTATATTGTTTAACAAAAATCCGATTACAAAAGAAAATGTTCTTGATTATTCTTCTGTTTTTAAACCAAATGTTAGAATATATTATCTTATATTGATGCCGAAAAGAAATCATTCAAGATACCTTTATGTTCAGCTTATAAAGAAAGATAATAAAGAAATGCGGCTAGGGTATAAACTCTACTGGACAAAAACAATAAGACTAAAGGATGAGCAGGAGAATTATTTTACCGATTATGTTGTCGTAAGTGAACCAGGTGCGTATGTGATGCAGGTGTATTCAAAAGACAGACCGCATGAACCAATGACAAGGGCTCAGTTTTTTGTACAAAATTAAAAATTGTATCTGTTAAGTCCGCAGGATGTTTATAGTGATAAACCGGCTATTGTAACAAAATGTTAACTTGAATTTTAAAATGTCCGAAATTCAGTTATACTCTGAGATATGATATGATATGATATGATTTGGTGCAGGTGCAGCAATCCTTTTGCGGGAATTTACTTTATTGAAATATAGATATTCACTAAAGTATGCAAAACACGAAAGGAGATTAATATGTTTGAAGTCGGAGGAGTTAATGCTGCAGGAATTATCGTGCAGGATAACAAAAGCAAAAAGTTTAAACCTAAAGCTTTTGGTGAAGATGTTGTTAATTCAATTATAGAAAAAGCCCGTTCCGGTTCTGCAAATAGATCCGACAAGTCTGATTTGGGAAATAAGGAGGTATTACAAAGTAATAACTATAAAGAATTTAACAGCTTGATGCGTAAATCAAAACTTTCAAACAGTTTTTTGAAAGAGGCTGATTTGCTTGCAAAAGGGTTTGAAAAAAATGAGTTTATGGATATGAACGGCGGTGTTTATTATACAAATAAGAAGACCGGCGAGGAGATAAGGTTATGTGAATTTGAAAACAGCAATACCTATACAGCAAAAGACGGTACAGAATATACACAGTATTTTGATAAATCTGGAAAGCCCAGCAGCGGTCGGGTCACCGCTAAAAATAAATATGGAGGTTCTGTTTCATATACCTACGAAAATGATATGTATGGAAATAAGTTTATTACAAATGTAGAACGCACAAATCCGGCAAAACGCAGAGATGAACTGGCGGCAGAAGGCATGAAAAGCTTTGAACGTACGATAGACAGCTTTGAAGAGTCGCTTGGTATTCCTGATAATTTTATGCCAAACTCCTCAATAGTTATAAAAAAAGACGGAACTGAAGAAGCCGTACGCTACTCAGAGGATGGCTACTATAAAATTACTACCCTCACTAAGGAAGACGGCAGCAGGCAGCAAATTTATTCTAAATTCTCAGGATACTCAGACGAAACACCTGTTTATCAGGATTTAGGAAGCTGGGAGACCATTAAGCGCGAAATTATTAATGAAACTACAGGGGAAAAATATCCCACCTGGTATTTCAAACAAGAGAACTATATAACAGGCACCAGTATTACAACAAATTAATTCAAAAACGGGATTTTTAAAATCCCGTTTTTGATTAAACATGCATTCTGTGTGCACCATGTTGGCTTCAACGTATTCGTTTTTTCATGCAAAACCAGATACAGTCTCTTACAATTTAGTAAGAGATTTTCTAGTGATTTTTATTTGTAACAAAATGTAAAGTTGAATTTTAAAATGCCTGAAACTCAGTTATACTCTGAGATAGGATAGGATAGGATAGGATGCGATGCACGTGTATCAACTTTTTTGCCTGATATTTTTTTATAAAAGAGTAAGGGAAATCAAATAAAGCAAAAAGGCAAAGAAAGGAAAGGTAAAAATGGGGATTGGAAACATTATCACAAAAATGGCAAGTTATGTCTCACACACCAAAGCTGGAAAAGAACTAGCAGCAAAGGTTGCAACAAAAGCCGAATTACCGGTACAAAGTATTATCTCAAAAGTTGAAACAAATTCATCAGGAAGAATTCTACGTATGCAAGAAGCCAAGCAAGCCTTCACTCCATATGCAACTAAAGTTACAAAAGAGAGTGTTCCAACAATGCAAAAGATTAATGAAATAACAGGTGTTGCCCGGGGTAACGTAAAAGATGCAAGCGGTTATTTTAATAAACAACGTGCCGCAGATGCACTGGCAGCATTTAAGCACGAACCGTTAAAACCTTCCGTTAAATACGTAGGGAAGGCCTATTCCACATCAATTCCAACTCAAAAAGCAATTGATGATATGCTTGGTATTGTAGAAAATACTCCTCACACCAGACTTGAATTATTGAGAAAACGTGCTGAAATTAGAAATGTTTTCAACCGCGTTCAGGCTCAAGCAAAATTTTTAACTAAGCAATATAACAATGAATTTAAGAAAATAAAATCTGACCGACCTTTAGATAAACTTTTAACAGATGCAGGCATTTCTCAATTTACAAAATTTGCAAAACTAACAAAAAATTATAATGCATAATAAAATATAGAAAGCATTTAATTTAAAAGCACCCTTAATAGGGTGCTTTTAAATTGCTAATTTTCATCTAAAAGACTTGTCTGTTCGACCGAACTGTTTGCAGCCTCTGCTGCGGCATTATCTTTCATAACGGTTTCATCATTATCAGGGTTAACAATTTTGTTTACTGAAACAACTACATCGTTATCAACAAGGTTCTGAGCGCGTACACCGGTTGCCGGTCTGCCCTGGCAGCTGATTGAACCTGCATTAAGTCTTGAAACAACACCGTTTGCCGTTACCATCATAATATCATCAGAATCTTTTACGATAGTTAAGGCAACCAGTCTTGATGAATTTGATTTGAACTTGGTTGCAATAAGCCCGATACCGCCTCTGTTTTGTGTTCTAAATTCAGAAAGCTTTGTACGTTTGCCAAATCCGTCTGAAGTTACAACAAGCAAATCAGCATCATAGTCACGAGGAACAATATCGCATCCTATAATTTCATCGCCTGTTCTAAGTTTCATTGAAGTAACCCCTCTTGCGCTTCTGCCAAGCGGTCTTAAGTCTTCAATAGGGAACCTGATAGCCATACCGCAAGATGTACCTATAATAATCTCATCACGTGCAGTTGCAAGTTTTACCCAGTTAAGCTCATCTCCCTCTTCAAGACCTATCGCAATAATACCATTGCGTCTGATATTTGAGAAGTTATCAAGCTCAATACGTTTTATATAACCTTTTTTAGTAAGCATAATCAAATTCAACTCATGTGAGAAGCTGCTTACCGGAACTACTGCCGTAATTCTTTCATCCTGATCTATAGGAAGAACGTTAATGATAGGCAAACCTTTAGCCTGACGTCCGCCTTCAGGGAAGTCGTAAACATTCAAGCTGTATACTGTTCCTTTAGAAGAGAAGAACAATACTTTATCATGCATCATTGCAGTAAAGAAATGCTGAATATCATCATCATCTTTTGTTTTAATACCTGATTTACCTCTTGTTGCACGATTTTGGCGTTCAAAAGTATCAAGTGAAATACGTTTCAGGTAGCCCTGATGTGTTATAAATACTGCCATTGGTGTGTTTGGTGTCAAATCTTCAATAGTAACCTCACCCTGTTCTGGCAGAATCTGGGTTTTTCTGTCATCGCCGTATTTTTCTTTATCTTCAATTAATTCAGCTTTTATAATATCAAGGATTTTCTGGCGGCTGGCAAGAATATCTTCATATTCAGCGATTTTCTTTAATAATTCGTCGTACTCAGCCTTAACTTTATCCTGTTCTAATCCTGTCAATCTTCTTAACTGCATTTCAAGGATTGCATTAGCCTGATCGGCATCAAGCCCGAAACGTGACATTAAACCTTCGCGGGCTTCATCGGTTGTTTTTGATGTTTTAATAAGTTCAATAACTTCATCAATTGACCCCAATGCAATTATCAAACCTGCTAAAATATGAGCGCGGACTTTTGCTTTTTTCAAGAAGAATATAGTTCTTCTAGTAACAATCTCAACCCTGTGCTCAACAAATTCGGAAAGCACTTCATAAAGGTTCATTAACCTAGGCTGTTTGCCGCAAAGTGCAAGCATGTTTACGCCGAAAGTCGTTGCAAGCTGGGTATATTTGAATAAGTTGTTTTTAACAACATCCGGTTTTGCATCACGTTTAAGTTCAATAACAATTCTCATACCTTCGCGGTCTGATTCATCGCGGATGTCTGAAATACCGTTAATTCTCTGGTCTTTAACAAGTTCTGCAATTTTTTCAATAAGCATAGCCTTGTTAACCTGGTAAGGAATTTCGGTAATAACAATTGCAGTACGTGCTTGTCTGCCGCCGCCGCCGGCAATTTCTTCAAATCCGGCAACAGCCTGCATCTTAATAGAGCCGCGGCCTGTTTCGTAAGCCTGTTTAATATCATTTAATCCGATAATAGTAGCAGCGGTCGGGAAATCCGGTCCTTTAATATATTCCATTAATTCAGTTACAGTTATATTTGGATTGTCAATTAATGCAATAGTACCATCGACAACTTCTGCAAGATTGTGAGGCGGAATATTTGTAGCCATACCAACGGCAATACCTGAGCAGCCGTTTAATAAAAGCATAGGAAGTCTTACCGGAAGAACGGAAGGCTCTTGTAAAGAGCCGTCAAAGTTTGGTTCAAATTCAACAGTTTCGCAGTCAATATCAGCAAGCATTGAAGTTGTAATCTTGTGCATACGGGCTTCTGTATAACGCATAGCAGCAGCTCCGTCGCCGTCAACAGACCCGAAGTTTCCATGACCGTCAACAACAAGGTATCTGGTGTTGAAATCCTGAGCAAGACGAACAAGTGCTTCATAAACTGAACTATCACCATGAGGGTGATATTTACCTAAAACTTCGCCGACAATACGTGCACACTTTTTAAACGGTTTATCAGGTGTCATACCGAGTTCGTTCATTGCATAAAGAATACGTCTGTGAACAGGCTTTAACCCATCGCGTACATCAGGAAGCGCGCGGCCTACAATTACAGACATTGCGTAATCAATATAACAACGCTTCATCTCTTCTCTAATATTAACCGGAACTATTTTCCCATCTTCAAATATATTCTGCTGGCTCAAAATCTTCTCCTTATTATCCAAGTCATTCTATAGCATTAGTATAGCACAAAAACAAGAAACCTGCCACGTTGTAATTATTTTTTTACAAACTATGCGGCTTAAATTGTACGACATAATATAAAATTTGTTCAGGAACTATATTCACCGGCAAATTGCAATCAAGTCAAGAAAAACCAAGATAACACACTGTGAGCAGTAATACTTGTTCCTTTCAATATTGGCTGTTTTTGGGGGCGAGAACAGATTTTTTATTAGTTATCAGGAATAAAGACTAAATATTTATATTCAAATTCAACAAATCCTCAAGTTTTACCTCAAGAAAATCCGAAAGATTTTTCATATAAAGCAGCGTCGGATTTGTCAACCCGCGTTCAACTTTGCTGTAGTAACTTTTATCTATATCGAGCTTATTTACAATATCATCCTGTGATATTCCTCTGAGAGACCGTATAACTTTAAGTTTAAGCCCTACCTTTTTTAGAAATTCTTTGTTGTCCATAGTTCTAATTTTATGGGGTTGACTAAAGTGTTACAATAGTTTAAAATCATAAAAAATAGGTTTATAAACTATTAATATAGTTAATACACAAAAATATTGTGAGGATAAACAATGAATAGAATTTATGTTAACAGAAGTTTTTTCCCTTTGAATACTGCTGCGTTTACTCTTGCAGAGGTCTTAATAACACTCGGAATTATCGGGATTGTTGCAGCCATGACCTTACCGACACTTACCGGTAAATACCAGCAAAGAATTTTGACGTCACAGTTTAAAAAAGCTTATGCAAATCTTCAAACAGCCATAAATACTGTAAATTCTGAAAACGGAATTCCGTATGAGTGTTATACAATCAGGTACGGCGTGGATTATCATGTCTCAGAATGTAAGGAGTTCTGGGAAAAAATTCTTGAACAGTATCAGATAGTAAATACCTGTAAATTTAATGCTCAACATTGTCGCCCAATATACAAAACCAAAGAACAGGTTCTGGCAGAAGGCGGGACTGTTCTAAATAACGCCTGTTCTCACCCTATAAATGAACAAACAGGATATAATTTAAAAGACGGTTCTATGCTTTATATTTATAATTATCCTGATTACAATCATAATTCGCTATTTTTCGGTCTTGATGTTAACGGATTGAAAGGCCCGAACAAATGGGGGTATGATTTGTTTTATCTGAATTTATACAGAGAAAACATAAGAACTCCCGTACTTGGACTAACTTTTGTCTGTGAGCTTATAGAAAAAGGCGGTCAATCAGTGGAAAAAATTATGCTGAAATAAGAAACAAACATGTTCCTGATTTTATGTTATAATAAGAATTAAGGAGCTTGTATGCCGTTTGAATTTGAAAAACAGAGTATAGATGGAGTTATTCTGGTTAAGCCGAAGGTTTTTGGCGACAAACGCGGTTTTTTTATGGAAACTTATAAGAAATCCGAGTTTGCAGCAAACGGTATTGATGTTGATTTTAATCAGGATAATCATTCTAAATCTTCAGCCCATGTCTTAAGAGGTTTACATTATCAGGCAGAACCATATAGTCAGGCAAAACTTGTTAGGTGTGTAAGGGGCAGAATTTATGATGTTGCAGTTGACCTCCGGTTAAATTCAAAAACTTATGGAAAGTATGTAAAAGTTGAATTATCAGAAGAAAATAAACATATGCTTTTTATTCCAAAAGGTTTTGCACATGGTTTTGTGGTACTGTCAGATAATGCGGAGTTATGCTATAAGGCAGGCGGGGAATATAATCCTGATGCAGACAGGGGCGTTTTGTGGAATGACACTGATATAAATATTAATTGGGAAATCGGCTTTGAACCTGTTTTGAGTGACAAAGACATGAAGCAGCCTAAATTAAAAGACTTAAATAAAGAGGAGCTAAGATGAAGATACTTGTAACTGGCGGAGCAGGGTTTATAGGAAGCTGTTTTGTAAGGTATATGCTGGAGCATTATCCTGAATATAAAATAGTTAATTATGATGCGCTTACCTATGCCGGGAATATTGAAAATCTTTATGATGTAAAAGACAATCCTAACTATGAATTTGTTCAGGGAGATATTTGTGATAAGGATGTGGTTTTTGAAGTTGTGTCCGGTGTGGATGCAATTGTGAATTTTGCGGCAGAAACACATGTAGACCGCTCTATTACAGGTCCTGAAATTTTTATTGAAACCAATGTAAAAGGTACATTAACTTTATTGCAGGCAGCAAAACAGTTTAATATTGAAAGATTTGTGCAGATTTCGACCGATGAAGTTTACGGCAGCCTTGGTAAAGAAGGTTATTTTACAGAAACAACCCCTCTTGCGCCAAACAGTCCATACTCAGCTTCAAAAGCGGGTGCGGATTTGCTTGTCAGAGCATACCATGAAACCTTCGGGGTGCCTGCCATGATTACACGCTGTTCAAACAACTACGGACCGTACCAGTATCCTGAAAAGTTAATTCCTTGTTTTATTGCCAAGCTTCTCAGGGGAGAAAAAGTTCCTGTATACGGTGACGGGTTAAATGTCCGCGATTGGTTATATGTTTACGACCACTGTTCTGCTGTTGATACTGTTCTTCATAAAGGCAAGCCGGGTGAGGTTTATAATGTCGGCGGACACAATGAAAAAACTAATCTTGAAATAACAAAACTCATAATTGAAGCTTTGAATAAAGATGAAACTTCCATTGAATATGTTGAAGATCGTCTTGGACATGACAGACGTTATGCCATTTGTAATGACAAGATAAGAAACGAACTTGGCTGGGAACCTTCAACAACTTTTGAAGAGGGTATTCTGCTTACAATTGACTGGTACCTGAATAATAAGCACTGGCTTAATAAGGTTATAGATAAGAAAAATACGGGGTTATTTCAATGAAGATTTTAGTTACAGGCGCAAACGGAATGTTAGGACAGGATTTATGTCCAATACTGGAGGATGTCGGGGCTTTTGTAATAGAGACCGATGTTGATACACTTGATATTACTGATGAAACTACAGTAACAGGTGCAATCAGTGATGTTCATCCCGATGTTGTCATTCACTGTGCTGCATACACAAATGTTGATAAAGCCGAAGAAGAACCTGCACAGGCAGAGCTTATAAATGTTAAAGGAACCGAAAATTTAGCAAAAGTTTGCGGAAAGTTAGAAATACCTCTTGTATATATTTCAACCGATTATGTTTTTGACGGCTCAAAAAAAGAACCATACACACCGGATGATTTACCAAATCCTATAAATGTATACGGTAGAACAAAACTGGCCGGAGAAGATGCTGTTAAAAAATACTGTAATAAATATTATATTGCAAGGACAAGCTGGCTTTACGGACATTACGGCAGAAACTTTGTTGAAACAATGATTGAGCTGGCAGCGCAACAGAAGGAAGTAAAAGTTGTTGATGACCAAACAGGCTGCCCGACATGGACAGTTGAACTTGCTAATGGAATTTTAAAATTACTCTCAAAACCTTACGGAACTTATCATGTATGCGGATCAGGCAGCACAAGCTGGCATGGATTTGCGCAGGAAATCTTTAATCAGACAGGTTTAAGCGTTAATTTAAAACCTTGCAAAACTGAAGAGTTTCCACGGCCTGCAAAACGTCCCCAATACAGCGTAATGGATAATCAAAATATCTGCCGCAACTGGCAGGCTGCACTGCATGATTATATTGAATTGAGGAATGTTTAAAGTTTAATCCATTCATCAGGTATAATATCTTTATCATTTTCTCCCTGAATAAACCAGACTGCCGGAGCAATGACTATTTTTTCGGTATTTTCATTCAGCCATGCTCCCCACCAGGAAAATGTAGAATTAGCAATAATGTTATGTTTGCAGTTTTTCATAAGGATTAAGTCTTTATATGAATTCTTGCCTGAATTTATATCAATAAAAGAGTGCGGAAATTTTAAATCAGCAAATTTTTCCTTCACATAAGCCATATCATCTGAAAAGAAAAAGAATTCAGGATTTTGTATTTTTGAAGAAATATATTCAATTGCGCGTTTGTAGTAATCAAGATTTGTATCACCATATAAATGACTTTCTTTAACGTAGTCAGTCCTTCTAATATGAACAGAAACCGAGTTTGTCTGCTGCATTTTAGATATTATAACTGAATTTTTCCTGTCTAATCTTTTACGAGGGGTAAAGTCTTTGAGCAGCCGGGCTCTTATCTGTTTAAAATACTTTTCTGTCTGCCAGAAGCCTATATAGATATGATTGCCGGACCTGTTTAAGTATTCAGGAACATATATGCCTGAACGCATATCTTCTATTTTATCAAACTTATTAAAAACGAATTTTAAATATTTAAATAACTCACGCGGTATATAAACTGCTTTGCATTTAAAAAGATTAAGTTCAACTTTTCTTAAATGATGTTTTTTATAATCTCCGTAAAAGAGTATATTTTTATCACCAAGAGCCTGTGAAAACGCATACTGAAACATTTGGTTCCCAAGTCCGCCCATTAATTTTACCAGCTGCATAGTCCCTCCTTAAAATGAATACAGGACATAAAGCCGGTATAAATCAAGCTATTAGGAGCTAAGCCCCCCCCCCCCTCTAAGTTTTGAAGCTATTATTGCATTTTGCATTCTACAGTCTCCTTCCTTTTACAATTTATCATTTATTTGAAATTATTTCAATAAGTTGTTATAATAAAATACAATAAGTACAGATAATGAGGATATAGAAAAAGATGAAAGGTATAATATTAGCCGGCGGAACAGGTTCAAGACTTCATCCGGGAACAATTGCTGTATCCAAACAGCTTTTGCCGGTTTATGACAAACCTATGATTTATCACCCGATTTCAGTGTTGATGCTGGCTGGCATAAAAGAAATTCTTATTATCTCTACGCCGGTGGATTTGCCCGATTTTGAAAGGCTTTTGGGAACAGGGGAGCAGTTCGGTGTCCAATTTTCTTACAAAATACAGGAACATCCGGAAGGATTGGCTCAGGCTTTTATTATCGGAGAGAATTTTATTAACGGCGATGATGCTGCACTTGTTCTCGGTGACAATATTTTTTATGGTCCCGGGTTTTCCGGCTGCCTCAAAAAGGTTGTAAAAAATACTGCCGAACGAGGCGGTGCTTCAATTTTTGCATATCAGGTTAAAGATCCGCAAAGATTTGGCGTTGTTGAGTTTGATGACAGTAAAAGGGCAGTTTCCATTCAGGAAAAACCTGTTCAGCCAAAGTCTAATTATGCAGTAACAGGACTTTATTTTTATGATAAAAATGTTGTCGAATATGCAAAATCTCTGAAGCCATCTGCAAGAGGCGAGCTTGAAATAACAGATTTGAATAATATTTATCTTGCACAAGGAAATCTGAATGTAGAAATTCTCGGGCGAGGTTTTGCATGGCTTGATACAGGAACTCCGAAATCGCTGCTTCAGGCGTCACAGTATGTTAATACAATTGAGGAAAACCAGGGTATTAAAATAGCGTGTCTGGAAGAAGTCGCCTATAGAATGGGGTTTGTTGATAAAAATACGTTAATTCAACATGTTTCAAAATATAAAAATAATGATTATTACGATTATGTTCTTAAAATTTTAAATAAATAGATAGATTTTTAGTTTTTGCGTTATAATTTTCATATGGATAGAGAAAAATTTATTGATGCAAAACGTATTGTTATAAAGTTCGGGACAAATATTCTCAGAGGTGATGACGGAACTGTATCACTGCCGAGAATATTTTCTTTTATAGAAGATATTTCACGTCTTGTAAAGTCAGGGAAAGAGGTTATTGTAGTTACCTCAGGTGCAGTGGGGCTTGGAAGAAAGCGGTTGAGGCTTGAGGGAACAGAAGGTACCGCCCTCAAACAGGCTTGTGCAGCAATCGGACAGGGCAAGCTTATGTCAATATACGAAAGCGGATTTGATACTTACAACCTTATAGCAGCACAAATACTTTTGACAGAAGATGACTTTGGTATCCGGACAAGATATTTGAGCTTGAGAACAACTCTGAATAAACTTCTTGAACTTGGTGCTATTCCTATCATAAACCAGAATGATACGGTTTCTACTATTGAGGTTTCTCCATCGGCTGCACATATGCAGGTTTGCTTTACGGATAACGACAAGCTATCTGCGCTTGTTGCAAGCGAACTTGATGCTGATTTGCTTATAATTCTATCCGATGTTGACGGGCTTTATGATGCAAATCCTAAAGAAAATCCTGATGCAAAAATTATAAGAGAAGTTGATGAAGTTACTGATGAAATTTGTGCGCTGGGCTCAGACGCTTCAGACGGCGGACGCGGCGGAATGAGGACAAAACTTAAGGCAGCACGTCTTGTAACACGCTTTGGCGGAAAAGTTTTGATTGCTAACGGTAAAATCCCTTTTGTTATTAAAAAGATATTTAATGGGGAAGATATAGGAACAATGTTCCTTCCTCAGACAGAAGGCTTGTCGGATAAAAAACGCTGGATTGGCTATGCTACAAATATTATAGGCAAAGTAGTTGTCAATAATGGCGCGAAAAAAGCTCTTGTTGAAAAAGCAAAAAGTCTGCTGCCGATTGGGGTTGTTGATGTAATTAATACATTCAGCAAAGGTGATGTTGTTTCAATTGTTGATGAAAATGATTGTGAATTTGCGCGCGGAATTGTGAATTACGATTCCGAGGCGTGTAAAAAGGTTATGGGATGTCATTCTGATGACATTATAAAGATATTGAACTTCAAAAACTATGATGCTATTGTAACCCGCGATAATATAACTATTCTTTAAGGAGAGATTATGGATTTTGTAAATATTGCTAAATCTGCAAAAGAAGCTTCGCTGAAAGCTGCGGATTTGTCTGAAGATATAAAAAACAAGGCGCTTTTAAAAATGGCTGATGCTCTGGAAAGGGCTAAGGAGGATATTTTTAATGCTAATAAGGCGGATTTGGCTGAAGCTGAAAAGCTGGTTGATGCCGGTGAAATTACAAAATCTACTTTTAACCGTTTGAAACTTGATGATAACAAGATGCGCGATATGATAAAAGGTATCAGAGATATTGCATCTTTGCCGGAGCCTGTAAATAAAAAACTTTTTGTTCGGGAACTTGACGAGGGGTTAACGCTCTATAAAGTATCTTGTCCTATAGGTGTTCTGGGGATAATTTTTGAAGCAAGACCGGATGTTATTGCGCAGATTTCATCTCTTGCAATAAAATCTTCTAATTCGGTAATACTCAAGGGCGGTAAAGAATCAATTAATACAAATAAAAAAATTCTAGAGATTATTAATTCTACTCTCGAAAAAATCGAAGAGTTTCCTAAAAATGTTTTGCAGCAGGTTTTTTCACGTGAAGATGTTGCTGAAATGCTAAAGTGTGATAAATATATAAACCTGATTATACCGCGCGGCGGAAATAAACTTGTGAAGTTTATAAAAGAAAACACAAAAATTCCTGTTCTGGGGCATGCAGACGGTATCTGCCATATTTTTACAGATGAAAGTGCAGATTTAAAAATGGCAGAAAAGGTAATTACCGATGCAAAAACCCAGTACCCCAGCGCCTGCAACGCGGTAGAAACTCTCTTAATCCATGAGAAATTCCCTTACAAGGATGAACTTCTGGCATCTTTGCAGCTATCTGAGATTAAGCTTATTGAAAATCCTGAGAGCTGGGCTTTTGAATACGGCGATAAAATCCTTGCATTTAAAACCGTAAAAAATCTTGATGAAGCTATTGAACATATAAACACATACGGCTCAGGGCATACAGACTGCATAATTACTGAAAACAAAGAGAATGCTGAAAAATTTATGAATAAGGTTGATTCTGCCGGTGTTTACTGGAATGCGTCAACAAGGTTTGCAGACGGCTTTAGATATGGTTTTGGCGCGGAGGTTGGAATTTCGACAAACAAAACCCATGCAAGAGGACCGGTAGGGCTTGAAGGGCTTACTATTTATAAGTATAAACTTATCGGTAACGGGCAGATTGTAAGAGATTACGCTGACGGTACAAGACAGTTTCACCATAAAGATTTGATATAACACAGGAGAAATGTATGGTAAAAATTGGAGTTATCGGGCTTGGACTAATCGGCGGTTCTATTTTTAAAGATTTGAAAGCGCTGGGGTATGATGTTGTTGCTGTTTCAAAATCCCAGAGCGGAGAAAATATTTTTAAAGAATATGGCATGTTGAAGGAATGCGGGATTGTTTTTGTTTGCACTGCAATGAATAAAACGCTTGAGGTTCTTGATGAGCTTGAGAATTATTTAGGTCCTGAAACTATTGTTACAGATGTATGCAGTCTAAAGGGTTTTGTCTGTAAAAAGCCGCGTCCGTACCGTTTTGTGCCGTCACATCCTATGGCAGGTACCGAGCATAAAGGGTTTGAAAATTCTTTTGAGGGGCTTTTTAAGGGTGCAAAATGGGTTATAACGCCTTGTTTTGGCAATAGCAGCGAACTTGTTGAGATAATAAAAGAACTTGGTGCTATACCTGTTATAACAACTCCTGAAAAACACGATGAGGCGGCTGCAATGATTTCTCATATGCCAATGCTGCTTGCGCAGGCACTGTTTCTGGCGGCGAGTGAAAACCCTCTTGCGATTGAGATTGCCTCAAGCGGGTTCCGTGATATGACGCGGCTTGCTCTTTCTAATGAGGAGATGGCGTGTGATATGGTGTCTATGAACAGTGAAAATATTGAGAATTCCATTTTGAAATTATATAAGGCTATGGGTGAATTAACCTCGGGCAATTATCCGGAAATTATTGCCGGGATTAAGACCGGTCGTGCAAAAATGTTTTAATTGTCCAAAAAATTTCCGCTATAAGGAACGTGAGAGGGATTTTTGAGTACTTTACTAGACAGCGCAGCTGCGCACAGTCTGCAAAGGCGGGGTGTAAGTTCAAAAAATAAAGAGCATTCCTTGGTGGGGGGTGGAATACTCTTAAATATGGAAAATAATATGATGCTTATTTCCATTTAGACATTAATTGAAACTTTTTATGCGTCGGTTTTCAGAATGTTATGCGCTAATCCAACCAGGAAGCCTGCTGCAACACCGGCAGCTACAAATGCTCCGGTATGACGGGTCTTTTTCACTGCGCCTTCATAAGCACTTGCACAACGTCTGAACATATCACCGGCTTTTTCATTCACATTTGTGATTATACTTCTCAACTGTATTTTATCGGCATCTGAAAGTTTTGCTTCTTCAAAAACCTTCTTCATCTTAAATGCTCTGCCGATTTTTGAAACCCCAGCTTCATTCTCAACGTCAATCATTTTTATGAAAGTATCTTGAGCCGGTGTTTTATCAGGAATTTTTCTCAAAGCTGCAATAGATTTTGCCTTTGCCTTCTTTGAGTGTTCTTTTATAAGGTCAATTGCGCCTTTGAACTCATCATCCATTTCATCTGAAGTCAAAGGAAGCATATACTTTGCTGCATAACCGGTAAGTCCGCCTACTGCTGAAGCTTTCATAATTGTTGGAAATGTGTTTTCGTTTGAATGAATAGCATGTGTTTTCATAGTTAATAAACCTTTACTTAACTAATACCTTAAATAATATTGCCATACACTACCTGCTCATTGGAATTTATGTGAATAATTCCAATCGAAGTATGTATGAGTGAATTTGCACTTAAATATTTTAAATAACTTCAGTTCATCCGGATTATGGTTTCGGCTCTAAGTCCGCATAAAGACTTTTTCTCCCTGACCATTTCCCTGTTTGATGCCCCGTTCACCATTACTTAAAACTGAGTAATCAAATCCACATTGCATATTACCACAATATTATTTTTTTGTCAATACCTTGATGAAGTTTAGTAACAACATGATAATTACTGTTGCCAGTATAAATATAAAATAATGTTTTATTGTATTCTCACCCATTAACAAAGATGCCAGTGCTCCGGCTATAATTGCTACTGATGTCAGAATTACAACGGTTTTTTTCTGGGAAAAGCCGGCGTGTAAAAGTTTGTGATGGATGTGTTCTGCATCAGCAACAAAAGGAGATTTGCCCTTTGAAATTCTTCTCAAAGAAGAATATGTTATGTCCATAATAGGGACAGCTAATACTACAAACGGCAGCAGGATTGCAAAAGTAGCAGCTTTCATAATTCCTGTAATTGAGATTGTCGCAAGCAAGAAACCGGAAAACAGCGCGCCGCTGTCACCCATAAAGATTTTTGCAGGGTTAAAGTTGTAGGTTAAAAATGCAAGCATAGAACCTGCAAGGATAAAGCCAACCAGTGCAATAATAGGGTTTGGCGGTGTCATAGCAACCGCTATGACAGCCAATGTTATAGCGTTAACAGTTGTCACCGAACCTGCAAGACCGTCTACACCGTCAATAAAGTTCAAGGCATTGCTTATACCTACTATCCAGAGAATTGTTATCGGATAAGATAAAAGTCCCAAATCACCGATAAATGGTATGGAGTCAATTCTTACACCCAACAGATAAACAAGGGTTGCTATTGAAATCTGGATAAATAATTTGAATTTCGCATCAAGATTATAAATATCATCCACAAGTCCTAATAGAAACATTAACGAACTTCCAAGAAGTATTCCGGACAAAAGGCTTCCGTAAGGATAGTAGCTTAAAAACACCAGACATAAAAATGTCAGCATTGTACTTGTCCAAATTGCCACTCCGCCTATTCTGGAAATCGGCGTTGTGTGAATTTTTCTTTCGTTAGGTACATCTACCAGCCCTTCTTTTTTAGAAAAATTTATTACAAGGGGTACAAGAAATACCCCGAATATATAAGCAATAATTGTTCCTATTATATGTGCATGTGTTAATTTTATAATCATCTTTTATTCTCTTTTACTATTGATATAACGGGTATTTTTTACATAATTTCAGAGAGCGTTCTCTTAGATTTTTTAATCCCGGTTCATTATCTGATGAATAAATTGCTGATGCAATAATTTTTGCCACCTCAACCATATCATCTTCTTTAAATCCTCTTGTAGTAACAGCAGGTGTACCAAGTCTTATGCCGGAAGTTACAAACGGACTTTGCGGGTCGTTAGGTACGGTATTTTTGTTTGCTGTAATACCGACTTTTTCCAGTACATTAGCCATGTCTTTGCCGGTTTTACCTGTCTTTCTCAAATCAAGAGTCATCAAATGGTTTTCTGTCATGCCTCCAACAATATCCATGCCTTCATCCATCAAACCCTGCGCGAGAGCCTGTGCATTTTTAATAATCTGTTTTGCGTATTCTTTGAACTCGGGTTTTGAGGCTTCCAGAAGAGCAACAGCTTTTGCCGCTATAATATGTTCCAGCGGACCGCCCTGCATTCCCGGGAAAATTGCCTTATCTATCCCTGCGGCATGTTCTTCTTTGCACATTGTAATTCCGCCCCGCGGACCTCTCAAAGATTTATGTGTTGTTGTTGTCACAAAGTCTGCGTAAGGTGCCGGTGAAGGGTGAAGCCCTGCCACAACAAGTCCTGCTATGTGTGCTATATCTGCTAAAAGATATGCACCGACTTCATCTGCGATTTCTCTGAACTTTTTAAAGTCGATTATTTTAGAATAATTGCTTGCCCCGCATATAATGAGTTTAGGCTTGTGTTCGTGAGCCATCTTTCTTACATCATCGTAGTCAATATTTCCGTTTTCATCTACACCGTAGCTTTTTACATCAAAATATAAGCCTGAGAAATTAACCGGAGAACCATGGGAAAGATGACCGCCGTTTGATAAATCCATACCAAGAACTCTGTCACCCGGTTTGAGGCAGTACATAAACACTGCCATATTTGCCTGTGCGCCGCTGTGAGGCTGAACATTCGCGTGATCCATGCCGAAAAGATCGCATGCTCTTTTTTGTGCAATTTCTTCAATAACATCTACATGCTCACAGCCGTTATAAAATCTTTTGTGAGGTTTTCCTTCCGCATATTTATTTGTTAACACACTTCCGGCAGCTTCCATTACAGCTTTTGAAGTTATGTTTTCGCTTGCAATAAGCTCTATTGTTTCCTGCTGTCTTTTTAATTCCAGTTCAATCTGCTCTGCAACAACAGGATCTGTCTTTTTTATATTTTCCAAATTCATAATCACCTCACATTTTCCCTAAAAAAATTATAGAGGAAATATGATTTTGTGACAATAATTTCATATTTATTAATTATTTACAAAATTTGCTCTTAGTTTTATTTACGTTATATAATAATAAAGCTATGAAAAATATAAGACAAACTAATGTTAATATTCACAGGGATTCCTGGGTGGAAATAAATGTAGGAAATCTTGCGCACAACGCTGATGAAATTAGAAAACATGTTCCTGCTGATACAAAACTTCTTGCGGTTGTTAAAGCCGATTCTTACGGACACGGGTCTGTTATGCTTGCACCTACACTTCTGGCATCAGGCTTTGACATGTTAGGTGTTGCGTCAATTGATGAGGGGGTTGACTTACGAAACGCAAAAATTACCTGTGATATTCTTGTTCTGGGAGCAGTTCCTGTCTGGGCTGTTGAAAGCGCTGTTAATGCTGATATTTCTATTGCTGTTTTTTCAAAAGAGCATCTCAAAGCATGTAAGCAGGCTTATGAAAGAACAGGCAGGAAACCTAAAGTTCATATAAAACTCGATACCGGTATGAACAGGATTGGTGTTTCTGTTGATGATGCCGTTGAATTTATTAAAGAAGCGCAGAATGCAGATTATTTGAATTTACAGGGTATATTTACGCATTTTGCAAATGCTGAAAACAGAGATAAAACCCGGGTACAGATTGATAAATGGAATTATGTATTGTCGCAGATTGATACAACCGGTTTGATGCTTCATATTCAAAATACTGTTGGAACTATGTGTTACGAAATTCCTAAATCAAATATGAGAAGAGTTGGAATTGCATTATATGGTTTATGGACAGATATGCCGGATGACAAAGGTTTTAGGCCGGACTTAAAGCCTGTAATGTCTGTAAAAGGCAGAATTGTAAATATTCATACCGCAAAAGACGGTGAGGGCGTAAGTTACGGGCATACATATACAGCTAAAGGCGACAGGAAAATAGCTACTATACCTATCGGCTATGCAGACGGTGTTTCAAGAGGACTTTCAAATAAGATTTACGGCATACTGAACGGGAAGAAAGTTCCTCAGGTCGGAAATATTACTATGGATCAGATGATGTTTGATATTACCGGTGTTGAGGCAGAAATTGGTGATATTATAACATTAATCGGCGATGGCATTTCTATTGATGAATGGGCAGAGATTTTAGGAACAATAAATTATGAGCTTTGCTGCCGTTTGAAAGTCCGGCTGCCGCGAGTTTACACAAGATAAGTTTTTGGAGAATATATGGTTCAGAATTTTGACCTTGGAATAATCGGAGGCGGACCGGCTGGTTATACAGCAGCTTTGCATGCTGCTGCAAAAGGTTTGCGGGTTGTCTTGTTTGAGAAGGATTGCGTCGGCGGGGTTTGTCTTAACCGCGGGTGTATTCCTACAAAAGCAATTCTCCATTCGGCAGAACTATTTGAAGAGATGAAATGCGCGCAGGAACTCGGGATAAATTGTGAATCTCTTTCTTTGGATTACAAAGTTGTAATTGAGCATAAAAATAAGGTAGTAGAGCGTTTGAGAAAAGCTTTGGAACTTTCCTTAAAAAACAGCGGCGTAACTGCTGTTAAGGCAGAAGCAGGCTTAAATTCCTCTACAGAGATTGAAGCGGACGGTGAAGTTTTCAAGTGTAAAAATATTATTGCAGCTTGCGGCTCCTCTCCGCGAAGTATTAAAGGAATGGAGTTTGACGGTGAATTTATCTTAAATTCTGATGATATTTTAAATCGCGACAGCCTTCCTAAAAGTATTGTAATCGTCGGCTCTGGTGCAATTGGAACTGAGTGGGCAAGAATTTTTGCGGCATTCGGCGTGCAGGTCACAATTGTAGAAATGGCAGAGAATTTGCTGCCGGCAGCTGATATTGAAGTATCCAAACGTGTTGAACGTATTTTTAAAACAAAGAAAATAAAGGCTTATAAATCCACAAGTGTTGAAAAAATTCAGGACAAAAAGGTTTATCTGACAAACGGCGAAGTTTTGGAGCCTGAATGTGTTTTGATTGCTGCCGGACGTGTGCCGAACAACTGTAAGATGGTTGAAGGGGTTGCATATCTGGGGGATATGTACGGGTCTGTCCAGCTTGCGCATTTTGCTATAAAGCAGGCTGTGTCATATGTTGACGGAATATCATTTGAAGAAGCTCTTGTTCCTTCCGTTGTATACGGCAGTCCTGAAATTGCATGGGTTGGAAAACGTGAACAGGATTTGGAGGAAGGAACTTATCAAAAATCTGTGTTACTTGTTTCTGCACTAGGAAAGTCACACTGTGATAATTCAACCGATGGATTTATAAAAATCCTTTCTCAGTATGACAAAATTGTAGGCGCGCATATTGTTTCAAAAGAAGCTTCTGCTATGATACAGCAGATTCTTATTGCTATACAAAACAATATCCCTGTCAGCAAGCTGAAAGAGATATGTTTTGCGCATCCTACTTATTCGGAAGGGATTTTTGAAAGTTTATTTAAATTGTAAAATTACCAGTGGTTTAGAGAGGAACCGTTATTGAATGCTCCGCCTGTGCCAAACTTTACGCCGCCATGGTTCCAATAAGAATTTGTATCACCGGACTTTTGAGAGCCTACATTTATTTTTCTTTCATATGTAGTTGTCTGTTTCGGCTTAATATTTAATCCTTCTCTTTCTGTGGTGGTTGTTTGAATTTTTTCATTAAAAGTTTGTTCAGTAAATAATGTATCGCTTGTGTTTGTTACTGAATCAACGTCATAATTAGGTGCATCCATTGCAAAAACGCAAGGCGCAGCTAAAAGTATACCCAGAATAATTGCTAGTTTTTTCATATAAATTCTCCTTTTATAATTATTATAAATGATTAGAAAATCAAAAAGCAACTTTTTGGTTTTATTATTTAAAAATGTTACTAAAATAAGATTACAGCTTACTAAATTAAATTTGCGGATTATAATTAAATTATGAGAGAACGGCTTCCTGAATATTTAAAACGACCGATAATTGATACGGATACAACAAAGAACGTCCGGAGAATACTCAAAAACAGATGTCTTAACACTGTTTGCGAGAATGCACGATGTCCGAATAAAAATGAATGCTATACAAAAAATACAGCAACATTTTTGATTATGGGTAATGTCTGTACACGCAACTGCCGCTATTGCAATATTGCATGTGAACGTCCAAAACCTCTTGATGAATATGAACCTTACCATATTGCACAGGCTGTTAAGGATTTGGGTTTGAAATATGCAGTAATAACATCTGTTACACGCGATGATTTGCCGGACGGAGGAGCATCACATTTTGCAAAATGTATACAGGAAATCAGAAAGCTTACACCCGATGTGAAAATTGAAATTCTAACTCCGGACTTCAAAGGTTCAAAGGAAGCGCTTGATATAATTATAGATGCGCATCCCGATGTTTTTAACCACAATATTGAAGCTGTGCGGGAGATTTTTAAAACTGCAAGACCGCAGGGAAATTACGATGTTTCTATTGGGGTTTTGAAATATGTCAAAGACAACAGTTCAATTATTACAAAGTCCGGCTTGATGGTAGGTTTAGGCGAAGATTTTGTGCAGCTTGAAAATACTTTTAAAGATTTAAAAACTGCCGGATGTGATATTTTGACTGCCGGACAATATATTCAGCCGTCAAAGAAGCATATGCCTGCTGCGAAATACTATTTACCGGAAGAGTTTAAGAAAATCGAAATGCTTGCAGAAAAATGCGGTATTAAACATTACCAGATTGGTCCTCTTGTTAGAAGCTCTTATCGTGCAGCAGAACTTGTTTAGTTTTAATAATTTGCAAAAAAGTGGTTTATTTGTTAGCATAATGTGTGATAGGGGATTAGGGAAAATGAATAACATGAAAAAATTTATAATATCTTTGTCTTTTGCAGTATGTCTTTCTTCTGCCGCATTTTCAGCACCTGTTCATATTAATGATTTGCGCAGCAAGTTTTTAAACAATTCTGCAATTATTTATGAGATTAATATCAGAACATTTAATGCGCAGGACACAAATGGTAACGGCATTATTGATTTTGATGAAGGCGAAGAGAGCGGGAACTTCTTAAATGCAATTGCAAATCTTGATGAACTCCAGGCAAAGGGGGTTAACGCAATCCATATTCTGCCGGTTACACCTGTAGGGAAAATGAAGGCGCTTGGAACAGCCGGTTCTTTGTATGCAGCATCAGGTTTTAATTCTCTAAACCCTCAGCTTAAAAGTGAAAATACAATGTTAACCCTTGAAGAACAGGCAAGAAAGTTTATTCAGGAAGCTCACGACAGAGGTATCGCCGTAATTGTCGATGTGCCGGCATGCGGGTCTTACGATTTATTTATGCAAAGACCTGAACTTTTTGTAAAAGATAAATCCGGTCAGGCTGTTATTCCTGCGGACTGGACCGATGTAAGGCTTTTGAATGCCGGTACTGAAGCTCAGATTAACAAAGATGTACTAAATCTTTATAAAGAATTTGTTGATTATATGATGGATTTGGGTGTTGACGGTATCAGAGCTGACGTTGCCCATTGCAAACCTGCAAAATTCTGGAAAGAATTAATAGACTATTCCAGAAAAAAAGACCCTCAGCTTCTCTGGCTTGCGGAATCATCCAACTCATGGAAAGATGCAGTTTCTGAATATGCTGTTTTTACACCTTATGACAAACTTTTACAGGCAGGTTTTGACGGATATTACGGAAGCTACTTTAATATGAAGGATTGGAAATCTTCTAAAGATTTATTTAATCAGGTAAATCTTGACCGTTTGCTTTCTAAAAAAATCGGTCAGCCTAAAAGCGTTATAGGCAGCTTTACAACCCACGATGAGTTAAGCCCTGTTTTAATTAACGGTAAAAAATACAGCGAAATGATTATGTGGCTTAATTCAACACTCCCGCTTAACGCTTACTATGTAGACGGTTTTGATACAGGAGATAATTATATTTATTTCTGGGCTAATAAAAAAGCTCCTAAAACCTTTACAGATGATGACTATTATTTTGCACACCGCGGAAAAATAGATATATTTAACTTTTCAAGACGACCTGGCGGTAAAGATAAGGAACTCAGTGATGACTTTAAACTTGCGAACCAGTTTAAAAAATATGCTGCAACACTTAATGCGAAAGGTCATTTTATTCAGTTGAGAACTAATAATCCGTCAGTCTTTGCATATGCGGTCAGTGATACAAAAGAGTCGTTTATTGTTATAGGAAATATGAACTTTACATCAGACAGTGAAGCTGTTGTGCGTATTCCGGGATTTAAAGGAAATGAGGATGTAATTGTTATTAAGACAACTAGTACACCTGTTTCAAGTAAAGGCAAGATGACTGTCCGGCTGGAGCCTGGAGAAATTCAGGTTCTTGTATTGAATAGTTTTCCTATAAAATAATACGCAAAAAATTTTTTTCACACTTTTTAATACTTTATAGAAAAAAAAGAGGCATCATGTCAAATACTTTGCTAAACACTGTGGGAAGCCGCAGTACAAATTTTCAAATACAGAACTATAGACAGCCTGTCACTGTAAATCCGGCAGACCGAATCAAGCCGCTTCCTTCAGAACAAACAGGCGCTGAGAATAAAGGTTCCGGAAAGGGCGGTAAAAATGATAAACTTGTCCTTGCACTTGGCTGCCTTGCTGTAATAGGTGCAGGTTCATATATTCTTTATGATATTCGCAAAAGAGGCGGTAAAGGATTAAGCGGTTCTGCAGATTCTCCGTTAATGCAGATGAAGACAAAGGCGAGAAATGAGTACTATAAATTAAAAGAAAATGTTCTTGCAGAATTTAACGAAAGCCTGCCTGAAGAATTAAAGGTAAGAAAGGGTGTGACTTTTAACTCTTCAAAAGAGCTTGAAGATTTTAAAGATGCTCTTAAAACAGGTGATGATTTCAGTATAGAAAAATACGAAAGAATACGTGATAATTCATCTTCAACAGTTAAAAAAAGACTGGCAGAATTGCAGGGCGACAAAGACTGGGTTGAATTGCGAAAACTTCGTAAATCACTTCTTAAACAAGCAAAAGCTCAGGATGATAAGGGTGCAATTGCAAGAGAAAAAATTTCTATAATTAATGATTTAATGTCATTTAAAGTTGATACCTCAAGAGAACAAGTGTTTAAAAACCGTAATATGATGGATGTTAATGATGCTTTCGGCTTAATAAGACGGGATTTTGGAAGTCTTGATGAGTTTAATACAGCAAAGAACGAAGTTACAAAGTATGATTTCAATTTTGATTTAGGGGAAGGTTTCTTTGCGGGACACAAAAAGCTTAAAGTTGATGATTTATTTGAAGAAGAACATGAAACATATAACTTTGCAAGAGATAATCTGAATAAAATCCGGAATATTTTTGAAAATGTTATCCCAAAAGCAAAAGAAGATTTACACAAAAAATTAAACGAACTGGCACTTACTTTCAGAACCTCAGAATTTATGCAAAATGTTTATAATTTAACCCGTAAATCTGCGTAATACATGCCTTTAATCTTCTTGACATCGCCCTTTGAGCAACGTAAAATTTACTTGTATATAACCGAAGGGAGTATAGAAAAATGTTGGATCGTATACAAATTACTAAAGAAGTAGAAGAAATGTGCTGCGTAAAACGCGGTGTTAAAGGTGAACCTGCTCCTATCCCTCAAGAAGGCGAATGGACAAAATGTAAAGAAATTAAAGACATTTCAGGTTTAACTCATGGATGCGGATGCTGCGCACCTCAGCAAGGTACCTGCAAATTGACACTTAACGTTAAAGACGGTGTTATTCAGGAAGCTCTTGTTGAAACATTAGGATGTTCAGGTATGACTCACTCAGCTGCTATGGCTGCTGAAATCCTTCCTGGCAAAACTATTTTGGAAGCACTTAACACAGACCTCGTTTGTGATGCTATTAACGTTGCAATGAGAGAATTATTCCTCCAAATCGTTTACGGCAGAACTCAAACAGCATTCTCTGAAGGCGGTCTTCCTGTTGGTGCAGGTCTTGAAGATTTAGGTAAAGGTCTTCGTTCTCAAGTTGGTACTATCTTCTCAACTAAACAAAAAGGTCCTAGATACCTCGAAGTTGCAGAAGGCTACGTTCTTGAACTCGGCTTGGACAAAAATAACGAAATCATCGGATATAAATTCGTTCATCTGGGCAAATTTATGGAAGCTGTTAAAAAAGGCATGGATCCTAAAGAAGCTCTGGAAAAATTCACCGGTAGTTACGGCAGATTTGCAGAAGCTGTTAAGAAAATCGATCCTAGAGTTGAATAATTATTAAGTATAAATATTCAAAGTTTTTTTGATAAACAAATTAGAAAAAGTAGTTTAAATAAAATAAAAGGAATAAAAAATGGCTATTAAATTTGAAGGACAAGACAGACGTCAGGCTAAATTGAATAAAATATTGCCTGAGTATGGTTTTAAGTCTTTGGAAGACGCTAAAGCATTATGCGATTCTAAAGGTGTTAACGTTGATGAAATCGTTAAAGGTATTCAGCCGATTGCATTTGAAAATGCTGTTTGGGCTTATACACTGGGTGCAGCTATTGCAATTCAAAAAGGCGCTAAAGACGCAGCTGAAGCTGCAAGCCTGATTGGCGAAGGTCTACAGGCATTCTGTGTACCAGGTTCTGTAGGTGATACAAGAAAAGTTGGCTTAGGTCATGGTAACCTTGCTGCTATGCTTTTAAGAGAAGAAACAAAATGTTTCTGCTTCTTAGCCGGTCACGAATCATTTGCGGCAGCTGAAGGTGCTATCGGTATTGCAAGAAATGCTAATAAAGTTAGAAAAGAACCTTTAAGAGTTATCTTAAACGGTCTTGGTAAAGATGCAGCTTATATCATTTCAAGAATTAACGGTTTTACATCTGTTGAAACTAAATACGATTACAAAACCGGCGATTTGAAAATCGTTAAAGAAACTCCATTCTCTGATGGAGAAAGAGCAAAAGTTAAATGCTATGGTGCAGATGATGTATCAGAAGGTGTTGCAATTATGATTCATGAAGGTGTTGACGTTTCTATCACAGGTAACTCAACTAACCCGACACGTTTCCAACACCCTGTAGCAGGTACTTACAAAAAATGGTGTTTTGAAAACGATAGAAAATACTTCTCAGTAGCATCAGGCGGCGGTACAGGAAGAACACTTCACCCTGATAACGTAGCAGCGGGTCCTGCTTCTTATGGTATGACAGATACTATGGGAAGAATGCATGGTGATGCTCAGTTTGCAGGCTCATCTTCAGTTCCTGCACACGTAGAAATGATGGGTATTATCGGTATGGGTAACAATCCTATGGTTGGTGCAACTGTAGCAGTTGCAGTAGCTGTAGCCGGTGCCCTGAATAAATAAATTTCTTTATTAAATAAGAAAAGCCTCCGGTATTCGGGGGCTTTTTTTATAGAAAAAATATGTTATAATAAAAAACAGGACATATGAATGTTTCAAGAGAAAGATATATTGTTTTCTCTGACACGCTTCCGCTATCGTTTTGAAAAGAAAAAATTTTACTCAAACACCGGACATTATAAGTACCTAAAAACAATTCTTAATCACGCTCGCACACTCATAACAGTGCAGTCGTATTAAGGAAAAGCAAACGAGGGAGATGCCTCAGGCACTGCTATCGCCTCAAAAAGTTTTTTAGTTTCTTAGAAAAAAGCAAAAAGCAATGCCAAAGAAAAACAAATAAATAAACTAGGGAAAAATATTTGTTTTCGAAACGATAGCGGGAACGGAGTGGGAGCGTGTTTGAGAAAATAAATATTTTTTCTTAAAAAATAAAAATCAACATTACAACTAAAAAAAGGAGGATGAAATATGGAAAACGCAGTAAAGACAAGAGTTTCCGGGGGGGGGGCAAGGTAATTTAAGCTCTATAACCGGTATTGGCGCAGGCACAGAGCCATTTAGCGCTGCCGGAAGAATAAGTATTAAACGAGGTTTTACCCTTGCCGAGGTGTTGATTACTCTGGGTATAATAGGTATAGTCGCTGCTATGACACTGCCTGCACTTATTCAAAATCACAAAAAGTCGGAAGCGACTGCCAGATTAAAAAAGTTTGTAAGCTCTATGGAACAGGCTGTTCTTTTTGCCGAAAATGATAATGGAACTAAGGCTTATGAGTGGATCGACCCAAGAGAATATTCTTCTCAGATTGAACAAAATCCCCAGCTGGCACATGATTTAACTTATGCATATTGGAATCAGTATTTTGCCCCTTATATAAAAACTTTAAAAGTCCAAAAGGGTGTTGCTGAAGAAGGAGAATCTGGTAGGACAGAGCGCACTAAAGTTTATTTTTCAGACGGGTCTACAGTATCGCTGCATTATGGTAACTGTGTTGATTTAAATTTTGATATAAACGGGGATAGGCTTCCAAATCAGAAAGGAAAAGATATTTTCCTTTTCTTCATTGCTACAAATCAATCTCATTCTAAACCAATAGAGCATGAACATTATAGAAATAAATCGTTTTCGGCTGCTTATATGCCTCAGTATAATACAAGGGAAAAAGCTTTAGAAGCTTGTAAACAGTCCGATGCAAAAGGCTGTACAGCACTTTTACAATATGATAACTGGGAATTTAAAGAGGACTACCCTTATAAGTTATAACCATGCAAATCAGTTCCGCCGGTTTTGATAAGCCCGTATTTATCAGCGATTTTTTCAATGTTACGGGCGGTTGTGAATTTTATAATTCCTCTGTGCCGTTTATAAGGATAGTATACTTCAAGTCCGTCTAAACCGTATGAAATAAGTTTTTTTACAAATCTGTCATGGCTAAGCGCCCAGCAGCATGCTGGGTGGGCAAGAACTGCCAGCCCGCCTGCATTATGTATTGCCTGAATTAATTTTTTTATATTTCTTGTTGAAAAAATTCTTATTATATCAAGCTCTGTTTCACGCTTGGATTTAGCACAAAATTTTTGTAATTCCTTGTTCTTAACGTCAATCCCATATCCTAAAAGGTGCATAAACACATAACCGCACCATACATCAAATTCTACAGCAGGGATTACATAATCAGGCACATTATTCTCAAGGTAACCGTTAAAAGTATTGTGGTCTGAAATTGCTATATATTTATATCCTTTTTCTGCTGCCTGCTCTATAAGCGAGTTGAAATCTCCCTTCCCGTCAGAGTATGTGGAGTGAATGTGTAAGTTCACTCTGTTTGTTTTATAGTCCTCCGGTGTAAAATTTTTTATTAGTTCTTTGTAGTTCATTATTGTTTTTTTAAATTTATTTGTAATAAAATTATTATAACATCAAAAAGATAAAATATCTAAACTTAAATTTCTACAAAGGTTTGTGAAGGAGTAAATATGGCAAGAGCTAAACTTAATAACAGTATTTTTTCTGTTTTATCAGAAGCAGTTAAACTCTATTGCGTGAATTTTCCGCAGTTTGCAAAATATATGCTTTTTCCTGTGCTGGGTCAGGTTGTCGGTCTTGCGTGGATTTTTGGAATGGCAAATCTCTATACGTCTAATCTTCCTTTGCTTATAGAAGAATTTCCGGCATTTAATGATTTTTCGACAATTATTTTATGTGTAATTTTAATAGTGGTTCCGGGGATGATTGTATGGATGAAAGCTTTCTGGGATTATCTTGTTGCATACGGCGCTTTAAATTCTATGACTGAGAGTGCTCTTAATACAGGAAAGGTTTATGATTTTCCTGCTCACAATTCTCTCATAACCCGTAGAACTTTTAAATATGTCGGTCTGTGGCTTTTATACGGTATTTTCGGCTTGCTGGCAATAAATCCGCTTTTGTGGGTTTTAGGCGGAATATTCTTCATTTATTTTATTTTAATATTCCAGATATTTACTTTTGAAACTGATACAACCATAACCGGCTGTTTTAAAAGAAGCTTTGAACTTATAAAAGGCAATTTTGCAAGAACATTTGTTATAATGGCTGTGGTGGGGCTCTTTACTCATTTTCTTTTTGTAGAAGGCTTTTCAGTCTTTTTTGATTTTACGAAACTTACAGATGTTCTTGTGGGATTTTTTGAAAACTGGGTAACAACTATACCTCTGGAGCCGGTTAATCAATGGCTGATAAATATAAATCCGGGTGCAACACTGCTTACACCTTTAAATATTTCACAGTTTCTTGCCTATCAGGTTGTCGGGTTTATTGTAATCAGCTTTACTCTGCCGTTGAGAAGTATATGCTGGACCCTGTGGTATAAGGTTCTAAGCGAAAATTCAGGAAGCAGAACAGAAAGAAAAGCTGCCGGCAAAAGTTCAAGAAGGGTTAAGAAGTTAGATAAAAATATATTGGACCGCGCTCAACGTAAGGAAGATTAAGGAATATTTCTATGTTTATTTGTAAGGCTTGTAAATCCTCAGATAAATTTGAACTGATGTTTTCGCCTGATTATAAAGGACCGAGACATTTTGAGCAAAAGTATAATTCCAAAAATGAACTCGAGATTACAGTAGATGGTTATACTTTTATACCGGATTTGCAATTTATGAATGAACATGCAGTATGCCGTTACTGTGGACAGATTTATATGTGGGACTACGATTATAAAGGGTAAGATTATGAGAAAAGGAAGAAAAAATAACGAACTTAGAAGAATTAAATTTACGCCTGATTTTACAAAGAATGCTCTCGGGTCAGTATTGGTAGAATTTGGTGACACAAAAGTTATCACCACAGCATCGGTTGAGATAGGAAAGCCGAAATGGATGGATTCTGATGATAACCGCGGATGGATTACTGCGGAATATTCTCTTTTGCCGTCTTCTACAAATGTAAGATGCCAGAGGGAAAGAACTAAAATTTCAGGAAGAACACAGGAGATTCAAAGATTAATAGGAAGAAGCCTCAGGGCTTGTGTTGATTTGGAAAAGATGCCTGATATAACAATTACGATTGATGCTGATGTAATTCAGGCCGACGGCGGTACAAGAACTGCAAGTATCTGCGGAGGGTTTGTTGCACTTTCTATTGCGGTTGAACGTCTGATGGAAATAGGTAAATTAAAGAAAAATCCTATTATAGAACCAATTGCAGCGGTTTCTGCCGGTATTGTTGACGGTGAAGTAAGACTTGATTTGGACTATGAAGAGGATTCTCATGCTCAGGTTGATAGTAATGTTGTTCTTACCAGATCCGGAAAGATTATAGAATTCCAGACAACTGCCGAAGGCGAGCCTTATGAATATGAACAGATGCTGGATATTTTTGATATAGCTGAAAGCGGTATTCAGAAAATTATTGAAATGTATAATTTAATTTAGTATAATGACTGTACTAAAAAAGAAAGGGGAATGAATTATGAAGAAATTATTATTAGGAACATTGCTTTTTGCTGTAGTTTTGGCACCTGCTGCTTTTGCAGAACAGACAACTTACACAGAAAAATTTATCCAGAAACATACCCAAAAAATTGTAGATAAAGAAAAACAATTACAGGAAAAGCAGAAAGCTAACCAGGAAGCTGCTGCTGCACGCCAGAAAGCAAGACAGGATGCTATAGAAAAACAGAGAAAAGAAGCCGCTGCGCGTCAAAAAGCCCGTCAAGATGCAGCAAAAGCAAGACAGGATAAAATTCAAAAGAAAAAACAGCTCTGGAAAGAATTAATTTCCGAATAAAAAGGAGAAAATATGAAAAAAGGTTTAGTTATACTGTTGGCAGCCACAGTTCTAAGTATGGGAACTGTTCAGGCAGCAGAAGCGTCCGGTCCGGTTAGCCGCTGGTTGAACAACATAACGGCTAAAGTTTCTCATAATGAACAGAATGCTGCACAGAAAGCTCAAGCAAAAAAACAAAAAGCTGCGCAAAAAAAAGCAAAAGCAAGGCAAAAACAACTTGAGCGTCAAAAGAAAGAGGCAGTAAAAAAGGCGGAAGCTCAAAAAAAACATGAAGCAAGAAAAAAGAGGGTTGAAGCAAAGAAGAAGCAGTGGAAAGAACTTTTTACAACAGGTAAATAAACGGGTGCGGCGTCTTATAAAGACGCCGTTTTCTCAACTTGAAACAAAAATTTCTCTATGCTAAAATCCGATAAACAGGAGATTTTATGGCGGGAATGAATACAGAAATAATTACACTTACCGGAGCCCAAATTATCATTGAAACTCTTAAAAAGCTCGGTGTAGATACTATTTTTGGTTATCCTGGAGGGATTGTGTTAAGTGTTTATGATGAACTTTTTAAACAAAAGAATATAAAACACTATCTTGTAAGGCATGAACAGGCTGCTGTGCATGCCGCAGAAGGTTATGCCAGAGTAAGCGGTAAATGCGGAGTTGTGCTTGTTACTTCAGGCCCCGGGGCTTCAAATACTGTTTCTGGTATTGCAAATGCCTATCTTGACGGGTATCCTCTTGTTGTACTCACCGGTCAGGTATTTTCCTCACTTATAGGAAAAGATGCCTTTCAGGAAGTTGATATTATTGATATTACAAAATCCTGCACAAAGGCTAATTATCAGGTAAGAAATGTTAAAGAGCTCGAAAAAACGCTTGTAGAAGCGTTTCATACTGCAATGTCAGGCAAGCAGGGTCCTGTTGTTGTTGATCTTGCAAAAAATATTTTCACCGAAACATCTGAGTTTATACCTTCTATAAGTTATGAGATAAATAAGCCTCAATTTTCCAAAGCCGATGTAAAAGCCGCATTAAATGAAATTTGTACGGCAAAAAGACCTGTTATTGTTGCCGGTGGAGGGATTGTTCAATCAGAAGCTTATAAAGAACTGAAAGAACTCGTAAAACTTCTCGGTATACCTGTTGTTAATACAATGATGGGTCTTGGTACTTACCCGCAGGATGATGAAAATTATCTTGGTATGATAGGTATTTTCGGGCAGGTTTCTGCAAATCAGGTTCTGCGTGAAAGCGACTTGATTTTTTCTATAGGTGCCAGATTTAATGACAGAATTACCTGTTGCTTCCAGAATCAAGAACTTGAGAGAAAGTTTATTCAGCTGGATATAAATGAAAAGGAAATTTCCCGTATAATTCCTGTATTTATGCCTCTTGTCGGTGATGCAAAAGCTATTCTCCGTTCTATGATTGAAGAATTTTATAAGGGTGATTATAGCGCCGCTTCTAAAAACTGGCTTGTTGAGACTATGAAGTTAAAAGAAAATAATACGAAACCTAAGAAGTTTTCAAATTTGCTTCATTCATATGAGGTTATACGCAAGATTTATGACTACACGAAGGATATGGATTTAGTTGTTTCAACAGAAGTCGGACAGCACCAGCTATGGACAGCGCAGAATTATAAATTTAACAAACCTCGCAGGTTTTTGACATCAGGCGGTTCAGGAACTATGGGGTTTGGCTTGCCGGCGGCTGTCGGGGCAAGCGTTGCCAACGGCAGAAAGACTGTATTATGTGTTTCAGGCGATGGTTCTTTGCAGATGAATTTCCATGAACTTGCAACATGTATTGATTACAATTTGCCTGTAAAAATATTTATTTTAAACAATGGTTATCTTGGTATGGTAAGACAACTACAGCAGAAATTCTGCTCAGGAAGGTTTTCTGAAACTAAGATTTCCAATCCTGATTTTGTAAAGCTTGCGGAAAGTTACGGCGTTTGCGGTATAAGGGTTCACACAGAGGCTGAAATTCTTCCTGCACTTGAAAAAGCTTTTGCAATTGATGGTCCTGTGGTGGTAGATTTTATAATTGAACCTATGGAAGTGGTATAATTGGCTAGACATGGATCTGTAATATTATATTGTGTGTGGACTGTAGTTATTTCCTGTGTTGTTGCTCATTTGATAAATGCTAAGCAGGATGAAGTTGCTGTAAATCGTTTTAAACTTGCTTATGCAGCTTATAACAATGCTTTGGCTTCAACGGTTGACCAGATGAGCGGAGAAACCGGATGTTATTACAGTGCAGACCGCTCAATCCCTAATGACTTTAGAAACTGTACAGAGTTTTATAAAAGGTTTGCCACAAACTTAAAGGTGACAAAATACTGTAAAAATAAATCTTTCCAGGGAGGCTGTGTACCTCGTTATGACAAATATCCTTCAGAGAAAAAATGTGCAGGTTTTAGTGAGAGTATGTTTAACTCGGGTAATCCAACATTTGTCATGGCAGACAAAAGTCTTATGAATGTTTTTAATATGCCTTCAAATTCACCTAAACCTCTTTTTGCAGTGGATGTTAACGGGCTTCAAAGACCTAATAAAGGCGGTTATGACCTGTTTAGTTTTGTCGTAATGAGAAAGCTAAATGGTGCATATTACTTTAATCCGAATATAGCTTATTGTATTCCGGTGGCTAAGGGCGGAATTGAATACATTAATGATGTGTACAAATAAAGTTGAAAAATTTCAAAAATCGTTTATAATAAAAAAGCAGAGGAAAAACTAAGACCAGTTTCTGTAAGGGGCTGGCAGAGCGCCAAGCAGGTGCAGGAAAAGAAACATCAGCATATTCTAAGAAACTAAAACCCTTTTTTTCTGACAGGCTCCCGCACATGAACGCATATAGTCACATCATTGCCAGAGTGGTGTGGTGCCTCAGGCACTGCTATCGCCTCAAAAAGTTTTTTAGTTTCTTAGAAAAAAGCAAAAAGCAATGCCAAAGAAAAACAAATAAATAAACTAGGGAAAAATATTTGTTTTCGAAACGATAGCGGGAACGGAGTGGGAGCGTGTTTGAGAAAATAAATATTTTTTCTTAAAAAATAAAAATCAACATTACAACTAAAAAAAGGAGGATGAAATATGGAAAACGCAGTAAAGACAAGAGTTTCCGGGGGGGGGGCAAGGTAATTTAAGCTCCATAACCGGTATTGGTGCAGGCTCAGGACCATTTCGCACCGCCGGAAAAAGAACCATTAAACGAGGCTTTACTTTAGCCGAGGTATTGATAACATTAGGTATAATCGGTGTAGTAGCCGCAATGACAATGCCAACGTTAATACAGAAGAACAATGAAAAGGCAACTGTTACAAAGCTCAAAAAGATTATGAGTGTTATGAATAGTGCAATCACTATGTCCATTAACGAAAATGGTCCGATTGATTCATGGAATTTAACCGCTACGGTTTGGGATGAGGAGGCGGGAACAAACACTGATGAGAGTAAAGAAGGGCAAGATGAGCTTACAAAGAAATATTTGCTGCCTTACCTAAAATATACCTCTTATTGCCTTTATTCGGATACAACTTGTAAAAAGTATACTCGCTATTCCTTAGACGGAACACAGTTTTCTGCTTATACAGATAGAATAATTCTGGCAGATGGCTCTACAATTGTAGGATTTAATTTAGCTACTCCATCTTGTTCTGCTTCCTACGGTAGCAGCAAGCCTTTACAGAATGTCTGCGGCGAAATGTTTGTAGATGTAAACGGTGCCAGCAATCCGCCAAATAAAACCGGAGAGGATTTATTTTTATTTTATATTACAAAATATGGGGTAATACCAATGGGAACTGAGATGGAATATAATAATTATTTTAGTTTTGAAAATAGTTGTAATCTTAGTAAGGTGAATAGATTAAACGGTTACGGGTGTGCAGCGTGGGTAATTTATAATGAAAATATGGACTATTTGCATTGCAATGATTTAAGCTGGAACGGGAAGAAAAAATGTAAATAAAATAACTAAAGACCGCTTTACTAGAGCGGTCTTTAAATTTAATTATCTTTTTGTACCATAGCTTTTAGATTTTCTTCTGAAATTCCGGTTGCGGTACTCAAATCTTTTGAGTTGATAACAACATAAGGCTTGTCATCCGGTCCGATTGGAACTTTGTATTTATCTCTGTTTCCGCCGTAATCATCGCGGATATTTTGATACATAGTTCCATCGGCAAGGTTATATTTTATTTTAACATCACCAAGTGTGGTACTTTTATCATTAAGAGTTATTGTAAAGTTATTTTCTGCACCAAGAAGTTTTAAGAACCAGTTAGGTTCTTCATATTTTACATTACCGGCATTTACTTCATCAGTAAATGTTTTTAACGCTTCCTGCTGTTTATGCAGTTCAGTTCTTTGCCCAATCGGAATATTGCCGATTTTACCGCCCTGTTCTCCGGCAGCCTGAGCTGCTTTGGCGGCTCTAACACCGTTCACACTATTGACATTTGATACCATATTCGCTGCTCCTCTTATTAATTTAAGTTCTCTTACTTAAATAAAAACATCTGAGATGCAGTGATTTCAGCATGCAGCAAAATTGTTTACATTCTTAACAAATTTCCAATAATTTAAAAATCTCGTTAACCGGAGGAATTAATTTTTGAACCGGGCATTCTTCATCGAGTTCAAGCGTAATAGTTGGAATAGCATTTTCAATACCTGCATATGTCCCGAAACTTCCCGGAGTTGGGTAGCCTATGCTTTCTTCAACCGGATAATTAATAATTTTTGAGATTTTTTCGCAAATCTCTTTTGCATCTCCGTCGTAGTTTACAACTTTAAAAGGCGCATGGAGGGTTAATATCATCCTCGGTTTGTACTTTTCGATAATGTTAACAAGAAATTTTGTTTCAATTTCGCTTCCCGGGGAATTTCCTCCGAAAAATTCGTTTTTTTCTGTTAATTCCCAGTTTTTTGTAGGGAAATTCCTGTTCAAATCTACTCCGTTAGCATTTGTGCGGACATTCCTTTCCATTCCGTCAGGGTTCAGGCAGGGAATAAAAAGAAGATGGCTCACGTTTTCTTTTAAATAATTTTCTATCAGGAATTTACCCTGCGGCTCATCGCCATGGAACACTCCTATTACTAGAATATTTTTTGATTGCTCCGAGCCGAGCAGAGTTATTTCTGCTCCATTTTTTGAAAAAGTTTTTTCCAATACTTTCATTAGTTAAAAATTGCCTCGATAAACTCTTCTGAATTAAAGTCTTTTAAATCTTCCATTTTTTCGCCTACACCGACAAGCTTGACAGGAAGTTTCATTTCCTTTGCCACCGCAATCACAATAGCACCTTTGGCAGAGCCGTCAAGTTTTGTAAGCGCAACTGATGTGACATTTACGGCTTCTGTAAAAACTTTAGCCTGCTGAAGTCCGTTCTGACCGGTGTTTGCATCTAGTACAAGCATACATTCCCGAAGGCTTTCAGGTGCATTTTTGTCAATGACATTTTTTATTTTTGCAAGCTCTTCCATCAGGTTGAACTTATTTTGAAGTCTTCCGGCAGTATCAACAAGGATTACATCGTAATTTTCGCTGCGTGCTTTTTGAATTGCCTCATAAACAACCGATGCAGGATCAGCCTTGTCTCGTCGGACAATATCAGCGCCTGCCCGCTTTGACCATATGTCCAGCTGTTCTTCTGCTGCTGCGCGGAAAGTATCGCCTGCCGCAATTAGAACTTTTTTCCCCTGATTTTTGAAGCGGTAAGCAAGTTTTCCTATTAATGTTGTTTTCCCGGCCCCGTTTACGCCGGTTATAAAGTAAATATTCAGCACATCAGGTGTGTAATTTAATTCATTGCTTCCTGCATCCTGAAGTGTTTTCAAAAACTCGTTTTTCAGATATTCTTTAACCTCTGAGGGTTTAACTTTTGACTGGTTACGGAGTTTATCAACGAGTTCGGAGGAATAGGCTACGCCGAGATCCGCGCTGATAAGCAAATCTTCCATATCTTCCAGTACAAACTCTGAAAATTCTTCCTCATGTTCAATCGAAGCTGTAATGTTACCTACAAGTGCATTTGCAGTGTTTGAAACAGCTTTTTTAAAGTTATTAAATCCGTCTGAGAAGAATTTAAACATTTTATCTAAGTCCGTTTTCAACGATTATTTTTGCGAGAACGCCGTTAATGAATGCTGAACTGTCGTCTGTAGAATATTTTTTGGCAAGTTCAAGCGCTTCATCAACAACAACCTTCATCGGAGCATCTTTCATATAAAGAAGCTCAACTATAGCAATTCTGAGAATATCTTTGTCCATTTTAATAAGGCGTTGGAAATCCCAGTTTTTAGCGTGGCGTTTAATCATTTCGTCAATTTCTTTGTGATATTTCTGGAAGAATTCAGCAATGCGGATAGCATAATCTTTAACTTCATTCTGTGCATCGAGAGTTGTAAACTCGGCAATTTCGAGTGCAAGAAGAGCTTTTTCCGCGATTTCAATCATTTCATTAATTCTGCCGGACATATCAGAAGTCATCGGAAGCGGAACTGGAACATTAGAAACATCGAGCGGTCTTTTGAGATTTGTTTCGTGTTCAGCTTCGTATGTATCAATCTGGTCTTTCATTTCGACGAGAGCGCCGACAGTAATTTTCAACTCATCACTGGCGTTGCTTGTTAAAATTCTAACAGATTTTAATATAATATCTTCAAGATCTTGTCTTGAATAATTAGTAATTTTTTTATCAAATTGTGAAAACAGGATAAATGCCAATTCTCTGGCTGCTCTACGGGCTTGCATAATATTTCCTCACATAAATTTATCTACACAGCCAATGCTAACATGAAAAAAAACTTACGACAAGAAGTTTGTTTACATATCATATGATTATATTTTCCAGTGTCTAATATATTCATAATAAATATTTTAAATTTGATAAATGTACTGTGTATATATTATTTTAATTTTAGTTATTAGCTCAGGTGATATATTATGGACAAAGAATTGTATGAAAAACTATCAAGACTATCATATGAAATTCAAATAATTAATAGTCTGTTAAGTATATTAGTAGAATACAGTTTGGATAAATCAGTTTATTCAATGGAAATAACAAATATATATAATTTATTAAGTGTGATTTTAAAGAAACAGACCAAGTTATCAAATGAATTCAGTTCAATGATTTAATATACTTATTTATTCTTTTACTTAAACCTATCAACTAAACTTTTTTCTTCAAAACAAAAATAGAAAGTCAACTTAAAATATATTTTTTCATGCTAAAATAATATCAAAAGCGAGGGATGATTTTAATGAAATTACACAATTCTTATTCTAACACTATCGAAGAATTTAAACCTATTGAAGATAATAAAGTTAAAATGTATGTCTGCGGACCTACCGTTTATGATTATGCTCATTTAGGACACGCCAGATGCTATATTACCTGGGATGTTTTATACAGATATTTGAAATTCAAAGGTTATGATGTTACATACTGCCGAAATGTTACCGATGTTGACGACAAGATACTTAAAAAGGCAGAAAAAGAAAACAAAACACCTGAAGAAGTTTCACAATACTGGTATAAACAGTTTGAAAATTCAATGAAAGCTTTAAATACATTGAAGCCTGATGTTGAACCTTTTGCCACTAAAACTCTCGGTGAAATGATTTCTATTGTTAAAGATTTAATCAAAAACGGCTATGCTTATGAAGCAGACGGTGATGTGTATTTCAGGGTTAAAAAGTTCCCCCGCTACGGCTGGCTTTCCAAGCAGCCAATAGACCAGCTTGAAAGCGGTGCAAGAATTGAAGTCGGAGAACACAAAGAAGATCCGCTTGATTTTGCACTGTGGAAAAAGGATGAAAAATTCGGCTACAGAAGCCCATGGGGTGTCGGACGCCCGGGGTGGCATATTGAATGTTCTGCCATGAGCCGCAAATATCTTGGCAAAACTATTGATATTCACGCAGGCGGTGCTGATTTAATATTCCCGCACCACGAAAACGAAATTGCACAATCCGAATGCGCAAACGGCTGCAAATTTGTGAATTACTGGCTGCATAACGGTTTTGTAACAATTAACAAAGAAAAAATGTCAAAATCTCTCGGTAACTTTTTGACAATTGATGATTTGCTCAAAAAATACGATGCAAACACAATCCGTTTCTTTATCCTGACAAATCATTACAGAATGCCGGTTGAGTTTTCTGATGAAGCTCTTGCCTCAGCTCAGGCTGGTGTAAAGAGAATGCTTAATGCCAAACGCACTAAAATTAACGAAGATTTAGATATTACAAAAACAGAAGACTATGCAAAGTTTGTTGAAGCAATGGATGATGATTTAAATACCTCAAAAGCCCTTGCAATTCTCTTTGACCTTGCAAACAGAGCTAACAAAGACGAAAAAGATGCGTTTACTATTCTTTATAAACTTGCATCAGTACTTGGCTTCAGTTTTGAAAAGCCGACACTGTCAGAAGAAGAACTTGCTTCTGCGGTGAAACATGTTTCTGAAAAACTCGGCAAAGAATTTTTGTCAATGGAAGAACTTATAGCTTACCGTAAAGAAGCCCGCGATGCCAAAAATTGGGACATAGCAGACAAAATCAGAATTGCACTCGATGAAGTGAATATAGTTTTGAAAGACGGCAAAGATGGCACTGTGTGGGAAGTAAAATAAGTTAGATTACTTATATAATAAGGCTCTGGCTGCGGCTGAGCCTGGTGCCACAACTGCATCATAAAATATTACCGGAAAAATATCTGTGACTTCATCAACTGAACATTCGCTGTTTATGTCGGTATAATGAGCTTTGTCGTCATTGCATCGTATTTCTTTGTTTGGTCTTTTTACTCCATTCACATCTATAAAACCGATACAATATTTTTGAAAGAGTGCATCGTTCATTGCGTGCTCAAGAGTTGTATTATTTAACGTACAGCTTGTTTCATTGTTACTGCCTTTTGCAGGTGAGTGAAATGCAAAAATTGCACCGTCATTCATTTGATAATAATACAGCATTATATGCTGTTCTTTTAAAAGAGAGTCTGAGGTAATCCCTTTTTCATATAGATATTTATAATACAACTGGTTTTTGTCTATATATAATTTTGTGTGATCAAAAGCCTTTGGTTTCATCAGTGAACTGTTAAATATACTGCACATCGATTGTACATTTTGTGAATTATCGGTATTTTCATTAATGCAGTTGCTTCCAACCGATGAAAAATCAAAATCGTATTTTGCTTTGTTTAAATTTACTGCCTGATTCAGGACGGACAATGATTTTTTAAAACCGTTTTTAAATTTTGCATTATTAACTTTTGTAGTTACGGCAGGTAACGTCATTGATGCTACAATTCCGATTATACCAAGTGTTATAAGAACTTCCGCTAATGTGAATGCTGTTTTTGTCATCTTTACTCCAATTAACCAATCATCTTATCGCGTTCGCGATAGGATAATTTATATATTACATCCAAAATTAAAATTATGCAAGAGGCAAAGAAAAAAATTATTTTTAATGCAATCGCAAAAACGGTCAAAAGGTTACGCGGGAAAAAAAGCCAGTTTATGCTGGGGGCGGAGTTTGATATTCCATCTTCAGTTTTAAGCGACTTGGAACGTGCTGTGAAAGACCCTCAGCTTACCACACTGTTTAAACTTGCAGGAGCATTCGATCTTTCTATTTCTCAATTTATGGAAGAACTTGAAAAGGAATTGCCTGAAAATTTTTCTGTTTGTGAAGAATAGTTTTTGTCATATAATATTTTTATGAAAAATTTGGTGATTATTATATTTTTATTTATGTTATCGGCATCTGTGCCAGTAAATGCTTTTTCCCCTAATATCCCTCCTGCAACATTGCAGGTTGCCAGAGAAGCTAAAATTAAAGAGGCTGTCCATGCTCCTAAATCTCAGGTTGTAAGAGTTGGAATTGGTAGTTCCGGTTTTGGAACTTATGTATATAACAATATCGGAATTTATGGTACTGATGAAATTATGGTTTGTGACGGGGACAATCTTGTCGAAACTCTGCCGGCTGATACAAATTTAATAATCAAATTTAAAGACGGAATGTTTGAGCTTTCGCAGGATGACGGTACTATAATTACCTCTATGCAGGGTCCGGTAAGGATTATTTGTCCAAAAGGGCTTCTGGGTGTGAAAGGCTTGAAACGCGCAGGTAAAACTGCACTTTATCATGGGGCTTTTGAAATTGTAAAAGCAAATGCTAATTATTTTAACCTTGTAAATATGATTGAGGTTGAAGATTATCTGAAAGGTGTTGTGCCAAATGAAATGCCTGTGAGCTTCGGGCTTGAGGCTTTGAAAGCGCAGACTGTTGCTGCAAGAAATTACGTGCTTTCGCCAAGGGTTAAGTCTTCACCTAATTACGATGTAGTGGATTCTGTGGCAAGCCAGGTATATTTCGGTGCAAATACTGAAAGAGAGCTGTCTAACCAGGCCGTTACAGAAACTGAAGGTATTGTTGCGCTTTACGGGTGGGATTTAATCCTTGCCCAATATTCTTCAACGGCAGGCGGATATACTGAAAACTATTCTAACGCTTTTTCCGATCCAAATACTAAAGACTTTCCATCGCAGGAAAAACCTTATTTAAAAGCCAAACCTGATATTTTATCGCAGACTCCGTTGAATACGGAAGAGGCGGCTGCTGCTTATTACAAATCAAAACCTGATGCATATGATATTCGCTCCTCATACTTCCGCTGGACCAGGGAATGGCAGCCTGATGAACTTAAAAAGGTTCTTGAACAAACTCTTATTGCGCAGTCTGCTACCGGGTTTGTAAAACCTGCTTTTAATAAAGGTGATAAACTGGACGACCTTACCGAACTCAGGGTCCTCAGACGCGGCGACAGCGGAAAGATAATTGAGATGGAAGTCGTTACTGCCGGACAGAAGTATAAAATTTTTAAAGAACTTGTTGTGAGAAGACTTTTGACAAAAGACGGCAAGGCGCTTCCAAGTGCTAATGTTGTGTTTGAAAATATTAAAGATGAAACCGGAAAGCTGATTTCAATCAAGGCTTACGGCGGAGGCTTCGGACATGGCGTAGGAATGAGCCAGTACGGAGCAGGGTTTATGGGCTCTGAACTTCATATTCCTTACGAAAAAATCCTTAAACACTACTATACAGGTATTACGCTTGGAACAAAGCCTGTTATTATATCTGCGGATAGTTCGCAGAATGTAGTTTTGCAAAACTTTTATACTGATAAAAAATTTGCCAATATAGTTGTTGACAACAAATTTCAAGTGTCAAAACTTGTTGCAAGCATAAATGGAAAAGAACATACTTTTGAACTGCCGACAAGTATCTGGGGAGGTTCAAGGGTTACAAATATAGATATATCAAATTTTATTAAAAAAGGGAAAAATACAGTTGTATTTTATTACCCTATGGAAGAAGGGGATAAAAAAGCTTTAAGGCTTTTTGTGGAATTGGTGAAAAAAGATGACAACAGCGACATATGGTGATGATGATAAAACGCCGAGTTTGTTAAAGGCGGCATGGTTAATAGCAGTAGTAACTATTTTCAGTAAGCTTATAGGGTTCATAAGGGATGTGGTAATTGCAAATTACTACGGTGCATCTATGGTTTCGGATGCTTATTTCTATGCCTATCAAATCCCTGCTCTTGCGATAGTTTTGCTCGGCGGGGTCGGCGGACCTTTTCACAGTGCTACAGTTGCTGTTTTTTCAAAGCTTATTCCGTCATTAAAGGAAAAACCTTCTGAGGAATTAAACAAGCTTTACAGTACATTTATGACAACAACAATATTGTTTTTTACAATACTTGCTGTCTTGTGCTTCTTTTTTGCGCCTCAGATTATGGGAATAATCGCCTCAGGAGGCGACCCGCAGTTAATTGAACTTGCGGCTGGACATTTAAAAATTATGTCGCCGGTATTGATTATAGGAGGTATTGTCGGGATTTATTACGGTATCCTTGTAACCTACCGGTACTTTATGCTTCCTAACCTGTCGCCGATTATAATGTCGCTTGTCATTATTGCGATGGTAATGTGTGCACGAAACGATAATACAGGTGCAATTCTTGCCTGGGCAACCACAATAGGTGCTGTGTGCCAGTGGGTTATGCAATACCCGAAAATCAGGCAGCTCGGTTTTAAGCTGAAACCTAATCTCGATGTATTTAATAATGTTGAATATAAAAATATATGCGAACTTCTTTTTCCGGCAGTTTTAAGTTCAACTGTAGGGCAGGTGCATATTTATGTTGATATGTTTTTCGCTTCTGCACTCAGGGAAGGTGCATGGACGGCAATAGGTTATGCTAACAGAGTATTTCAGTTTCCTGTAGGTATTCTTGTAACAGCATTCCTTGTTCCTTTGTTCCCGATTTTTGCAAGGCTTGTGGCGGACAAGGATTATGACGGCATCAGAAAATATTTTAATAAAGGAGTAGGCGTTCTGTTCTTCGGTGCAATACCTATTATTATTGGTATTCTTGTAGTCGGACTTGACGGGGTGCGTGTTGTATTTGAGCGCGGTGAATTTGATGCACATGCAACTTTTATGGTTACTGAGGCATTGTGGTTTTTATCTTTTTCTATAATCCCGTATGTTTTCAGGGATTCTATAACAAGGGTTTATTATTCATTTAATGATTCAGCTACTCCGTTTATCGTTGCGTTTTCTTCTATAGTTTTAAAAGTATTTTTCAATATTCTTTTGATAAATAAACTGCACATGGGAATAGGAGGGATTACACTATCCACATCATTTGTAACCTTATTCAATGCTGTGGTGCTCGGTTTATTTATATCCCGAAAAATCAAGATGGATTATAAGTCATTATTTATTAATTTATTCAAGATGTGTGCCGCTGGTTTTGTTACACTTATAATATGCGGACTTTTATCTGTAGGATATGACAAATTTGTTGAACTGCCAAAATACGTGTTTGAACTTGTAAAAATTGGGGTGGTTGGAATAGTTTGCCTTGCAGTTTATGTTGAGTTAAACCTGCTGATGAAAATGGAATACGCAGAAGAACTTTTTGAACGGCTTGCGGCAAGATTTAAGAAGTAAGAGTGAACTTTGAAAATTAAATATTAAGGGCAGCCCTGAAAAACCTCCGATGTGCTTACATCCTATGTAGCGACAACTGGGCAGAAAGGAGGTTAAATGAATAGAGTCTATTAAAAAAATCTCTAGCCGTACTAGAGATTTTTATTAAAATAGTTTATCTATTTTTATAAGGGGCGACAAGTTGGTTGAGCTTTCACGGAGCTTAGCCAACTCCCTTATATTTAATATTATAACGTATTTTTTTAGGATTGCAAGTCCTTACACAAGGAGAAAATAAACTATGCTTAAGAACAAAGAAAAAATAAGGAAAGTATTGGAAGAAGGCGGAGTTATAGCCTATGTAACAGATACTGTATGGGGGCTCGGCTGCCTTCCATCGTCTGAAAAAGGTGTGAAAAAAATCTATGACATTAAAAAGCGTGAAGCTCAAAAACCTTTAATTCTTATGTCAAATGATATTTACCATCTGCTCCAGTATGTAAAAGTTATTCCAAAAACCGGTCAGAAGCTTGTGAAAAAATATTTCCCTGGAGCGCTGACTCTTGTTGTAAAGAAAAATCCTGAAATGACCCCTGATTATATAACGTCAAATATGGATACAGTGGGTATAAGGGTGCCCGATAATGAAGTTTTTAAAGAAATTTGCAGGATTGCACCTGGTCATGTTCTTGCAACCACCAGTGCAAACCTGTCACACCAACCATCAGCGAAAAGCTATGAGCAGGCTAAAGCAAATATGGAAGGTCTTGCGGATTTAGTGATAGAAGATTACGGATATTTTTGCAAAGGCTTGGAATCCACTGTTGCAGGAGTTTTTGATGATGATGAAATAAAAATTTTCAGACAGGGTGCAATAAAAATTGATATATAATAAAAAAGCCTCTCTTTTAAAGAGGCTTTTTTATTCTTATTGGTTTGATTTATTCATCGGGATTGTTAATTTTTGACCAATTGAAAGCTTGTTAGGATTTTTCATATTATTGGCGTTCATAACAGCCCAGGCTCTTTCCTGTGTGTATCCGCCGTAAAATCTGGTAAGAATGCTTTCCATAGTATCGCCGCTTTGTACGGTATAAACTTCATCTGCCGCAACTTCAGCCGGGGCTTCATTCGCCGGTAAGAAGTTGAGCTTTTCATTTTTTACGGCAGGTGCAGGAAGTGCTATTTTCATATTAAAATTAACTCCATGCATTGACATAAAGATTAACCCGGCAACAATCGCTGTTGTTACAACTCCGCCGATAAATCCTGTTGCAAGATATACACTTGGAGATTTATCAAGCTTCTGGTTAACTTTGAAATTCTGCCATAACAAATCCAATTCTTTTTCTCTGTTTGGTCTGACATAAACATTCGGAGTAATATCATGAGATTCCTGTTTATATTTAGAAAGCGCTTCTAAAACCGCCATTTTCTCCTTAGATAAATTTGACCTTCTGATAGTTGAACTCTTCATACTGACCTCACACCCTAATTATTGTAAATTGTTTATGCCAGTATCCTATCACGAGCGTTTTTTTAAAGCAAGTTTTGTAACTTATTGTTGTCAAGTCTTTTTACATCTTGTAATATTTCTACTATAATTGTCTTATGAAAATTTTAGGTATTGATCCCGGCATGGCAATTGTCGGCTACAGTATTGTTGAATTTGACGGGAATGTGTGCAAACTCTTACATTCCGGCTCAATCCAGACTTCAAAAAATGCTAAGGAAAGTGCAAGGCTTCTTGAAATTTTCAATGATATGAAAACTATTGTTGAAATGTATAAACCTGATATTGCATCTATTGAAAAATTATTTTTCTTTCGTAATCAGACTACGGTAATGCCTGTTGCTCATGCAAGAGGGGTTATTCTTACAGTGCTGGAAATGAACGGAATTCCTGTTTTTGAATATACACCTATGGAGGTAAAACAGGTTTTGACAGGTTACGGCAGGGCGGATAAAAAAGAAGTTGAACAAATGGTTAAGATTTCTTTAGGAGTTGAAAAACTCCCTAAATTGGATGATACGGTTGATTCTATTGCAATTGCTATCTGCCATACACGTTCTGTAAGATAATTTTATGTTATGATGTAGGCGGAGAGTAATAATGGATATATCTTTATTAAAACTGATTTTATTTATAAGTATTTTTATAGGAGTTCTTGCCGGAATACTAACTGCAGTGCCGTATGTTGGAGAACTTGCTTTTTGGGTTTTGCTCTGCCTTTCTTCTGTTATTGAGATGATTTTTCTTGTAAGAGCCGGTTTGCTGGAGCTTGAATCCGTTAAAGAAAGTGTTACCATAGGTGGAATAATTGGTTTTGTGTCATTTATGGCATTTGCCGTTGTTTATGTTCCTATTGTTGTAGTGCTTTTAAAACTATTTAAATACTATACAAATTACGGAGTTGCTGTTATGCTCGGTACTGCCAATGTATGGATAATACTATTACTTGCTGTATTTATGGCAATATTGAGCGCTACAATTAATGCGTTTACCGGATTTTTAACGTATTATGTCACTGAGTTTATAAAAACTCTTGAAAAGAATGAACAGAGAAGACACAATCAATTTAAGTAAAGGGAAATTTTTATGACAGAATTTAATTCAAAAATAAAGACTATTGAATGGGTTGATAACTATTCAAAAATGGTGGATCAGACGCTTGTGCCGTATGAATTTAAGTATGTAAACATAACAACCGGAGATGATATGTTTGATGCGATTAAAACAATGATAGTAAGGGGCGCGCCTGCTATTGGTGTTGCCGGTGCGCATGGCGTTGTTTTATATGCACAGGAGCTGGCAAAAGAAAACTTGTCAAGAGATGAATTTGTTTCAAAGCTTCTTGAAAAATCTGATTACATGGCAAGCGCAAGACCTACTGCCGTAAATCTTATGTGGGCAGTTAAAAAACAAAAAGAAATTATCGAAAATTCAACTTCAGACATAGCCGGTATTGTTGAAGAACTAAAACAAAACGGGATTAAATTAGAAAAAGAAGATGTGGAAATTAATAAAAAGATAGGTGATTACGGTGCAGAAGTTGTGCCTGAGGGGGCAACTATTCTTACGCATTGTAATGCCGGTGCTCTGGCTACTGTAGGTTATGGAACAGCTTTAGGGGTAGTCCGCTCTGCATTTGCAAAAGATCCTACAATTCAGGTTTTTGCAGATGAAACAAGACCCCGCCAGCAAGGTGCAAGGATTACAACTCTTGAGCTTACTATGGACGGTATTCCTACAACGTTAATTACTGACGGTATGTGTTCATATTTTATGAAAAAAGGTATGATTGATATGGTAGTTGTCGGAGCTGACAGGATTGCGGCTAACGGCGACACTGCAAACAAAATAGGCACATATACCGTAGCAATTGCCGCTAAATATCATAATGTCCCTTTTTACATTGCAGCTCCGCTTTCAACTATTGATAGAAGCATTAAATCAGGTGATGAAATTGTTATTGAGGAACGCTCAAGAGAAGAAGTTACACATATTAACGGCAAAATAATATGCGCGCCTGAGGTAAATGTAATTAATCCGGGATTTGATGTCACTCCGCATGAGCTTATCGCCGGAATAATTACTGAAAAGGGTATTTTAAGACCTGATTATAATAAATCAATTGCAGAAGCATTTAGGGTATAATTACCACGGATAATCGTCTTTGAATTCCCAATTGTCCATCATAAGCAATCTTCCGCAGTATATTGCGGAAGTTTTGCATCGTTGAAGTGCAAATTCTCTGGTGTTGCAATCAGGACAGTATGTGCACCAATTTTTGTTCCCTCCGCATTCTACTATTGCTTTATCTTTAGGACAGATTATGAATTTAAAAATATCTTTTCCTGAAAGATTGGGTTTTCTTTTGCCATTTACGTCAAAATCCAAATCCATGCATGCCCCGTTATAAATATTCACATATGAACCGTCTGCAAAATGAACTCTTATCCTGGAAGCCTGACCAGTTTCTTCATCTTGTAAATCTTCCGGATTATCTTCAATTTCAAGATACTTGAGGTATGGTTTCAGATACTTATTAAAATATGTTAGTACTAAATTTCTATTTGTGATGTTGTCATAATTTCCGTCTTCATTGCTCACGTAATATGTTTTATCCCAATCTTTACTCGGGCCGTTGTCATTTTCAGAAAGCAGGATAGCCTGTGACATGGCACTGTAAAATTTTTTTAATCTTGATGTTGTCTCAATTTGCTGTTGTTTTTGGTTTAACGTTGGCAAAGTCAAAGCCGCCACAATACCGATAATTGCTAATGTAATTAATACTTCGGCAAGTGTAAATGCGTAAGAATTTTTATCGATAATCTTAAACATATTAATCCTCCAAAATATGCATATATATTCAGTTTATCATGTTTTTCCCCGACTGTCAATCGTGGAATTAAATCAAATATCAACGAAAATATTTATATGAATAAAAATATTAAGAAGAAGTTTGGCAGAAATTTGAGAAAGTATCGCAAAATGAAAGGTTTTTCTCAGGAAGACCTTTCGCTAGAATTAGATCTTGACGGATCTTATATTGGTAAAGTTGAAAATGCCAAACTTAATATAACTATAGATAAAATTATTAGTATAGCTGATTTTTTGGAAATTAATGTTATTGATTTATTTAAGTAAAATTACTGGTTTCTCTGGAAAAATCCTGCAATTTCCTTATGCGGGAAAAATTTAACAATCGGACGTCCATGAGGACAGGTATAAGGCATTTTTGTAGTACGCCACCTTTTCACAATTTCCTGCATCTGCCAGGTTGAGAGCTTTTGACCGGCTTTTACCGAAGCTTTACAGGATGTGGTAATTAGAATTTTTTCTTCAAGTCCGTCAATGTCACTTTCAATATTTTCTAAAATATCAGCCAGAATTTCTTTGGGATTTACTTTTGCAATCATCTGAGGAACTTTGCGGAAAATTAATTCAGTATCAGATGTAAATTCAATACCAAATCCGAAGCGTTCAAATTTATCAAGATTTTCTTTTATTAACTCAGCTTCACTTGGTGTAACCGTTAAGACATCAGACACAAACAAAAGTTGTGATACGACATTCTTTTCTGATTTTAATTTTTCGTAAATATATCTTTCTTCTGCTATATGCTGGTCAATTATTTCCATACCGTCTTCTTTTTCAACAATAATATAAGTATTTTTATATTGACCTACAATGTTTTCTTCTGGTTCAGGGGCTTTTTCAACAGGTTTAAAGATTTGTTTCTGTTCTGTTTCAGAAACAACCTGAGGGGTTTTATCCTGAATCATATCAAAGGTTTTTTCTTCAACAACCATCTCATCATCGGTTTTATTATAAACAATATCAAACGTATTTTGCTGCGGCTTGAGTTCAATAATATTTGTTTTTTCTCCAACTTTCTGTTGAATATTGTATGATGGCTCCGGTTCTGTATAATTAGCCAGACCGCCATGGATACCGGTCATAATAAAGTTAAAAATCTGGTTTGTATTTTTGTATCGCACCTCTTTTTTTGTAGGATGAACATTCACATCAACATCAGAAGGCGGCAATTCAAGGTTAAGTACAACAAACGGATATTTGCCGTTTGAAATCAGATTTTTATATGCTGTATCAATTGCTTTCATAAATATCGGACATTTGACAGTTCTTGAATTTATATAGATATGGTAATCCTTTTTACTTGAACGGGTAAAATCAGGTGTGCTTACATAGCCTGAAATTTTCAAGCCTGAAAGCTGATCTGTTTTTAGAACTTCTTTCAAATTATCTGTTACATTGTTGGAAAATAATTCCTTAAGGGCATGTTTGAGCTCATTGTTACCCGAGGTTTTTAAAACAGTTTTCCCGTTTTTCTTTAATTCAAAAGCTGTCTGAGGATGTGAAATTGCAATAGACTGTACCAGCTCCTGAATATATGAAAATTCCGTATTCGGATTTTTAAGGAATTTTAGTCTCGCAGGTATATTGTAGAATAAATCCTTAATTTCCATAATTGTACCGATAGCGCAGCCTGTTTCAACTTTTTTTACTTCAGAATTTTCACACTTTACTTTTGTACCGGTTTCAAAATCTTTAGTTCTTGTTGTACAAGTTAATTTTGCTATAGAAATAATACTTGATAGTGCCTCCCCGCGAAATCCGAGGGTATCAATTGCAAATAAATCTTCATCAGTAGAAATCTTGCTTGTTGCGTGTTTTGAAAATGCAAGCATAATATCGTCCGGATGAATTCCTGAGCCGTTGTCTGCTACTCTTATATCTCTGCATTCATTTGAGATTTCAATGCTTATTTTTGAAGCTCCCGCATCAACCGAGTTTTCAACAAGCTCTTTTACAACAGAAGCAGGCCGTTCAATAACTTCACCGGCAGCAATCTGGTTAATTAAATGTTTTGATAGTTGTTTAATTCTTGCCATACAATAACCTCCCCTAGTGCGGTATGAAATGTGACATAAAATATTGTATAATCACGTCATACTGGGTTAGCAACACTACTACTATTATAGAAACAAAAAGTCCGATTGTCACTTTTGACAGGTCTTTCAAAATATGTTTGTACATCTTTTTAGGAGATTCAAATCTTAATCTCTGGTACAATGCAATTTCTCTTCCTGCCAGCAAACCTATAAATACCCAGGTTGTTGACATCGGGACATTGTTTAAATTTATAAAATACAAAAGTAAGAATGCGTAAATAATATCAATAATAGTTGCAGAACGGGGATCTTGAACATTAGTTTTCATCTTTACAATATTTTGAATATCCCCGCCGCGCTGGTAGGTTAAAACTCCAAGGAAAATAGTGAAACACAGAAGAACAAATATCAGTTCCGATACAGAAGCTTTCCTTGGCAGGTAAACAAACAGTTTTGCCGAATCCTGCGCAAGCCATTGCGACCATATAAATGCAGTTGAACACCATTTTGCAGCCATCCACCATTTAGAGATTTTTGTATCGCCTGAACGCTTCTGGGTATAATAAAAATATCTTTCCAGAGGTCTGGCAATAATGTTATAAATAATTATCGCAGCAACAAATGCAATAACATAACCCAGGACGGATTTGGTCAGCATCATCCAGATTACGCTTGCATCGCTTACCGAAAAAACACTTAAAACAAGGAATGTTGTTGCTACAGGTATACCCCACCTTGTTAAGAGTATTAATATAATCGGCGGAAGCAAATAAATAAATGTGTAATGTTCAGTTACCGGAATTCTTGTTAAAAGTCCGAATGACATATCGCCGTCATTAACAACCCATCCGGTAACAATGGTTATAACAAGAACTATTACTGAAAAAGCCCACAAATAATAAAAAGGGGTTTTCTTATTTGCACTCAAAAATGTTCCCAGTGTTTGTATAATATCATTTGACACACAAGCATACATGGAAAGTAAAAATCCAAGTATCATATAGAAATTGCTTAATGTAAATTGTCCCGAGAACATTAATCCTCCACTTCCGGCAGTATGAGAAATCTCATACCATTTTTAATTTACATCAAAAACAAATTCATCTAAACGTTTGATTACAAATTTGAAACATTTTAATAATATAAAATTGTTAAATAGACTTGGAGGGGGATATAAATTGGTCAGACTTAAATCAAATACAAAACTGAAACCGGTTAAAAAGGCGGATTTGCAGGTTGTAAAACCTGTTAAAACTACTAAATACAGTGATATTGATTTGAATAACTGGAAAGCTTATGACCACGTTAAAACCGATACATTATGGGAATTTCCTTCAAGACTAAAAGAAGGCGGACATTCCAATGAATATCATGGCAACTATATTCCGCAAATTGCCCAGCAGCTCTATGAAAGATTTACTAAAAAGAATGATGTTGTTCTTGATTTATTTTTTGGTTCAGGAACTTCTGGTATAGAAGCTATTAATATGAACAGACGTTGTATAGGTGTTGAATTGAAAGATGAACTTGCCGAAAAAGTTTCAGAAAAATTCACTCCGAAACAGCTTGTCACAGATGTTAATATAATCTGTGCCGACAGCGCTTCTGAAGCTGCAAAAGAAAAAATTAAAGCAAGACTTGATATTATGGGAGAAGAGAAAGCCCAGTTCCTTATTTTGCATCCGCCTTATGATGATATTATCAAGTTTTCTGATAAAAAAGAAGATTTATCAAATTGCGACACAACTGACGAATTTTATGATTTGTTTGAAAAGGTGGCGCAAAACGGCTATGATTTACTTGAAAAAGACCGTTTCGCTGCGCTGATTATAGGCGACAGCTACAAAAATTCAGAAGTTCAGCCTCTCGGGTTTGAATGTATGGCAAGAATGATGAAGCTTGGGTTCCGCTTGAAAGGTATTATTGTTAAAGATATTCAAGGCAATGAAAGGGCAAAAGGCAGAACTGCAAACCTTTGGCGCTATCGTGCTCTTGCCGGCGGATTTTATATCTTTAAACATGAATACGTTATGATTTTCCAAAAAGTTAAGTAGAAATCGCTCTTAGTAAGTTTTTTTAAAATGTAAAGAAATATTAAAAATGAGAATAATTCCTACTTTACAAATAAACTCTTTTAGATTATTATAATTAAGTAAATGATAAACAAAATTTTATTTTAAGAAAGGTGGAAAAATTATGGCAAAGTTTGTATGCACAGTTTGCGGTTGGTCAACAGAAGCTGATAAAGCTCCAGAAAGATGTCCGTTATGCGGAGCAACTACTTTTAAAGAAGTAGGCGGGGGAGAAAAAGTCTACGCATGTGAACATAAAGTTGGCGATGGCAAAGTTGAAGATAAAGAAATTATGGAAGGTTTGAGAGCACACTTCAGCGGAGAATGCACTGAAGTTGGTATGTACCTTGCAATGTCTAGAGTTGCTGAAAGAGAAGGCTACCCTGAAGTTGCAGAAGCTTATAAGAGATATGCTTTTGAAGAAGCAGAACACGCAGCTAAATTTGCAGAACTTCTTGGTGAAGTTGTTACAGATTCAACTAAGAAAAACCTTGAATTACGCGCAGAAGCTGAACATGGCGCATGTGAAGGTAAACTTGCAATTGCTGCACGTGCAAAACAGTTAGGGTATGATGCAATTCATGATACAGTTCACGAAATGGCAAAGGATGAAGCCCGTCATGGTAAAGGATTTGACGGTCTGTTGAAAAGATATTTTTCATAAACAGTCTAAAACTCCATTGTTAAAGCTCCCGATATATTTGGTCGGGGGCTTTTTTTATAGAAAAAATATGTTATAATAAAAAGCAAAGGAAAACATGTTAGAATAACTATATATGTTTTCGAAACGATAGCGTGAGCAGAGCGGAAGCGTGTTTGAGAAAACATATATAGTTATTCTAACAAGACCAATTATACAACTAATAAAAAGGAGATTAAATTATGGAAAACGCAGTGAAGACAAGGATTTTCGGGGGGGGGGCAACCTAATCAAAGCGAAATACCTGTGAAAGAACGAGAGGAAAGTCAGCCACAACGGGAATAGGGCTGATTTTTTAATGTAACAAATTTAGATAAATATAAGTTAAAAATTGAAAAAGATAAGTAATAACATATAATAGTAATAAAGAAAGGAACTCACAGGTATGAAAAAAGGATTCACTTTGGCTGAGGTTTTGATAACTTTAGGAATAATAGGTGTAGTTGCAGCAATGACACTACCTTCTCTTGTTAATAAATATAAAGAAAAAGAGCTTTGTGTAAAAACCAGAAAAATGTATTCAACTCTTAGTAATGCAGTAATTTTGGCTCAAAAAGATTTTGGGGTTGTAGGTGATAATACTTTCCTTTTTGATGTAACAAAAAGTTCTGCAGATGTTGCAAAGACTTTCGCAAAGTACTTTAATGGTGCAAAAGTTTGCGAAAATTCTTCACAGAAGGGCTGTTCAAAATATTATTATAACCAGAAGTATGCTACCAGATATTCCGGCTCTTCCGGTACTACACAAAACTTAAAACATACATTCCCTAAAATTATTCTTAATGACGGCTCGTTAATTGCTGTTCAGCAAATGACTTCCTGTGATAGGGTAACAAATGACTGCAAACAGGATTCTACTGGCAGCTGTATTTTGGATGAAGATGGAAACACGACACCTGTAACATCTCACAGCTATGTTTGTGCCTATTTGTATATCGATGTTAATGGTCCTAAAAATCCTAATCAATTTGGCGCAGATTCTTTCCAATTTCCGGTAGCATCTACAAAAGTTATGAAGTCTACCTGGGGCCCATGGGGTGCTGCCAGCTTAGAAAATATTCTTTCAGGAAAGGATAAATTAGAGTATACAAATTATACAGTAGGTGAAAAAAGGTAGATATAACAAGCTTCCGGCGATATTGCAGCCGGAAGCTTTAATCTAAAAATTTCTGTTCCGATACACTTTTTATACTGCAAGTTGTATTTTACTATCGGGATGATTTTTGATACTTTTAAATGCCTGTAAATATTATCGTAGAAATTTATTTAAAAATATTTACAAGTTTAAACTTTGCACCCATTTCGGTTAATTTGTTTAAAATATTAGTTTCCTGAGATTTCAATGCAGTTGAAATCTCAATTTTGTCAGTTGTAAAAATCCCGCCGGTTTGTTCTTTTTTTACAATATCACTCATTTGATTAAATAAGAGTTTAACTCTAGGCTGGTTTGCAGGAATAATAAATTTGCTGTTTGTAAATGGGGATGGGGTAGTTTTAATCATTATAAGTTCTCCTTTTCTGTTATAAAACAAGGGTATCATAAAAAAGACAGGATAAATATAATGCCTGTCTTTTGTAAAGTTATTTATCAATTATAATATTATGCTGATAGAGAAGTTCTTTTCGCTGATGTTTATATTCGTCATTTTTATCCATTTCTATTTTTCTTAATTCTGTATAACAAACACCTTTGTCTGTTTCATCGGAGATTGAATTACAGTATTTGAGATACTTGTTAAAACTTTCCCGTCTGCCTGCCCAATAATTTTTTTTTGCACGTTCACTTTTGACAAAGCTGAAAATATCAAATATATCTTTCTTTTGAGTTTCATTTACATTTTCGTAGCCGGTTTCGCAGAATTCTTCCCACTTAGGTGCAATTGCAGGTGATTCAATAATTTTTGCTTCCGGAGTTTCTTCTGCTGGCTCAAGTATTATTTCTTCATCTGAAAAAGCCTGCACCGATGCGATTGTCAACATTACCAGCGTTGTTAAAAATGCGGCTGTAAAAATTTTTTTTGTCATTTCGGCTCCTTAAATTTTAACTAACTCTTTTACTTCTTTACGTTTAACTTTTCTTGTAGCTGTTCTTGGAAGCGGATTTTTGGAAATTATTATATTTACAGGGCGTTTGTATGCGGTAAGGCGTCCGGAAAGAGTCTTAACCTCCGTACGAATTAGCTTGTCCAAAGTTTCATCGTCATATTTAGATGTAAGTTCATCGGCAGGGACAATAACTGCTGCAATTTCTTCGGTTCCATCTTTTGCTCCGAAGGTTCTTGAAATTCCCAGAACGCATACTTCTGCAAAATACGGACTTTTTTCAAGAACAGCTTCTACTTCTTCCGGGAATACTTTCTTACCTCCGGAAAGTACTATCATATTTTTAATTCTTCCTGTTATAAAAATATGTCCGTCTTTATCAATTTTTGCAATATCACCTGTATGCAGCCATCCATCGCTGTCAATTACGGAAGCGGTCATCTCAGGCTGGTTGTGGTACCCTTTCATAACAGCCGGACCCTTAAGAATAAGTTCGCCTGTTTCACTATCAATTTTTGCAGTGAATGTTTTGAGCGGCTTTCCTACAGAAGCAAGTTCTCTTCGTTTATCAGTATTGATTGATACAACCGGACTTGCTTCTGAAAGACCGTATCCTTGATAAACTTTAATACCGATTCTTTCAAAAAATTTCCCGACCTCAATATCCAGAGGAGCTCCGCCTGATATGCAGCCTATAAAATGACCCCCGAATTTGTCATGAATTTTTTTAAACATTAATTTTTTTATACAGTAAAACGGAATAAACTTTGCTGCCGCATACATAGCTTTAAACATGCTCCGGCTTGCTTTTGATGAATTGTTTAATTCCGCTTCAATACTTGTTTTCAACAGTTTCAAAAATGCCGGTACAACTATCATAAAGTCTACCTGTTTTTCTTTCATAATAGTTAAAATATCTTTTGGCTTGAGGCTTTGTGTGTAATATACGGAAAAGCCGAAATTCAGGAATGTTGAAAAACCGACAGTCATTTCAAAAAGATGATTCATTGGAAGAATTGAAAGTATCGTGCAGTGTCTGTCAGGAAGGATCGCCTCCAGTGCATCACCAAGATCATCCAGCTGTGACATCATGTTCCCGAAAGTAATCTCAACTCCTTTTGGCGCTCCTGTTGTACCTGAGGTGTATATTATAAAAACAGTTGATTTAGTGCTTCTATGGCGCCATTTGGAGTCGTAATTATTTGGCAATTCATATATACTTGTAAGTCCGAGGTTATAAGAAGGTTCATCCATTACCAGAATATATTTCAAACTTGGCAGTTCTTTCTGCAAGTCCAGCGCTGTTTGAATATGAGATTGTGATACGAGCATTACAACCGGTTCACAGTCGCTTAGTATTGATTTTAATTCATATTTTGTAAGTTTTACATCCAGAGGAACAGTTGTCATTCCTGCAAGTATTGAGGCAAAAACGCATGCTCCGTATTCCGGTTTGGATTCGGATAATATTGCAAGACGATCCCCTTTTTTTACCTGAAGTTCATTAATAAGATGCCAGGCAAGTTTTCTGGATAAAAGCCCAAGACCTTTGTATGTAAATTCTTTCCAGCCCATAGCTGTTTTCATTCCCAGTGCAACCCTGTCATTAAAGGCATTTGTTTTGTCTTCTAATAATGAAAGAACATTTTTTTGTTTTAAAACCATATTTCTTCTTAACCCCGTAAAATCTAAGAAAACACTTTAATAAAACGATATAATTTATAAGGCTAAAAGTCAAGTCTGTTAATTTTTATTGTATAATTTACATATAGAATATGTCTGATAAAAGGGAAAAGATATGAAAAAAGTTTATATAGAAACAATGGGCTGCCAGATGAATAAGTCAGATACCGAAAGAATGCTAGGTATGCTTTCATCTTTTAACTACGAGGAAACAAGTGATGCAGAAAAAGCAGATTTGCTTATGGTAAACACCTGCTCTATCAGACAGCTTAGCGAGGATAAAGCTTTCAGTCTGATTGGAACTTGGGGAAAGTGGAAGCAGTCCAGACCTGATTTAAAAATAGGTTTTTGCGGCTGTGTTGCCCAGCAGAAAGCAGAAGGGGTTTTTAAACGCGCACCTTATGTTGATTTCATTCTGGGAACGCATAAGATTTATTCACTTCCTGAAATTATAAAGCAGGTTGAGTGCGGAGATAAGGTTTGTGAATGTACTGAAACTAACGCTACAGAAGATGACAAAGCAAAAGACTTTAATATTAAACGTGTTAAATCAATGAATGCCTGGATAAATATTACAGAAGGCTGCAATAATTTTTGTACATATTGTATAGTTCCTTACACACGGGGAAGAGAACGTTCAAGACAGCCGGAAATTATTTTGAAAGAAGCTCAGGATGCTTTGAATGCAGGATTTAAAGAAATTACTCTTCTTGGGCAAAATGTTGACAGTTACGGTAAAGATTTCAAAGATAAAAATTACAGACTTTCAAATCTTCTGCGTGATTTAAATAAAATGGAAGGAAAATTCAGAATACGTTTTGTAACATCATACCCGACAGATATTACTGATGAACTAATAGAAACTGCAAAAGAATTGGATAAGGTGTGTGAATACTTCCATATTCCTATGCAGTCAGGAAACAGTGAAGTCCTGAAGAAAATGAATAGAAGATATGACAGGGAAACTTATGCTAAAATTGTCAAAAAAGTTCGCGATATGATACCTGATGTAACCATTACAAGTGATTTTATTGCAGGTTTTCCGGGTGAAACTGAGGAGCAGTTTGAGGATACTTTGACCGCTATTGATGAATTTGAACTTGACTATTCAAATGTTGCGGCATACTCCCCAAGAGAAAAAACCGTTGCTGCAAAATGGGTTGATAAGTATATTCCTGATGATGTTAAGGATGAACGTTTCCAGCGTCTTAACAAAAAAGTTCAGGAAAACTGCCTGAAATCCAATCTTAAATATGTCGGCCGCAATATGGAAGTTCTTGTTGAAAGCTTCTATAATCATAAGGGAAAAAATATAAACACAGGTAAAACACGAAATAATAAAACCGTTCATATTCCTTGTGATAGAGATTTGACCGGTGAATTTGTAGATGTCAGAATTTCGGGAGCAAAAACCTGGTATCTGAAAGGGGAGTTGCAGAAAACCTAAAAATATCATATAATAAATAAGGAGCCGCATAAGCCTTTAAAGTGAGAAATATATGTTTTTGAACCGAAAGTTTAAACGGAGCGGAAGCGAGCTTGAGCAAAAATAAACAGATAACGTAAAGCAGGAACACCTTTTGATTAAATTAAATATAAAACTTTTTTCGGACACGCTCTCGCCCTGCTTCCGCTATCGCCTCAAAAAATTTTATATTTAATCAAAAAATGTAAGAAAGAACAGGTACAACTAAAAAAGGAGATTAAGTTATGGAAAACGCAGTAAAGACAAGACTTTCCGGGGGGGGGGCAGAGTAATTTAAGCTCCTTAACCGGTATTGGTACAGGCTTAGAGCCATTTAGCGCCGCCGGAAACCCATTCATTAAACCAGGTTTTACGTTAGCCGAGGTATTGATAACCTTAGGCATAATAGGTGTTGTCGCCGCAATGACATTGCCTTCTCTAATACAAAAGAATAACAATAAAGTCGTTGAAACTCGTTTAAAAAAATTTTATTCATCAATAAATCAGGCAATTCTAATGGCAGAGGCTGATTACGGAGATAAAAAAATCTGGTATGAAGATTTAGCCGGAGCTGATATAGACGATGAAGGAAATGTTATAGAGGGTTCTTCAGAGGCGGAAGCATGGTTTAGAAAGTATCTTGCACCTTATATGAAGATTACGAAGATTGAAAATTTAAAAAGCGGTATTAGTAGTGGCTCTTTAATAGTATATTTTGCCGATGGAAGTGCATTACGCACAAGACGAACGGATAGTACAAGAGATTGGGATTTTTTCCCTGGGAATGTGAACAAATGTATTAATTCTCAAAAAGCGGCAGAAGGTTGGCGTGATACCGGCGGAAGATGCTCTTTTGCATTTAACTTTATGCCGTCAGGCACTACTGAAAAATGGAAATACCATTATAACAGGGGCTTTGAACCATACAAGTTTAACTGGGACGGAAATACAGAAACGCTTTATAATGATAGTAAATACGGCTGTAATTCGACCGGCGGCAGCAGCTGGAGGCAGTACTGTACTGCAATCATCCAGATGAACGGCTGGAAAATCCCTGATGATTATCCATATAAGGTAAGTTATTAGCTAAAAAGGGGGCTGTATTAGAAGCCCCCTTATCTTGTATTATTTTACATTTGCGGATAAACAGGTTTTCTCGTAATGAAGCCTGTTGTTAAACGTGTTTATCCTTGCCATAATATCTTTAAACATAGGGATTGAAAGGCTCTGTTTTCCGTCAGAAAGTGCATTTTCTGGATCATTATGAACCTCAATCATAACACCGTCAGCACCAACAACAAGTCCGGCTTTTGCCATTGGTTCAATCAAGTATCTCTGACCTGTTCCATGGCTTGGATCAACAATTATAGGCAGGTGAGAGTATTTTTTTATCACAGGAATTGAAGCTATATCCATAACATTTCTTGTGAATGCACTGTCAAAACTTCTTATCCCCCGTTCACATAAAATAACTTTAGAGTTTCCCTGATACATAATGTGTTCAGCTGCAAGAAGAAATTCTCTTATTGTGCTTGCAAGTCCGCGTTTAAGAATTACTGGTTTGCTGCATCTTCCCACAGCCTGTAGAAGCTTAAAGTTCTGCACGTTCCTTGCTCCAATCTGCAAAACATCAATGTAGTCGAGCATCATTGGAAGATCAGAAGCATCCATTATCTCAGATACTGTTAAAAGTCCTGTTTCTTCACTTGCACGTTTTAAGTATCGCAGAGCTTTTTCACCATAACCTTGAAAATCATACGGTGATGTTCTTGGTTTGAACGCACCGCCGCGAAGAAACTCACAACCCATCTCTTTTGCAGCCATCGCAACTTTCAGTAACCCTTCATAATCATTTTCAACAGAGCAAGGTCCAACCATTGCAACCGGTTTGTTATTCCCGCCTATTTTTACCCCGTTTGAAAATTCTATAACAGTATCCTCAGCTTTTCTATCGCGTGACGCCAGTCTGAAAGGTTCTCTTATAACCTTTACTTCTTTTACCCCTTCAAGAGCAGCTAATCTGCCAGGAGTAACTGATGTTTTATCTCCTATTGCATCAATAACGGTATGCACATTACCAATATTGCATCTTACTTCAAATCCGTTATCCTTTAATAAGTCTATAACGCGTTGAACTTGAACTTTGGTGGCATTGCGCTCCATAATTATAATCATTCTTAATCTCCTTAACCTGTTAACAATGTAGTAAATGTATTAATTAGTGTAATATAAACAATTTTTATTAGCAATCAGATTTTAACTTTCTTTGAAGATTTATTGCAGGAAAATATCCCGGCAGAACACCAAGACATTTACCAATATATTTTATAGTGTTTTCAGTTTCTTTTTTGCTAAAGTAATATTCGGCAAAAAGATAATGAAGTTCAGGATCGTTGTAAAAATAATCTTCTGCCTGTTTTAAAAAATAAATCCCTTCCTGCTCGTAACCGCATTTTAAAAAAACACGACCTATATATTTATGCACTTCAGGATTTATGGTACAGAGCCAGTCTGAATATTTTATAATATTTTCTACATATTCGCCTTTATAATATTTCATCAAAAAGTTTAAGTCAATTTCCAAAAAGTTTCTCAATTGGAAATAAGAAGGATAGGTGCTGACTTTTTTATCAATTAGCCCGCAAAGAAATACTCCCCAGTTTGCTCTTATATCTTTCTGTGCATAACGGGCAAAGAACTCTTTTGCATTTGTGATGTCATCATCTACAAGGCAGCAGTATGCAGCTTCAAGTAAATAGCCGTTTTGCTCAAAAAATTGTCGGCATCCTTCCGGGTCGGATGCCAACAATTTATTTTTTGCAATTTTATAATTTAGTTCCATATATAGTCTAATTATTATTGTTAACAGGGTTCATACTGTTCAGGCTGTTCATCATTGAATTCATCATCATTGATTGGATAACTTTCGGATCAATATTTTGCCCGTTATTAGCATTCATCATATAAGGAAGCATATACATCATAGGATCTGTATTATTGTTGTTCCCTCCGTTAAGCATCATGCTCATCTGCTGAATTTGCGGATCCGGAGTATATGCCATCGGGTTTTGTGCAGGCTGAACCTGCGGTTGTGCAGGCTGGGCAGTCGTTTGGACAGGTACTTCTGTCTGAGCTGTTGTTTCTGTTGCTGACGGAGTTTCTGCTGAAATGTTCAAACCTGCACGTTTCAAAACGTCCAAAGCTTCTAAAATTTCTCCGTTTGAAGGTGTTTTAGAGTTTTTTTTTGAGCCGTTATCTGCAAAAGCTAATTTATTAGTTGAGAAGGTTTCTGATTTATTTAGTTTTTTCATCTTTTCAACTTCTTGCGGAGTTAGTGTACCGCCGTTATTAATTTTGTTTTGCAAATACTTCAGCTGCATTTTCTTCCAGTTTGTGTTTGCTTCTTCAGAGAAGCCGTTGCCATAAGGTGATGAGATAAACTTATCCATTTCATCTGTATTTTCATCATTACCGGCACCTGTGCATGAAGGATCTCCTGAAAGGCAAGCCTTGCCTTTCAGCGCGTATTCAACAAGGACTTCATTTCTGTTCAGGTTTATTACTTTTTGATAAGCTGCCTGTGCCTGATCTTTTTTGCCGGCTTTTATGTATGCCATTGCAAGGTAATAATAAGCAAGCGAGTTCTCTTTATCTTTTTTCAATATTGAATATAGTTCCTGAATACATCCTGAATAATTATGTTTTTTGTATTTTGCAACAGCACTTTTCATTGTAGCGTTAGGATAGTATAAAGGTAATTCAGCTTCACTGCCGAAAATTTGTTCATCGCTTACAGGTTCATATTCATCAGTAGAGGTTTGGGCTGCCTGCTGCGCTTGCTGTGCCTTTTCACGTTCTTCACGTTCACGTTTCAGCTGTTCTTTTCCTTTGTAAAGATTTTCTCCGGGAATACCTTCTGCGCATGATATATTGGCAAGCTGAACGCTTGTTGCAGAAGCGAACATTATTGCAGCAATTAATAAAGCAAGTTTTTTATTCATTTTCATCATCCTTCTCTTCCTAATGTAATGATTTTTCGACAGAAATCAAGTTTCTCTCTTCATATTATATAACATTTTCAGGAAAGTTTCTAGTATAAATATATGATTTTATCTTAAACTGAATTTACAGCCGCAGTAATTCTGTCTGTAAAGTCCTAACTCTTTTGATATTTTATTTGTTTTTAAAAATCCGTCTTTTTTCTTAAAATCTATATCAATATATATCAGATTATATTCTTCAGCAATTTTTCTGCCGATTTCTGATAGTTTTTGGAAATTTTTATGCGGACTTATCACAATTGAGGTAGTAAAAAGATTTATTCCGAGTTTTTTGCAGAGTTCTGCTGTTTTCCTCAATCGAAGCTCAAAGCATTTGCTGCAGCGTTTACCCTTTTCCGGTTCGTTTTCAAGTCCTTCAGCAGATTTGTAAAATTCCTTCGGAATGTAATCTCCCTCTATTAATTCCACGTCTAAATGCCTGCAAAGAGTTTTTTCTGCTTCAAGCCGTTTCTGATATTCCGCATCCGGATAAATATTAGGGTTGTAAAAATATACAGTAACAGAATACCCCGCATCTTTTAGAAAAGATACGGGATAACCTGAACATATTCCGCAGCAGGCATGCAGTATTATTTTATTATCTTCTTTGTGCTCCTGCATCTAATAACCATTTCTTTAATTCACTGTAAGGTTTTATTCCGATGAAAACATCCTGTCCGATTTGTGAACTTGGTGTGGCATTAATACCGCGGGAAAAGGCATCATCTATTTGTTTAGCAAGTTCATCTTTTACTTCTTTGCTGTTTGCATCTTTTTCAAGTTGTTTTACGTCAAGTCCCTGAATGTTTTCAACAAGTTTTAGTATTTCTTCATCACTATTTGGCTGTTTTTCAAAGAACAGAGAATTTATATCCCATAATTTGCCCTGTTTTTCAGCGGCGATTGAATATCTTGCCATTCTACAGGAGCCGGTATGGAAAGGCTGTTTGAGATATTTGTTGCATTCCATATCAAGCGGAAGGTTTTTGTGTACCACTCTCACCCCTTTAAGTTCCTGTGCCACCTTATGTATCATAATGTTATATGCAAAACATATAGGACAGCGGTAGTCTGTATATGTTACAAGAATGACTTTTCCGTCTTTGTCACCGAGTGTATTTCCGCTGACAGCATACTTATTTGTTTTTGCTTCAACAAATTCTTTGAAATCTTTTGCACTTTTTACCTGAGGTGCAAATTTCAGGGTTATTGTTGTATAAGCAAGACCGCTGCCTGCAGCTAGCATTACAATTATAAATGCAATTAAATAAGCTTTATTTTTTATTGCATCAAGAAAGTCGGCAACACTTTGTTTGAAGGCTTTTATAACACCTCCGTTTTTATAATCAAGTGCAACCAGTGCAATAAGTAAATTTAATACATAAGTAAATGCACATAGTATACAAATTTTATTAATCTGGAATAAGCTTACGCAGAGCAAAATCATTGATATTGCAAAAGAAATAATTCCAAGGGATGCAATATAATCGAGCGGATTTTTAAAGACTTCCATAAACTTAAAAAGTTTGAGATTTTTCAATTTGTCCGCAATAAGCATAAGGAACATAAATGCGTACAAAAACATTCCCCAGTAAGCAAGAGGAATACCTAAAAACTGGGATTCGGTTGTTTTTGCAACTCCGTCACAGTCTATTAAGTCATTAACAGTACAAAAACTTGGCAGTGCATATGGATTAAAGTTGGCATCATAATAAATCATTGCCAGTTTTATTGTTGTTATAAATCCAATTAATGCCAGTACAAAAATACTTATTTTTTTCACACGTGTATTTTCCATTATTATATTCTCCTATTCCATATGGCTATTTTACAATTTTTATTATTATAAATCAATACCGGAAAGTAGTAGAAATTTTCTCAAAGACATTGATTAATCTTTTGTTTTAATTTATAATATATTTTGAGGTTTAAATGAAGAAGAATATTTTTAACTTATTTTTAAATAAATTGTTGGAATATCCCCTCTGGGTTAAACAGGTTGTTTATTTAAGATTATTTCAGAATATGCGGAATAATCACTGTGAAAGGTATGTTATAACACATTCAGACAAACTTTTTTCTACATATGTTCCGACTGTTACTTTTGTCGGGAAAACTGAAATGTGGAATAAAATCAGCGGTTTGGATACTAATATCTATAACTTCCTGAATCTCTGCTATGAAGGATACAGTATTCTTGAAATTTCGCTTAATACATTCCTTTCTATGGAAGAAGTTGCAAAACATTGTATTTTTTGCATAGAGCAAAATTATATTGAAATCCCTGATAGTCAGGAAGTATTTGCAATGGCCGGATTTATTGCAGGAAAATTTAAGACCGGGGAATATTACAGAATTAACGGGTCTATTACAATTGACCAGCTTGACTATGCAATTATGGAGCAGCGCCGTCTTGATGACAGGATGGAACATAAACTCTTTGGAAAAGTTCTTGTTGACTTGGGATTTGTTACCCAGGAAAATGTTAAAACCCTTTTTGTATTAAAAAATGATGCAAGAAGAAGGTTTATTCTTGACAGTGACCGTATGGTTACAGCCCAGCTTCCGGATCAGGAAAGAGATGATTTTAATAAAGAGATAGAAGAACTAAAAAAAGAGAACAAAGCTCTTAAACAAAGGCTTATGCAGCTGCTGGATTTAGTAAAGGATAAATATGATTAGCACACCAGAACTACTAGTTAAATACATACGTGACGGGCTTGTTGAACAGGCTCATTTTGGTTTTGTCCTTGTTTCTGACAAAACTCATATTATAGACAGAAACGGCGAACCTAACAATTATCCGTTTTATCTCCGTTCGTGTGCAAAACCTCTTCAGGCAAGTCTTATAATAGATTACGGCATGGATATTAAATATAATATGACTGAAGAAGAAATTGCGCTGTGCTGTGCTTCCCACGCCGGTGAAAAAATTCATGTCGAAACAGCTGTTAATCTTTTAAAAAAAATAGAACTTGATGAAAGCTATCTTCAATGCGGTCTTCATAAACCTATCTCTAAAACCGAACAGGACAGGCTGCTTTTAGAGGGTAGAAAAGAAAATATTTTTCAGAATAACTGTGTAGGAAAGCATATTATGATGCTTGCTCTGTGTAAGATGAATAACTGGGATTTGGCTTCATATGAAGATGCTGAACATCCATTACAGCTTGCAATAAAGAAAAGAATTTCAGAACTATGCGAACTTAAGAAAGAATATCCTGTTACTAAAGACGGATGCGGTGTTCCTATTATGTCAATGCCGTTAGAAAATATGGCTAAGGGATATTTGAACTTATTCTGTAATCCAAGGTATGAAAAGATTAAGCGGGCATTTTTGAACTGCCCTTATATTATAGGCGGTGAAAACAGGCTGGATACTAAAGTTATTGAAAATTCCGGCAAACTTATAGCAAAAGTAGGTGCCGGCGGTCTTTGTATTGTTGTGAATACTGAAACTGAAGAGGCTCTTGTTGTTAAAATCTGCGATTGTGATATGAAAGCCAGAGAACTTGTAGTATTAGACAGCCTCAAAAATCTTCACTGGGCAAATATTGAGGCTGACCATTCTATAAAAACACTTCACGATGAACAGGTTGGCGAAATTGTTACCTGCTTATAGGTTTGATTTTCCCTCCGGAAAACTCCAGTGCTTCTTTATTATATCCTGCAAGCTGGTTTAGGAAATACTGTTGTTGCGATATGCCTGGATTTTTAAGTTTTTTGTAATCATTTGCTGCTTCTATCCGAAGAAGCGCAACTCCTCTGTTATAAACTTTTTGCTGAGTGTTTATAACTGATTGCGGTGTTTGTCCTTTATACATTTTCGATGCAGTTGAAATATCAAACAGTCTTCTTTTGCTAAGACCGCTCAATTCTTTACCTTTTTGGGTTTTGTTATTTGTCATAAGATTAATTGCCGCCTCGTATTTACCCTGTTTAAGCGTCCAGACCAGACCTTTTGTATCTTCAATAATTGAGGTTCCCTTATTGAATGTCATATCAATCAAGGCTTCTTTTATACTTTGAGGAAGCTTTTCATAATTTTTTCTCCCGCCCAAAACAGTCCATAGATTTTCTTCCATTTTAAGCATATCATTTACGAATAGTTCAAGCACTTCTTTGTTTGAAAGGTATCTTTTTTCGCCTTTTTTTAGGACATGACCGATACCGATTGTTTCGTTACCAGCTTCATCTACATAAGGCGTATTATGAAATTCATTCACTCCGTAAGGTTTGCTGTTGTTTTTATTGCCGTCTTCAAGGGTTTTTAATCGTTTGATAAACTCCGGGCTTACTCCCATGGCTTTTGCAGCATCATTTAAATTATTTATATTTTTAGCATGTCTGCTGTCAGGGATTTTTAAAACATCACCTGGCTGAAGCTTTGTCGCAGTTTCTCCGTTAAGTCCGTTCAACATTAAAATATTCCGCTCCTCAACGTCAAACTGTTCTGCCAGTTTTGCCGGGTAATCACCTTTTTTTATTGTATAATCAGGATGTTTTACTGTTTTAATATATTTATTACGTAAATTGTTTTTTTCAAGTTCCTCATCTGAAATTGCCGGTATCATTGAAAATTCTCGTTTTTCAGGTTTGCTTGTTCCTGACGGAATAGTCAATATCTGCCCTATTGACAGGGTATTACCTTTCAGCCCGTTAGCTTTTTTTAAATCTTCAACAGAAACACCCATCGATTTAGCAATAGAATACAATGTTTCGCCGGCTTTGACTTTATGCCCTTTTGGCTGTTGCGGAGAAGCCGCAATATTAAAATTAAAATTTATCTCTGTCACTTGCATCCTCTTTTAATTAAGCATAGTTTCTTCTATTGCATTTGCAATACAATTAGCGTATTTTTTCTGGTCGTAATCTGAAAGAAGGGAATTGGTAATATTCTCATTTGCTATATTGCCTATTTCGAGCAGAGATGATGTAATTCCCTTTGCTGCTCTGTTCACGTACAAGTTATCTGATGCAGTGTTAGGTGTTAGTGAAGTAAACCCTTGCTTTACATGTTTATTTATATTATCGGCAAGTTCTTTATCAATATCTTTTGTGTATCTTACTGTGCAAAATTTTTCATCAGGCTTGCTTTTTGCTGATTCCACATGAACAGATAGGAACAGCATATCTGATTTGTCTGTAGAAGATATTACTTCTCTGACATTATCATCACCTTTTTTACCTGCCAGCATATTTTCAAGATATTCCTGTGCTGCCATACCGCCGTTTCTTACGGCACCTGATACAATAACAACCTGTGCGCCGCGGTTTCTCAGGTTATCAGAAATTTTTTCAACGTAACTTTGGGCAACACGCCATTCTTCTATCGGCATTTCTTTACCTTCGGCATTTTTAACAGAGAGAACTGTGCCGGCATCAAAGAAACCGTTATCTTGCTGATAGCCGCCATGACCGGGGTTAAGAATAACTACTTTGCCGCTGAGGTTTCCTTCTGATATAGGATCGAGAACTTCTGTCACTGCTTCAAGTTTTTTCGTTTCAGTATTGTAATTCGGCAGCGGACGCATTATAAAAGGATCTTTAACATCTTTGAAACCTTCATCTTTTTTCCCGCTGCTAAGAGCCCAGGATTTTAGAGTGCCGGCATTTACATAATTCCCTTCTCTGTCTTTTATTGTAGTCATAGTTGTCGGGGTTATGTCTTTGCTTTTGCCGCCGTTTGTTGAGTAGAAAATCTCATTCGGATATACTTTCCCGCTAAGGTGTGATGCGTTGCTTCCGGTATTATCCGTACGCTTTTTACCGGACTTATTTACTTTTCCGGATGCTTCTTCAGGATTTATCATCCCGTTAATCATTTTATCCATCTTTTTGGTTGATACAAAACCCCAGGAATCGAACTCATCGTTAAGTTCTTTTATAAATTCTTCTCTTAACTCTTTGCTGGAATTTTGGGTTTTTTCTGCAACAAGATCGAAAATTTTTGTCATAGCTTTTTTTCTAACGTCTTTGTCGCTGCTCCATTCATCAGAAATCATATTTATTAAGCTTTTATCGTATTTTTCTTTAAAGTTATTAACGACATTTACAACGTTATCTTTATTAATTTGTTTAAAAACACTGTCAAAGGCTTCTTTACCGACTGCACCTTTGTAATCATCAGCTGCTTCTTCAAGTTTTGTTGCAATTTCACTTGCGCTCAACTTTGGTGCAGCAGGTTTTGTTTCTTTTTTAGGTTTAGCTTCAGGTGTACTATTCGGGAGAACTTTTTTTGCAGTTTTTTCAGGTCTGCTTTTTTGTTTTTGCGGATATACATAAAAATATTCGCCCTTTTGAGGTTTGTAATTCTCTTTAATCCCGTTGAGTGCAGTAAGTTCTTTTAATGACATACCGTTTTTACGTGCAAGTGCGGCAAGTCCCATACCGCTTTCGATTTTTGCAGTAGGAACATTTTTTATTACTTGTCCTTTTTGCAGTGCATCTTTTGTAAGACCTGTCATATTTTTGAAATCTGTTAATGACATACCGAATTTCTTTGCAATGGCGCTTAACCCTTTTTCATCGCCGCTTACGGTTACAATATATTCTCCTCGTGCTTTTGCCTCTTTTTTTAACTTATCGGTATCAGCCGCAGTAGTTTTTGATACTTCCTTTGAAGAGGCTGTGTTTTCAATTTTTAAATTCATAATATACACCTTTTCTAACTTCTACACCCAAAAAATAACGGCACTTTTTAAATATTCTTTAAAAAATACCGCTGTTTTTTTACATATTTTTACAAATAATCTTATGTATTAAAAATTCTGTCCCCAGCATCGCCCATTCCGGGAACGATGTAGCCTTTTTCATTTAGATGATCATCAACTGCTGCCGTAATAATTTCAATATCCGGATAGTGTTTTTGGATATTTTCTATACCCTCCGGTGCTGCGATTATGCAGATTATTTTAATATTATCAACAGGGATGCCTTTATCTGCATATAGTTTTATTGCTTCTATCAAAGTATTACCTGTAGCAAGCATAGGATCTGTCAGGTAAATATAGAATTTTTCCGGATTTGGTGCCTCCATTGGAACCTTATTATAGTACCATACCGGCTTTAGAGTTTTTTCATCTCTGTACATTCCGATATGCCTGATACAAGCCTGAGGAAGAATATCAATTGCTTCATCTGTAAAGATTAAACCGGCGCGCAGGATTGGTGAAATAATCAGATTGATACCTGGATCAATTGTTTTTGTTGTAAATGTTTTTAAAGGGGTTGTAATTTTGGTATCGACAAGCGGAAGGTTTTTTGCGGCTTCATATAAAAGACATCTTGTAATTTTTCTTGTTGCTATCCTAACTCCCTGACTGTCAGTTTTCTCATCGCGCATAGTACAGAGATTTAGAAGAATTACCGGGTTGTTAATTATTCTTACCTTCTCTTTGTTCATCTTTTTTAAACTCCTTTATCATTTTGTTTATTTTTATTCTGTTCTGGTTATACAGGTTAATTTTGTCATCTATAGTTTTAATATTCTGCTGTTCATCTTCAATTGAGATTTGTCCGCTGTCAGGCATAATATCTGCAACTTCTCCCATAAAATGCGAGCATCTCACAAGAATTGAACCGAGTTTGTTGAACATATCATCAAGCAGGCTAAGAGAATCGCTTAATCTCATCGGCTTATTAACAACGATAAGCTTGTTGGAAGCAAGACTTTCTTTTGTTGGTTCATATAATTCCAGTGACTTTGACCCGCCAAGACCGTTAAATTCTACAGTTGCAATTACCCCCTTAGGAAGCGAAAGATTTTTATCTTCAAGGACAAATTTTACATAGACATGATCAGATACAATTTTAACCCTTTCGACATGACCTATTTGCAGCCCCATCATTCTTACCGGAGAGCCGACTATAAGCCCGTCAACATCCTGAAGAAATATCTGATATGTTTTTAGTTCTGCTTTCTTTTTATAATTGTGATACCTGATACCGCCGATTACCAGTGTCAGTATAAGCATCCAGACAACCGCTTCTAACCATAAAAATAATTGCAGCTTAGCTTTTTTATCCATGCTCCAATTATACCTTAATACATAATTTTTTACTACTTGCGAAAAATTTTTTTATATTATATTATTAAGTTAATTAATAAGAAATGTGAGGTTTAGAATGGAACAGATTATAAAAGTAGCTTGGGATTTGAATGAAAATACTGAAAACAGATACCAATTAGTATATGAAATTGCTGAACTTGCAAAAAAACTGGTTGATGAAAATCAGGCTAAAAAAGCTCATGACGAATTTGTATTTGAAGAAAACTATGATACCGGCTACACAAGAGAAAATCCGGTTGAGCACGCTATTATGGTTAAAGCGTCAGAAGCAGATGACAACCGTTTGGTAGGTTAATCTGAATTTAATAACAGTTTACAGCGGAAGAACAGCCTTAATGTTGGTATTCCGCTTTTTTAGTGATTAAGGGAGTGTTTATATGGAAGATACAATTAGATTTATTAGAGAAAGAACTGGTGATTTTACGCCTGTTATTGGCATTATTTTAGGTTCCGGGCTTGGTGAACTTGCCGATGAATACTGTAACACCGCAATTCCTTACAGTGAAATTCCAAACTTTATTTCTTCTACTGTCCATGGTCATAAAGGAAGACTGGTTTTTGCCGAGATTTCAGGTAAAAAGGTAGTAATGATGCAAGGCAGAAACCATTTTTACGAAGGTCATACAATGCAGGAGATTACATACCCTGTAAAGGTTATGAAGAAACTCGGCGTTGAAACGCTTATTCTGACTAATGCTGCCGGAGCTGTTAATGAAAGCTACATACCTTCGGATTTAATGATAATTAAAGACCATATTAACTGCATGGGCTCAAATCCGCTTATAGGACCTAACAATCCGGAATTTGGCGAGAGATTTCCGGATATGTCGGAAATTTACAAAAAGGATTTAATTGCTCTTGCGAAAAAATGTGCATCTGAGTTGGGACTGGAAATAAAAGAAGGCGTTTATCTTGCAAATTCCGGACCATGCTATGAAACTCCGGCTGAAATAAAGATGGCAAGAATGTTCGGTGCTGATGCTGTCGGAATGTCTACTGTTCCTGAAGCTATTGTTGCAAACTACTGCGGTATGAAAGTGCTTGGTATAAGCTGTATCTCAAATACCGCAAGTGCACAGGACGGTGAAAAGCTTTCCCATGCAGAGGTTATTGATACAACAACAAAAGCTAAAGAAAAGTTTAAGTCTTTAGTTGTTAAAATAATTAGCGCCTGCTAAAATTACCACCAAAATCTGTTATGCTGACAATGTAAAGTTTTGTTAAATATGCTCAAAGCCTGTTAAATCAAGCCTTATGCAGGGAATAATATATGTATACAAGCAATTTTATATACTTACTCGTTTTTAAATATATATAAAGTATATAAATAGGAAAAGGATATTATGACAGGCGTAAACGGATACAGCTATGCCCGTCCTGCAGGTTCAATGGCAAGTAAAGGGATGCAGTACGGCGGTGCAGCAGGAAATATCAGTAATCAATATAGTAACGTTGGCAATACCGGAATGAGTAAGGCTGATTTGCGAAACTCCGGGATGACTGCATCTGCCCAATACAGAGCAGAAGTTGGGGCACAACAGACAGCTGAATATTCACAGCAATTATCCCAAATGGCTCAAATGTATGGTATCAGCAACTTTGATCCAATGATGGCAGATACCAATAACAGCGGAATTATAAGTAAAAAAGAATATAATAATATGGAAAAGCAGCTTCAAATGTACGCTATGCAGAATATGCGCACCGGTTCCAACGGGCAAAGCAGCTCAAGCGGTAATGTATTCGGAATGCTGAATAGCATCACTGATACTGCAGGGAACATAATGGGTGCGGTAAAAGGCGATGGAACTTCAGGTACCAGCGGATTTATAGAAACTGCCGGCAACTGGGTTAAAGGGCTTTTCGGATAAGCATTTTTTTCTGATTTGTTAAATTACGTAAATTTTTTAGCTGCATGGTCTTGCCAAATTTTTCCATTCGATTAAAAATATCTGATGGGAAGGACAAGAATATGCAAGTAGGAAAAACGCAGTATTTGATACGACCAAAGCAAAAAGATTACGGGATGTTATCCCCAAATCAAGGACCTATTCCTTCCAATCAAAAATTTAATAGAGATATTGAGAGACCTTTAAATCATAATTCCCAGAATTTATCATTTAAAGGTCTTTCTATATCTAAAGCTATTAATAAGATAATGTATGCACAGGATAAGGAAGTTACTTACAGTGCAAATGTTCTTTTTGACAAAACAAAAAATCATCTCGGTGAAATGGTTAAAAAGCATTATGACCATGTTAAGTCTTCCGAAATGGCTAAAAAACTCGTCAAATTTGACGGTGATAAAATCACTTTCCGTAAGAAGACCATCCCTCATCTTATCTGGGATGGTTTAATTTATCCGTTCAAAATTCTTCCGTTTGATATACTCAACGGAATGGTTGAACTTATCGGCAAGATTAAGCCTTTCAAAAAATGGGCGCAAAGAGTTCTTGAAAAACCATTTTTCAGAAATATCAGACAACGTTCAAAGATTGAATCTGAAGTAAGCTCTTTAAAAGGTTTGTGTGAAACAGCTACAAAATTAAAAGACAAACCGGATGCAGAAATTTCATCAAAATTCTTCCAGCAGTCTGTTAAAATGTTTGACCCGAGAACAGGAAACTATGATACCAAACACGAACGTGCTCTGTGCCGTATGGTATCAGGTTTGCCTCCGGCAATTATGCTTGCAACAGATGCCTATAACCTGTCAAGAATGATGGATGACGATCCTGCAGCAGCTAAAAAAGAAAAGAAAGCAAGATTCCGTCAGGAAATGAGCCGTCTGGTTATGAACGCTTATTTAATGCTTGTAACGTTTGGAGCTTTGAATAAATTTATTAATCAGTCAGCAGCAGGTAGTATGCTTATGACAGGTGCAACAACACTTTTAACCGAAACTTACTCCCGTTTGAGAAACGGAAAACATATTAAACGCTTAACTCCGGAAGAAGCAAGAGCTGAAAATGAAAAAAATAATGCTCCGGAAAAAGATATTAAACCGCTGACATTTAAGTCTGATATGAAGCCCGCATCGCAGCCTAAAGAACAGCAGAAACCTCTGCTTTCGTTCAGTACAATTATGAAAGCATCAGCAGGTGTTATTGCCGCAGGATTTGCGGTGAAAGGTGCAAGAAAATATATCCCGGGGGTAGAAGATGCGTTAAAAACCATTACCGAACCGTTCAATAAAAAATATAAATCCTTAACTCAGATAGCTGATTTTAGGATTTCCGGCGATAAGTTTGACGAAATAGTAAAAGTTCTCAGAGAAAATGACTTTGGCAAACTTGCTGATAAGTACGAACAAGTTGCCGCTACCGCACGAAATGCAGACGGTTCAATCAGCCTTGGTGTTAAAGACAAGAATGTAAAACCGCTAATAGATTTTGTAATTGCTCCGTTCAAATTTGTATGGAATACTATCACTCTTCCTTACAAGTTAGTTGATAAAGGCGTTAAAGCTGCTATTAACAAAAAAGATCCGAAAGTTCCGGTAAAAGATATTGAAGCTCTGGCAAAAAGTATTGAAAAAATTGGCCGCGAAGCAACCAAAAAAGGTTACAGCAAAGAAAAATTCCAGACTTTTGTAAAAGACAATATAATGAAAGCCTTTAATACAGACACAATGTCTTCTGTACCTAACCACGAACTTGCAAATCTTGCAAAAACCGCTGCAACAGCTGCAACAATGTGGTTCTTGATGACAGATAACTATAATATGGTAATGCTGAAATCCAACGGTAATGATAAAGAAGGGGCTGAAACCAAGTTCAAAGAAAGATTTGTTCAGGAATGTTCAAGATTGTTCTATTCAACCTTGCTGATAGACCTCTTCAATAATACATTCCAGAAACAATACAACGCATCTCTATTGGGTATGAGCTGGATAACACTTACTGATACAACAATAAGCGAAATCTTAACAAGAAAATCTGTGGGTATGACAATTACTCCTCATACAAGAGATGAACTTATGGCAATTGAAGAAAAACAAAATAATGCTACCGGTGCATTGAAAGGATACTATAACTTTATGCAGAGATTGACCGGCAAGCGTTCAATAAAATCTTATGAAGTAAAGCCTAAAAACACCGGAAACACAGCTTCCCAAAATACTGAGGCGGCTATTGCTCAGGAACCTTCAATGCAGGGAAGCAGTATTTTGAATAAGATGATTAAAGGTTAAGATAAGATTATTTCCTGAGAAGTGCCGGTATGCTGTCCGGTGGGGTTTTCGCTATGGGTGTTAAACCAGAAAAATACTCCTGCGGTTACAATTGCAACCAGAATTATAATTAATAACATTCTGGTCAGAATTGCAAATATTTTTCCTATTATGAAAAGTGCTGCAATAATTCCGGCACCGATAAGTATTACGGTATAATCCATTTAATTACCTCACTTTGTTTTCTTCACCTTTAAGCAGACGCTGAATGTTGCTTCTGTGAAGCCATATAATATAAACGGCTCCGAGCGCGCAGTAAATTGTATAAGCAACAGGCGCTTTAAACCACCACATTAAAAATGGTGAAACAGCCATTGCTATAATTGAACCAAGAGAAACATATTTTGAAGTATAAGTTATAACAGCCCAAACAACAGCAATTAAAAGTCCTACAATCCAGTTAAGAGCAAGTATTGTTCCAACGCCTGATGCAACAGATTTGCCTCCGGTAAATTTCAGGAATATTGACCTGCTGTGCCCGAGAATTACTGCAACTGCCGCAACAACCGGCAAAAGTCCTATTCCTGTAAATGTAGTTGCAAAAAGTTTTGCTAATATAACAGGCAAAGCACCTTTTAAAGCATCAAGAAGCATTGTTATAAAAAACCATTTTTTGCCCATAACCCTTTTTACGTTTGTAGCACCGGTTGAGCCGGAGCCGATAGTCCTTATATCCTGTCCGGTAAATGTTTTAACAATAATATATCCGGTAGGAATTGAACCTATTAAATAAGCTGTTACAAAAACCGTAATAAATTCTAAAACTTTTTCCATACTCTCTCCTTATTTGTTATCAGATTATAACACAATCAAAAACCTTATGGCAATATTGATTTAAGTCTAAAAATATGCTATAAATAATCTAAGAGAGAGTTGGTATTTATGAACAGAAAATTAATAATTCTAGGTATTTTAATTCTGGCGGTATCCATTGTAGGCAAACTTTTATGGACAGCCCTTAGAAACGTAAAGGTAGACGATTTTAAACCTGCCGCAGTAATTTTTGTAGTGGATTCTTCTGCTTCTAATCAGAAAGATTTGCCTGAACAGAAAAAGATGCTCAGACAAATCTGCAATATTCTTGATCCGGAAGATTTGATTAAGATATTGAAAGTTTCCGAGGATTCTTATTTAATATATGAAGGTGCACCGTTTAACGGGTCCGGCATAGATAAAGCAATGGATGCTTTTACGGCATATGATGATAAAGATTACGGCACTGCATACGGGTTAGGCTTGAAAAAAGCTTTTTCCCACGCCCTTGAAATGAAAAAGAACGGCTATCTGCCTGCAATTGTTGTAATGGGTGATTTGGAAAACGAAGGTGCAATTGAAAAACAGATTAACTGGGAAACCCTTCCTGAAAATGTTCAAAACGTCCAAAAATATGCACCTGAGCTGGCAATGATGTTTTTATATGCACACCCTGAAAAACTTGATAAAGTGAAAGAAGCTCTCACTCCTGTTTTAGGTGAGAAAAAACTTATTGTTTCACCAAAGCAAAATTCAGATAAAGCAGTTAAATCATTTATCCACGCTCTTGATAGATAAACTTATGAGGTAATTTATGGCTATTATAATTTCTTCTTCAACACAGGAAAAAGTTTTTGAAGATAAAGATATAATTAATATCGGCAGTAACGAAAGATGTGATTTTTATATAAATACAGGCTATGAAGTCCTGTTAACCGTACAGGTTGATCGTATAACAAACAAATGCTTTGTTACTAATAATTTCCGTAATGAAAAAATTCTTTTTAAAGGAAAGCCGCTTCAGAAGATTGAAATTAACAATATTTGTAAAATTGTTTTTGCAGGAACATCAGAGTTCATCAGTGTCAAAGTTTCTGAAGCAGATAAAGTGAAATCCACAGTGTCAGCAATTGAAAAAGAAGAGTTGACAGAAGAAGATTTGAAAAGACTTTATGGAAATGATGCCTCTACTATTACAAAGGTTAAAATAGAAAAGCAGCGTGAACCTATTGAACAGGCTCGTGTTGCAATTATAAAACAGGTTGCATATTCTATTAACGAATTGAAAAATAAAATATCAGCTAATTCGAGAAACAGTATATTTCTTCATATAGCACTTGCAGTGAGCGCAATTTTCAGTTCGTTTGCAGTAGCTAATTACCTTATGGGGCTTACAATTCAGGAGGCTGAAAAGTATCTTTACCTGCCGACAAATATAAAAGTCTGGGCAGCTTATGCAATAATTGTGTTTGGAATTTGCCTAATGCTTAAGCAGGGTGTTTATTTATTTTTACAGAATAATGTCGTAAAAGAGCTTGCCAAAACTACAAGATTTGCGCAGAATTTTATGTTAATTCTGTCTACAATATTTATTCTTGGCATATATGCTGTTAACCTTGTATATTTTATGAATTTAAATAATTTTATATCATTTGCACTATTTATATCGCTGTTCTTTGTTGGAATTATGGCTACACTTGCAATAAGCTGCGGGTACTTTAAATGTAATAATTCCGAATGGAGTGCAACTTTAAATAAGTTTGAGTACAGAGAAGATTTTGAAGCTGTTTTGAAGGCATACAGGCTTTGGATAGAACGGTACATAAACAGTTTAAGCAGAACAAAAATCCGTAATATAAAAGACAGACTGTTTAATCTTCAATTAAAATCTGCCGGAGAGATTATTGTAGGAATTTTAACCGCGCCATTTCTTGCATATGGTGTTTCCAACACTCTTGCAATGTGTTTTCCAGAGGCTGCGGGCTGGATAAGAATTTCAGGTTTGCGTTTTAGTCCTATTTTTCTGGTACTTGCTACATTCTTGATTATATTTGCATTTTTCGGATTTGTAAGTGCATTCACTGCTTCCAAGAAAATCCAGGCATCTCAGGTGATTAAGCAGGATGGTTTTAGCGATTACAGGCAGCATTCGGTCAATATCTTCGGACTTGAAGGTGTGCGTAAGCTTACGATTGATAAAAATCGTTATCTTGCTATTGCATGTTCAATTATTTTTATAGAATTCTCAATGAACGTTTCATATTTTATGACTGAAATTGGCGGCGATCTGAAAGGTATTGCTCTTAGTTTGATAGCTGCACTTGTTCCTACCGCGCTGTTGATTGCTGAAACATTGATGCTCAGCCAGACCCAGTTTGATATTTATGCTTGTGATGAGCTGCTGGCAAAAATAGATAAAGATTAGTAATATGACATGGCTTAAAATATTTGTAGTAATTGCATTTGTATTTATAAACTGGTGCGTTCTTGCATTTGAACCTTCTGTGCACGCACCTTTTGTAATGGAAAAGAAGGATTTTAAACTTGCAAAACACTACCAGGAGCCAAAATCCTCATCAGGAACAATTAATCTTTTTAAATTGGGACTTTCCAAAATCCCTCCGGCGCAGGAAACTAATGCAGCGCTCGCTGATGCAGCCGCTGAACAGACTGTTAAAAGAGAAGTTCATATTGAGCCGTCCGAATTTTACAGGCAGGCAAACGGACTTGGCATACGAAATGTTTCAAATACGCGACATGAAACTTTTAGTTTTGATAAAAACAAAGAAAAGAACAAGCAGCTTGAACAAAAGGTTGATGCTGTTATTTCAACTACACAGGAAAAACCTAAACAGCTTTCACGCAGAGAAGAAACCATTGCCTGGAACAGATGGCGCAGTGATTTGCAAAACAGAATAATGACAGAAAGTCCAGTTAATGCTCCTATTGGAACTTTTATTACTTTTTCATTCAGGGTGAGCAGCAAAAAAACAATTTCAAATGTAAAGGTTAATTGTTCAAACTGGAGTTATACAAAAAGTATTCGTGAGGTTATGATTCCTTTAATTAAAAGCTATGCCGGCAAAGAATTCCTTGAGTTTCCGGCAGGTTCTGAGAGAAAATTTATTGACTTTAAAGGTGCTTTTTTAATCTGGTATGAGGAAAGTTTTTCAACTCCGGATGATTACAATGATTTTGAAAGGGTGCAGTGGTATGAGTAAAAAAAGTTTAATTATTTTACTAATATGTATTGTCGCAGGATTGAGTGCAATTACAGCTATTGTTGCAGCAGTAAAGCCGGAAATTAACAAATCGGTTGTCCTTCAGATTATAAAATACAAAAAATAATCTCAATAATTAAGAGGATTGCCGTTTGCAATGTGTGTAATAAAATTACTGTATGTTTAGATGTACTGTATGCCAAAAATTACACACATCACTTGTTGAATACTGCGACTGCGGTAATGATACTTTCGAGGAAGTAGCAGAAACCGTTTATCCAGCGCGTAAAGTTATTTCAGTATCAGAAGTTTTATCATGGATATTTTTTACGGCTTGTATAATTTTATCATTGTATGTAATCTTTTTTACCGGTGCTAAAGAGGTCAAAAAAACTCCTCATCAGCCTGTAAAAACATCTCAAACGCAGTCTGTTCAAATCCCCGATATTGATAAAATATGGGATAATACACCGGCAGTGTCGGAAGTATCAGGCGGCGGAAGCGAGATGGAGCTTTATAAAAAAGGATTGCAAAATCTTCTGTATTCTAATTTGGAAACTAAAACCTCAGAATCCTCCGGAGAATGCGAGGTTGAATTTCGTATAGGGTCAGACGGAACTCTTACCGGCAGAAAATTGTATAAAAGACAGGGCAGTAAAGCTTTTAATAAAATAGTTTTAAATATGCTGAAAAAAACATCAGAATATAAAACCCCTCCTGTTGATTACACCGGCGAAAAAATAAAGGCTTATGTCTATACCAATAATGATGAGATAAAAATATTTATAAAGTAAAAAAAGACGGTTTTTAAAACCGTCTTTTTTATCTAAAGTGATGTAACGTTGAAATCCCGTTCGGATTTTGAGGAAGAGTTTTCAAAAACAACCTTCAGACATTTCTCAATAAATGCTTCAATCCCTGAGATTTCAGCTTTTAATGCTTCATAATCTTCGTGTTTTCTTCCCTGGATAGTTTGTTTAAAGTTTTCATAATCGTACATAAATCAAATACTCCTTTTACTTCACATAAAATAAGACGGAATATATTTGATAAATCTTTAATACTTTCAGGCTAAACTTTACAAAACTTTAATTAAATACCGGCAAATATCTTGCATCAACCTGGAAACCTTTGCTGTAATATTCGGAACGGCTGTATTTGCAATTTTGCGGATTTTGCATAGCTTTTTGCCATATTTCTTCTGTTTTATTGATTCCGCTGTAATGGTCCGGTTTTATTAAAAGAGCACTGTACAATTGCCGGGAAACAGGTTCGCTGAAAGAACAGCTTACTGTTAACATTCCGTTGGCAGTTCCTGTTACTTGTAAGTACTGGCATGTTTTCCCGTTTTTGCCTAATATTTGCTTGCTGTCATGGAATACTGTTCCTGCCATATTAAAAGTTGCATTTTCAATATAAACATCACAGTTTTTGAATTTTTGAATAAACTTTTTGCTGAAACCGTTGTCAGTTCGTTCATTTGCATTTGCTGCCAGACATGAAAACAGCAGGGTTACGATAAAAATTTTCTTCATATCTTAATTATACAAGCAATTTATTTTTAATGTCCAGGCAAAAATTTTTATTTACGGGTTTAATAGTCTATATGCAAATTACCCCGTATAATAACAGACCATCTTTTAAAGGTTATGACGCACGACATATACGCGCGCTGGTTATGACTTCTAATAAAGGCAAAATTGCACAGGAAATGAAGGCAATCGGTGACAAATCCGGATTTAAAGTTCTGCTTGCCGGAGTAGAGGATTTGTTTGAAAGCGGCTTTGAGGACGTTTACGAAAGATGTCCTTATACAACTGCCTGGGCGCAGGATATAGCAAGTGTTACTCCTGATAATAAAGTTTATTATCCATGGTCCTATGACGGGCTGGGATGGTTGTTAAGCCAGACAAAGAAAATAAAGGGTGTTCTTGCTCAAAATCACATTGCAGGCGGAAATTATTATATAGTTAAAAACGGCAGTAAGAATGATTTGATTATTGGTAGGAACGCAATGGATGGAATTACTGAAAATGCACTGAAAACCCGATTTTGTGCAGATAATATACATATTATTCCCCAAATGGATTATCATATCGACCTTGGAATACGTCCGCTTTTAAACAAAAACGTTCTTGTATGTAATGATGATTTGATGATTGCTTCTATAGAAGCCGGTATTGAAAAAACTAAAGATTTTAAAGCTGTTAATTTATCTCTGAAAAAAATTTTATCGGTTTTTAAAAATGCAGTTTCACAAAATATTTATGAAAAACCTGATAAAGTTGCCGGCATTCTGACTGATTACGGATATAATCCTATTCCTGTTCCTGCGAGAATTTATGATGTTAAATTCAAACCTGCTTCAAAGAAAACAGGACTGGTATACAAAATGAATTTTGCTAATGCTGTGGCGCTTGAAAATTCAAATAAAGAGCTTATTTATATAACAAATAAATCTCTTCTGGATAGAGAATGCGGAATAACTCCGGAAATTGAAAAAAAGACAGGTTTTAGTTTTGAAAAGGTTTTCAAAGATAGTATTGCCCCTTTTGTTGATGAGAAGAATGTTCATTTTGTATCAGGTGATAATGATGTAATTGCGGATTACCTTACAAATATGGATGCAGGTATTCACTGCCTTTGTGCTGAGATACCTTAACGGTTATATAATTTTTGCGTAAGCTCCGGCAGCTCCATTTCATCCGTAAAGATTTCAATGTAGCAAAGTTTATCCTGATGGGCAAGTTCTGCCTGTTTTAGTATTTCATCAAGCTCTTTATTTGTTTTAGCCTGTGCAGTCCAGATGTTACCGCCAAAATCCGAGGCGATTTTAGTATAATCCCAAAGCGGTATATCATTAAAACCTGCATTAGGTGTTTTGGATAATACTCTTTCTATTGTATAACCAAAGTTGTTTAATACAATAATAACAGGCTTAATTTCATAGTGCAGCATTGAGCTTAAGGCTTGAAATGTCAACTGGTGTGCACCTTCTCCTGTTAATAAAATCATTCTCTTCTGCGGATCTGCAATTTGTGCTCCAAAAACAGCCGGAGTTGCCCAGCCTATTGAAGCCCATAAAAGCTGTGCATACCATACCGCACCTTCCGGAAGTGTAAGAGAAGGAACTGTACATGAAAAAACTCCTGTATCAGAAAATATACAGTCATATGGTTTTATAAACTCCTGAAGTCTGGAGGTAATATATTTAAAGTCCAGCTTCCTTTCTTCTGTTATATCAGCCTGCAGTGGTTTTACTTTATCTTTTATCAAATCAATGTTCCGGTGGGTTATATTTTCTGAGAGTTCTCTGAGCATATCTTTCATAAGAACATTATCGTATAATTTTTCCTGAATAATTGTGTAAGTTCCCTGTATGTTAATGCTTTTGGATGGATTAACCTGTATGTCAAAGTTCAGCGTATTAAAGTCGCTGAAAATAGTTCCAATACAAACCGGACAATCTGAATTATTAACCTGATAATTTACATTCGGATTTTCGTAGCCTGCAAGATAAGTCCCTATAAAGCCGGGGTTATTTTCACTCAGCAAACCTTTACCCATTAACAGTGTTGTTGCCGGCAGTCCGCTTTTTTCAATAAAGCTTAGAAATTCTTCTTCACTGTCGTATCTGACTATAAGGGAATCTCCTATTACTATCGGCGATTGAGCTTTTTGTATTAGTTTAAGCGCGTGTTCTACTGCTTTTTTTAATTTTTGTTTGTCGCTCTGGACGCTTTTTATCTCTGGTGAATTTTCTATTTCCATATCACATATATCAGCAGGGATTGATATATATACAGGTTTTTTATATTTTTGAAAAATATAGAGCAGTCTTTCTATCTCTGATTTTGCATTTTGCTCGTTTAATATTGCAGCACTCTGGGTAAAACAGGAATAGGCATTATAACTTGCAAAGTAATCCGGCGTATCAAAGTTATGGTGAATTAATGTATTATTTTTTATATATTGGGTAGCAGGTGCTCCGACTATATGTATTACAGGGACATTTTCTGCCATAGAACCGCCTATTGCATTTATTGCAGAGAGTTCTCCAACATTATAAGTTGTTACAAGCGCGCCATAACCGTTTAATCTTGCATATCCGTCCGCTGCGTATCCCGCATTAAGCTCGTTTGTACACCCTACCCAGGCTGTTTCCGGGTTGTTGTCTATTGCATTTATAATCTTAAAACAGTAATCTCCGGGCAGTCCGAAAAAATGTGTAATGCCTAGTTTGGATAATTCCTGTATCAAAAAGTCAACTACTCTGATCTTTGCCATTTAATACTCCTGTTTTTTCTTAGCATTACATATTCTATTATTGAAATAAAATTTTAGATATTAGAAAAGAGGTTAATCTTTTTTGGTATATAAGCAAAATGGCGCAGCTGTTTAAGCTGCGCCATTAATTATGTCAGATTTCAGTTTTATTTGACAGTTAATTTTTTAATGCCTTCGTTTTCTGCTTTCATTTTTGGTGCTTTAATAGCAAGTACGCCATGTTCAAGTTTTGCCTCGGTTTTATCAATATCTATGTCCATAGGGAAGTAAACTGTTCTTGAAAAATCTCCATATTTAAATTCAGATTTTCTGTAGGCTTTGGTATCTTCTTCGTGTTCTTCTTCTTTTCGGGCATTTATTGTCAGGTGATTTTTATCAATATCTATATCTAAATCTTCCTTTTTAACTCCAGGAAGTTCTGCTTTAATAAAGTATTCTTTTTCTTTTTCCTTAATCTCTACCGGCATCGCAAACTTGTCCATTTCTTCGGAGAAGATGTATTCAGGGAAAAAGCTGTCAAAGTTACGGCTTAGAATAGAGCTGATTTCGTCATTGACTGATTTAATAAAACCATCCGGTGTTTTTTTAATTAGAAATTTCATAACCATACTCCTTTCATTTCCATTTCTTTTCACATAATTATTATTACTCTTTTTGGGCAAAACTCTTTTATAATTAACCAATTTTTAACAATCTGGGTTGAACAAAAATTTTTATGTTATTATACATGTAATATTTAGGAACTTGTGTATGAAAGTAGAACTATTCAGCAGTAAACCTTTAAATAAACCGGTATTTGCTTCTGCAAACATTGATAAAATGAATATGCTTGCCCAAAAACTGGAGGCAAAAAATTCTGTGTATGCGAAAAAGTCAAAGCCTGTTGCTGATATTTATAATAATAGTATCAGTTTTCTTAAAGGCGTTTTAAATAAAGACGATTACGTTGATAAATTAAAAAATTCTCTTGAGCAGATTTATAAGGCTAAGGATTCCCTCAAAGTTTCACGCGATAGAATTAAATTATCAGAAAAAGAGAAGGCGTTCTTTGAAAATATGTTCATAACTTTTGATAATCTTGAAAATAAAAATAATATTACTAAAGAACAGCTTACAAATAATCTAAAACTTTTAGCCTGATTAAAATATTGTATGAATTTTCTGTTTGTCGTTTAGAGTAATTGTGTAAACACGTTCATTATCTGTAATTTTAAATTTTGGAGCAATTATCGAACCGTCTGTTCCAGACTGGAATACTTCTATCATGACATTATTATTCAAGCTGTGTTGTATAGTATTATTAAAGTAATTAATATAAGATACACATTCCATTCTGTTGTTTATGTCAACCCGGTCATTCAGCATAAATCTTTCCAGAAATCTCATTTTACAGTGCAGACTTGATATTGTTTTATCAAATTCTTCAAGGCTTAAAACAGAAGATATTTTTTCAAGAGTTTCTTCCTGTTTTGCTGTCAGATTGTTAAGCCTATATGCAATTTCATTTTGGGTCATATTCTCTGTATCAATATCCAGCAGCCTGAAAATATTTTGATATTCTGCCGGATTGTTAAATATTGCATTTTTTTGTGTATTGTGTGAAACCCGTTTTTTTAATTCGCTTATGATACTCTTTGGACTTGTGTCGGTATAGGCAGAGGTATCACCTTCTTTTAATGTTACTTTTCCGTTTATGTTTTCAAATATTTCACAGATTTCGTTAAAACTCTGGCTGACAGTTTTATCTTTATTTTTAAAGCTCAGCATAACATTATGATATTGGGATGCGCTGTTACTATGGTTTGAACTTTTTATTCCTGCCGGCTTTGTAATTATTGAGCTTTTTATTTTGAAATAATCTATATTATGTTCATCAAGATAATCCTTTAATCCGTCAACATCTTTTTGCCCGAATATTTCATAAATTATTCTGGCTTTATGAGCAGATTTTCCTTGTATATTAGAACTAAGGAAGCTTTCAAGTCCATCGTAATTTTCAACACCAAGAACTTCAAAAAGATTTGTACGGGCTGAATATATTTGTTCCGGAGTAAGTTTCATATTATTTGTTAATGAAAAATATTCATACGAATTTATATCAAAATCTTCAGGAATATTATGTTTCCATCTGTTATATAGTTCAAGTTTTTTGTTTATATTTTCAATACCGTTTCTGCCAGTTAAAGATGTTATAAATTCACTTTTATTTTCTACCGGCTCTGCATCATAAATTTCTGCTATGTCAGACAATTTCCCTTTAAAATTTTCTGATAAGCTTTTTAGAGAGGCATTGATATTTTCAATATCTACACTTTCTGCATATTTCTCAATTATGCCCATAAATAATTTTGCCTGCTTGAGATTTTCCGGTGTAATTCCATTTTTACCCGGAATTCCTGCGATTCCCATAAGATCTTTGACCTCATCTATTATGAATTCGTATTCATTATATGAAGCTTTTAAAGAAGAAACTTCTGCTGCTTTATTTATATCAGCATATTTTTCGTATTTTTTTATAATATCTTTTATAATATCTTCGTTTAGCAGAATACTTTCTTTGTTGAACTCGCCGTCAACATCTGTCATTTTAAAATCTTCCAGAAGTTCTCCTGCAATTTTGTCATTTTTGTTTACTCCGCAGTACCTGTTATAAAGCTGAACCAGTTCATTGTATGTTTTAACTGTTTTTACAGAGTGAAAAGCTTCTATGTATTCTTTTATTTCATTTTCAACAGGAGTTCTGCGTCCGCGGCGGTCTTTATATTTTGCTGTTTCTATAAGGTGTTTTGTTTTGTCCGTAGCACTTTCAATCCCTAATTTTTCATTGATAACCGCAATAAGATTTTCACGAGAAACAGGAACATACGGATTTGCCTCCTGGAGTATATTCAAAGTTTCTTCCGTACAAGTTGCGTTGTAGAAATTTTCTTTGTATAAGGATTTTATGTCTTCTATGGATTGTGCAATTTTTTTAGTGTCAAAATGTTTTTTGAATTTTTCAAAGTCCGCATCATTTTGAGGAATTTTTTTATCTTTATAAAGAATATTTTCAACGAAGTTCTCTATATTAATTTTATCAATCACTATAGGATTATAGCCTTTTGAATGACTAAATCTCATGAAGTCGGACAGCGCATCATCGCCCTTAAGTTTTAAACCTAGAAATCTGTTGTAAAGGTATGCTTCTGCAAGTTTTGATGAAGGGTATTTTTCTATATTCTGCATTGTTTTTATAATGTTTATTTTTGCCCCGTAATCTGATTGGATATTGGAGATAAGTTCATCAAAGGCTTCATCTGCTTCTATTTGTATTTCAAAACCCTTGTCAGTTTCTTCAAATTTAAGTTCCCGGACAGCTTCTACCGGTTCAGAAAGTCTTTCAAGAAGTTTGCTGCTGTTTGGAATTTCACATTTTGAACTGAGCGCGATAAGATTTATGTCCGAAAAGTCGGTAGGGAGAGATTTGTCGTTAATTCTTTTTGTGATTATTTCTTTAAAAATATCAGTCAGAGAATCCAGCTGCAAATCTGTGAAACCTTCTGTGTTAATAATTTTCCTTGCTGTATATGAAATATAGCTGTCAAAATCTTCAGCAGAAATCTTTTGTATTTCCTGTGCATTTATATAAGTTTCTCTGCCGATAAATGGCAGAATTTTGTTTTGAAGGCTTGTTTTTTCCTGTTCAAGTTCTTTGGTCGTCATTGTTTCATATTTTGCCTGTGCCGCGTCAGTATATTTTTGAATAAACCTTCTGTTCAACGGATTTGATAAATCAAATTTGCCGTCTTCGCCGCGGACAATTCTGCCTTTATTCATATGATAAATTACCGGAGTATTTGTTAAACCTGTCATGGCTGCAAATTCTGTTAGAGTTACCATGTTAGGATTAACTTCTTCTAGTGTTTCTGGTTTTACTTCTTCTGTTTTTGGCGGTTTTGGAAGTGTATCTTCATATGGAATAAACTTTTCTCCTTTTTTGAACGTTTTCATAAAATATGCATTAACAGGATTGTTCAAATCAATCTTGCCTCTGCCGGAGGATACAAGATGTCCTTTTGCTAAGTGGAAATTTAGTGTTGCCTGAGTTATACCTTTTTCTTCGGCTATTTCTTTCTGGGTTCTGTAAACAGCATTATTATCCTCAGTTATATTTTTTTCAGATGTATTATGTTTACTTTGCCTTTGTTTTTCATACGTTCCGTTTAAAATTGATTCGATAAAGGATTTGTTTGGCTCTATTGTTATATCAATCATCCCGTTGCTTTCTCTAACTAGACGATTATTTTTCAGATGGTAGTTTATTCCGGTACCATTTGAATATCCAAGTATACTGGCAAGTTCATTTACAGTCTTCAAATTCGGGTTGTGTTTCTTTTCGCTGTTAATCCTTGTATACTCTTTGTTTACAGAACTGTTGACGTCAATTCTGCCTTCTTCATCGATTTCGATTTTCCCGTTTGTTATCGCACGTATAATTGTAGTTTCTGTGTTTCCATTTCTCCTTGCAAATTCTGCTACAGAAACGAAATAATCTTTTACAGAAAGTTCTTTGTTTCTGAATTTTTCAACAAAAGTTTTATTAGGCTCAGCATCATAATTTATTTTGCCGTTTTCATCTGCAATAAGAAGTTTATGTCTGATGCAATATTCAAGTGGAAGCTTGCCAAGGATTGACTGGATGTTTTTATCTGTTACCGGTTCTATAACTTTTTCTTTTTTCTGTCTTTCACCTTTCTGAAAATTTTCTACAAATTTTTTGTTCAATTCGTCTGTAAGGTCAATTTTTCCATCTGCATTTAACTTTAAATGACCCTGCTGAATATGATAGTCAACAGAATGTATATTTATACCGAGAGTTTTGCCAAGTGCACCTCTGGTGGTTATGTTTTCATTCTGTAGATTAAGCCTTTTTTCTATAAAAGCTTTGTTCTGTTCGTTTTCTATATCATATTTATTTGAAATATCCTGTATAAGCTGTCCTGAGCGAACCATAGAAGATAGTCTTTCCGGTGCAATACCGAGCATTTCGCTAAGCTCTTCTTTCGTAATAAGCGATGGTCTGTTTATTTCTTCAATGAACTTTATGTTGTCAGGATTACTGCTGTCTATTTTGCCGTCAGCGGTCAAAGTGATTTTCCCGAGTTCTATATATTTTTTCAGCATATGGGAAGAAATTCCGTTTTCTGAGGCAAACTTTGCAGCGCTTTTTAACGGATTGTCCAAATCTTTTTTACCGGCAGGAGTATTGCGGTGAATTTGTCCGTACTCATCTATTGTGTATCTTTGATTAACATCTGTTTTACTTTGTGAAGTCAGATTTAAGTCTTCTCCGTTTTGAATTTTTTGTCTGAAACGTGCTATTACGTTAGAGAGTGCAGCATCATCATTTTTGTTTATGTATTCTTGATATGCTCTGTTGGAACGGTTGTTTCCTAGATAATATGCTTCATTTTCAACAAGCTGTTTAGGATATTCCGGATTGTCGCTGTCTTTATAATCTATCATTTCGTCAGTGTAAATTCTTGACATATAATCATCAAGACCATTTTTAGCATGCGGATTTTCCTTTACGTACTGTAAGAGTTTTTGGGTATAAGGGAGGCTGATTGTATGTTCAAAGTCTTTCTGCGGAGTTTTACCGGTTTTACAAAGCTGCATCAAGCCTTCTTCTCCGTATTTTGTTAAAATATTCTTGTATTGAAAAACATGCTGAAATTCGTGGCTTAGCATTTTTAAGGCATCTGCCGGGTCATTTATATCTTTGTTAATAAGAAGTTCAGCGTTATTCCAATCCCAATAGCCGTCATTGCTGCCTGTATTGCCAAATCTTACCGGAGGTTCTAAACCTTTTAGTCCAAATTCGTTTGACAATATGTTTACAACTTTTTCTGCAAAGGTCTGTTTGTTTAGTGCGAAATTTTTGCTAAGTTCTTTGAGTTCTGATGAGTGATTTTTTATTACCTCATCTATCCTGTTTCCAATTTGAGCGTAGTGTGCTTCCATTATTTCCGGATTAAGGTGTTTCAGCACATTGAGAAATTCCTTGTCTGGGGCATTGTATTTCATTGGTGCGGCTGGAAAACCTTTCTGCGGATTTTCTTTGGAAATTTTTAGACCTACTTTATCCTGTAACTTTTGTGCTGCATTTTTCCCCGGATTAGGCATATTCATAGTTGCATTACCTGCTGCGGCTTTTGGAATTTCTGTTCCGGAATTTTCCAGAGCCCTGCCAAGCAGGAATGTAGCAAGAATATTCTCATCTGAGGCTTTAAATATAAGTCTTCCGCTGCCATCTTTCAGAGAATAGCTTCCATCTATATTTTTTTGCACATTCATATCAGGGTTATTGTTTCTGAAAGCTTTTGACAGCCTTCCGCCGGCAATCATCATACCGATATTCATTCCGCCGTTTGTTTGGAGAGAGGAAATTATATCTCCGTTCTGGGTAATCATATCCAATACAACATCAGCGCTTGTTTCAGCTGTTATCCCGCCGGCTTTGGCAGCGGCATTCAAACCTTTTCCGTTAAAAGCCTTTTGGACTGCTCCTGTAATTATTGTTGGTTTTGTTTTTAATAAAGCTTCTACCGAATTTCCTATCGGACCTGACACATATGCACCTAAGCCGCCATATAGCAAGCCGTTTTTCCATTTTGCTATAATTTCAGCTTTCTTTTCTGAAGTTAAGCCGTTTTCACTGGTAACAGCGTCAATGGTTGTAATTGCCGCAGGAACTGAAGCCATAGTTGTTGTCATTCCTGCTTTCAAAATCTGTCCGGCAGCTTTTTGCCCTAAACTTGCTGCCATTCTGCTTCCTGCGGAGGAAATAACCCCTGAGCCTGGCAAAAGCAGTGATGCTGCTATTGTTACTCCGATTTCAGCGTAGGCTGCATATTTTTTGGCATTTTCTATGTAATTTGCAGCCATTTGCTCTGCATCTTCGCTGCCTATAGCCTTCCGGCATAGAGCATCATACTCTTTTGTGTGCTGTGCAAAGCTTTTTCCGCCAAGTTCTCTGTCTAAACTTGTTTTGCAATCTTTTTCCAGCTTTTCGAGGCAGGTTAAAAATTGTGCATTTAATTCTTTTTTATTTGTAATTCCTTCAGAACATTTTTTGATATAGGCGTTTCTGATATTTGTATCTCCGCTGCAAAATTCATCAAGAACTTTTATAAATTCTTCTTCAAAATTTTCCTTTCTGGCAGGGATAATTTGACCTCGCTCACGAGCCTGTTCAAGAGCCATATCCGTTGCATAAACAGTTCTTACATGTTTTAATCCTTCTTGAAGTCTGTCGTATTTTTCCTGAAATGCAGTCAGCCTTGTGTATTCTTCTGATTTAGCTTTTAATTCTTCAATGTTTTTAGGGTTGAAGCTTATTTTCCTGTCCTTTTCAAATCTGTATTCAAATTTACCTTCGTGTACGGCATAATCTCTTAAAGTTTCAGCCTTTTCTAGTTCGCTGCTCAATCTATTCTCAAGCTCATGGCTTGTTTCTGAGCCGATTAAAGACTTAAAGTTGTTTACTCCGTTGTGCAGTGATATAAAACCTATACTTTTATTAAAGCTTTCGATGTCATTTTTTGCATTAGCAGTTGAATTATAAATAAACTCTCCTGCAAATTTTCTTAATTCCAGTTTTTCTTGCGGAGTATAAGTTTTTTCTTCTGTTTCTGTTTTTGTGGAGCTGCTTTTTTCTGATTCCCAGCCCATAATACCGTAATCATTCTTGAAACTGAAAATTTTTTCACCAGAGTAATTTTCTTTATTTTTCAGATTATCAAGCCCCCAGGTTGGGGTTTCGGCAGCAGATTTTTTACCGGAAATTAGAAGATTTAGTTCTTCTGTTGTTAAATTTTCCAGCTCTTTACGTTTTAAGTCAGCTTCTTTACCTGTTAAACCCAGCGATTTAATATATAAGTTTATTTGAATAGGATCTGCCATCTTCTGCCTTTACACACTAATATATATAATGGCTTACGGCAGTGTTACTAAAAACTTTAGGCTTTTTTTCTATTTTTTTACTTTTTTTAACATTGGTTTCATAATTTTGTTTTTCATGAAATTAAATGCTTTACGGAAGAAGCCTCTAAAATAATCTTTAACTGTAAAACTTTTTTTGTCGGAGAGTCTGCGCATATAATCAAAGCCTCCGTATCGGGGGGAATTTTTATTTATAATAATCATCTTTATATCTTTTTGAAATTCCTCCAGATTATCTTTGTTCCAGTAATTATAGCTGCTTTCCCAAAGCGGGTTAAACTCTAAAATGCCGTAATTTGGCGGCAGAATAAGTACATTTTTATCAAGTATGTATTTGTTCAGGTGGCTTTCATCGTGGAATACTGCTATTATTCCTTTATCTAAATCTTTTCTGGTATTTACGGCAAGTTCATGTGCCATTTTCAAAAAAGCTCTGCTGGTTCCGCCGTTAAAACCTCCCATTACATTTTTATGTTTGGTTCCATATGGTATATATGCTGTAGATTCCGGATTTCTTTCATAGTTTATATAAGTGTCCGGCTCCTCTTTATATCTCCACTGGTTTTCAACTGTCATTAATCCCTGTTCTTCTGTCGGCAGAATTTCATCCCCGACTTCTGAAACTGGCTTCATTGTTCCGTTAATAAAATAGATGTAATCCATTTGTTCAAGCTCTTTTTCAACTTTTAAAAATGTTTCAAATCTTAGCAGTGTTTCATTTGGCCAGCCAAGACAATTATGTTTGACAAGAACCACATTCTCCGGTATCTTTTTGAGTTCTGCGTCAGTAAACAGAAAATATGTTTTTTCATGATTTTTTAATAAATATTTTTCACAAGCCTTGTAGAAATCTTTCCAAAAGCAGATGTATCTTCCTGTTGCTATAAATAATATTCCGATTTTCATATTTTTATTTCCATATAATTTTTCACCAATTTTGACAGCCCTGTTTTTAAGTCAATATCAGGATAATAAAATTTTTTGATTTTGCTGTTATCAAGAACATTTCTGTTAATACTGCCAATTTGGGCAGGCATATAAACAGGTTTTTGGTTGTAACCTGTAATTTTTGATAATTCTTCAAAAAGCAAGTTTATCGGGGTTTCAATTCCGCTTGAGCAGTTAAAAGTTTCGTTCTTTATATTTGTTTCAAGTACGCGCAAGTTTGCTTCAACAACATTATCAATACAAATGAAATCTCTTGTTTGTGTACCATCGCCATATATAATTATCTTTTCGTTATGCAGCATTCCGTTCACAAACTTTGTTACTACACCTGCCCCCCCCCCCATCTCTAAGAAGTCCATCCCCGTAGACGTTTGAGTATCTGAATATAATATAATCAATACCTGAAATTTTTATATAATTTTCCATTGCGAGTTTTGAAACAGCATATGGGGATAACGGATTTGGTATTGCATTTTCATTTATCGGAAGTGATTGGGAATCTCCGTAAATTGCAGCTGTTGATGCTCCGATAATTTTTTTGACATTATACTTTTTACATAAGTTTATAAGGTTTAGTGTTCCAATAATATTTTCACAGGCATCATGCTGCGGGTTGTTTACCGAATTATTCACAGAAACCTGTGCTGCAAGGTGGATTACACAGTCAATATTATTCTCCAAAAAGACCTGTTCGAGTTTTTGTGATTTAATATCAGTTTGATAGTGTTTTACTGGTATATCTGAACAGAATTTTTTAGTATCAACAGTAACTATGTTATATTTTTTATTTTCACAAAATGCTTTTGTGAAACGGCTCCCTAAGAAACCTTCAGAGCCGGTTATTAATATAGTTATCATTTTGTTATTATATATTACTTTTACACTTTTGTAAAATTATTATAATTCATCTTTTAAATACCTCATTGAGCAATGCAATTTCTTACAGGCTGCAATCAATATAAGACATAATTTGTTAATATTTTTTGAAAATTAGAGTAAGAGGAAAAATGCTAAAAAATACCAGACACTTTGCAATCTTAGCTGTTTTGCTATGTTTAAATTTTAATCTTGTCTTTGCTGGAGAAACCCCGGTACAACAGAATGCTAAATATCCTGATTACGCTTATCAGTATTTAGGCAATGACAGGTTTGAAGGGTTTAACAGAAAAATGTTCACATTTAATTCAAAATTGAACAAGTTTGTTATCAAACCGGTACATATTTTATATGCTTCTATAATGCCGCAATATGGTATGGACAGGATAAAATGTGCCTGTTCAAATATTGAATATCCTATAAGATTAACAAGCTGTCTTATCCAGCGTGATTTCCCCGCATCAGGACGTGAAACCCTGAGGTTTCTTACAAACACTACAATCGGGTTAGGCGGACTTTATGATCCCGCCAAAAAACTTTTTCATCTCGAGCCGGTTGCAGAGGATATGGAGCAGGCTCTTGCCAAATGTAAAATTAAAAGCGGACCGTATCTTGTAGTGCCTGTTTTAGCTTCCACAACTCCAAGAGGACTTGCGGGCAAGGCTCTTGATGCTGCTCTAAATCCTTCATGTTATATTGCAACTCCTGTTATTGCTCTTGTTAAGGCCGGGCTTACTTTGAATAAATCTACAGCAATTCAGCCGCTTGCTAAAGTTCTTGAAAATAACTATGCGGACCCTTATGAAGTTGCAAGGAAACTTTATGGCTTGGATAATTTTATCAAAAATTCAAACCTTGACCGTAAAGAAGTTCTTGATACTGAAATATCTATATTTGACAATAACGAACTTGTAGATATGAATAGTGACAACGAAATTAAGGTTACTGTTCAGCAGGAAGAGAAAGTTCCTGCCGGAGAGGATAAAATTGCGCTGAATGATATTCTAAAAGGCGGTGCTAATATTGATGACATTATCTTGAAAAGTTATGACAATAAAAATTCAAAACTCCTTGCTGACATGATATTATTTGATTACAATCCGCAAAATCCGGTTGTAGATGCAATGCGCACCGCGCTGTTTGATTTGCCCGGAATAAACGATTCAATATGGAATGAACTTTCTCTGTGGAACAGATGTTTCAGTAAAAAAATCAAAACCTCATCTGTTTCAATTGATCCTGAACGTGAGGCGTATAAGTTCAGGTATATTATGCAAAAGGATAAAAATTCTCCGGTTGCTATTATTTATCCTTCAATAGGTGAAGGTATCATGTCTTACCATTCGGTTGTGCTTGCAAAACTGTTTTTCGAAGAAGGGTATTCTGTAATAATTCAGGGCAGCCATTTTCACTGGGAATTTGTAAAAAGTATGCCAAAAGAATACAAACCGGGAATTCCCTCACAGGATGCTGATTATTTAAAATCAGTTACTGCAAAGATTATCAATACTCTTCAGACAAAATATGATTGTAATTTCAGCCGGAAAGTCCTTATAGGAACTTCTTTCGGAGCTCTTGAGACACTTTTTCTTGCAGATAAAGAAGCCAAAAATAATACTCTCGGCATTGATAAATTTATCTCTATAAATCCGCCTGTTGAACTTATTTATGCAATGAAGCAGATTGACAAAAACAGCGAAGAATGGAATAAAAATACAGATGATAATTTTAAAAATAAAATTGCAGTAACGGCGGCTAAAGTTATGCGTATTTACAAGATGAAAGAGCAAAACCCTGATGCAAAAATTGATGCACTTCCTTTCTCTGAGGCTGAAGCAAAACTAATCACCGGTTTTATTATGCACCAGAAACTGTCAGATGTAGTTTTTGCAATAGAAGAAAAATCAAAAAGCCAAAAATGCAGTGATTTTTACAATGCAATTAATAATTTAAATTATCAGAATTATGCTGAAAAATACCTCCTTTCTGATGCTTATTCTACTATTGAAGATCTGGATTACGATGCAAGCCTGCATTCAATAGCAGATTATCTAAAAAATAATAACAACTATAAAATCTATCACGCAATTGACGATTATCTGGTAAACCATAACCAGCTCAAACGTTTGAAACAGTATTCAAAAGACAAAACCCTTCTTTTAAGTAACGGCTCACATCTGGGGTTTTTATACCGTCAGGAATTTATTGATGATTTGAGAAAAGAAATTTCTTTGAAAAACATTAGCATTGCTTCAAGAGGTTATTAATTTAACCTCTTTTTGTTGAAGTACTTTATATGGTGGATGACAATGGCAGACTAGTTTTTGTACGATATTGGTAGAAAAATCTACCGTTTTTGAACTTACAACTAATTTTGGAGAAGAGTATGAAATACAGTTTAACAAGAAAACAATGGGCAGTATTAATTCTGTTGGTAATTATCGTTCCTATTATATATAATAAAACTTCCGGTTTTATTTCAGGTATTATACAACGTCGGGCAATGATGATGCCTAAGGAAGTTGAGGTTGATACTCCGCATTTGGAGGCTGTAAATGTATCTGCAGAATCAACCGGAAGAGTTGAGGCAAAATATTCTGTTGATTTAGTTGCAAGAGTTCCGGGGTTTTTATTGAAAAAGTATTTTAAAGAGGGTGATTTTGTTAAAAAGGGTCAGACTCTTTTCCAGATTGATCCGCGTGAATACCAGATTGAGGTTAATAATTCCGCAGCAAATGTAAACCAGTATAGTGCATTACTGAGAAATGCCCAGCAGGAATTAAACAGAGCTAATGCTTTAATCAAAGAAGATTTGATTAGCCGTTCTGATGTTGATTCCAGTCTTGCTGCAAGAAACCAGAACAAAGCTCTTCTTGATGCTGCAAGGCAGCAGCTTGAACTTGCAAAAGTTAACTTGAGCTATACTTCTATAAAATCCCCGATTGACGGAAGGATTGGTAAAGTTAATATTACTGAAGGAAACTATGTTACTGCAACATCAGGTCCGCTGGTTAATATTGCCAGTGTAAATCCGGTTTATGTTACTTTCAGCCTGAAAGGTGATGATTTCGTAAAATTGCTCAAAGCCAGCGATGAATTTAAAGATGTTGAAGTAAGAGTTCAATTCAGTGACGGAAGCTGGTATGACAAAGTAGGTAAAATTAATTTTGTAGATAATAAAATTGATAAAGATTCCGGGTCTGTTTATATGCGTGCAACTTTTGATAATTCAAAAAGCTGGCTTGTTCCGGGTGCTTACTTGAAAGTTCAGCTTACCGCTCCGAAATTGGTTAAGTTTATAACTGTTCCGCAGTCATGTACAAAAGGGGATGCTATGAGCGGATATTATGTCTGGACTGTTGAAGATAATAAAGCTGTTAAGAAAAATATTAAAGTTTCTGAAAATATAAATAACAACTGGGTTGTAAATAACGGGTTAAATCTCTCTGATATGGTTGTTGTTTCAGGTATTCAGAATATTTCTTCTGAAGGTCAGAAGTTGAAAATTATTGATAAAACTAAGAAGTCAGAAAAGTAGCAGGTAGAAATTAATGAAAAAAGTATTTGACAAAGATAAACTGTTCTTTTTTATAAGAAAGCCGAGATTTGCACTTGTAATCTCTCTGTGTATAGTTATTTTAGGTTTAATCTCTCTTTTAAGCCTGAAACAGGAAAGTTATCCGGATGTTACACCTCCGCAGGTAAGGGTTTCTGCAAACTATCAGGGTGCCAGTGCAGAAGTTATAGAGTCTTCGGTGGCAACAATTCTTGAAAATAAGCTGAATGGTGTTGAAAATATGACATATATGTCTTCAACATCTACGGACGGCAGTTATTCTTTGACTTTGTACTTTAAAGTAGGAACAGATAAGAATATTAACCTGATGAATGTGCAGAACTTAATCCAAAGGGTTCAGTCACAGCTTCCGGAAGACGTTCAAAGAACAGGTGTTACCGCTATAAGCCGTTCTTCAGGGTCGGGTGCAATTATCTTAACTTTGTATCCGGAATCCGGCAATTGGTCACAGCTTGATTTGACAAATTATGGTTCTATATATATTAAAGATGAACTAAAACGTGTTGAAGGTGTTGCTGATGTAAACGTATTCGGCGGTGGAAATTATTCAATGAGAATATGGCTTGATCCTCAGAAAATGGCAGGTCTAAATGTTTCAACCGGAGAAGTTGCCTCCGCTATAAAAAACCAGAATACTCAGGTTGCAACCGGTGCTCTCGGTCAGTTACCTACAGATGAAGAGCAGGCGCTGCAAATTACATTGAAAACACCGGGCAGACTTGATGATGTTAAACAATTTGAAAACATAATTATACGTTCAAATATGGACGGCTCTAATGTTAAAATTAAAGATATTGCCAGAGTTGAACTCGGTGCTGAATCTTATTCAAACTTAGGGCTTGTAAACGGGAAGCCTTCTGCGGTTGTTGTTATTTCACAACTGCCGGATGCTAATATCATTAACCTTTCAAAAGCGGTTAAGGCTAAAGTTAATGAATTAAACTCAAGACTTACAAATGGTATAAAAATATTATACGTTAAAGATGACGCTGATTTTATCCACGAATCAATGAAAGAAGTTGAATTTACAATTCTTCTTACTGCATTAATTGTTGTTATAATAATTTATTTATTCCTTGGGGATGGAATGGCAACACTTGTCCCTTGTGTTACAATTCCTGTTTCGCTGATTGGTACCTTCTTTGCCCTTAAAGTTATGGGAATGACGATTAATCTGTTGTCGTTATTTGCACTTGTGCTTGCGGTCGGGGTGGTTGTTGATGATGCGATTGTTGTTATTGAAAACGTAAAACGTCATATTGATGAAGGTAAATCTGCAATAATTGCTACCCAGCTTACTATGGAAGAGGTAGGATTTGCCCTTGTTGCAATGGCAATGGTGCTGATGGCAGTATTTGTTCCTATTATATTTATGACAGGTATGACCGGTGTTATGTATAAGCAGTTTGCTGTTTGTATTGCCGTATCAATTGCTATTTCTGCAATTTGTGCATTGACATTATCGCCTGCAATGTGTTCTCATTTCTTCGGTCATGAAAAGGAGGCAAGGGATTATTCAAAATACCCTTGGCTTGCGCATATTGATCGTATTAAAGAAAGAATAAACAGAAGGACATCTGTTCTTGTTGTAAAATTCAATGAAGTATTTGAGAAAATTGAAAACTTCTATATGGAATATGTAACAAAGTTTGTTTATAATAAAAAACTGGTTGCAATATTCTATGTATCTATCCTTGCATTAACTCTAATCTCATTTAAAACAATTTCAACCGGGTTTATTCCGGATGAGGATCAGGGGATACTGATTGCAAGTATTACTCTTCCTGATGGTGCATCACTTTCCAGAACAGAAGAGGTTGCCAGAAGATTTACCGAACAGATTAAAGATATACCGGGAGTAAACCCTGAAAAACTTACCGTATTTGGCGGTGACGGTGCGGTAAACCAGGCAAACGTTATTATTCAGCTTCTGGATTACAGCGAGAGAAAAATGAATCCTGTTAAATGGGTTGAAAGAAAAATAAAAGGTCAGGCTACTGATATGTCACACGTAGCTGTTTTGAATCAAATCAGAGCCGTTGCTTCAACTATAAAAGAAGCTTCTATTGTGGCATTTTCACCGCCTGCAATTAATGGTATGAGTATGATGGGCGGGTTTGAATTCCAGATGCTTTCACAGGGTGAATATACCGCACAGGAACTGGAAAGCTGGGCTAATAAACTCGTTGCCGCAGCAAACCAGGATCCGTCTTTATCAAGTGTTTATACTTCATTCCAGGCAAATGTGCCTCAGTATATTGTTGATATTGATTATGAAAAAGCTATGGCACAGAATATTGATTTGCAGGAACTTTATACAACACTGTCATCAATGCTCGGTACTAATTATGTAAATGACTTTAACAAATATGACCGTGTATTTAAGGTTCAAATGCAGGCTGAAAGTGACTTTAGAAATAAAGCTTCTGATTTGTCAGGAATATACGTTAAAAATACAAACGGAGTAATGGTTCCTATTCTATCTGTTGTAAAACTAAAACAGACTGTAGGTACAGCTTCAATTTCACGATACAATCAGTATAAATCAGTTCAAATTCAGGGACAGCAGGCAGCAGGAAAAAGTTCCGGAGATGCAATGACTGCAATGGAAAATGTTGCAAAACGCGTTCTGCCATCTGATATAACTTTTGACTGGTCCGGTACATCAGCTCAGGAACGTGAGGCATCCGGACAGACTGCAATGATTGTAGGTATGGCTCTGGTATTTGTATACTTATTCCTTGTAGCTTTGTATGAAAGTTATACAATTCCGGTTGCAGTACTTCTTATTTCGCCAATTGCAGCACTTGGTGCATTGATATTCCAGATGATGATTAATCAGTCATTTGATATTTATTCACAAGTTGGTATGATTACATTAATAGGTCTTGCGGCTAAACAATCAATTTTGATTGTTGAGTTTGCAAAAGAAGAACACGAAAAACATGGACTTTCTGTTAAAGATGCTGCTATAAAAGCTGCAAAACTAAGATTCAGAGCGATTATGATGACTGAATTGGCGTTTATTATAGGTGTATTGCCAATGCTGTTTGCTGCCGGAGCAGGTGCTAACTCAAGAATTTCTGTAGGTTCTACGGTATTTGGCGGTATGATAGCAGCAGCTACACTGGGTGCTGTTCTTACCCCGGCATTCTACGTAATTGTTCAGGAATTTGTTGACCTGTTCCCTAAAAAAGAAATTACTGAAAAAGATTTGGAGATTTCAATAAGATGAAGAAGATTTTGAATTTAGTTTTAATATGCTCTGTTCTTACTATCTCTTCCACTGCTGTTCTGGCAAAGGATAAGGCTGCACAAGCTAATGTTAATATTGCCAAAAAACCGGAAGAAATACATATTGTTAAACCAGAGAAAAATAAAAAGATTAATAAACGCGAAGAGCGGAGAAAAAATGCTGAAAATGCCAAAAGCAAAAAGGAATCATCCAAAGAAGCAGAAGGCATGTATGAAACAAAATTTCCGGTCATAAACAGCCAGATTGAATACGCTGATATGAACGGCGAGGTAACATTGAGCGACTGTATAAAGCTTGCAATTACACACCACCCGACAATTATGTCAGCAATCAGCAACGCTGAAATTTATAAGACTAGAATTGGTCAGGCATGGTCAAATTATTTTCCTACACTGAATGCAGGAACAAGTTATTCTAGAAACGATACACTTATGACAATGGGCGGATCGTATTCAAGAATGATGAGCCAGAAATATAATATGTATTATGTCCCGACTTTATCAGCAAATATGCTTTTGTTTGATTTCGGCAAAACAAAGGCTGCCGCTGATATGGCTAAAAGAAATTATGAAGCATCACGTTACGATGCTGAAACAAGTATCGAGCTTGTTATTTATAATGTAAAAGTCGCTTATTTTAATCTTATATTTGCAGAAATACAAAAAACTGTCTATGAAGATACAGTGAAAGATTTTGAACTTCAGCTAAAACAGGCTCGTGCACAATACGAAATCGGACGAAAAGCAAAAATAGATGTAACAACTGCTGAATATAACCTTGGCAACGCAAAAGTTAACTTGATTAAAGCAAAAAATACTCTTGAACTTGCGGCTGCCGAACTTGCTAATGCCGTAGGTATTCCTGAGTTGGAAGGTGTTGTTTTAAAAGATAAATTGAATACAAAAGCTTATGATGTAAATTTTAAAGATTTATTATCAACCGCACAAGCATCCCGTCCTGCGTTGCTTGCTTCTAAAAAGCTTATGGACGCTGCTGAAATGAATGTGAGAAGTGCTAAACGTGCATTTGCACCGGATTTAAGCGCCTTCGGCTCATATAGTCAGGGCGGGCGGCAGATTGATTCTGATTACGGGTATCAATTCGGCGTTCAATTAAATTATTCTGCTCTTAATCTTATGTATTTGAAAAAGCAGGTAGATGAGGCAAATGCTACTTACAAAAAATATGTGGCTGATTATGAACAGCAAAAACAAAATGTTTATCTTGAAGTTAAGAGTGCATATATAAATCTTTTAAATTCACACGACAGCCTTGATGTTTCAAAACTTGCACTTCAACAGGCTAAAGAACGTCAATATCAGGCATTTAGAAGGTATCAGGTAGGACTTGGCGATGCTATTGAATTTAAAGATGCTGAAAATTCTTATCTAAATGCCCAGCTTGATTATTATTCAAATGTTTTGAATTATAACGTGAACGCGGCAGAAGTTGAAAGGGTTGTCGGCGCTCCTATAAAAGAATCTGATAAAGATTTATAAAATAATTAAAAGAGTTCATTATACAAAATGAACTCTTTTTTTGGTCAGGATAAATTCCTCGATAAGAGAAACGCGAGCGGAATTTTATATTGGTATTAAAATGATTAGCCGTTTCACTGCGGAGCGGACCGAAGGAAGTGAAGCGGGCTCACCAGATTATTTGTCATTCTCTGGTACTATTTCGTTTAAATATTTTAAAGCGTTAAGTGTTCTTGGAAAACCTATAAAAGGCAATGATTGGGTTATTGCAGAAATTAATTTTTCTTTATCATTACCCATTTTTATATTTGCCTGAATATGGGCTTTTATTTGGCTTTCTGTATCTCCGAGCGCTGCAAGCATACAAACGGTCAGCAATTCTCTTGTTTTTAAATCAAGAGCTCCTCTTGTATAAAAATCTCCAAAGCAATATTGTGAAAGAAATTGCGGTATATGTTTCTGATTATCTGCTGTATTTGCTTTCATATTTCTTATGCCTTCTCCGAAAATTGCAGCCTGAGTCTCCAGACCCTTTTCGTAGCGGGTTGAAGCATCTGTTGTACTCTGGCTTTTTAGCGGAAGCTTTATTTTATTCTTTTTGAAAATTTTACTTGCTGTATTGGCAGAAATTACTGCTTTCGGTATCCCTGCATATGGTGCTGTTTGATATATTGCTTCCAGAATTTCTTCCGGACACACTCCTGTATCTAATGCTTTTTGTATATATTCTTCCATAAAATCCGGCTGCTGGTTTACAGTCAAAACAACAATAGGAATTAAACCTTTTTCTTTATCATTTAGTTTTATATTTTCAGCAGCGTCTTTATTAATAAATCTGCTGCTAATCATATATAAATCAGGGTTTGTTTCTTTTATAGCATCCATTGATGCAACGGAGCTTTGTGCTGATAAAAGTAGCATCAGCATTGTCAAAAATCTTTTCATAAGTATCCTTTCTTCTTATTACTTATATTCTTTATCTGTAACAGGTTCAAGCCAGGTTGTGGTATTTCCCGGCAGATTTGTTTCTATTGAAATATGTGCAAACATGCTGTCCGGAGCGGCGCCATGCCAATGTTCAACATCCGGCGGAATCCTTACAACATCACCTTTATGTAAAATTTGCACCGGTTTATCTTTTTCCTGATAGCGTCCTTCTCCGGCTGTTACCAGAAGAATTTGCCCTCCTGAATGTTTATGCCAGTTTGTTCTGGCTCCGGGTTCAAATGTTACATTTGCAATAGATGAATTCCAGATAGTGTCATTTTCACTTAATCTTGTAAGATAAGTGGTTCCTGTAAAGTATTTATTGTAAGGGTTAATTTCTCCTTTTTTAAAGGGCTGTTCTAATTCTGTTGACATTGCTGCTGCACCTCCTGTTAGTATTGCTGTAATTGTTAATAACGCTAATATTTTTTTCATATTAACCTCCTGTTATTAATTTACAACATTAGAGCTGCTATCAGTCAAATTTTTTTAAGAATTATTAATTATAAAATTAAAACTTCATCCTAATATCTCCTTTAAATCCTCTTCCGGAGTAGATATAGGTCTAATCTTGAATTTTTCTACAAGAAGATTTAAAACATTAGGTGATACAAAAGCAGGAAGACTCGGTCCAAGCCTTATATTTTCAATACCCAAATATAAAAGTGTTAGCAGAATACAAACAGCTTTTTGTTCATACCATGAAAGCACAAGTGAGAGCGGAAGCTCATTAACTGTACAGTTAAAGGCTTTTGAAAGTTCTACTGCAACTTTTATAGCTGAATAAGCGTCATTGCATTGACCCATATCAAGTAATCTTGGAATTCCGTTTATATCACCTAAATCTAAATCATTAAACCTGTATTTTCCACAGGCAAGAGTTAGTATGAGAGTATCTTGCGGGGTTTGTTTAACAAATTCTGTATAATAATTTCTTCCCGGCTTTGCGCCATCGCATCCGCCTACAAGGAATATATGTTTTAAAGCGCCGGATTTTACAGCATCAATAACTTTATCAGCTACAGATAAAACTGTGTTATGCCCAAACCCTACGGTAAGTATTTCTCCACCGTTAATACCTGTCATTTTTTGAAGTTCTTTATACCCTCCAAGTTCAAGAGCTTTTTCTATCACTGGAGTGAAATCTTTATCCTCGCCGATATGAACCATACCGGGATATTCAACAACGGATGTTGTAAAAATTCTATCGGCATAGCTGTCTTTTACAGGCATAATACAGTTTGTAGTAAATAACACCGGAGCCGGGATGTTATCAAACTCTTTCTGCTGGTTTTGCCAAGCTGTTCCAAAGTTCCCTTTCAGGTGCTGGTATTTCTTTAGTTCAGGATAAGCGTGGCATGGGAGCATTTCTCCATGTGTGTATATGTTAATACCTTTGTCTTTTGTCTGTTCCAGAAGCAGGGCAAGGTCGTGTAAGTCATGACCTGTAACTACAATAAACGGTCCTGGTTCTATATTTGTGCTTACTTTTACAGGTACAGGTGTTCCATAAGTTTCTGTATTTGCTTTATCAAGCAATTCCATACATTTAAGGTTTATTTCTCCTGTTTTGAGTACCAGTGCCGTAAGTTCTTCTACGCTTAAGGCTTTTGATATATTCTGAAGAGCTGTATAAAAGAAATCGTCCACATCAGAATTTTTATATCCTAAAACTCTTGCATGGTGTGCATAAGCGGCAATGCCTTTTAATCCGAACAGAATTAATGATTTAAGGCTTCTAATATCTTCATCTGCTGTCCAAACAGAATTAATATCAAAAGTTTTATCGCAGTTAATTCTATCTTTTACTTTCCGGATAAAAGCTATTATAGACGTATTGTCAAAATTTACATTTGTAATTGTAGTAAACAGCCCTTCTATAAGAAGCTCTGTATTTGTTTCGTTCTTTTCTCCACAGTTTGCAAGTTCAATAAGACTGTTGGTTAATTCATCCTGCAAATTTGCTGTGTTGGGTTTTTTACCGCATACTCCTGTCGTAGTGCATCCTTTGCCTTGTGCAGTCTGTTCACACTGAAAGCAAAACATATTCATAATTCTATTCTCCTTATTTAAATATCAAACTAGCAAAGTCTATTTTCCCAGAGAGAAATATTTTTGTCCAGAGTTTGTAAGGTAATTATTATAATTTTTGAATAAATTCTAGTTATTATATTTCTATTGACAAATAAGATATGGTTGTATATACTAATAATAATGGTATGCAAAAATATAGGCGCCTATGTTTGGTAAAAATTGGGGGTAAAAATGGAAGAAAAGGATTTTAATGAAGAAAAAGATGAAATTTCTGCAGATGTTGAAGCAAAGCAAAACACACCTAAAAAACGCGGCAGAAAACGTAAAGTGTCTGTTGATGAATACAGATACATGGAAAAGATTCCTCTGCCAGAAGAGGGTAATATTGAAGATTTTATTGATTTGAGAAGATATAAAGTTGGAATTAGAAAATACGATTTGTTGTTAGATGATTACAGGAATACTAGTAGATTTCTTCTTCAGCCATTTTTTCAGAGAAACTATGTTTGGGATGATTTAAGAAAATCAAGACTTATAGAATCAATTATAATGGGAATACCAATTCCGACAATATATACATATACACGTCATGATTCTAATGAAATAAAAGAGATTGTTATTGATGGACAACAAAGATTGAAAACAATCACTCAATTTGTTAACGACGTATTTCCTCTTGACGGCTTAAAATTAAATGCTTATTTGAATGGTTTACGTTTTAATGATTTACCTGATAATGTAAAAGTAAGATTTTTAAATTATACGCTCCATATTGTAAATATTACAAATGTTGCTGATGACAAAATAGTCTTAGATATGTTTAAAAGGTTCAATACCGGCGGTGTTGCTTTAACTCCGCAAGAATTAAGAAATTGTTATTGCAGCGGTCAATTCAATGAGGCTATCAAAAATTTATCTGGATATAAAGCTTTCAAAGAATTATTTAATTTTGAGAAAGATCGTATGCAAAAAGAAGAATACATTGTACGGTTTTTAGCATTATATGAAGACTTAACTTCGTACACACAGGATGCCCAACTGTTACTCGATAATTATTATTGCAAAAAGCTTAAGCTTCAAGAAACTAATCCGAAAGAACTTACCAGCAACATAAATAATTTGGAACGTGTATTTAAGAAAACTGTAGATGCGTGTAATATTGTATTTGGGAAAAATTCTTTTAAGAATTTTATAATTTTTAAATCAAATGACACAAAAGTAAGAGGTTTTTACAGAAGATTTACAAGAGCTGTTTTTGATATGCAGATGCTGGGGTTTGCAGATATTGATCTGGAGCTTATAATCAGACACCGAGATAAAATAAAAGCCAGTTTTGAAAATATGATGGCATATTCTTCTGAAATTAAGCAAAATCTTTCGCATAGCAGCAAATTAAAAACCTTACAGCGGATTGATACCTGGAAAAAACTTGTTTTAGAAGTGATTGATGATTAATTTTACTGTTTAAAAACATTTGATTGCTATGTCTGGTTGTTTACTTTATAATATGTTTATGGATAATAACGTTTCATGTAACGGTATTCGTGTATCTGAATTACTTCTAAAACAGCCTGTAAAAACCGAGCTGTATGCTAAGTCTATAGAGGATATATGTAATTATAAAAATTTTATTATCCAGCCTTATTTCCAAAGAAATTACGTTTGGGATGATGAAAAAAAATCCGGTTTGATTGATTCTATTTTGTTAGGGTTACCAATACCTTGTATTTATATTTATGCAGCAGAGGGAAAGAATTTTGAAATTGTAATTGACGGGCAGCAGAGATTAACCACAATTAAAAATTTTGTTAACAATTTATTTCCGTTTAAAAGTAAAAATAATTTTTCTGAGTTAAATAATAAATATTTTTCAGAATTATCTCCGGATATAAAAAATCGGATTTTAAACTATAAATTGTATTTTAGCTGTTTTTATAATATTAAGAGTAAGGAAGTTTTATTTGAATTTTTTAAACGATATAATACAGGAGCAGTTCAGTTAAATCACCAGGAAATCAGAAATTGTATTTATAGCGGTCCATATAATGATTTAATACACGAACTTGCTTTATATGAACCGTTTAGCGGATTATTTAAGAATAATAAAGCAGACCGTATGGAGAAGGAAGAGTATGTCTTGCGTTTTCTTGCACTGTATCAGGATATGGCAAAATATAACGGTATGATGAATAACTTTTTGGACCTGCACTATGAAAGAATGATGATAGAGCCTTTGAGTAAAGAAAAGAAAAAGGAATTAAAGCTTGCCTTTAAAAAAGCTGTAGATGCAAATATTCTTGTTTTTGGCGACAATGCTTTTAAAAATTGTGTTAATATGAAAACCCCTAATGTTAATAAAACAGTTATGTATAAGTCAATTTCAAAACCGGTTTTTGATATGCAGATGATGGGAATTGTTGATTTTGGCTATGATTTAATTTATCGTTATGCAGCACAAATCCGGCAGAGATATGAATTGCTTCTTTCAGAAGACGTTGACATAAGACCTCATTATAAAAAGATGAGTAAAAAAATGGTATCTTATCGAATCAATAAATGGAAAAAGAATATTTTTGAAATAGTCGGTGAAGAATATTAGTTTTCTACTGTTTTTTAGACATAGCTTTGTATGCAGTAACAGCTCCTGCAGCAATAGATATCGTTCCGTTAATTACAAGCGAGTTTTTCATAGGAGATTTAAAAAAGCTGAACTTTCTTGAAATCCAGTCTAACCCGACACCAAAAGCAAACCATGCTCCTGTTGTATTAAGGCTTTCATGGAGCGGACTTCTCTGCTGTTTTGCAATAGGAGCAGTCGTATTAATTTTTTTATTTCCGCCGTTGTAAGTCAGGGTAGTATTGGGATTTGTTATACTATATACTTTCATAGATACTCCAAGAAAAAAAAGCTCTATTAAAGAGCTTTCAAAATCTGGGACGGAAGGATTCGAACCTCCGAATGGCTGGACCAAAACCAGCTGCCTTACCACTTGGCGACGTCCCAATATTGGTCACATTTATAATTCTATATGATAAAACTTTATTGTCAATAATTATTTTCCCTAAAGTGATTAAAAGGGCTTTTTTCTAATGCTCTTACTATTTCAAGCCCGTCAAGCCCGCTTAAAAGTTTCTCAAATACTTTCATCACAAGGATTTCACTCTCAAAATGTCCAATATCAAACAATACAATCGGACTTTCAAGTGCGGTATGAAATTTTATGTCGCCGGTTACAAGAGCATCTGCCCCGTTTTCATATGCTTCATTAATAAATTCAGAGCCGCTTCCTGCACAAAAAGCAACTTTTTTTAAGCTCCGTATATTTTTATTATTTACATAACGTAAATTTGGTGAAATTTCAGACAATTTTTTGCAGAAATCTTCTATATTTGTATACACATCTGCATACCTCAAAAAGTCATCTTTTTCGTTTATCCTTAAACCAAGTTCTGAAACTAAGGTGTCGGTTGTTCCTCCGTCAGCTCGGTCAAGGTTTGTGTGGGCGCTGTAAATATCAAATTTTTTCCAGCTTACAGGTACATAAAATAAAGGGTGATGCGAAATTATCATATCACAATTAAGTTCCTCTGCCTGCTTTACTATATCATCTGTAACTGTAAGGCAAAGCATTATTTTATTGACTTCTGTTTTCCCTGTTTCAATTCCCCAGCCTGAGCAGTCCCAGTCTTCTGCGAGTTCCGGAGGTGCAAATTTTTCTATTTTTTTTGTAACATCATATTTATTCATTTATTTCCTTTAGAATTTCTCGCGCAATATCGGCTTTTGAGCCTTTTTCAAGTTTTTTCATGCCGCCTTTTCTATCGAGAATTAAAACTTCGTTATAGTCGCTTGAAAATCCTATGTCCGTTCTTGAAATATCATTTGCTATGAGATAATCGCATCCTTTTTTTTGAATTTTTTCTTTAGCATTTTCAATTAAATTTTCGCTCTCAGCGCAAAATCCAATTACCGTCTGATTGGTTTTCTTTTTACAGAGTTCGTGTAAAATATCGGGATTCTTTACGAGTTCAAGCGTAATGCTTTCTTCCGCGGTCTTTTTCAATTTTTGTTCTGATTTGTTTTTAACCCTGTAATCAGCAACTGCTGCCGCCATAATTACAAAATCCGCAGCAGCAAATTCTTTTTCTACTGCATGCTGCATTTCCCGGGCAGATTTTATTTTTATTACCTTGTAAGGACGTCTTACATCCACTGTTGTCACGAGTACAACATCGTTACCCTGGTGAAATGCCTCATCTGCCAGAGCAATGCCCATTTTGCCTGATGAATAGTTTGAAATATATCTTACGGGATCAATATCTTCAATTGTTCCGCCGGCAGTTATAACATATTTTTTTTTGTTTTGCGCAGCGGATAAAAGAAGCATTGAAACTTCATCAAATATTTTATCCAAACTGCAAAGTCTGCCCTTACCGTCATAACCGCAGGCAAGAAAACCGTTTTCCGGCTCAAGTATTTTATAACCTAAAGAAGAAAGTTTTCTGATATTTTCCTGTATCACAGGGTTTTCCCACATATTACAATTCATAGCCGGTGCAATAATTACCGGTTTTTTAAAGGCACATACAACAGAGGTTAAAAGGTTGTCGCAAATTCCGTTTGCTATTTTAGATATTGTGTTGGCTGTAGCAGGAGCAATTACCATAATATCAGCTTCATCGGCATATGAAATATGCTCAGGTTTAAAGTCTTCTACTTCAAATTCTTCAATACCTACTTCATTTTGGCTCAAGTTTTGCAATGTAAGTTTCGTTACAAAATTGAGAGCATTTGGCGTACATATTACGCGTACATTTGCATTATTTCTTTTAAGCATTCTGATAAGTTCGCAGATTTTGTAAGCTGCAATACCGCCGGTAAGCCCTATCAGGATATTTTTACCGCTTAACATTTTATTGTTCTCCGTTTATAATTCTTTCTAAATCTTCGATTGCTTTATCAAGGTCATCATTTATAACTTTATAATCAAAGTTTTCTGCGCGTTCAAATTCTGTTTTAACTTCGTGCAGGCGTTTTTGAATAGTTTCTTCATCCTCGGTGTGCCGTCCTCGAAGTCTGTTTTCAAGTGTTTCCAGAGAAGGCGGACAGATAAAAATAAGTACAGCTTCCGGCATTTGTTTTTTTACCTGAAGTGCGCCCTTAGTTTCTATTTCAAGAATAATATCCTTACCTTCATCAAGGCACTGTCTTATATATTTTTTCTTTGTCCCGTAGCGGTTTCCGGCAAACTCAGCCCATTCAAGAAATTTGTTATTATCGATGCAGTTTTGGAATTCTTCTTTTGAAATAAAAAAATAATTTACACCATCAACCTCTCCTGTGCGCGGTTTTCTTGTCGTACAGGAAATAGAGAGCATAAAATTGGGGTTTTTTGCCAGAAATCCTTTTAGGACAGTACCTTTACCGACACCTGACGACCCAGAAATTACAAATAATTTTTTTGTTCCGGAATTTTTTTTCATATTATAATTATACAATGAATATTTCACATGAAAAATTCTTAAGTAAATTTTTGAAAAAACTTAATACTATAGATACAGTAAAAGAGTTGTGTGCAGAAACCGTACAGGGAGTTTTAAAGTTTACAAAGGCGCAGGCAGCCTGGATTTATCTTTCAAATCAGGAATTGAACAGCATTTCAGTCAAAAAGATTTATTATGCGCCCGATATAAATAAAAAAACTGATGTTAAAAAGAATGTTGAAACAATTTTTACACTGGGAGAAGATTTATTTTCCAACAATTATGAGATGGAAGATACGCTCGATTATTTTAAAAATCTTTCAAAAGAGAGGACAATAATTATTCCTATTATAGTGCGGGGATTTTTGCTTGGTTACTTTGCTCTTATTGGAAGGCGTATAGAGTTTAATTATAACTTTGGCGAAATGCTTCAGATTATTACTGATTTTTTAAGTGCGCGGCTTGAAATTATGCTTTTGAGGATTGATTTGGAAAATCATGATAAGCAGAAGATTCAATTTCTTGCAAGTATATCTCATGAGTATAAAACTCCTCTTAATTCAATAATTGGTTTTTCTGATATATTAAAAGACCGTCTGGACGATACTGATGAGTTTAAATATATTGATAACATATCAAAAAGCGCGAAGTTTCTTCTAAGTTTAATTCAGGATATTCTGGATATGTCCAGGGCTGAGATAAGCAAACTTGAGCTGAATAAAGAAACTTTCAGAACAAAAGAAATTATTGAAGATATTTCTTATAGTTTTGATGAGATTGTTAAATCAAAAAATCTTCATTTTTCATACACAATAGTTGATGTACAGATAAGTGCAGATTTGAGAAGGTTTAAGCAGCTGATTTATAACTTAATTTCAAATGCTGTAAAGTTTAACAAGATTAACGGTAAAATTACAATAGTATCATACTTAGATGAGAAGAATGATTTTGTATTTGAAATAAAAGACACCGGTGATGGTATAAGGAAAAAGGATTACGACACAATATTTTCATTTTTTTCACAGGTGAACCGGAGTATCTTAAAACGCCAGCAGGGCTCAGGAATAGGGCTTGCTTTATGCAAAAAGATAGTAGAAGCCCATGGCGGTGAAATCGGATTTAAGTCAAGACTAAATAGCGGAAGTACATTCTGGTTTACCATTCCGCAGCCTGAACAGTTGAATATTAGTGCAGAATAGTTTATAATAAAAAACAGGACATATGAATGTTTCAAGAGAAAGATATATTGTTTTCTCTGACACGCTTCCGCTATCGTTTTGAAAAGAAAAAATTTTACTCAAACACCGGACATTATAAGTACCTAAAAACAATTCTTAATCACGCTCGCACACTCATAACAGTGCAGTCGTATTAAGGAAAAGCAAACGAGGGAGATGCCTCAGGCACTGCTATCGCCTCAAAAAGTTTTTTAGTTTCTTAGAAAAAAGCAAAAAGCAATGCCAAAGAAAAACAAATAAATAAACTAGGGAAAAATATTTGTTTTCGAAACGATAGCGGGAACGGAGTGGGAGCGTGTTTGAGAAAATAAATATTTTTTCTTAAAAAATAAAAATCAACATTACAACTAAAAAAAGGAGGATGAATTATGGAAAACGCAGTAAAGACAAGAGTTTTCGGGGGGGGGGCAAGGTAATTTAAGCTCTATAACCGGTATTGGCGCAGGCACAGA